>CAYMUR010000019.1:53541-68451 GCA_964393615.1 uncultured Pirellulaceae bacterium
TTGTCGCGAGGGGTTGAACCGGACGAGTTGGGGCGTTTGAAGGCACGCTTGAAGAGTAGTTTGATCATGCAGCAGGAGTCGAGCCGAGGTCGAAGTGCATCGATCGGTGCGGATTGGTATTATCTCGAGCGCACCCAGAAATTAGAGGAATTGACTTGTGTCATTGACGATTTGACTTGTGACACTATTAACGAACATTTGGCGCAAAACCCGCCCCGCGAATTTACGGTGGTTACTTTGGGCGAGCGAGAATTGGAGGTTCCGCTTGAAGTTTCGTGAAGCGACGCTCGATAACGGCTTGGAAATCGTGGCCGAGAGCAATGATCGCGCCTATGCGGCTGGATTGGCGTTTTTTGTCAACACGGGTTCACGGGATGAATCGGATGAAAATTCAGGTGTGAGTCATTTTCTGGAACATATGGTTTTCAAGGGAACGTCACGACGTAGTGCTGATGATGTCAATCGTGAACTAGACGAAATCGGGTCGCAGTCCAACGCGTTTACCTCGGAAGAGCGTACCGTCTATTATGCCACTTTTCTTCCGGAATATCAGGATCGAGCTGTTGACTTGTTGAGTGATATCATGCGGCCGTCATTGCGAGAAGAGGACTTCAATACCGAGAAACAAGTCATCATTGAAGAAATCTATAAGTACGACGACACGCCACCTTTTGGTGCCCATGAAAAATGCATGGCGGCCCACTTTCGTTCACATTCATTGAGCCGCAATATCCTCGGTACGGTTGAAAGTGTCAGTGCCCTCACTCCGGAAAGCATGAGGACTTATTTTGAACAACGCTACAGTCCGAGTAACATCACACTTGTTGCTGCGGGCTGTATCGATTTTGAACGTTTGGTAGAGGAAGCAAATAAATGGTGTGGTAACTGGAAGCGTTTTAATGCAGATCGTGATGTCGTGCCTGCGAAAGCTCACTCGGGCTTCAAAGTGATTACCAAACCTCAAGCCTGCCAGCAATATGTGGTCCAAATTTCCCGTGGGCCGAGTAGTTGTGATCTGAAACGGTATGCTGCACGTTTGCTGATAACTATCCTGGGTGATGATAGTGGAAGTCGATTCTATTGGGACCTCGTTGAAACTGGCCGTGCGGAATACGCGGCGATGGGGACACATGAGTTTCAGGGGGCCGGGATTGTTATGACTTATCTTTGTTGCGAACCGCAGTTGGCGGCAACAAATTTACAGCGTATGCACGAATTGCTGGTAGAGGCAGAGGGTACAGGCATCATGGCGACCGAACTGACTCAGGCTCAGAACAAAGTTTGTGCCCAGATTGTGCTCGCTGGCGAGCGGTCGAGTCATCGCCTTTTTTCGGTGGGTAATGGCTGGACTCAACGGCGTGAATATCAGACTGTCAAACAGGTTGTCGATGCATATCGTGCGGTGACTCTTGACGATCTGCACGAAGTTCTTAAAGAATATCCGCTGACCAACAACATGACTATTGCGGTCGGTCCGCTCGAACAGTTTGATGATCTACGAGAATAGTGTTGGTTAGGTTCTTGGGGTTAGCGGTTTGATTACAGGCAGTGGCAAGTGTTTAAGGTTTTGCTTGCCAATTTGATTCACCAAGGAGATTGTTATGGAACGTACATTGGTATTGTTGAAACCGGATTGTGTGGAACGTCGACTGGTAGGCCGAGTCATTGCTCGTTTTGAGGAAAAAGGATTCAATATTATTGCGATGAAAATGATTCGCGTGACAGCTGATTTGGCAAGGGAACACTATGCGGAACATGTGGAAAAACCGTTTTACCCCGGTTTAGAGGCATTCATTACCGGGGCGCCGGTTGTGGCGATGATTGTGGAGGGCCTGGAGGCCATTCGTGTCGTCCGTGAAATGTTAGGTGCGACGAGTGGTTTAAAGGCGAATCCGGGGACAATTCGCGGGGATTTCAGTTCCAGTCGGCAAATGAATTTGGTCCACGCTTCTGACGGACCGGACGCAGCTGCTCGGGAAATGTCCCTTTATTTTGAAGATGCTGATATCTGTCGCTACGAACCGACACTGACGAAGTGGTTCAAGGCAGGTGATGAATAGCGGAACCTACTGCAGGTGAACCTTGTTTCGTTTTTTTTCAGTAGACATCATTGGAGTCGCGAAAGATTGTTGCGAATCCGTTGTTAACGGTTACTGGCACCCAGGAATTAAGGATTCGATCTGGTCGATGCGTTTCGCACCGACGACACAAGAAGAAATACCGGGCTGGTCAAGTGTCCATTTTAACGCGTATTGTCCTGGTGTGAGTCCAGCTTGCGCTGCCTCGGTTTCAAAAATCTCAAGCCGGTCATAAGTGGCATCGTCAGGTTGACTCAGCCAGGTACAGTTGTCTTCGGCGCCACGGCTGTTGGCGGGATTGGGTTGACCTCGCCGATATTTGGCGGTGAGCAGACCGGATTCAAGAACACGAAAGGGCGTGACAGCTATGCCGGCAGCGCGACAAGTGGGAATGTGCTGCTCTTGGATTTCTCGGCAAAGCCAACTGAACTGAGGCTGACTAACGGCCGGGCGTGGGTAACCATGACTGTCGCAGATATGGAGCATGCTTTCGATGTGCTGCACGTCAAAATTGGAAAAACCCCAATAGCGTACTTTACCCTGTTGGATGAAGTCAGCCACGGTGGCGACAGACTCTTCCAGAGGTGTGTGGTCATCAGGACGGTGTAACTCGAAGATGTCAACGTAGTCTGTCTGTAAATTGGACAAGCTCCGTTCGAGTTGTTTGGTGAGGTGGGGGCGGCCAATATCGGCTGTTGAGTTGGGCCCGTCGACAGGATTACCGGCTTTGGTAGTAATGATTGTTTTTTCACGACGATCGCAGATTGCTTTCCCCAGAAATTGTTCAGCGATACCTCCCGATGAACCAAGACAGCGGGTATAACCTTCGTAGATATCGGCAGTGTCGATGAAATTGATACCATGGTCGAGCGCCCAATGCACCATCGCGACGGCGTCAGTTTCATTCACCGGTGTGCCGAAGGTCATTGTCCCCAGGCATAAGGTCGAGACTTCGAGGTCAGCGATTTTACGTTTGGCTAGTGTCATTCGTACTCCCGTTTCAGGCAATGGCATTGAAATACTAAGTTTGCAAAACTGGTTGAAATAAACAAAAATGCCGCATGGACTTGAATGTTCTTATTCCTCGATGTCCGGCCAGTGGTGTTTGGCAGGGTTCAGTAGTCTTAGTGGACTAAAATAGGGTGCTGGATAGTCATCTGGTTCTGAAGTATTGCCAAGAATTCGATTGACAATACATTTTCCACCATTGAAGGAGACGGCAGTACCTGAGCCTGCCATGCCACCAAGAATGTACAGGTTTTTGCTGTCGACCGTGCCCACAATAGGATATTGGTCAGGAGTGTAGGTAACGGTTCCAGACCATTCGTTGGTAATAGTGTAAGTGCCTCGTCCAAATAAATTCTGTAATTCAGTACACAGGTAATGCGTTAGAAACCGTGACGGTTGGATACGGCCCGCTTCGTGATCAGGTACTCGTGTAGCATCAGAGCCGACCATTGTCTGGTGGCCGTGTCTGCCATAGAAACCATGGTTGCTGGAGAGACCAACATGAGGTTGCATATCCGGTGGCCCGCCGGGACCTGAAGCAGCTTGGGTCTGAGTGGGACGGATGATGTCGTGAAAGACAGGCATTAACAGTGGCGTATAAGACTCAGTGCAAAGTACGACGTGTCTTGCGTTGATATTTCCCCGCGCTGTATGGACCACATAGTATTCGTCAACGTTCTCAATGTCGTGGACTTTTGTTCGTGTAAAGAGATCGACATGACCTGTTGCCAGGGCACGGTCCAATAGCGACCAGCACCATTTGGCTGGATGAAACGAAGCAGCTGCGATGGAAAATCCAGCATTGTGGCGTACGTTCATGCCACCACGCTGCTTGACTTCGTGTGGCGTGATTTGTGTCCAATCCGCGTAGCCCTCCTGCATCGCCATCTGTACGGAAGTTGCCAAATCAGCCTGTTGGTGTTCGCCGAAACCTTGTATCCAGCCTTCACGGGCATAATCACAATCAAATCGCTCGTCACGAATTGTCTGTTCAACCATGTCGCCGTTGCGGTAGCAGGCATGAGCATAATGCGCTGCAAATTGTTTGGCCAGATGTTCATGCTGTTGTGTTGTCAGGTCTGGCCGTACCTGCCGAAGATAGGGGAGCACTGTTTGGACAACCATCCAGTAGTGTCGGCCCATGACGACCAGGCCTTCGTTCCGTCCGGCGGATCCAGTGGCCGGGTCCGACATGTCCAACGCAACGAGTCTTTTGCCAGAAGTAGCTTGACGACTCCAGTGATAGGCAACGGCGCAACCACCGAGTCCACAGCCGATGACGACCGTGTCTGTCTCATCAGGCAATGTTGCCTTCGGTTGGGTCGCCCAAGGGTGATTTTCTAGTGGGTTCCCATCCTTCAGCCAAATGGGTACCGGTGATACGTTGTCACAAAACCGGGTATGTCGCATGGCGTCAGGAATCGTGCACCCCATTTGCCATAACGCCCAGCCGACGAACTTTAACAGTCGCTTGATCGGCGAATCGTTGGGGAAATTCATCTTCATAAACGTGAATGCTATGCGAAAGTCATGTCGGCGCAGTGACAACAGCAGACGGCCGAATACGCGTATCCGCAGTAAAAAAGTCAATGGTGGTAATTTCGTCAAGGACATGTCAAAGATTTGCTTTTTAGAATTCCCTTACTGCGGCGTCATACTGGTTGGCCGTGTCTGACGGTTTTTCGTAAAATAATAGAACATTCTCCCGACTTGTCTGGTGCGAACCAGCAGCGCAGAGTTCGGTTAAGATTGCCCTGGTCGCCGAGCGGATCAATGCTCTCGATCCAACCTGGCAGGTTATCTACTGTGTAATGTGGTGGGTTCGTTCTATTACAACGAACGAGGATTTTTTTGGGAACAAGATTTGAGTGACTTACTTCCAATCAGGATATCATGTTCCTGCTCTCGGTTTAGCTGAAAACAGTTTCATAAGTATCTTGGTCGAATCCGACAACGAGCGTTTTGCCACGGCGCAGAGTCGGCGCGCGTAAGTTTCCCGTTGGGCCGAGCAATAGCTTCACGAGAGTTGCAGGGCTGGGCTTGTCTTTTTTTATGTCAATCTGCACAACCGATTTGCCTTTTGCGGAATAAATGTGATTGACTTGTGCCGCCAGTTCTAAGGCTTCTTTTTTTTGCAGCCTGGTCTTTTTGGCATTGATCTCTTCACGTACAGAAATATCAGCGTTTGCAAGAAACTCTTGCGTTTTAAGACAGGTCTTTCAGCCAGGTCGGTGATAGTGCCAATCAATCTTGGGCATGGTGTTTTCCTTTCAGTTTCGAGGGTCGGTGGCCTGCATTTCTTCATAGATTCGCACAGGGGCGTCCGGTTTATTGTGTTGCATGTGAGCGTCGTATCGATACAGCAAAATACATGATTTTCCTGGGCCGAAGGTAGGGAAAGTACCAGTTGCCGAAAACTTGGAATTCGTTCGGCTGAAAATGGATCGGCAATCCGAATTCCAGCGCGCCCAATCCACCCAGTGGTAACAAGTCACGGTGGGAAACACCTTCGTAGGTTGGACGTTGAGTTCCTGACAGACGATGCATACGGTTTCTGGAGGCAAAAAGGCCTGCAAGATCATGGAGTTTTATGCAGCGTCTTAGTCTATCCGCAGAGGAGAATCGTCGTCAATACACCGCAGGTTGAGAGGCTGCCCCGTTCAACACGAAAACGAATGTTGTGCAGATGTATTGCGGGAAGTTAACGGATAGAACTGTCTGTAACCGGTTGGCATGCATTGCGAATTCGTAGAGCGACACAGATGCCTAACGCCCCAAAAAGCAGACCTGTAGCGGTTGCAGGTTCGGGGACGGCATGTTCCTGGTTTGCACCAGTCACAGTGGTTGAGGTATTGAAGTCAATGACAACGTTCGGAAACGTGGGACTTTGGATAAGTTCGCTGCTTTCCATCAGTAGTGTCTCTTCTGTAGCACGTATCACATTTCCTTTCGCTGCCAAAGTGCTTAGATTGTTGCCAGGGGCGACGGTTCCTGTCGAGTTGTTCAGGTCGCCACCAATTTCGCCAGTGCCAGAGATGGTACCATCCAGGACAGAGACTGATCCTCCATCGTTGTGCATGACGTTATTGATAGCCAACAACCCGCCACCGAGTTTGCGGACCAAGTTGCCGTTGAGATTCAATGCGTTATTGAAGGCGAGGCTTGAACCGTTTTCGACGATGATGTCGCTGTTGGCCTGAACGTTGACGACCGCCTGAAATTCATGTTGGCCTTGGTGGATGGTGAGAGAGGCAATGTCATCTGTCGCGGCATTTAAATTGATGCTCCCAGTACCAGCAACGACATACCGATTGCTGTTTTCGAATTCAATCTGTTTGACCGTGACATCTTCTGTAAGGACGACGGTGTGGGCAGTGGAAATTTTGTCTGTAAAACGGGCCGTATCTCGATTGCCGTTTGGGACCTGTTTGGGATTCCAGTTGTTCTCGTCAGACCATGTTCCGCTCCCATCAACGTCCCATGTTGAATCGATAACCGACGGGTCGTAGGCGCCTTGGAAATATAAACTCGCCAGGTTATAAGCGTTGATACCAATCGAGGATCCCATGGTACGACCGGCAAAGTCGTCTGGTGGAACATGGATACCGCCCCACAGTCGTGAGATTCCCGCTTCATCGGCTGCGTCGTAATATTTCGCCCACTGCAAGGTCACAGTTTCCGATGGGCCTAATTCGAAATCTAGAAAATCGTCTTGCGTAAATGTCATTTCGCCCAGGCCCGCCGGAAAATATTCGCTGCCGGTAAACAGCGATAATACTTCAGCCGCGGCGCGACTAAAAGTACTATGGCCAGAGACGTAGGCCGCAAATGCCGGCGTGACGAAATTGTCCTGTTGGTAGGGAACCCAATTTTCTGCCAGGATCCAGTCACAACCGCTAAACTCGGTTTGGGGATTGTCTGGCTCATGATTCCAGGCAAAGATAGCCACCTTGTCAACCAACTGTGCCTCCGTATAGTACTCGACAAAGTTGCCGTTGTTGTCGCGATTAGCATTGACGTAAACATTGCGATGTTTTCCGCCCAGTGCAATGGATTGCGCAGTCATTAATTCGACCAAATCAGTTTCTAATGGCAAACCATTTGGATCGTAAGATGCAAGCGCATTCGGATCAGACGATTGTCCTAAACTGCCCATGTGTCGGATCATCGTGATTGGACGTACATAATCATATTGGCGTTTTGTACCCCAAGCAGCGACGGCTGAGTCATGGACGGCAGCGTTGAGGGAAAAACCAAGTTTCACGTCCCATTCGAGGTCGTCGACAACCGGACCGCTGGTGCCGATCTGCTTCACTAAAGAGGGATGGTCAGATACTTCGTTTGCGAGAACGTTCCAGTGTCCGGGAGGCGTTTCAGAAGCAGGGCCGTCGGCCCAGAACTCGGCTAACACCCGCGCATAGTCAGCACGTTTTACAAGGTTATCCGTATAGGGCTGGTTGGTCACAGGGTTGAGAGAATAACCTTGGTCGTTATGAGTTCCCAAAGGGCGATTGCCGCTGGTGTTAGGAGAGATATTGATTAGCTGAGTACCGTTTCCCTGGCTGGGATCGAGGCCACTGCTAAAGCGTATCATGGACAAGGTATGTTCGGTGAATTCAGTGCTGCCAAACTGAGGAGGAGGACCGGGATCGATTTCTGACCAGTTGTAGGGACTGGGGTTAGTCGGTTTTCCCAAAGCAAATGTTGTTACGTTGCCCCAGTGTGGACCGACGTATTCCTGCAGATCAACACCAATTGGTATGCCGTTTTGTGTTGTCGATGAATCAATAAACAGTGGCTGCCAATGGTTAACGTTACTTAACGATGGTCCGTTGGGTCCTGTCACCGAAGGATGATCTACGATCATGGGAGCATTGGCCGGTGAGTAGTTGGTGTTGTCAATGTACCCGTTGTTTTCGTTGGATCCGTCATGGATGTTGGCATCCAGTATGGTTTGTGCGATCCGGTTGCCGATAGCGGAGGGCGTATCTCCCTGAGTGGTTGTAATATTCTTGTCGTAACCTAAATCGTCCATGAGCGTATCGAAGTAGTGCTGTGATGTGACAGGATCCACTGCCAGCGAATATCGTTGTGAGAGAACACGATATGCAGCGTAACTAATGGATTCGTTGCGCGCGGCCTGTGCGTCTGTTGCAGTATGTTTGTCAGTGTAAAACTTTCCCTGTGCCGTGTTGTCATAGGCAGACCAGGCATCATAGATAGCGGCACTGGTATGATACAGATTGCGAGAATGGACGGTGGGCGCTGGGAAGTCGATGCGAATAGAGTCCAGCAAGACTTCATTCCATTGCCGGGCCACAGAGTCTTCGGCAGTGGCTGACGATGTTGTCAGTATCAATAAAAGGGCAGCAGTCAGTACGGACAGTAATGACTTGTACCGATGGGTTCGCTCAGTCTGGCTATCCATCTGCCTGCACCTGCTGCTAGATATTCGTAAATAGTGGTTAGCCCTTGCCGACTCTACGGTTCCTATTTCTAATTACACACAAGGTTCGGTTTAAATAGTCTAAGGAAATACTTTGCTGCAGAAGCTTCAATAAAGGAAACACTTATGCCCCATCGGTGATTGGATGGAGCGACCAATGATCTGGCGGTCAGACTTTGTTTAGTTCTCGTTCGGACAGTAAATGTGCGTTTTGATGGGATAGGGATACCCCTTCTACTACTATAAACGCCCGTTCCAATATGTCAATGTTTGCGGAGTCAGTGGATAGGATATAAGTTGTTTTCATGTTAGGAGATCCAGTCAGACGTCGCTCTGGGTCACTCGGTCTTTCGCTGATTAACGATGGTTGTTGCAGCAGATCTCGTGATTGAATTTACGAGCCACATTTTTACAATGCTTTTACCATTTCAACAAAATGTTGCAGAGGCCCAGTTTGTTATCATGGTTAACGCTCATAGGATCCTGTGCTGATTGGAGTCACCTGCGAGTTTCAAGAAGCAAAGTAAGATGTGTGTGAAAAATGATCGTTTGTTGCCAGGTGAAGTATGGTCGACACTTGGATAAGGAAATGTTAGAGTTACCCACCCCGGTTGTGAGCATGAGTGGATGATCGAAATAAGAGATTGGAATAACAAAAATGAATAAAATGACCACTTACCGAATTGGCATCGCGTTAATAATGAGCCATTGGTTTTCAGTGGCTTACGCCGACAGTCAATTGCACCCGTATGAAGAACAAATTGCCAATACCCACTGGCAATTATTTTTGGATGATTATGTGATTGAACGGAGCACTGGATTCCAACGGGTCATTCATCATCCCGTGTCCCAAGGAGTGGTGATCAAGGCAGACAAACCGTGGGAAACGCTGGGGCTGTCCGTGATGTATGTTGGGCATCGCCAGGATGGACGATTTGAGTGTTACTATCGTGTGCATGGTAACAATCTCCCCGGTGATACGACCGCTTATGCTGTCAGTGACGATGGGATTCATTGGCAGAAACCCGACCTGGGACTTGTCGATGGGCCCAATGGCACGGAAAACAACTTACTGCCTTGTGGATCTCCTTTTGAAATTGGCCAGTACGGAAACGTGACAGATCCAGACAAGCAATACATGATTTCTCTCGGTGACAAACCGCTAGGGCATAAAATGCAAGTGTTTTTTGCCAAGCAGTTACCGGATTGGATAAACGATCGGAATTGGCGAGATAAGCTGGTCGCAGCAGGCAGCAAGCCAAGTTATAAATTGGGATTGCACTTTTGGGACGACCAGCACGACGAGTGGGTTTTCATGCGACAAAGTCCAAACCACCCGCCTACTCGTTGCATCGGACGGTGGGCAACCAAGGATTTGCAGAATTGGACGGTGCGACCGGTCTTCTATCCCGATGCCCATGACGGTACCGATCCTCGTTTTTTTGACGAGATCTACGGAATGCATGCCATGTACACCGAGGGAATGGTATTGGGATTTGCTGAGTGGATGATTGGTGATCAGACACGGCCAGATATGGCCGTCTTGGAACAAGAATTAATCGGTCGCGTGCACATGAAGGGTACGATGGAAGTTCGACTGGCTGTCAGCCGTGATGGAGGGTTTACCTGGGACCGGACGGTCAGCCGTGAAGCCTGGATTCCACATGGTCGCGAAGACGATTCTTTTGACCGCTGTGTCCGGTTTTATACTTCGCCGGTGCGAATGGGAGATGACGACTGGTTTTATTGTACGGTAGTCAATGGCGATCACGGATCGAGTTTCGATTATTACAAGAACCGTAGCCCGGTTATCCAGTGTAGTTTGTACATACAAAAGCATCATCGCTATGTCAGCCTGACAGCGGGTAACACACCGCAAATTCTGATTACCAAGCCAATGCAGGTGATGGGAAACAAGTTGCAATTGAATGTCGATTCCAGCCATGGTGAAGTCAAAGTTGGGATCGGAATCGACAAAACTCACACCATTTTTTCTACCAAGGCCATTTTACCGAACTATACCGTGCGAGATCGTCAAGGCAATACGCACTTGGAAGAAGGATTCCGTTTGAAAGACTGCAAACCGATCCAGGCCGATAGCATCGAGCATACGGTAGAATGGAACGATGCCAGCCTGGAATCGCTACAAGGGAAAACGGTAAGACTCTACATCATGGTCCAGGATGCAGAACTGTACGGTTTTCGTTGGCAGTGATCAGCATGTTTTCGATCAACATGTTTTCTTGAAAAATGTTTACCGCTAACTTGGTCCGGGATTGTGCAAGCGATTATCAATCTCAACTGAAAGAATCCTTGAAATTGGATCAATTCGTGGAGTGCTGTGTGTAGCGGGGCTCTTGGGAACTTGTCGAAATCGCAAGGCAAGGTTTTACCCCGCCGGTCTGCAATACCCTACCGGTCAGCAATACGGTCGCGAAGGTGTGTGGGTGCTATTCGTGACGTTTTACTGAACACAGAGAAATGCCAATCACGAATGGCTATTTGAACCTGAACCCATACAGGTCTGCATCCTGGACCATGATGTAGAGTCTTACTGTTTTCCCTTGTAGCGATTCCAGGCTGGCATCGTTCCATTCTACCGTATGCTCGATGCTATCGGCCTGGATCGGTTTGCAGTCTTTCAAACGGAATCCTTCTTCCAAGTGCGTATTGCCTTGACGATCTCGCACGGTATAGTTCGGTAAAATGGCCTTGGTAGAAAAAATGGTGTGAGTTTTGTCGATTCCGATCCCAACTTTGACTTCACCATGGCTGGAATCGAGGTTTAACTCAAGTGTTTTACCGGTGACTTGGATCTCTTTGGTGATCAGAATTTGCGGTGTGTTACCCGTTGTCAGGCTGACATAGCGGTTGTGCTTTTGTACGAATAACGCTCCCAAGTGCTTGGGTCTTCGTTTTTGATAGTATCCCATACCGGCTCCGTGGTCGCCTGCTTTGACCGTACAATAAAACCAGTCCTCGTCGCCCATCCGTAACGGCGCGGTATAGGTAATCACGGTTCGATTGTAACTGTCTTCTTCCGTGCCGTGAGGAATCCAGGCTTCGCGACTGACCGTGCGTTTCCAGGTAAATCCCCAGTCACGACTGACTGCGATTCGCGTTTCCATGGGACCTTTCATGTAAACACGGCCGATCAACTCTTGTGGCAGTACCGAATAGTCGGGTCGTGTTTGATCCCCGATAAACCATTCGATGAAGCCCAGAATAATTCCTTCGGTATAGATGGCGCACATCCCATACATTTCATCAAAATAGCGAGGATCGGTCGAATCGTGCGCATCTGGATACGCGACGGGTTTTAGCGACCAGTTGTGTAAGTCCTTGGTCGCCCACCGACCAATACAACGAGTCGGTGGATGGTTAGGGCTTTGACGCATAAAAACCCAGTCTTTGTGCTCTGGGTCCCAGAAATGCAAACCCAGTTTATAACTAGGTTTGGTGCCAACTTCGACCAGCTTCGTACGCCAGTTTGGGTCGTTTTCCCAATCCGGTAACTGACTAGCGAAGTAGAGACGCATTTTGTGTCCTAGTGCCTTATCTCCGAGGGCCACTAGAAATTGCTTGTTAGGATCAGTCACATTCCCGTATTGACCCAGTGCAAAGGGAGCGCCGCAAGGTAGTAGATTGTTTTCCTTACCGTTGGGTCCATCGACTAGTCCCAGGTTAGGTTTTTTCCAATGAATGCCATCGTCACTAGTGGCGTAAGCCGTCGTATCATTAGGAATATTTTTACCGTGGACACGATAATAACACTCTAGTTTTCCGTCTTTGCGTTGGCCTACGTAGAGTGGTGACAGCCCTGCAGTTTCCCACGGTTGATCAGCAGGAATGACCACGCCCTTTGCCTGCGGATGGTGGAGCTCACGGCGAAATCCGGTACTTCGTTCCAGAATATAATCATCCAGAAATAATTCCCAAAAAGGTTCGGATGGTTGATCGATCGCTGTTTCGGAATGGGCGGCTGAGTCATTCGCAAACGAGAGGCCAACGTAGCTTAAAAAAACAATCAGGATTGCCAGTTGCAGAGGAAGGTGTTTTTTTTGACTTGGAACCAATGTGTGAAAGTAAGGCAAAGGATATTTCTCCCATAGTGGCGTGTTTGTTGGAATGAAAATCTTGTCACATACAAGTTCATTGGATATTGGAATAGACCAAATTGCAAGATCCGATTGAATTTTCTACTGGGTTGAAATGTGTTAGGAATGGTCCGGAGGACAGAAATCGGAAGAACTATGTTTTTGTTACACGGGCTTTTGGTCCAGTGCTTCTCGTTGGAAGCGGGCGCTGACAATGAACGGTGACTCTCCATGCGCACGGGGTGTTGGCATTACGATTGGAACCACTGGTAGGTAAAGTTTTTTAGAGGGCTCGGACTAGCTGCCAGCGAATGAAATATCCATGATGGATCCATCACGAGTTAGTATGTTAGCTCATCATGAAGTGCCTGGATGATTGCAGCCACGTCACCGTCGCGCAGGCTGACCGGACTGACAAATGCAATGCCTGGGTCACGGTCACTTTCACCGAGAATAATACAACGCCCTCGCAGTCGCTGGCGTAGGACTCCATCGGCGTGCAGTTCCAATACGGGCCAGGGTTGGCCGTTGGGCGCAGGAAACAGTTTGCGGGCCTGCAACGTTTTCAGATTCTGTAAGCCCTCAAGCAGCTGGTCAATGTGGTTGTGCCAGGTTCTCAACTCTTCGTCGTGATCGCGGTTGGAATAGCGTTTTAAAGCGGTCATGAGTCCAACGATCTGTTCCTTGCTGACTTTCATACTTCGACCGATACCGTGACCTGGTGAGCGAGAGATCCAACCTTCATCGGTGAACTTTTTTAAAGACCATGTTTCAGGACGCACGTCCATGTCGACCATTTGCAGCCAGGCGCTGCGGATCAGGTTTTCACGACCAGCCAGAATTCCCGAAGCCTGTGGACCGGCGATATGCTTGCCGCCACTAATGGCGACCAGGTCGGCACCGACCTCGATGAACCGATGCAGGTTTTCACGTGGTGGTAGTGACATGGCTCCGTCGACGATCAGTGGCAAGCCTCGATCGTGTGCAAGCTGTGCGAGCTTGCCGATGGCTGGACGCTCGTCGGTTTGCAACCACACGTAGACAATGGCGGCAGTCCGCGGGGTGATTGCGTCGGCGATGTGTCCCAGCGCATTGCCAGCGTTGTAGTCCACGGGAACCAATTTGGCACCGGACACGCGAA
Organism: uncultured Pirellulaceae bacterium; assembly: GCA_964393615.1. GTDB lineage: Bacteria > Planctomycetota > Planctomycetia > Pirellulales > Pirellulaceae > CAYMUR01. Next base: position 67,312 of record CAYMUR010000019.1, read on the forward strand.
GCGGATGGTCGTAATCGTAGGGACCGAGTATTGGAAAGATCATCTCGTCTCGATCGAAACCAGTCGTGTCGGGCAGGGCGTCCATGCGATCGGGATCGTTACCACACAAGCAGGCTGCCGCGGCTAGTGACAATGAAGCGGCTGCTCCACACGTGACTAAGCCAGCTTCGGCGCCGGTACACTCGGCGATCAACCTGGAGGCCGCGGCTTCGAGGTTGTCGATCTCAACATAAGAACGACTTGCAGCTGCCATGGCTTCGATTACTACTTCATGGGGGCAACTGCCGGCAACTCGCGTCGCGTAGCCTACCGCGTTGATGATCGTCGGGACCCCTAATTGTTCGTAGATGCTCATAGGTTAATGCGGGCAAAGGCGCGTGGTGTTGGGTGCTGTTATTGGATGCACCATCTCTTTTCTCACACTCTGTTCGGGAAAAGGAAACCGTATGTTTTCAATAAAACGCCGTGGTGTTTATGCCCCGATACTTGATCTGTTTGGATGGCCAGACATCTTCTGACAGTATGAGTCGAACGAAAAATATTCTTTAACGAGGCCAGCGGGTATCGAATGCGACCGAGGATCGGCGTGACCGAAATGTTGGACTTGGACGTAGACACCTTCGCTCAATTTGTCTGGCCCACCATCGCTGACATGTTCGCATTTCCTGGAATGGCTGTAGGTACCCCACAGGAGTAGCTCATCGGTTGGTGTGATTCCATGGCGTTGGGGGGATCGGGGCGAGTACAGGGGACAATTTGTCCGGTTATTTCAGCAGCCTCTTCATCACGTTGGTCAGCGCCCAGGCATCACCACAGCGTCAAGACTGGCTTCAAAAACATGTATTCATTCCACCTGAGCACTCTCGATCGACAGTCGATTATAAGGGCTTGATTTGCAAATTGGCAACCCAGGCCAAGGTCGTCGAATCGTTCGTTGTGAATCTTCTTGGTTGCCCCGTACCCGGCAATGCGGTGGCTGCGTGTTCGCTTAGGAGCCTGGTGTCCCACTCACGGAATCGACAGGACCAAAGAGAAATACGAAAGAACAATCAAGAGAAGGAACGATTTCTGACCATTTGAGAAAGGGAGGAAAATCTGCCCGGCTGTCATTCACCGTCTGTGAGGATCGGTCGTGTGCTC
>CAYMUR010000020.1:0-66724 GCA_964393615.1 uncultured Pirellulaceae bacterium
CAGTAAACGGTTCGTTAGAAGTTCTCCTAGGCCGGAGATTATTTTGATGGTTTCCATTGCAGCCATGCTACCGACTGTCCCGGCAACCGCTCCAAATACCGGAAATTCACGTTTCCACTCACTGGGGAAACGGGGATAAAGACAACGCAGGCAGGCGGTCTTACCCGGCAAGATGGTGGTCATCTGTCCTTGCAGATCATACATCGCACATTCAACCATCGGCTTAGAGAGCCGATTTGCATTGTCATTTAATAAAAAACGTTCTTCAAATAACGGTGCGCAATCTACGACCACATCGGCCTGTTCGACTAGAGATACAACATTATTTTCATTCACGTTTTCATTGACGCCGACGATGTCCAGCCGGGGATTTAATTGCTTCAGGCGGTTCTCCACGGACTCGATCCGGGAAGTTCCGAGGGCGCCATGGGTCATCAGCAATTGACGATTTAAATCGCTAGGCTTGATATTGCCCTGGTGGGCGATGATCAGTCTACCAACACCCGCTGCAGCCAACTGATAGGCAACAGTACCTCCCACTCCACCACAGCGCGAAATCAAGACGGATGCATTCTTTAGTTTTTCTTGGCCAACCTCTCCAAAGTCGCGTACCCACATTTGCCATTCCCAGATAGCACGCTCTTCGTCATTGAGGTGTTTGATAGTGGTCATTGCGTCGACTGGATTCATCATCAAGTACAAAAAGGTTTAATGATATGCGCCAGAATCGACATTTCAGAGGGTGGTTTGGCAATCATTAAATCATGGGGATCGTAAAACGAGTCACTTTGCCAGTTCTCTGGCAGGTTGAATACTCCATAACAGATAAGAGTATCATATATGAATTAACGGATACTGGCAGGTATGGTGCCAGGGAATATTGCCAGGAACACAACCCACGCGAATCCTCAGTGGGTGCAATCACCGTATAACATTGTGGAGTGGTTCCACTCGTGACAGTCTTTTGGACGTTCTTTCTAGGACAGCAGACAATGATCGTATAGATCAATGATTAATCACTAATCTCGCTGACCGATCCGTTCACCATCTGAAAATGCACGTCTGCCAGTTCCGAAGCTTCGTTGTGGTTATGGGTGACATGAAGTGTTGTGACACCCGTGTGATGGCGCATGCGACGAATGACATCGTACATTTGAAAGCGTGTGTCGTCGTCGAGAGCGCTGAGCGGTTCGTCCAGCAGCAATACAGCCGGTTTAAATGACAACGCTCGACCCAGCGCAACACGTTGTCGTTCACCTCCCCTGAGACCTGCTGGATGTCGTCCCAGCAAGTCGCCAATTCCCAATAACTCGGCTAATTCCTCGATTCTATGAGAGATCGTTTGTTGGTTTTGTTTCCGAATGACCAAGGCAAATGCTAGTTGTTCGCGAACCGTCATCGTGGAAAACAAGGCACTATCCTGGGGGACATATCCAATGCCGCGCTCCGCTGGCCGTAGGTTAGTTACCGTACGATCCCCGAGTACGATCCGGCCTTTGTGAATTTTTTTTAGACCGACAATCGACTCAAGCAAAGTTGTCTTGCCGCTACCTGTCTTTCCCATTAGGACTGCGTACTTGTGACGCGGCACGTTCAACTGGATCCGGTCTAACGTGAAAGAACCATTTCGCAAAGAAAGATCTTCAACAAGAATCATTCGACCTATGGCAATGACTGCCTGTCCCTTTTACAGTGAAAAATTTTGAGTTACCGAACCACGGGCAATCACCAGCACTACAACGGCGGCTAATACCATCAGTATCGAGACGGCAACAGCTGCTTCGATGTCACCAATGCTCAATTCCAGAAAGACAGTCGTGGATAAGACTTCGGTTTTCATCCGGGTGGCACCTGCAAAGATCAACAGCGGTCCAAATTCGCCCAATGAGCGTGCCCAAGCGAGGGTTGCTGCAGTAATGATCCCCCGTTTCGCTTCTGGTAACACTACCGTTGCAAAGGCTTGGGCACGGGTACATCCTAAAGTTAAAGCCACCTGTTCACGGCGCGGATCAATTTGGTCAAAAGTTGTCTTCATGGTCCGCACCGCAAATGCACATGCGACCATAAACTGTGCCAGGATGACAGCCGGAATTTGATAAACAATCCAATCCGCGGCCAGCCGAAAGGGCCAAAATTGAAACAAAATTAAGAGGCTCAATCCGACGACCAACGGTGGCAATACAATGGGAATATCCAAAATGGCGTCCATCAGGTTGCGACCCCAAAAGCGGTACCGTGCCAAGAGGTAGCCAACCGGTACGGCCACCCATAGCGATATCAATGCGGTCAGGCTGCAGGAGATTAGACTCAGCTTCAGAGAGTACTGAATCGTTGGTTTAGCCAGTGCAGCCCAGAGATGATCGGGTGATGTATAGAACAAATCAGCTGTTAACATGGCCAACAACAGCAGCACATAGGTTCCCCCCAGCACCACGAGGCCAATATAAAATGGTATGTCAGAGCCAACATGATGCGCATCCACCTTGCATGCGGTGGTATTCGGCAATTTGCTCGATTCGTCTGAAGAGAGGTCTGTATTCATGGGATAGTTGTGTTGAGCAAATAACGAAAACCAGCTGCTTCGAAATTCGACTTGGATCGCCGGATGGCCGCCAGCAGACGGTCAACCGTTTGCCCATGAAGGGTGTCGCGTGCCGCAGCATAAGGTTGGATTGCACGAGCAAGTGGGTGGTCAATGCTGATCACGTTTATGTCCGGGATGATGTGTGAAACATTTGCGCGATACACGATAGCTGCATCGAGGCCCCCTAACTTGACCTGATTGACTAACATGTCAGCGGTTGGTGTTTGCGTGCTGATGTTGCCCTGCAACATGTTTTCAAGTTTTAACGTGCGCCACAATTGCCGAGTTAGCGCCCCCAGTGCACTTTCGTCAGGGTTAGCGATTCCCAATCGAATGCCGGGTGCACCTAAATCCTGTAGTGAACGGATGTCATGTCGGTTGTCTGGGTCCGTGATGATCACCATATCGGTTTCGGAAACATGTACAGGATCGAGAAACAGATCATGGACTTGGTCCATAAAGGAAATGTCACAAGCGAAATACGCATCGGGAAAAATGCCGTGACGATCACCATGGCGCAAGCCCTTCATCTGTGCACAAAGAATGCCGCAACCATTATACACAATGTTAATATGAGCATCCTCGCGCTGCTGAAATTGTTCAATCGTTTCTTCGATCGCAATACGATTGACTCCCCCGCTGTACAAGGTCAAATTGGGATGAAGTTCCCAGCTGTCGCCATCCACCACCTCGTAACCGTGCTGGCGAAAAACTTTCAATCCCTGGTCTTGGGCCGTGAGATATCGAGCGAATCGAAGCGCTGCCGTGGGTTGGTTGGATGAACTCAGTACGCCGATCAAGATTTGTGCTGTACCGGCATCTAGTTCTGGCAACCGTACGGCGTCTAATTCCGGGTACTGCGCCACGGTGGTGTCCCACACGATCCCAGCGTCGACGCTTCCTACTTTTACTCCGTTGGCGACTTCATTGACTGTTGGTGTGTATACGGTTGCGAGTTGTGATAATTGTTTCCAATGTCCACTGTTGATCAACAATTGGCGTGTTTTTTTCCCAACCGCTGCGGCCTCGGGATTGCCCAACGCAACACGAACATCATCGCGCAATAGATCTTCAATGTGATGAATATTTTTTGGATTTCCACTACGTACAACGACCACAGGTCGAATCGACGCGATGGGGATCGTTTCTTTGACAAGCCCTTTTTTTATGGCTGTGTCCATGTAGCTGTTGTCGGCTGCCAGATACAAATCGCCGATTCTCGCCACCTCCAGTTGGTTCAGCAGTGTATTAGAGCCACCGTATTGCAATTGGATAAGCTGGCCATAGGATTGGTGGTTGTATTGCTCGGCAATCTCGTTGACGGGAACACGTATGCCGGCTGCGCAATACATCAAAATGGAATCCCCAGCGTTTTTTGTTTTATGAGCGCTAGGGTTCCAAGCCAGTAAAATTATCAGTACGGCGGCGGCAGTGAGAGAGATCAACGCCAGCAACCATAGGCTATGAATCGCACCGATTTGTCTGCGATATTTCATAAGAGGTACTCCAACCGATGAACACCGCTGGACAATGCAATGATGTTTCCAGGGTAACTCTCGGACCGAGACTTTTCTCGAAATGGATATTGGATCATCTATGAACTAGGAGTGACTTGTTTTCCAGCTTTCATCTGAACTACCCGGTCAGCGCGAGTGGCCACGGTTGCATCGTGGGTCACCAGCAGTACGGCACGACCGGCTGTGGCAAAGTCTCGTAAATGTTTCCAAACAACATCGCTATTTTCTACATCAAGATTGCCAGTTGGTTCATCCGCTAACAGCAATTGTGGACGGTTTAACATAGCTCGAGCCAAGGCCACTCGTTGTCGTTGACCGGTAGATAGCTCGGCCGGCAAGTGCTCTGCGCGATCGCTCAGGCCAAATTGTTCGATGAGTTCCATTGCCCGCTGACGCATTGGTTGGCGTTCTGTGATATCATTTGTTTGCAGACCTAATGATGCAGTCAAAATGTTGTCCAACACATTCAGATAGGGAACTAAATGAAATTGTTGAAACACAAAACCAATGTGAGCCGAGCGAATTCCGGCTCGATCTTCCGGCGAGACTGAATACAGATCCTGTTCGCATACTGACACCGTTCCGGTTTCGGGTCGTAGCAATCCACCACAGATCATAAGCAGTGTTGTTTTGCCACAACCACTTGCCCCACAGACTGCGACAACTTGCGCAGGCTCAATGCTGCAGCTGAATTGCTGTACAGCGGGAACGAGATGCCCATTGCGGGAAAATGTTTTGTTGATATTGTGTAGTGCAAGTATCATGGCAATGCGAAAAAAACTATCTTAGTGCGATGACTGATTTGTGCATCGGATTCACATTTCAAAATCAGCGATAGCCCTGAAAATATAAAATGTCAAATGGGTGGTTTGGCAGTGTGGACCATTCGGCCCGATTCCTATCAAAGCTTTCAGGTGCAACATATCTTGAATTACCGTTGGCACCAATTGGGGTTCTATTGCAAACGCTTACTCTTTGCGGAGAATATCGGCCGGATCCTGTCCTGTCACATAAAACGTTGGTAGCCAAGCTGCCATGATGGTTAGAACGGGTGTCAGCACTAATACGATTACCAGGACGGGAAATAGGAACAGCGATTGCGTCATTGGCCCATTAATAGCCTTGGCATGCCACATCGATTCTACTCCCCATGCCACAGCGAATCCCACGAGATAACCAAAAAACGAACCTACGATGCCAATCAAAGCAGGTTTTGCCAGTAACACACGAAATACTTGGCTGGAACGCACGCCTAAAGCACGCAGGATACCAATTTCATGATGTCGTTGTCGTACATTGGTCCAAGACAAGAGGCCAACCATCAACCCCGCCGCAATGACTATCAGTGGTAAGATCACTGCAGCGATCTGTTGCCACCGTTGCAGCCTGGCTGCTCCCTCCTGGCTGACTCGGGTGCGCGCTTTGGCACGCGCAATGGCCTTTGTGGTCAGTTCAATGATTTGCACCTGGTCTCCCAAAACACTGGAAACTTCGGCTTCAATTTCAGCCAATCGATCAATCGCACTGCAGTTGCACTCCAAGGCTTGAATCAAATTGATTTTACCCGGCAAGTGAAGCATTTGTTGTGCCGTTTCAAGATCGACCCAAACTGTAATATCATCTTTGTTGCCTTGCAATGGATAGATTTTATTTACCTCGAATGACTCTCCGAGGAACGTAACTTGCTGCTCTGGTTTTAAATCAAGCTCTTTGGCCAACAGGTGACCAACATCAATTTTTCCAGGTGGAACAGGATCCGCCAGCGGTTTTTTGGGATTACGATGTGCAAACGGAACCACGCCACGCACTCCCATGAGAATGACTTGACGCCCCTGTTCCGGCCAATCCAGCTTTCGTATCAGTGCCGGCCGCAAGTGACGGATGGTAAAGATATCCCGATTAGCTGCCAGACTTTGTACGTGAGTTTCCGGCATTGTTTGGACACCAAAATTGTCTGCATAGAAATCCGACAGATTTTGATCTTTGGGCAGGATAAGAATATTGAATCCCAAGCCTTTTGTAATTTTACGGATTTCGTTGTCTAAAGCTCCGACCTGCTGCTGATTAAACAGCTGTTGTGCGTGTAGTAACGTAATGGCAGTGACGGCGCTGGCAACTGCTAAGAGGACCGATAACAGCATGAGCCCGACATTGTGCCGGTGATAAGCCATTTCACGCCAGACAAGATGGGTGAGAGTCATGGTATTTGAGAAGCTATGAGTGAGCTATATGCTGGTCTATCAGGAACGATTTTGGCGAGACTTAATGAAGACAGTTCCAACGGAAATGACAACGACGCCAAGTACGAAAATCATGATCATGGCATAGTAAAGTCGTTTACGAAAGGTGGCTGGAACGTTGGTATTTGGTATTGCCCCGTCTACAAAATCAGGGGATCCTGTGAGAGCCTCAGGCGTCGTATCGGCGAGAGTGGATTCAGTGGCCACATCGGTTGTGGATGCGACTTCTGACAATGCAGCCAGGCCTGTTAATGATGGAAATGGAGGATCAATATTGGAAATATTGGTGACATGGCTATCCCAGTTGGCTTGGATCAACATGTCAACACCTGGGTTCTGCGACTTTACCTCACATGAACAGGCACCACAAAGATACTGACAAGAACTGTCGATGTTGTCATCATTGATTCCTTTGCCAACCAAGGCATAGTGCGACCGACCACGTCCGAATACAGGAATAGCGATCGGTTCATTAAATTCGTAGAGATCGGTCTCGCTGTTGATGAGCATTGAGAGGAATACCCGTTCTTCGTGGATGTTTCTGCCGATTCTGATTAAGGATAGGCGTAAAGATAAATCCGTCGAAGTTGGTTGAAATGATTCCTGGGCAGGCAATACAGCGTCGGCATTACTTTCATCAGATTCAGGAAGTTGTAGTTCTGTTTCCAGATAAGTTAACCGCTGACGAAGAACCCGTTCAGCGGTTTCGTCTTTAGCGCTGTCCCCGCTTTCAATCAGGATCCAAACCACCGAGTGGCCTGCAGCAATGCGTTCTACGACCGTATGCCGAGCGGGTGAATCAAGTAATGCTTGGACCGTGTCGTTGTTAAAAGGGCCGACAAAGGCTGACCGGTCTGTATTGGTAAAAGGAGGATATTGCACCAACATCCATGTTGCCGGTTCCGAGGGAGGCGTCACGTCGAGAAGCCGTTGGTCCCGCTCGTCAAGCGGCTGGGCAAGATCGACAGTGCGCAATCGCACGTTGGTCGGTAAATCTTGACGGTGGGTGGCCTGTCGTAGTGTTTCCAGTAATTGAGTTTCTGTATCCGTGAAGGGTTGGCGATGTAACACGATCACTTCATAATTGTCAGGTTCCCAACGTTCCAATGCGTAGCGAAAAACCGGTGTGTTGCAAGCGTGCGAAACGGCTACAGGGATCGCGGCACTCATGACGATCATCAATATCCGTGCACCACGGTAAATCTGCATGGCGTTAATTCTCCTCAGCAACAATTTCCACGCCCCCGATGACCGGTCTGCCGACCTGTGATCTTAGAACGATCTCTAGTTCGTTACCTGTGCGCACATGTGGAAACTGTTTTATGAGAGCGATATTTCGCCCTCCAGTTTCGCGGAAGATGTCGAAATTGGACAACACGGGTTGTCCCTCGATCTCCACGTCAAAGATCCGCTGGCCAGCTTCCATTGCGGTGGGCTCAACAAAGTACAATTTAATAGTGTAATGCCGATCGAGTTGCTTGAGGTTCTCTGGGTCAGATGGGTCGGCCAATTTAATTTTTAGTGAACCGGCGCCTTCCAGGCCAGATGCCGAAACCCATTGCGGCTTGGCACCCTTCAGAAAAGTTGAATGCAAATGAAACCAGCGTGGCGAGTCTATAGTATGTTCGATCGGAACTTCCGGAGAAGTACCTCCCACGTTCGGGTAGTCCAACCAGAGGACGCCGTTGGGGGCGAGCCGATCGCCTGGAGCGCCAAAATTGATACCGACTTGTCTCACGAAATCTTTGCAGTTGGTCAACGCGCTGTAATTCCACATGTCAGCTTCTGGCAAGTGCATCAGCCCCATCGATGTGAACAGCGCGTATCCACAGACGCATCCGTGGGCGAAATTTGGCGCATTTAAGACTCCACCTGCTGGAATCAGGCTGTTGCGGCAACCCGAACGAAAGCCACGCAGACGCCCTGTTTGGGCCGTTTCAATGTCACAGAATCCGGCGGAATCCGAACGAAACGTTAGCAAATGTGGATTCGCGATGGCGTAGTTGCAGTGATGGCCTGAGCGGGTAAACTGCCAATCCAAGGTCTCTCCACTGATGGGGTGACGTCCAGTAATCGCCTCTCCCGTTGCCAAGTTGTAGGCGCGTCCCGGACCACGTTGGTCGATCAAGCGGTCATTCCAAAGAATCACTTTGTCCCATAGGTTCTCGGGATGGCCTTTAAATCCGATTCCCTCCGCCTGCATTTCCCAAAGTGTCAATCCGTCACTGCCACTTCTCGCCGCTATGTTCTTCTTATTGGAAACGACCAGTATGTCTTGATCTTGGGAATAGCTCATCCACGTTACGATTGTTTTCGTGTTGGTTTTCCAAAGCTCTTCACCCGATTCCAAATCGAAGGCGCGCAGCTGACGAGACTGAGCAGCCTTTGGAATCAATCCCTTACGCTCCGAATCACGGTAGAAATTTTCCAGTGCGCCATCGAAACAGAACACAGTGTCCTGACTCACAGCCACAACAGGAAAACTTAAATCGGCCAGGTTCGACCAGCGGACCGTGCCGTTGTACCTATCCAAGCCAACCAGTTCCACAGGGAGATCGCCGAAGTCGTCTGTGGGGCGAAAGATTGTGGCGACCAGCAGATTGCCTTGGACACGAATACGACCCCACTCACCGGCACCGACGGGAAGTTGAAAACGGGCCAACTCGTCCCCGGATGCCGGATCTAAATGTATTATTTCTTTTCCCAAGACAACATACACACCATCGCTGACACCCACCAAGTGAAATCCGGCTAAGACGCCCTCAAAATCGTTGCCGCGTCGACCCGGGTTGTACGACTCGTTGTGAGAAAGCGGAAGTTTCCAAAGGAGTCGTCCGGTGTAGATGTCCACCGCCGTCAATTTCGTTGGTCCTTGGATGAACATCCGCCCATCAACTACCACAATACTCGGACCCCAAAAATGACGGTTGTAAAACAAATTCGTGTCGCCCGCCGGGCCGCCAAACCAGAGTATCCCGAGCGGCGCCTGGACCCGCTGGTCAAAGGACATCAGCGTATTCGCCGGGTTACCGTACTCGTGTGTCCAATCTGCCGCGCCAGGCAAAGCACCTACTCGTTGGAGCATCGTGAATTCGCCACGTTGTTTCACCTCGGCTGTCGGCAAGCTGTCGGCGGCGAATTGTTCTAAAGTGCGTCCATCGCTACCGTCGGTAGACTTAAAAATAGCGGTGCCACCGTAGGGACGTAGAATTTTGAACACCTGACTCCTGTATTCGTCTCCAACCTTTTGTTCCCCTCCCTGGCATATCACCAAGTTGGCGAGGTACGGCGGGAAATGAAAATCGATCGGATCACCCACGTGTAGCGCTACCCGAGAACCATACAAGCCCAACTGATCGAGGTGCAGACGCAGGCTGTCGATTTTCTTGGCATCGGAATCCACACCGATGATTTGGAAGGAAGACTGGTGGGCCAACGCTTTAATCAGCTCACCGTTCTCAATTCCCAGAATAAGGCAATAACCATTGCTGATACCAATTTCCTTCAGGATGCGTGATGCTTTGGCAGTCCAAGTGTTCTTAATCGATGTAGTAAGGCGCGGTTCCCACGGGTATGACGATGGCGAAATTTCACTTTGGCCAAAACAACAAATGGTCCCTTCGTGTGTGACGACGAAGAGCTTTCCATTTGCGGCAATCATCGACGACACAGTTCCGTCGATCTGTTCTGTCCAGGAAACGTGGGGTAGTTGTTCGCCCGACTCCGCTAGGTCCACAGCGAAAATGGTGTCCCCTTGGTATCCATACAAGCGACGTTTCGTCTTCAATGCAACGCGTAGAGGATTCTCCCGGATCCAGTCTGCAAACTCATCACTGTTTCGCGTGGGGCCAGATTTCACATGGATGGGACACTTCCATAACAAGTTTAATACGGGTTTCTCAGTGACGGTTCCCTTGCGGTCTGTTGACTCCTCGCGTTTTGTCAAGTCATAGGCCAAGATATTCCCATCATTTCCAACGTACATTGCATCATGGGTGAGTACCGGTTGCCATGCTTGAACCGGTGCAGTTTGCTGGGATACCATGTCGTAGCTTATCAACCCGTGAAACAACCATGGGCCACTGGTGCACGCGTGATAATTAGTGGTGGCGGACGTGGAATAGCTGAAGTTCTTAAACGTGCCGGTTGGCTGGTCCAAGCAAGCGACGACCGATCGGCCACAGGGAATTAATAATTGCGATTCACCGACGGCGAGATAACCTTGTGGAGTCTTGTCTTTTAGTGTCATGACCGCGAGGTCTGGCAAGCTGGCATCCGTGGTATGATTACCCGGTTGATCTTTTTGCCTGCTACCGATGGGTGGCACTGCCTGACCAGTTTCCGCATCCAGTGCATAAAGGAACGTACCCTCAAACGGCCAAACGCCAACAGTAAAATAGATCTTGCCATCCTGCATAACAGGACCACCGCGGATGGGCCAAACGGAGATCAATCGCTCGTTTCCCAGCACTTTTCGGTCATTGGGAGCGACTTGATGTTTCCAGTGGAGCTGGCCATGTATCGCGTCTAAACAATAAAAATAGCCATCGTCTGCACCGAAGTAGACCCGTCCCAGAGAAGCGACTGGGGCAAAACGAATTGGCCCGTCGGCGAAAAATCTCCAGAGTTCTTTGCCAGTGGTGGTGTCGATTGCCGTTACACTATCGTTGCGCGACGAACTGAGAAACATGGTTGAGTCCATGACGATCGGTTCGTAATTCGCATCGAAATAAAGCCGAGGATCCTCAGGCCAGGCCGGCTTTAGTGGTGGGTACTCTCGAGACCAATGCAAATGTAACTGGTCTGCCAACTCTTCGGAGGTCGACGACATTCGTCCACCATCGTGTCGCCATGTCGGCCAGTCCTCCGCGACAGCGTGACCCAATACAACGCACGATCCAATCAGTAACGCGATACGAACGCAAGGTATTTGCATAATCTCATTCTGCCTTTCATCGGGGTTTGGCTGGTTTTGTGGTGGATGTAAGGCCAACAACGTTGCTATTGTCAGTCGCCATGTGGATGTGTTCTTCGGCGTTTAACATCACAGGCATATAAACAACTATAGCAGACATTGGCTCCACCTAAAGTGTCTGATCGTTGTCCAGCGAAAGGGCTATCATTGTGTAAACTATCAACGAATCTCCGGCGACCATCACCGTGTTCTTTCCCGTAGCCAGCGCAGAGATTGGTATATACTGCTCCCATTGTCTTCTATTTTCAGACAGATCCGGTTCACTCGCAAGAGAAAAGATTTCATCTACGAATTTAGCAGTCCCCGTCGCGATCCCCATACAGGCGCTGGCATTATCCACATCCAGCAGGCAGGATGTGGCAGCTGTCGTATTTGGGTGAATGCTGCAATCTGGTTTTATCACGCCTTGCACGTTGTTTTGGATTGCTAAGTTGAGGAGCCGTTCTGTTGCGATCACGACAATTGTCCAGCAGAGTGTTTTAATTATCGAGTTCATCTCAAAATGACGTCCCATCGGTAATCCGATGTCGAACTTTCACAAGGCTTGTCGGCTGCATTTTATCATACCGATATATGATACACAAAAAACATCGGTTTGTGTGTAGTTGGATAACGCCGTAAATCGCTTGTTATTTCTTAGTGGTTACCTTGTAATCGGATCTCCAGGCATGGCATTATTCATTGGCTATCGGCTGGCAGACCGAACATTGACGATGTATTGTGACTGTGCTCTTGCCATTAAATGGAACACTTGTAATTGCGAAGTCTCTACATGAAGGTACATTGTATGGTTTGTTTCCATGTTGGATGACGTTGGCCATCTCGCTCAGCAAAAAATCTTAGTCGTTTAGAATGCATCAAAATTGACAAACCTGCTTAGCTGGGTCCAGGCAGAGTACTCGCAGGAACAATACGCATCAATGTTTGCAGAACGCGAATAGCCACATGATTTTGATATAAAATGGTCGAATCGCCAACGACACGAATGCGGTACTAATGGGAAACGCGGATAGGAACTGGGTGAGAAACCTTAAGTCGCACCTGGGGGTTGCCACGTTCATCACTTAACAATAAACAAACGGATGGGTTTTTGATCATGATCTTTCGCCTGATAGTGTTCTGGATCGTATCTGTTGTTTTCTATTTCACATCCGTCAGCCATGCACAAGTGTCATTGGTCAATGTCGAGGGACAGCCCTTAGGTGCAAATGTTGAACGCATCATCAAGGCTCTCCAAGTTCTTGGACATCCACTGCCTGCTGAACTGCAGGGAGCATTGGCTCAGGATATTCGTCACCGCGATGCGCAGGCGATCCAAAAGCGCCTTGATGAACATGTTTTACTAGTCGTTCATTTGAATCCCGAAGTTCGGGTTAAAGTGCAGCGTGGACCGGCGAAGGCCATCATTAGTCAAAATGCGTACACACCGGTGTTGGTGAAAGTGGTCAATGAAAGCACCGTGACTCGCCAGCTGAGCGTCACGAGTCCGCAGGCGGGCAAAGTATATGCGGGTTCATCGCTTGGAAGCCTTAAACGCCAACAACAAACCGAATTAAAAGAGAACGAAAATGACAAAGGTGATACCAATCGGTTCTTGAATGTTGAGATGTTTCAGTCACCACCGTTGACGCGAAATCTCAGTGGCCTGGAATGTGAATATGTTGTTGTACTGGTGAATAGCAGCGAAGCAGGAAAGCGGGATGCGACGATTGGATTTGATGTGGGTGAAGGCACGCAAGACATTGGTTTTCGTGGTGAAACGCCGGTGTTGTTTGAAGTGCTTCCAGCTGTAGAAGTCCCTCTTACAATCCGGGATCAGGATGGGTCCCCAACGACGGCTCGACTTGTGTTCCGTGATCCCCAAGGAAGGATTTATCCGTCACAGGCAAAACGGCTTGCACCTGACTTTTTCTTTCAGGAACAGATCTATCGTGCTGATGGTGATTCGGTTCTCTTGCCGGTAGGCCAATATCAGTTGGAATACAGTCGTGGTCCGGAATATGTGGTGCTTAAAAAAGATGTATCCGTGGCGGGTCGAGGAAAAGACGAGGTGGATCTGAGGCTTAAACGTTGGGTGAATCCAATGGAATTCGGGTTCTATTGTGGTGATCACCACATTCACGGTGCAGGTTGTTCACACTATACGATACCGACCGAGGGGGTAACTCCTCGCGATATGTTTTTGCAGGTCAAAGGCGAGGGATTGAATGTGGGATGTGTTTTAACCTGGGGACCGTGTTTTGATCACCAGCGGAAATTTTTTTCACCAGTTGCGAATACGATTAGCGAACCATTTGCGCTTATTAAATACGATCTGGAAATCAGTGGCTTTGGTTCAGCCGCCCTCGGACATGTTTGTCTCTTAAACCTGAAAGACCAGACTTATCCCGGTTCTGAGGGTACGAAAGCAAAAGGCTGGCCGACTTGGACGGTTCCGGTCATGAGATGGTGTAAAGAACAAGGGGGAGTGACCGGCTATCCTCATTCAGCCATGCGCGTTAATCCAGAGGCGGCCGCACTCAGAATGGTGAATCGTTACGATGCGGACCAAGACCAGCTACTGAGTGCCGGCGAATTACAGTATGCACTGCTGCCCGAACCGTTTGGGTCGATGGACGATAACGATGACGGCCATGTGACGATGAAAGAAGTCCAGGCGTCGGTAACGAGTGCTGCGAATCAAATTCCGAATCTTGTTGTTCCAGAAATGAACGGCCCCGGAGCGATGGAAATATTTGTCAGTACGGCTGAAAACGTTTGTGATTTTATCAGCGCAATGGATACCTCCAGAATTGGTGAATGGAACACTTGGTACCACCTGATGAACTGTGGATTTCCTCTGAAGCTGAGCGGTGAAACAGACTTTCCCTGCATGAGCAGCCGAAGGGTTGGCCAGGGAAGGGTCTATGTGCAAATGGGAGACATTGACTTTGTCGATTACCGTCAATGGTGTCACTACATTGCAAAGGGTCGAGCTTATGTTTCAGACGGGTATGCCCATGCTCTTTCTTTTACGGTAAATGGAACGGCAAACGGATTTGAAGACGTCAACCTCGACGAGCCGGGAACGGTTACTGTCGAAGCGGATGTTGCCTTTTCTCCTCAGACACCGGTTGGAGTGGTCTACGGTAATCGACAGCCTCCAGCAGGCATTCGGGATATTGGAGACACGCGAGATTTACATGCGAGCCGCTCCCATGACATCCTCAAAGGGGGGGAACGGCTGATTGAAATTGTTGTCAATGGACGTGTGGTTGCCAACAAATCGGTTCAAGCAGATGGCCAGATTCACCATCTAAAATTCCCGGTTTCCATCGATAAAAGCAGTTGGGTTGCTCTTCGCCATTTTCCGCAACTTCATACCAATCCGGTCAACGTGATGATCGGTGACAAGCCGATTCGGGCCAGCAGTGAAAGTGCTCGCTGGTGTATTGATGCCATAGAACTGTTGTGGAAGAATCGAAGTAGTAATATTGCTGAATCGGAACGGGATGCGGCTTCAGAAGCGTATCAGCGAGCGATTGCTCTGTACAAGAGGATTGCAGAAGAAGCGAGACGATAGTGTTCAGCGCGAAGATGAAGAGACTGAATGACTAAATAACCGTACCAATTGCGAGGCATCCGCAAGAAGGTAAACTGTATTGTTTATTTCCAGGTTGGGTAAACTATGAAAGCTATCTCACTAAAAGAACCTTGTTGTTTAGAATACATCGAAATTGACGAGCCTGATCAGCCGGGTCCAGGTGAGGTGCTCGTACGAACGGTACGAATGGGTGTTTGTGGGACGGACATTAGTGGTTATTTCGGCAAGATGCCCTTTATTGACTACCCATTGATTCTCGGCCATGAATTGGGCGTCGAAGTTTTGGAAGTGGGAGATGCGGTAACTAGCGTCGTTCCCGGAGATCGGTGTAGTGTCGAACCGTATCTGAACTGTGGTGATTGTTATGCGTGTCAGCAAGGAAAATTCAACTGTTGCGCATCGCTCAGGGTTTTGGGCGTTATGGTGGATGGTGGACTCCGTGAACGGTTTACCATTCGAGCAGACAAGTTGCATGTGTCGAAAACGTTAACGTTCGAACAACTGGCATTAGTCGAAACACTTGGTATCGGCTGTCATGCAACTGACCGCGGCGACCCTTGCCAAGACGATCATGTCTTAATCATCGGAGCAGGGCCTATCGGATTGGCAACCCTTGAGTTTACCCGGTTAACTGGCGCCAAGATCACAGTCATGGATATTAACGAATCACGGCTTCACTTTTGTCGTCAAACTTACGGCGTCGAACAGACGATCGTTTATGGTGGAGATGGTAGCGAGTTGGATCAGATGAAATCTATTACTGGTGGTGATATGTACAGACTGGTGACGGATGCTACGGGAAACAATCGTTCTATGGAAAATGCTATTCAGTATGTTGCGCATACGGGAACCATCCTTTTTGTAGGTATTACTACTGAAAACGTGGCCTTCCCGCATCCAGCCCTACATCTTCGCGAGGCTAGTATCAAGGCATCCCGTAATGCATTGCCAGAAAACTTTAAGCGCATCATACAGCTGATGGAGGAAGGAACGATTGATACGAATTCATGGATTACCCACCGCACGCCATTTGATCGAATCGTCGACGAATTCGAGGACTATACGAAACCAGAAACGGGGGTTGTCAAGGCGATTCTGGAAGTAGATATCTAGCGGATCTTTCTGGAGCGTGTTGGTCGAGAGGATTCGCGTCGTTGGACAGAATGTTGTGTGTCAATGTAAAATGCGGGACAAAAACAACCATGATTAAATCTTGTGCAACGATTAGCCTGGTCACGCAAGCTCGGGGTGGACCGTTTGTCTTTTGGGATGATCTGGCAGGCAGTTGTCGCACCGCGGGGGAACTGGGATTTGATGCTGTCGAAATATTTGCACCATCGCCGGAAACGGTGTCGCAGGACCAATTGTCATTGCTACTTGAACAAAATGGATTACAGCTTGCTGCTGTTGGAACTGGTGCAGGGTGGGTGATACATCGTCTCAGTTTAACGGATGTTGAGGCGACGGTTCGTGACCGGGCCAAGGAGTTTATTCGCTCGATGATCGATTTTGGTGGACGATGCGGAGCCCCGGCGATCATCGGATCCATGCAGGGATGTTGGAGTACCGCGGTAGACCGTGATACAGCGTTTACCTATTTGTCAGATGCACTGAATGAACTGGGCCAGTACGCAAAACAATACAATGTTGCACTGATCTATGAACCACTTAACCGGTATGAGACAAACCTGGTCAATACCGTTGCCGATGGAGTAGCGCTTCTCAAGATGCTGTCGACGGATAATGTTAAGCTGCTGCTGGATCTTTTTCACATGAATATCGAAGAGTCCGATCTGGCCCATGCTATTCGCCAAGGAGGCGATTTTGTGGGCCATCTTCATTTTGTTGATTCCAATCGTCAGGCAGCGGGTCGGGGTCACCTGGACTATCAACCGATCGCAACCGCGTTAAAGGACATTGGATATGCAGGTTATGCTTCAGCCGAAGCGTTACCACTTCCTGGGCCAGACGAGGCAGCTCGGAAAACAATCGAAACCTATCAAAAATATTTAAGTGAATAACAACGAGCTGATCAGCGCGTGTTGCATTCGATTTCACTGCAATCTGGCAGACACCAAGAAGGTTGTAACAATGGTGCCTACGATCAAGGAACCGATCGTGTACTCGCTCGGCAAAGAATTATAGTATTGCCTGGAAAGAAACATCGTTAGAGAGACGACCTATGAGTGACTTGCAAGTCCTGGCTAAACTCGCAAAAATCCGTACGCCCATTATTTACGATACGGTAGAACGATTTGGTGTACGGTCTCGTACGGATGGGATTATGGATACAAGCATCCGGACATTGTTGCCGGACCTTGGTCCCATGGTTGGATATGCTTGTACAGGGAAAGTTGTAGGGACACTACCATTGGCCGAAGGAGAGCGTAAGCTGAGGTCGGACGAAGTGTGGAATTATGTGCAACAGTCTCCCAGTCCGTCAGTGATGGTTGTACAGGATCTCGACCAACCGCCTGCTCGTTGCTGTGCCTGGGGAGATGTGGCAGCAAGTATATTTTTACAACTTGGCGGTGTGGGAGCTGTTACCAATGGTGGGGTACGAGACTTGCCAGAAGTTGCGGAATTAGGGTTTCAATTGTGCGCACCTGCTCCAGTTGTGGGACATGCCTACACGCGCTGGGTTGAAATGAATACGCCGGTAACGGTGGGATCACTTGTTGTTTATCCAGGTGATCTCATTCATGCTGATGAACATGGACTAATGACAATTCCTCGCGAAATCAATTTGCACGAATTATGTGAATTTATTGACACATTTCTTGCTAGTGAAAAAACAATTGTTGATTATTGTCAGCAGGATGGTTTCGACTTGAAGCAGCTTGGTCAATTGGTGGACGAGCATGAGGCTCGTATCTTAGATCCACGGCAATAAAAGGACGAACGGCTGTGTTATGAATGTTACCCGACCGTTTTATCGGTAAATATGTTGGTAACGCCAGAAGAGAAATATCAACGATATTTTGCTGAGGGAACCTGAGAATGCAGTATCGTGAGCTTGGTAAGACTGGACTCAAGCTACCCGTGTTAAGCTTCGGAGCGTCGCCTTTGGGACAAGAGTTTCGTCCGGTGGATGTGACGGTAGCCCTGAAGGCTGTTCGAGCGGCGCTCGATGTTGGCATGACTTTTATCGACACCTCACCTTACTATGGCCGCGGCATGTCCGAAGTATTGTTGGGAATGGCTTTGCGAGATGTACCACGAGCATCTTATATTCTAGGGACCAAGTTAGGACGTTACGATGTGGCACATTTTGACTTTTCGGCAAAACGTGTCGTCGAAAGCGTGGATGTCAGCTTGCATCGAATGGGTGTCGACTATCTGGACATTTGTCTTTGTCACGACATTGAATTTGTGGAGATATCTCAGATTATAGAAGAAACGTTACCAGCATTGCGCAGAGTGCAACAGCAAGGCAAAGTGCGTTTCGTTGGCATCTCGGGCTATCCCATGAAGATTTTTCATGACGTACTTTGTCGCACGGAATTGGATGTTGTTCTGTCCTATAATCATTACACATTGCAGAACAATATGTTTAGTGACATGGTGCCATACTTGCAACAAAAAGGTGTCGGCATAATGAATGCGGCACCGTTTTCAGCCAGATTGCTCACCAATGACAAGCTTCCATCGTGGCACAAAGCATCGGACGAAGTCAGAACGATCTGTCGCAAAGCTGCTGCGCATTGCCATTCGAAAGGTATTGACATTGCGCAACTTGCCTTGCAATTTTCTATTGCAAATCCAGAGATGACGACATGTATTACTGGTTCGGCGAATCCAGATCGTATCCGACAGTGGATCGAGTGGTCGGAAATGCCGTTGGACCAACAACTTTTTCAGGAAGTCGAAAAGATCCTCGAACCTATCCACAACTGGTTTTATATCGAAGGGTGTCCAGAGAACAATGATCCTATGAGCCAGTGACAAGAAGTAAAAAGGGTGCTGAATAGGGTTCGGCGAATCAAATTCCATCACCTATGAGAAGTGGAGATACCAGAAAGGAAAATAGTGGTCGAAGTCATTCCGTTGTTGCTCACAATAATCCAATTCTATTCCTTGGTGCTGTTAGCGAGGATTATCCTGACCTGGATTCCGAACATTGATCGTTCCAATGTAATTGTCCAGTTTCTTTTTCAGATTACCGATCCTGTCCTGGAGCCGATCCGTCGGGCTCTTCCGGCCACGGAG
Organism: uncultured Pirellulaceae bacterium; assembly: GCA_964393615.1. Classification (GTDB taxonomy): domain Bacteria; phylum Planctomycetota; class Planctomycetia; order Pirellulales; family Pirellulaceae; genus CAYMUR01. The sequence continues at coordinate 19,109 of CAYMUR010000020.1, forward strand.
ATGATTGACTTTTCACCATTGATTGTCTTTGTCGTACTTCGCATCTTGCAAAGTGTCTTGATGCAAATGACTTGATCTGGCGGTTTCGCATCTCGAACGGACCACGCCCATTAGGATCGGGGGCCATAGATGGGTAGGGGCAGACCTGATTCCAAAGCACCGATATCAGGGGCAGAGCCCGTATAGTGGTCATTGACATTAGGTAACCGGCCTGCAGCATTCACAGCTGCGGAATTCTCTTTCAAACGAAAATCGACGGAATCAGGATGATAGACCACGTGAGGGCGACTGGGATCGGGGCGTCTGACGTCGATGAAAATATCATAGTCCAGTTCCACGCCGTGTTGTTCCTGTCCGGTTGCCTGACGGAATGCATCCAAGGTCTGATAAGCTCCTCCGCTGTTTTGGCCAGGTTCAAAATTGCGTAGCGCTGTTCCCGTAGGTGCCTCCCATACATATTGCGGCCGGTTGTTTTGATTCGGTCGATAACCGTTGTAATCCAGAGACGAATATGCAGTATGAGTTTGAGAGTTCATAATGGATTTGTCAGGATGATCCGTTCCCAGAAACAAGTTGTTTCGATAATGCACATTGGAACCATTAATGGCGCCCATATTTTCAGTGAGAAACGTATTGTGATAGACCAAGACACCTGCCGGATGGGCTCCCCCAAATTTCAAAGCTCCGCCCAAAGGAACGTGGTAAACCAAATTGCGAATAAAATAGGCAGGGCCACCAAAAACAGGTTGAGCACTCAATCCATAATGTGCCGCATTGAATCCTCGGTTGCGTAAGACACGAATATTGTGAGTACCTCCATCCGCTTCGATAAAATCGTCCACCATCAAGAAAATATCATTGTTGTAAATATCAATAGCGACGCTTTTGTTGGACTGTTTTGGCTCCGGTGAACCATGAGTGCAAACACAAATTCCATCATGAAAGTAGGCCACATAATTGTGGCAAATGACGTGTCCCTGTCCATAAACCTTGATGCCATAATATGACTTGAGGGGGCTGGCTCCGTAAATTCCGGGGTTGGACCAACCATTCAGGCGAAAAGGGTCGTCACGTCCAATCAATATGTTGTCAGCGATATAAAAGTTTTTGGAACCGGCATACTCGTTCATGACACCAATACCTACGTTTTCCAGGCGACACTGTTTTACGACAAGACCACTGCATCCCAGGACATCTTTGAGTCCCGTGTAAAAAGCAATATTGGTATTACGAATGGTGAGCCCTTCGAAGTAGTTGTAGTCCGCAGCCATTACATCGAAGAGCCGATAAGCACCGTTACCATCAAAAATGACCTCGCCGTCACCAGCTGCGCGAATAACGATTGGCTTCTCGGCAGTCCCGTCGATCGTGAGTACATATGTCCCATGAAATGGGGTTTGTAATGGGTCGACATAGTTCGAAAAATCTGCTTTGTAAAGCCCGGCATGAACTTCGATGATATCTCCAGGTTGTACTTTTTGTTCACGTACGACACTCCAATCTCCCAGGCCTGGGCCATAGTACGCCTCTTTTAGGCCCGTAAACGAAGGTTGCTGTCGAGAGCCGCGGTAGCCGGGTGGATACACGTGAAGTACACGACCCTCGGAATAGGCTTGTGGGACGGATCGTGTACGCACAAAGCATTGCTGTTGATTTTGTCCATGCACACCATCTGAATCTGACATGACCAAACGACATTCATATTCCATGTTGGCCTGAAGATCAAAAATACTTCCGGCAAACATGCGAGGTGTCCAATACTCCAAAAATTCTCGACTTCGCCAAACCTTTTCGTCACCGATCCGCAGCAGTGGTAATGCTTTACGCCACGCCAAATCACCAGTTTTTCGGTATTCGACGGAGACGGTTGCGTTGTGGTTGTCGTCTCCTTGAATGTTCCATTCAAATCCCAGGCAGTGAAGGGTTGCTGGTTCGATGATAAAAGAACCTCCTGTGACAGCGTTTTCAGCCAATGAATGTCCTGCAAAGCTGCCGTTGATGAAGCCAAGCAGGCCGAAAATCCACAGGTAACGGATGTGCATGTCAGTATCCTCTCAATGTCAAAACGATGCATAGTCTACAAAATTAGAGACAAGGAAGACTTTCATTATTGAATCTAATGCATCCTCGTCAAATCCCAGCCTGTACAATGCACCACGTTTTCGTTTAAATACCAACAAGTTCCGTTGTCCCGTGAACTGCTGGAAAATCCTGGTATCGGTCATGGCAGCTCCATCGTGTCCAATCACGCTTCTTAGTCGGTTTTGGGCCAGTAGAATGCGATCCATCCTCCCCTGCAAATGGTGAATTAACATGATTTCGGCATCCATTGTTGTTTTAGGTGGCGGGAATACGGCATTTTCGGTAGCAGCCAATTTGTCGCTGCAAGGTGTGCGAGTTACGCTTTGCGAATTACCAGAATTTCGGCAGACGATTGAACCGATTTCCCAGACGGGTGAAATTATTCTGGATGGTGTTGCTCAGCAAGGTACCGCACCACTTCAGTTGGTTACTACCAATTTTGCAGAAGCGCTGGCTGAAAATGAATTAATCTTGTTGATTGTCCCAGCCTATGGCCACCGCGCATTTGCCAAAGCGTGTGCGCCACACCTGCGTCAGGGACAGGTGGTTGTTCTGATGCCGGGCACGTTGGGCAGCCTGGAATTCGTGCATATTCTTCGTCAACAAGGTACTGCGCCTGGAGTTGTTGTTGCCGAGGTCGACACCGCACCTTATGTTTGTCGAAAAATGTCGGCTACGAGTGCTCAAATCTGGGGTGTGGTCAGTGGTCTGGGCCTGGGAGTCTGGCCAGCGAAAGAAAGCGAACGAGTACGGAGCTTACTGGAGCCGCTTTTCCCAGGACTACAGATGTACGACCATGTAGTTGCCGCAGGGCTGGCCTCCATGAATCCGGTGGTTCATCCGGCAGGTGTACTACTAAACGCTGGCCGGATTGAATATTCGCGTGGTGATTTTTATTTTTACGAAGAAGGTGTAACGCCTAGTGTATGTCGTCTCATTTACGCGGTTGATCAGGAACGCCGTGCGGTTGCCAAGGCACTCGATGTGGAGTTGCCGGCCGTTGACGAAGCTTTTCATCAGGCAGGTTTTGGTCCCCAAGGTGACTTGTGGGCTACCATTAATGGAAGCCGAATGCTTACCCAACTGCGGGCACCGGGTGTTTTAGGCAATCGCTGGCTGACGGAAGATGTACCCTATGGCCTGGCAGCGTGGGCCAAGCTTGGAGAACAATTGCAGGTGAATTGTCCGATTATGAAAAGCGTCGTCGATCTCAATTCGGCGATGATGGGAACTGATTTTTGGACACAGGCGCGGGATCCTGAGCAGCTTGGAATCGCGGGGCTTACTAAGGAGCAATTATTACGATTTTTGAATTCCGGCGACTAACAACTGGAAAAGTAGAATCGTTGACCAGTGGCTGAGCGACAGCGGGTGGTACAGAGTTACCACGGGACTTTCTTAACCGCGCCAATTGCAATGCTCACACGTTGCAACACCGGGCTCGTCCGCAATGAATTGCTCGAAGCTTTCCCACGGTGGAAGATCGTTGGCAGCACAGCGATGATAATCACGAATAACACCACGGTACGCAGGGCAGGTAGTTTGGATTTCTTTCGAGGGCTCAAAAATAACCGGTTTGATTGCCTGGTGTGATTGTTCCAGTAGTTGTTTCCAGGCCGTGCCGTCTGGATTGGTCTCCCAGGCAGCTAGCATCCGCGCCGTTTTCAGCCTAGCATCTTGTTCGGGGTCGTAGACATTGCCATGGGGACGAAGCACAAGACACCAGGGATCATCTGTCGTTGCGATCCAAAGCAGCGAGGCAAATTGTCGTACTGAAATTGCCAAGCAGGTTGCAGCACCAATCTGTACCGTCCGAATCATGCCAGCCTTGAGAAATATGTCGTGCAGCATTTCGGGGTAACGGTATTGGATTCGTCGGCCACTGGTCGTGTAGGTAGCATGACGATGAGCAGGATCGATAGCCGAAAGGTATGAGACGTTACGGACGTCTTCTACGGCATGGAAGTTCGTAATACTGTTAACAGGAACACCCAGTAGAAGGATCGTTCCGTCTACTTCCAGCAGCCGAAAAAAAGGCGAATCCTTTCCACATGGAGTGGGACTATGACGATGGCCTGACAATAGCTGGCCAGCTGCAGCGCCGATACCTACCCAGGAATGAGTTGGATGGCAGCTGCGCAGCGCGTCAGGTTGCTGACGGACTGTTTCCCCGAGAATACCCGTGTAGCCACGCTCGTGACTGGGGCAGAAATCCTGTGGGCATTGAGCCTTGCATTCTTGCAGCGCGTAATAATCCGAGCGAATAGCGTCACGGAAAGAAGGGATCAAGACGGCGCCTTTTTCACCTGCAATCTCACGAATTGCATCGACGACCGTTTGCGGCCCTCCGCGGACATGGCCGAATTTGGAGAGGGACGCATGAATCATTAAATGGCAAGTCGGCTGCAGACCTATCTGGACAAGGCCGTCTATGATTGTCGAGGTAGTCACCTCAGCTGGCTGAGAGTTATTCATACGGAGTATTTCTGCATTAGAAGTCAACCGGTTGATATCCGCGATTCCCATTTCTGAGATCGTCTTTTTGAATTTTAGTTTCCCCGCCCGCATGTTACCAGAGTCCAGGCACGATGCGGTGCTACATTACGTCACTTGTGGTGGTGGACGTTCTGGATCTGGATTGGGACTGGATCTTCCGGCTGCCGGTCCTGTTGTTGTTGGATATTTTGTAACAGGCCACCAGGGATGGCATTATTGATAATCACCTAACTCAGGTGTTCAAAATGGAGCTGTTCGTCTTCGGTCAAGCAATATTTCAGACATGGAACGTCCAGGATCCACAGTATCGTCTGGATTTGGTCGAGGTGGATATCTATTCAACCGTCATTTTCCAGATCAATCCGACCCGTCGTTCGACGACTTGCAGCGCGCCGCATGATAAAACGAAAAGAGTCAACCTTCCACTCAACGTAAACTAACATAGGTTAAAGTTGGACCAAACAAATCATCTTCTGAGTGAAAAGGTGCCGCCGCCTAAAGGAAAAAAGGCGTCGAATGATACGATGTGTCGAACTAGCTCGGTATCAAGTTGCGAAGTGGCCCCCAACCGTCTTTGCGACGCACAAGAATAGCACAAAGTTGACCGCTCGAATCGACGGCGGCAATCTTTTCTTCGGCATCTCCCTGAACGCTTTCGATCGACTGTCCGCGTTGGATGTTTTCCAATTCGAGCTGATTGATATGAACCTGGCGCAGCATGGTGACGGCATTCGTCATGGGGAGCAGGCAGGACGATAAACTTGTGGAAGTCAGCTGGTTCATTTCACAGGCGTCTTGCACCCGAAAATCGCCAATGGAAGTTCGTTCCAGGGACGACATGACGGCCGCTGTTCCCATCTCATTGGCGATATCACGACCTAGCGATCGAATGTAGGTGCCACTACCACAACCAATGTCAAGCGTCAGTTCCGGGTAACGGTAGTTTGCTAAGTGCAAGGTATGGATCGTTACTTGGCGGGGTGAAAGCTCAAAAGGGATATTGCGCCGAGCCAGCTGGTAGGCTCTACGGCCACCGACGCTCAATGCAGAAAATTTAGGGGGTACCTGCTGAATGGAACCAGTGAACAGAGGCAATGTTGCTGTGACCTCGTCATAGGTTGGCTGGTGAGGAGTATCGAGAACAACGATTTGTCCCTCGATATCTTCCGTATCACTTCGTTGTCCGAGAATAAACGTAGCCCGGTATTGTTTGGGCATCTGTTGTACAAATTCGATTAACCTTGTGGCTGTCCCAACACAGACCACCAGGACTCCGGATGCCAGCGGATCCAAAGTCCCAGCATGTCCAACTTTTAGAGGGCGCACAAACTGTTGAATGTGATTAACGACGTCACGTGACGTTTTGCCCGACGGTTTGTTGACGTTCAATAAGCCACGCATAGTATTGAGTGCCGCGGAAATCGCTCTCGTAAGGTCACCGATTTGATTCGATTAGCTTGAATCGCTTAACTTAATCGGCGTTACCCGTTTCGCGAAGAATTTCAAAATCGTATAGGGAAAATATGTCGTCGGGAGAAGCGTCGACCAGTTGGCTGAACCGGGAATGTAAAGCATCCACGGATTGTACACCATGACTGGCCAGTTGTTGAAATTTTAACCGAAGTAACTCATCCAAACGACCACTCGTATTGCGAGCATGTCCTTCGGGGTACATCACCAATCCACTGGAAACATGGCCCAGTTGGGCGTGGTCGATTTCCAGCATCGTGGGAATTCCATCTGGATAGCGTACATCGAATTCGGATCCACCATGAACGAGGCTAATCTTTTCCATGATTTGGCGCGTTAGCGGATGTATCAAGCTTATTTCATCGTAATCTTGCGGCATTAGCATCAAATCGGCCCAATCCGTTTCTCGGGACGTATAGGCTTTTCGTAGTACGGTAGCGACGATGTACAGCATGGAATGATCAGCACTTTGCCGAGTGCGGGGATCTCTTTTGGCAGGATCTCCAATGATACTATAGGCGGGTTCATAGAGAGAAATTTGAATGTGATTGAGTTGTTCAAAAACGTCCAATAGTGTGGGGTTTGCAGTAAGAATCTCAAACAGGCCTGCCAATGCACCAGCGGATTGATGTTCGTACAGTCCGATCTTGAAATGCATACCCATCACGGCGAAATCGTCACCACTTTGGGCTAATTGCAGGTCGAAGGGGCTGCAATTGTTAGCGTCGGGAGGTTCGAACAAGCAGAAGATGGCTTGTCGGTTTCGAAAAATATCACCAGGTCCGATAAAACCTCTCATGGCACGCTGGATACACATTACAGCAGTTTCCGCAGCGAGCGCAGCCGAAGCTCCTTTGGAATCGGACAATTGAATCCCCGCACGAATGGCGCGGAATGGAATGTAGTGGGCGACAACCATCCCAATGGCTGATTCGATCTGGTTGGCGGTTGCTCCGAGGACGGCACCAAAAACGGCGGCAGCGGCGATGGCACCGTGAACAACGTGGTCAATTTTGTGGTTGCGTAATGCAAACACTTCCGCTAGTCGACCGCGAATTTCATCCAGACAGATCATTGCCTTTAACGTTTGTCTGCCGTTCCAACCTGCCAGTTGAGCAGCAGCGACGGCGACCGGATAAAAATCGTTGTGGCCAAACTCACCGCAGGTGTTTCCCGTTTGCGGGTTATAGCCGAAATTGGTGCCATTGGCATCCCATTCGCGTACAGCAGCCGAATTGGCGACCACTGCTTTTTCCGCCGGGACCAGCACGGTTGATCCAAAACAGGGAACACCTGTTGACCTATTGCTACACGCGTACTGCAGTGCTTCTTCACGCAAGACCCAAGGAGCATTGGCTCGCTGTCCCAGTGCTGATACGGCACAAGCGATGCTGTCACGGTGAAACTGTTCAACTTTTGCAAACACGCATGGGTCGGGTTGACCATCGTTGGATTGCAAAAAAGTGAGCGCATAATGGGCTATCCCACGCGCCTGGTTGTCATTTCGAGACAGTGTTACATATTGATTTGTGGCCAAAGCAAAATTCCCTTGAGATTGAGTTTTCAAGTCATCCACCGAGGATCCCCCTGGATAGGCAGGAGAGAATAACGGCAGTCGCTGGATGCTATTTCCCTTTCATTTTAACGAGTTGGATGGCGTCCAATCTATGCTACCCTGAGGTTGGACATCGCCCTGGATCTACCGACGAACCCTTGCCCGCAGTGGGGCAAAACCTCTTTGAAAATGGATTTCGCCCTAACGGTTCTTTTGGCCGTTTGTTGACCAATAGACACCGCCTGACCGTTCATTAGGCCCAGGAATGGAGAGCAGGACCAACACATGGCTGTCTGAATCCTTTTTTTTAGCGTGAAACCCGTAAAGTAGCCTCATCCAAATAACTACCCGGTTTTGTAACCCGGGTGGCTCAAGTATAAAAGGAGGTATGTTTACAGATTCCAGCTTTCCGAACACTCGACTACGGCGTTTGCGGTACCATCCGATGGTCCGCGAGATGACGCGTGCCACGCACCTTCATCCATCCAACCTGATCTTGCCACTTTTCGTACATCATGGTGAAGGTGTCCGGCGTGAGATTTCCTCGTTGCCTGGACAGTATCAACTTTCGCTGGATCAGTTGGGACCTGCAGTTCGTGCAGCAGCTGAACTGGGTGTTGGTGGTTTTATCTTATTTGGAATTCCTGCTACGAAAGATGCCCAAGGTAGTGATTCACTTGACAAGCATGGCATTATCCAGCAGGCGATTGCCGTTACCAAGGATTCGGCGCCGAATGCGTTGGTTATGACAGACGTTTGTTTCTGTGAATATACTGATCACGGTCATTGTGGAATCGTCAATAACGCGACAGGGCGATCCGATGTTGACAATGATGCGACACTTGAACTTTTGGGTCGTCAGGCAGTCAGTCATGTTTGCGCGGGTGCCGACATGGTAGCGCCTAGCGGAATGATGGATGGCATGGTAGCCGCAATCCGAAAAGGGCTAGACGACAATGGACATATCCACGTACCGATCATGAGCTATGCTGCAAAGTTTGCCAGCGCTTATTACGGTCCCTTTCGTGATGCAGCTGACAGCACACCGCAATTTGGCGATCGGCGGACTTACCAGATGGATCCGGCAGCGGACCAAGGTCAGGCATTGCGTGAAGTTGCGTTAGACCTGCGCGAGGGGGCCGATATTATCATGGTGAAACCAGCCCTGGCCTATTTAGATATTCTGCGTTCCGTCCATGATCAATTTCCTGGAGTTCCGTTGGCTACCTACAATGTTTCCGGTGAATACAGCATGGTAAAAGCGGCTGTAGCCCAGGGTTGGATCGACGAACGTGCTGTCGTTTTGGAGTCCCTGACAGCCATGCGACGGGCTGGTGCTGACATCATCCTCACGTACTGGGCCACGGATGTGGCACGTTGGCTGGCGGGATAAGGAGACAATGAACAGGTGGATGATTTCAGCCGAACGAAAAGCCGTGCAGCTCATGACCGCGCGCTGCGGTCAATTCCAGGAGGAGTGAACAGTCCAGCCCGTGCATTTGGCGCTGTCGGTGGAACCCCGGTTGTCATCGAACGAGGCTCAGGCGCTTATTTGTACGATGTCGATGGTCATCGATATATCGATTATGTTGGATCCTGGGGGCCGATGATTTTGGGTCATGCGCATCCAAAGGTTACCGAGGCAATCCAGAGTGCGGTGATCCAAGGAACCAGTTTTGGAGCGCCGACAGAAGCAGAAACCCGATTGGCTGAATTAATTGTGGCCGCTGTCCCGTCCCTGGACAAAGTACGTCTTGTCAATTCGGGTACCGAAGCCACGATGAGTGCGATTCGCCTGGCCCGTGGATTTACTGGTCGGGAGATCATTGTCAAATTTGCCGGCAACTATCATGGTCACGTTGACAGTTTACTTGTCGCGGCTGGCAGTTCTGCTGCGACGTTGGCAGTGCCGGACTCGCCTGGCGTCACACGAGGGACAAGTTGCGATACTTTGGTGTTGAAATATAACGATGTTTCCGCCGTGGAGCAGGCATTTGCCGAACATGGCGACCAGATTGCGGCCGTCATCTTGGAACCCGTGGTAGGAAACATGGGTTGTGTACCAGGTTCGGAGGAGTTTCTGGTAGCGTTGCGCCGCCAAACGGAACAAACCGGGGCGTTGCTAATCATGGACGAAGTCATGACCGGATTTCGTGTTGCCTATGGTGGAGCGCAATCGCTGTATGGTATCACCCCTGATTTGACGACGCTCGGAAAAATTGTGGGTGGTGGTCTGCCGATCGGGGCTTATGGTGGCCGTACTGAAATTATGGACCATGTGTTACCGGTGGGAAAAGTTTTTCAAGCCGGCACACTCAGCGGCAACCCGATTGCCACCGCAGCTGGCATTGCGACGCTAGAAATATTACGCGATGACAATCCTTATCCGCAGCTTGAAAAAAATGCCAACAGGTTGGCCGATGGATTGGATCAGGCAGCTAACGAAGCAGACGTGCCGCATACGGTGGCCCGGGTGGGAAGTATGCTTACTCTTTTTTTCAATCCGGACCGTGTCACCGATTGGGACGTATCTAGCCGTTCAGCAACAGACATGTTTGCCAAATATTTCTGGGGCCTCATGGAGCGCGGAGTCTATATGCCATGCAGCCAATATGAGGCGTTGTTCGTTTCTGCGGTACACTCCGTGGATGATATCGAAAAAACCATCGCAGCAGCGCATGAGGTGCTGACAGGATTGGCTGGTCAGTCGTGATTCCCGATAGAACAGTCCAATTCCAGTCAATCGTTGCAGACAGTGCAAGATAGCAGCGAAGCTGGTCAGGGACTTGACGTATGATTGCGTTTTTCTTCGGCTGCACTTTGGCGGAAATACTGTGGAACGAATTGCCAAATGTCGTCGCTGTGACCAGTAAGCAATGCAGCATAGGCTAGTTGTCCAACTGTGGCTGCTCGCGGTTGCCAGTGATTGCGGTCGACGACGTGTATGTTTTGCAGGTCGGTTTCCGGGAATTTTTGTAGGCCAGCACCGCTGACTGCCGCACTAGTTGGCACCCAGTGGATCCACTGCGCATCGTCGACCAAACAGGTTGGTAATGTTTCCTGCCAAGTGCCATGTTTGTTACGTAAAAAAGCAGCGCAAAACGTTTGCTGGCGATAGGCGTCCAGCACTGCAACGACGTGTTGTATGTTGTCTGGGGTTTGGGCAGCAATCGTGGCCAAAGTGTTGATTCCAATGAGCCGAGATTCCCATACGTAGGACAGTGTTTTAGCAGTCGTAACTCCCAATCGCAGCCCAGTAAAAGATCCTGGACCATGTGTGACGGCTACTGCATCGATGTCCGGTCCGTTCCAATCGATATCGCGCAGGCATTTTTGAATGCCTGGTACAAGTGATTGGGCTGTTCTCGTGGTAGGCTCTAAGGAGACCTCCAGGAGAAGTTGATCGTCGTGGAGGGCAGCGACAGAACCCAATCGTGAGCTAGTTTCTAGTGCTAATATTCGCACAATGTGATACCCTAATTTTCCTTGAATGGGTCAGAACTAAAAAAAATTGCTATACCAGTGAAAGTTATGTAGTTGGTAAGCTCGTATTTAGCCATTTTGCCTTACCGGTTTCAGGGATGATTTGGTATGGTTGTAACATGGATTTCCTGTACTGGGCAATTGCATGGCGCATGATTGGACAGGTACATTACACAAATAGATTATAAACGTAATAGGCTTTTCAAGGACCATGGCGCCTCCTGAGATAGGCTACCGGACAGGCGAAAGTGCATTGGCGTGAAGCGAGCTCTTATTAGTGACATCCATGGCAACCAGGAAGCCCTGCAAGCCGTTCTCGATGACATAAACCAGTTTGACATCGAGGAGGTCTATTGTCTGGGCGACGTTGTGGGGTATGGGCCCAATCCTCGCGAGTGCATCGATCTATGCATGAATCTTCCTTTGTCGATCCTGGGAAACCATGATCAGGCAGCAATTTTTGACCCGGATGGGTTTAACCCGGTAGCGTTGCGTGCTATTTATTGGACCCGAGAGGAACTTGAAGCACGTGGAGGTAACCCGGCAGAAAACAGCCGTCGCTGGGACTATTTAGGTGAGATGCCGCGGTCTAAGAACGAGGGAAACAAATTGTTTGTACATGGGTCACCGCGAGATCCCACCAATGAATATGTTTTTCCGGAAGATATCTACAATGAACGAAAAATGGACAGTTTGTTCGGTCGGTTTGACCAGTATTGTTTTCAGGGACACACACATATTCCGGGCGTGTTCTTGCAGGGCCGGGATTTCATATCGCCGGATGAATGCAGTTATGAATATACATTGACGGGTGACAAAGTCATGGTCAATGTTGGCTCAGTGGGACAACCCCGTGATGGGGATGCACGGTCTTGTTATGTGATTTTGACGGAAGATCAGCTTACATTCCGTCGTGTTGAATACGATTTGGAGAAGACTATCTCCAAGATCTATGAGAATTCAGAACTGGATAAATTGCTAGGAGATCGACTGCGAGATGGTCGCTAGATGAAATCTAGCAACACGTTCTGGGAGTGTCTTATGCAGTTTGACAGCTGTACGATGGTTGGCCCGGAAATCAGCACTTGACCAACCAACCGCTCCACCTTAGACTGCTGGATTGTGTGCTAGCACCCGTCCAGCGAACGTTTGGTTGACCCGTGTCGTTTCTTGTCGCGCCTGAGCCTAGGGCTGATGGATCCCTGAGCCCGCTGTAAGTATCGGTCGGATCGGCGTGAAGGTGCCGTTTCGTGAAGCGAGCCATAATCAGTGACATTCATAGCAACCTCGAAGGGCTCGAGGCTGTCCTGGCGGATATTCAGTCCCAGCAGATCACAGAGATCTTCTGTTTGGGTGACATTATCGGCTATGGCCCCAATCCGCGCGAGTGCATCGATTTGGTCATGCAAGCCAAGGTATGCATCTTGGGAAACCATGACCAAGGCGCATTATTTGATCCAGAAGGATTTAGCAGCGGCGCTGAGCGGGCGATTTTTTGGACCAGGGATCAATTGGAAACAGGAGACGGTGACCCCAAGGCTGTCAGTCGCTGGGATTTTCTGGCAGAATTGCCACGCAACTATCGCGAGGGAAAGACATTGTTTGTCCATGGGTCGCCAAGAAATCCACTCAATGAATACGTGTTTCCCGAAGACTGTCACAATGTCAAGAAATTTGAAAAACTGTTCAGTTTGATTCAAGAAGTGTGTTTTGTCGGCCATACTCATATTCCGGGAGTGTTCAAGGAGAGTGGCAGTTTTTCTTCCCCGCCTGACATGGAATACATGTATCCAATCGGCAATGAAAAAGTGTTGATTAATGTTGGCAGTGTCGGCCAGCCGCGAGACGGTGATCCCCGGTCCTGCTATGTAATACTGGAAGACAATACGGTGAATTTTCGGCGGGTTGAATATCCATTTGAAAAAACCGCAGAAAAAATTTATGCCATTGCAGAACTCGACAATTTTCTGGGTGACCGGCTGAAACGAGGCCAATAGTATGTTGCCATCTCCGTGTTAAGGAGTGTAGCAACAGGCATCCAAATAGTAGTACATAGTCCACCAGGATTGGATGAATCGTGGAAAAAAGATACTTGCTTTTCTTTACGCTGACGTTTCTTGCTATTTTTGGCTATGCCCAATTGAATATGTTTTTGGCACCTCCAGCACCGGAAGCAGTCGAAGAAAGCGAACAAGCACCAGCAGAGGCTGACCAACTAGCAGACGCTGAAACAGTGCCGGAGCAGACAGAAATCGTGTCTCCATCGAAACCGGTGGAGCCGGAAGCTGACCAGTTGGAGGCTCCCGCTGCGAGGGATGTGGCTAGTCCGACCTCGGTCGAATATTTGACGATCGGTTCAGCTGATCCACAGGATCCGTTTGGCTTGCTGGTCGTGTTAAGCAGCAAGGGAGCAACCATTGCGGAGGCCCAGCTTAACAATCCCCAGTACCGTGACTTGGGAACGATCGAAAACCGGGAACAGTATGGGCATTCTGTCAGTGGTTATCTTGGACCATTAATTGTCAGTGATTCGACGAACCGATCTGGGGTGAAGCTTGAGGTGATCGGAGCAGGTACGCCTGCTGCAAAAGCTCGATCGGAAACACAGGGTGCAGTCGATGGTTTACAAGTGAATGATATTGTATTGGCGATAAACGATGAGCAAGTGATCGACAAAAAAACATACCTGGACAAGATCGGCAGTACTCTGCCAGGTGAAACGATCTCTATGTTGGTGGAACGTGAGACGGACGGTGAATCGCGAGAACTGCAGTACGCAATTGATCTGGAACATCCTCGTTTGAAAATTCTTCGTACCGAATCTGCTACGTTTGACGAGAGTTCCGACGAAACAATGCCAGATCACGGGAAGGCAGTGCCTGCTTCCTTTTTCTTAGAGTTGGAACAGATTGATTCGGTAAGGATAAGGGCGGGAGATCAGAAAATTCGCGACCTGCCATCGTTGCGAGAATCGGTGTGGCAAATCACACGCCGCCCTGAATCAGTGGATGCTGAACAGGTCGTTGAGTTTACGATGGATCTAGATGCTACCCAGCTGGCGAAGATTGAAAAAAAAGGTGGTTTGCGGGTGGTTCGCCGTTATCGTCTTGTTCCTATCACAGAGATGATCACTGCTGAAGAAGATGGATTGACGGCTGGCTATCATTTGAAAATGGAGTTGGAGTTTCACAACCTGAGTGATTCACCGCGTGACTTGGCCTATCGCTTGGATGGTCCGACAGGGCTGCCGACAGAGGGCTGGTGGTATTTATACAAGGTCCATCCAAAGATGTTTAGTCGTGCCGGCGCACGTGACGTCATTTGGCGGGGTCAAGGGGGTCACGAATTGGTCGGTTGCACAGAAATTTCAAAAAATGCAAACGAAAATCCGACCAACCCTTTTCTGCAATTGAACGCTTCTTCGCCAGCCAATTTTGAGTATGCCGGTGTGGATACACAATATTTTTCCACTGTGCTCATGCCTGACAAAGATGCAGATCAGCAATCTCAGCCACTGATGCTTTCCGCGGCGGTGGCTATGCCTGTCGGACCGATCCATGACAAACGTTTGAACTTAACCAATGTTTCTTATCGTCTCATCAGCCAAGTTACAAGGATTTCAGCAAACGAAACGCTGAAACAGAACTTTACTATTTTTGCCGGCCCGAAAGATCCACAAGTATTAGCCAGATACGAATTGAGTGACATCATTATTTACGGGTGGTTTAAGGCGGTCGCCAAAATTATGGTGACCATTCTGCATGGTTTTTACTGGCTTACCACGTTCGGTGGTGCGATTTCAGGAAGTTACGCGTTAGCCATTGTCTTGCTCACGGTACTAGTACGCGGTTGCATGTTCCCCCTAGGTCGTAAACAGGCCAAGATGGCCGCCAAGATGCAGGAACTAGCCCCGGAGATGAAAAAGATTGCTGAACAGTACAAGAATGATATGGAGAAAAAGTCAAAAGCACAGCAGGAGCTGTTCAAAAAGCACAATTACAATCCTCTCAGTGGCTGTCTGCCGATGGTGATCCAGCTGCCAATCTTTATCGGCTTGTATCGCTCGCTGAGCGTCGACTTGGAGCTTCGTGGCTCGCCGTTATTTCCAGGATTGCCCTGGTGTAGTAACTTGGCGGCCTCCGATCGGCTTTTCTATTGGGGAGATTTTTTACCACCAGTTCTGGCAGCGCCGAACGGTTGGTTGGGTCCTTTTTTTAATATTCTTCCCCTTGTCACGATCGCATTTTTTATTCTGCATCAAAAGCTTTTTACGCCGCCTGCAACCGATGAGCAGACGCGTATGCAGCACAAGATGATGAAATTCATGATGATCTTTATGGGTTTCATCTTCTTCAAAGTTGCTGCAGGTTTGTGTATTTATATCATTTCCTCCAGTGCCTGGGGGGTGGCCGAAAGATTGTTGCTTCCCAAACCGCAATCTAAATCGACTGACGGTTCTGTTGTCGCGGAAAAGAGATCGTGGTTGGCACGTGTTGCCGGGTCCAACGGATCCTCATCACAGGTAACCCTGAAAAAAAAGAAGAAATCCAAAGGGCGGCGTTGATCCTGGTCGCCGGATCCGATTGTGGCCAATTTTTATTTGACGGATGACACCATTGCCGCTGTGGCGACAGCCTCGGGTGGTGCTTATCGTGGAATCGTGAGGCTTAGCGGGCCACATGTGGTTGCGACCCTGGATGGGGTGTTTGTTGCCAGCGAGGGCAAGAAACTCACTCATTGTCGGCGGGCAACCGTTCTTTCTGGACATATCAGGTTGGAAAGCTGGCAAACCACGCTGCCCTGCGACCTGTATTTCTGGCCGGATGCGAAAAGTTACACGCGGCAGGTGGTTGGCGAACTGCATACGGTTGGCTCGGGACCACTTTTGGAAGCGTGTTTGCAGCAGTTGTGTCGTGGTGGTGCGCGGCAAGCCCGGCCTGGTGAGTTTACACAGCGCGCCTTCCTTGCTGGTCGATTGGACTTGACCCAGGCAGAAGCAGTGTTGGGTGTCATCGACGCAACTAGCCGGAGAAACTGGAATGTAGCTCTTCGTCAACTAGCTGGAGGATTAGCCTCACCACTTAACCAGCTACGTGATCAATTACTGGATTTACTGGCTCACCTGGAAGCAGGCCTTGATTTTGTTGAAGAGGATATAGAGACAATCAGTGTCATGGCGCTCGATGACCAATTGCAGCAGGCATGTACACAGGTATCGCAGGTGCTGCAACAGATGACTGCGCGCGACAATCCTGTCGATCGAGCTCGAGTCGTTTTTGTTGGCGCACCAAATGTTGGAAAAAGTAGTCTGCTGAATGCCCTGTCTGGTGAACGGGTGGCGCTGGTTTCCGATGTCCCTGGCACAACGCGTGACTATGTAAACCGACAAATTGAGATAGCGGGGCTGGTTTGTGACTTGATTGATACGGCTGGTCTTGAGCCTGTATCCGACGAGAGTGGAATAAATTACGATGCTCAAAGAATGAGCTTGCGACAACAGGAACAGGCGGACTTGCAGTTATTTTGCATTGATGCCACGCGACGGTACGATGTTTGGGAGCGTGATACGTTGAGTTCGACACCGCCCTGTCCGCGATTGGTCGTGGCGACCAAAATAGACAGCCAAGCGAACTTGGATCTTCCATCCGATGCGATTCTCACCAGTGCGGTTACAGGAGTCGGTCTGGAAAAATTACGACAGTCGATTTTCGCAGCGGTTGCAACAGGTAGTGAAGGAACGGAAAATGTTGTGACTGGTACTGCTTCCCGTTGTCGCGGCAGTCTTTCGTCTGCCGGGGAAGGCCTAGAAAGAGCACGTGCCATTGTAGCGAATGGTGCTGG
This sequence comes from uncultured Pirellulaceae bacterium, assembly GCA_964393615.1. Taxonomy (GTDB): domain Bacteria; phylum Planctomycetota; class Planctomycetia; order Pirellulales; family Pirellulaceae; genus CAYMUR01. Next base: position 36,036 of record CAYMUR010000020.1, read on the forward strand.
CCAGGAACTTGTTGCTGCTGAAATCAGATTTGTGTTGAACTTGCTGGGAGAGATCGTCGGCGCCGTCTATACCGATGATATTCTTGATCGGATATTTAGTCGGTTTTGCATAGGGAAATAATGGGGAACCCTCGCTTCACCGAGTAGGCGCAAGTCTTGTATTATTGCCAGATTATGATGGGCACCGTTGCAAAAATGTGGGAAATAAGGTAGCGATTTATTATAGTGATACGCAGTTGCTGTAGAATTAGATGTCACGGATGCTTGGGAGCATTTGCATATTGACCTGGCAAATCATTGAAGGAAATTAGAGATGAGCGATCAACAACACAAAACGCCGAACAGTCTCCTAAAGAGCCGAAGATCCTTTCTGCGACAATCCGGGACAGCGATGGCTGTCGGTTCGACCACGAGTGCCTTGGCACCAGCCGTTCATGCAGCGGGTGACGATACGATTCGTGTGGCGCTAATTGGTTGTGGTGGGCGAGGCCGAGGTGCCATCGCCCAAATTTTTAATACCAAGGGAAACACCCGTTTAGTGGCTGTGGCTGATGCCTTTGCGGGCCAGTCGAGCAATGCTCTGGACTATCTCCGTGAACATGATCCCAGTAAGGTGGATGTACCTGAAGAGCGTAGATTCACGGGACTCGATGCCTATAAAAAGGCAATCGACACCGATTGTGATTTGGTAGTGATTGCAACGCCTCCTGGTTTCAAGCCCCAGCAGTTTGAATATGCTGTCGACAAGGGGAAACATATCTTCATGGAGAAACCACTTGCTGTCGATGCACCAGGTGTGCGCCGTTGTCTGGCCGCGGTGGAGCTTTCCAAACAACAAGGACTGATGGTGGCGATTGGATTGCAGCGTCGTCACGAACCACAATACATTGAAACGGTGAAACGGATTCAGGATGGTGCCATCGGCGATGTTCTTTTCCAACGTGTTTATTGGAACAGCAGTGGGATCTGGTATCGGGAACGGAAACCGGGGCAATCGGAAATGGCATTCCAAATCAATAATTGGTATCACTTTCTTTGGACAGGTGGAGATCAAATTTGCGAGCAGCATATCCATAATCTTGATGTAGGATGCTGGATCAAAGATGACTATCCTATCGAAGCCAATGGGATGGGGGGTTGGGCGATGCGAGAAGGAGGAGATAGATCGCGAAGCCAGATTTTTGACCATACTTTTTGTGAGTTTACGTTTTCCGATGGCAGCAAGATGTACAGTCAGGGCCGCCATCTGCCTGGGTCATGGACGGCTGTCACGGAATTTGCCCACGGCACCAAGGGTACGGCCGTACCCAGTGGTCGCATTGAAGGACCCAATGCCTGGCAATTCAGTGGACAGCGACTTCAAGGTCACCAGCAAGAGCAGCACGATTTAATCGAAGCGTTAATGCGCGGTGAGATTTACAACGAAGGTGAATATGGTGCCAAGAGTTCGTTCACTTCCATTCTTGGCCGAGAAGCTTGCTTTTCAGGCAAAATTGTGAAGTGGGATGAATTACTCGAGCAAGGCAAAGACTACGCGCCTGGAATCGACCAATACACGTTGCAATCTGATCCACCTGTTGCCCGTGATGAGAATGGGCAGTATCCAGGTCCTATTCCGGGCCTCTATAGTCCATTTGCCTGATGCTTTGTTGGCGTTGAAAATGTAGATCTTGGTGAATGGCTATCCGCTTGACTGGTCAGTGCTTTCCAGCTTTTCGATTTTGTCAATGCGACGGGTATGGTGGCCACCCTCGAATTCTGTTTTCAGCCACAGTTCGACAACTCTTTTTGTGACAGCGGCACTTAAAAGGTCAGCCGATAAACAGAGCACATTGGCATTATTGTGTCGGCGTGAGTATTCCGCTGTAACTTCGTCGCAACAATTAGCGGCACGAACACCAGAAACCTTGTTGGCAGCGATCGACATGCCGGTTCCTGTGGAACAAATTAGGATCCCGCGGTCTACCTGGTCTTCAGCTACTTGTCGTGCTACCGCCGCGGCATAGTCCGGATAATCCACACTTTCGGTGCTCGTTGTACCCTCGTCGGTGACTTGGTGCCCCAAGCCTTCAATGAATTGTCGGACCTGGTTTTTGACCTCGAATCCCCGGTGATCGCTGCCAATGGAAATACGCATGGAAATGTCCTCCATGAAACGGAAAGCTGTCTAAAAGGCAGGATGTGTCATTTGTGATTTCATTTACAACGTCTAACGAACGTTTCATACGCGGTGATCATTTTGGGCCACGTTTAAATCATTTTACTAATTAGTGAATCCAAGTCCAATTGTTGTAATTGGGCCTTGAGTTGTTCATCCATTTGGTCGGCACATTGGCGATAGATGTCGATACTGCTACCGATTGGATCTGAAATATCTTTTTCGTCCATATGTAACAGATGGACACAACTAGCGGCTTCTGGCAACTGTTGGATCACGGCATCACGGTGTGAACGTGTCATCGTGAAAATAAGGTCTGCGTGGCGCGCAAGGTGTGAACTTACAGGTTGACTGAGGTGGGATGAAAGATCCAATTGACGTTCTTTCATGATGTCGACTGCCTCATGGCTTGGCCGTCCACCAGGCATCGCAGCGATGCCTGCGGACATTACTTGTACACCCTGTTCGTCTAACTCATCCATTTGACATCCCAGGTGGGTTGCGAGGCGATGGCGCATCAGCAATTCAGCCATAGGACTACGGCACGTGTTTCCTGTACAGACCATGAGGATCAGAAAATTTGCCAGCCGCTTGATGGCGGTTTCTGCAACAACCCCTTGCCGCAGCACTTGAATACAATGGTTTTCTACCCGGACGACCGATGAAGGTTGCGAGAACTGGCAACGGCCGTCATCTAAAATCAATTCTATGTCTTCACCGACATAGTCGACGACTTCTTCTGCTGTCACCGCATCAGGTTGTCCACTGTAGTTAGCGCTCGTTAACGCGAGTGGACCGGCCATCAGCTGCAGGACCTCCAGAATCAATGGATGTGCTGGAACTCTCAGTCCAACTGTTTTTTGGGGGACAACCAACGGTCGCACTGCCGTAGGCAACCGATGAATCAAACTATCCGGGTGGTTGTCACCGAGAACTAACGTGACAGGGCCTGGCCAACAGCGTCGTGCCATGCGACGTCCAACAGGTGAAATATTAGGCACGTAATCGAATGCTGCATCGGCGCTTTTCACAGCGAGCGCCATGGGATGATCTGCTTGACGTTGTTTGACGTCAGCCAGTCTTTGCACGGCTGTCGCATCCAATGCGCTGGCTGCCAAACCATAGACCGTCTCGGTAGGAAACCCGACCAGCTTTCCCTCGGCTAAAGCCTGAACTGAGCGATGAATTACATCGCGCACGTCTTCGGCACGGCGAACGTCAATAACGGCAGCAGACATGCAACGGTTCACCTCGACGCAAATGACTGTAATTCGTTATGCTAACCGTCGTTACAGTAATCGACAAGTGGTGAACCGGGATGCTTGCAGTAAATTTTCGGATGATTAGAGGGCTCCCATTCAAGTGTGGAACATGCGTTTCTGCTGGCGAAATGACGATCTGCTGTTCAGTAGGGTACAGGTTGAGCCATAATGACGAGATATCCGGAGCAAATTCTATGGAAATCAATAGAAATGACAGGTAGAGCGTCGATGCACAACGTATCATGGTCGTACCGATCGGTTGGTAGGCAGTTTTTGGCGACGCCATTGGTGCTGGTTGGAATATTTTCCGGTTGCGACCAGGGGGCGACCGAGATTGGTCGCTGCGACAGTGTCTGGGGTCGCCGAGGGATTTCGCAAGGTCGATTTCAGAAACCGCGCGCGCTGGCGATCAATGCCCGTGGGGATTATTACGTTGTCGACATGACTGCTCGCATACAAGTATTCGACAGAGATGGAGAGTTTGTAACCAGCTGGAGAACTCCTGAATACCATCAAGGAAAACCGTCAGGGCTTTCCTTTAACAACGCTGGCAACCTGCTGGTGGCGGATACGCATTATTTTCGAATGCTCGTCTATACACCGACAGGTGAGCTACTTGAAGAGAAAACAATTGGTGGAACTAACGGCCCTGGTCCGGGCGAATTTGGCTTTGTCACCGATGCCGTACAAGATTCTGCCGGTAACTATTATATTGCCGAGTATGGAGAATACGACCGTATCCAAAAGTTCACTGCGAACGGCGAATTTGTTTTTCAATGGGGGGGCCATGGCCGCAAACCGGGCCAGTTTCGCCGTCCGCAGAATCTGGCGGTTGACCGTCAGAATCATATCTGGGTTGTTGATGCATGCAACCACCGCATCCAGGTGTTTGACGCTACAGGTAGTAAACCAAAGTTGGTGAGGATATGGGGAGAACATGGGTCATCACCAGGTTACCTGGCAAATCCCTATGACCTTGTTTTGGATAACAGAGGACATGTCTATGTCTGCGAATTTGGAAACCATCGTGTGCAAAAATTTACCCTGGACGGAAAAAGTCTTGGTTGTTGGGGTGGACCAGGTAGAGATCATGGACAAGTTTCCAGTCCCTGGGCATTGGCCATGGATCCTTGGGGTCGCATTAGTGTACTGGATACCCTGAATCACCGCGTACAGCGCATCAAAATGTGATACGATGCATTTGACCTTTTTTGGTGTCACTTTGACCATTAGCCTTATGTAAAATGAGACATTCCCACGGCGGGCTGGTGTTGGGCTGGTGTATCTTGTTAATGTGAGCGATGATAAAAGATGCGGTTTAGTGCTGGCCGACTTGACATAACAAAACCACTTTGCTGTTATATTTGCCGTTCCCTCCCAGCCATTGATTCTAGCGCACCGGATCCGATTGATGTTCGGTTTCGACACTTTATTTGACAGCCCTTGGTACCTTCTGTTGCTGGTACTGTTGCCAGTTCTCTGGCTGTTCAGCTTTCAATCCCTGTCCGGACTGGGACCCTGTCGTCGCTGGTTTGCGCTGGGATTTCGCACGGTGGTCTTGGTGTTACTCATATTATCACTCGCCGAAATGCAATCGATCCGCAAGAACGACAAACTGACCGTTATCTATCTGCTCGACCAGTCACACAGCATTCCGATAGAACAACGGCAGGCGATGTTGACGTACGTTGAGGAAGAGGTCCGTCGACATCGGAATGATGGACGTGAAGACATGGCGGGCGTAATCGCATTTGGAAGGGATGCGGCGATTGAAGTGCCACCGTTCGATGACGAACTGGCAACGACAGGACGCATTGAGAGCTTACTGGAGTTACGTCAGGATGCTACGAACCTGGAAGGTGCGATGAAGCTTGCTCTGTCCACGTTTCCAGAAAACTCGGCCAAACGGGTCGTGATTGTCACGGATGGCAATGAGAATGTCGGTAATGCACAGGCAATGGCAGATGTTCTCGCTGAACGGGATGTCAGCATTTATATCGTTCCTGTCCACATAGAGCGATCTGGAGAGGTTGCCGTGGAGAAGGTCACCATTCCCAGTGACGTTCGCAAAGGTCAGCCGTTCAATGTTCGTGTCGTATTGAGCAACCAATCCGAGACCACGGTTCGTGGCAAATTGATGCTCTACCGAAAAAAGGGTCAGCGTATAGAGCCACAGGAGACTGCGGTCGTCCTATCGCCAGGAAAAACAGTATTCACACTTCCGGAAGAAATTGATCGCCCTGACTTTTACACTTACGAGGCAGAGTTTGTACCGGAACGGGGCGAAGACGACCTCATGCCGCAGAATAACCGCGCTTCAGCTTTTACACACATCCGTGGTCAAGGTCATGTATTGTTGATTGAAGACTGGGAAAATCCAGGTGAGTATGATTTTCTTGTCGATCGGCTGCGTGCCATGAACCTGGAAGTAACGGTGCAGAAAAGCGATGAGTTATTTTCCAGCTTGGCAGAATTACAACGATTCGACAGCGTCGTGTTGGCGAACGTACCACGAACCAGTGGGTCGACTGCAGACTCCGTTACCAATTTTAACGAATCGCAAATCGAAATGCTGGTCCACAACGTAAAAAACATGGGCGCTGGCCTTGTTATGATTGGAGGCCCCCGAAGTTTTGGTGCGGGAGGCTGGCAAAACACCGAACTCGAAAAAGCCATGCCTGTTGACTTCCACATACTCAATGCCAAGGTAGTCCCAGTTGGTGCCCTGGTGTTGACGATGCATGCTTCGGAAATGGCCCGGGGAAACCATTGGCAGAAAGTGATTGGCCGAGAAGCTCTCAAAGCGCTTGGCCCTCAGGACTATTGCGGTGTTATTTCTTATGGTGCTGGCGGGGACCAATGGCTGTGGAATCAGCCAGATGGACTGATTAAGGTGGGGAATAATCGGAACAAGATGCTGGCCCAATTGAGCCGCATGCAACCAGGAGATATGCCGGACTTCGAGCCAGGCATGAGATTGGCAGCAGCAGCATTTGCTAAAATATCGAACGCTGGTGTCCGACACATGATTCTGATTAGCGACGGTGATCCTTCGCCTCCAACGCCGGCAGCGATTAATCGGTTAAAAAAGCTGAAGGTAAAAGTCACGACGGTCGCGGTCGGGACACATGGTCCAGCCGGTAGTACACCCTTACAACGAATTGCCACACAGACCGGAGGCAAGTACTATGTTGTTACCAATCCACGGGCTTTACCACGGATCTATCAACGTGAGGCCCGCAAGATTTCTCGGCCTTTGGTGAAGGAGAAACGTGTTAATCCACAGATCGTTTACCGGCATGAGATATTGCGCGGAATCGAGTCAGCCCCTCCACCCATCAACGGCTTTGTGCTTACCACGGTGAAGGACAATCCTCTCGTCGAAGTCAGTATCCGATCTCCAGATCCGCCTACATCAAAACATGCCACCGTGCTCGCCAGTTGGACCTACGAATTGGGGCGTACCGTGGCACTCACGACCGATGCCGGGCAACGTTGGGCCACAGACTGGATCGATTGGGAATACGACAAGTTGTTTAGCCAGATCGTTCGCTGGTCGATGCGACCGCTCGTTGACGAAGGCCAGTTCACGGTGGCGACTGATGTCAACGAAGGAGCGGTGAAAGTGGTTGTGACAGCGCTCGACAAAAACGATGATCTGTTGAATTATCTACATATTACGGGATCTGCCATTGATCCTGGTATGAGGTCAATCGACTTTGATTTGGAGCAAATGTCGCCGGGACGGTATGTTGGCGAATTTGGGGCGGAGCGGGCAGGCAGCTATTTTATGACACTGTCGATCCCCAATCCAAATGGCAGTCATGACGATTCCAGGCCTATCACGATTCGTACCGGAGTCAATGTGCCTTATTCCTCAGAATTTCGGGACCAGGAATCCAATCTAGCCTTGATGGAGTCGTTGGCTAAAAGGACTCCTCGACGAGGAGGCACTGGTAGAATGATTGCCGGATCGCTGACAGAGGGAGGGGTTTCACAGCTGCTTGAGACAGACACGTTTTTGCATGATCTGGCCAAGGCAGTGGGTCGTCGTGACATTTGGCCTTGGTTGTTGGTGGTTGCCAGCTGTACGTTTTTAGGCGACATATTTGTGCGGCGGGTGACAGTGCATTTTTATTGGACGTTGCCCTTGTTGGCCGCGGTACGAGACCGGGTACTACGCCGAGAAGCTGCTCCAGTATTGGTCCAGCGGCTCGAGCGGCTGCGTAGTCGCAAAGAGGGTGTTATTCAGGAGATTGATGAACGACGTGCCGCCGCCCGTTTTCAACCTTTATCGGATGAGCCAGCTGGCCTGGAAATATTGGACGATCCATCCGGCATGGAATCTCCAACGACGTTGCGACCACAAACATCGGCTGGTGTGTCAGAAACACAACCAGAAGAAGAGACTTATACGGAGCGCCTTTTGAAAGCAAAGCAAAAAGTTTGGAAAGATCGGGACAAGTAGCGAGGAGAGACAACGTTGCAATGACTGTAGCCTCCGATGACTTTCGACAACTGATTGCTTCAGTCAATCGTTACGGACAGCCAAATTAACTGTCATAGAAACAATTTTGGAAAGACTTTACTATGAGTGTTGGCACAAAAATACAGGAACGGGCGGAATTGTTCCGTAAACGTTATGCGGCGGTGCGCGAACAAGTCGGTCGTGTTATCGTTGGTCATGATGAAATTGTTCACGGTGTACTGACCTGCTTGTTTGTCGGCGGACACGTTTTGTTGGAAGGCGTACCAGGGCTCGGCAAGACGTTGCTGGTGAGGACACTCGCACAAACCTTGGACTTGAAATTCAAACGTATCCAGTTTACTCCAGACTTGATGCCGGCTGATATCCTGGGCACGAATATGGTCATGGAAACTCCCGAAGGAAAGAGGGTATTTGAATTTCAACAAGGTCCTATTTTCACACAGATTTGTCTGGCAGATGAAATCAACCGTGCCACACCCAAAACACAGTCAGCCATGCTGGAAACTATGCAGGAAGGCACCGTCACGGTAGCAGGGACCTGTCACGAATTAGAGAAACCATTTTTTGTCCTGGCAACCCAGAATCCTATTGAACAAGAAGGGACTTATCCACTGCCGGAAGCTCAGCTCGATCGGTTTTTTTTCAAGTTGGTTGTGGGTTACTCAGGTTTAAAAGAATTGGGTACGATTCTTGAACGTACTACCCGTGACATGGAAATTAAACCCGAAAAAGTGATGGATGGTCGTGAAATCAGGCAGTGGCAAAAATTGATTCGTGAAGTGATTCTGGCTCCACATGTCCAGGACTATGTTGTGCGCCTGACTTTAGCCACACATCCCCAAGGCCCTTATGCGTTACCGATTACGAATCAATATCTCCGCTGGGGTAGCAGTCCGCGTGGTGCCCAAACGTTGGTCTTGGCGGCCAAAGTCCGGGCATTACTCGAAGGACAATATAATGTTAGTTTTGAAGATGTTCGTCGTGTCTACCTGCCGGCCCTACGTCACCGGGTGATTCCGAATTTTGAAGCGCAGGCCGAGGGCATTGATCCCGATCAGATCCTGCTGGAAATTCTCGAAAAGCTGCCACAGACCTCTGACGACCCAGCGACCAAGACTTAAATCGAAAAAGACATTGACAAAGGATGGTGGGACAAAGGATGGTGGCGACTGCCTGCCTGGTGTCCGTGCTTCCCAGGGCATCCCTGGAAAGAACCGTTGCCGCTATCTTGTCCTTTCGAGGATTGTCACGGACAAATCAGCGTCGAATTTCCCAGATGCTATGGGGGAGACGCTGGAACCCAGACGTACCGTATCCAGGAAATATTTTAGTTGGACGTATTAGCGGCTTGGTGTTGTAAATCGACTACGATGCGACCGGTTGCCTGCCCGGCCAATATCCTGGTGATGTATTCGTCCAAACCATCTAACCCAACCGTGGAGCGGATTTGTTCGAGTTGTTCAGGTTTCCAGTCCTCGGCTAATTTGTCCCAGATCTCCAATCGTGGTTGCCGCGGACAAGCGGCCGAGTCGATACCGTCTAACGTGATTCCGCGCAGCAAGAAAGGATATACCGTCAACGGTAAATCGACCCCACCAACCAGTCCGCAGGCTGCAATACAACCCCGGTGTTGTGTCGAGCGGACAATAGTAGCCAACGTGTTGCCTCCCACCGTGTCCACGGCGCCTGCCCAACGAGCGCGCAAAAGTGACTTGTCACTGGTATCCGTCAAGGCAGCACGGTCCACAATGTCGCTGGCTCCTAACTCACGTAATTGGTGGTGTGCAGTTGGTTTTCCGCTCACAGCCACAACTTGATATCCTAGCTTGGAGAGAATAGCAATTGCGAGACTGCCTACTCCCCCCGAGGCGCCAGTCACAACAATTTCACCTGCATCAGGTGTTACACCATGCTGTTGCAAGGACCCCACACATTGTGCCGCTGTGAATCCAGCCGTGCCAAGGGTCATTGCTTCGACTGCTGACAAGTGGTCAGGGAGTCTTACTACCCAGTTGGCGGGGACCCGAATCAGTTCCGACCAGCCACCCCACTGGTCGCTTCCTAGCCCATAACCGGTGACCAACACATCATCTCCAATCGACCACTGTTTTGACCGGCTTTCGAGAACCTGGCCCGCCGCATCAATACCAGGAACGTGTGGTAATGACTGGACAATTCCCCGGTGAGCCACCGCTGCCAGAGCGTCTTTATAGTTGAGCGACGAATGCGTTACTCGAATCAGAACATCTCCATCAGGCAAATCTGCCCTTGTTTTGGAGGTAATGGATCTGACAATGTCCTTGTCACCGGATTGGCTGACCAGGTAGCAACGGAAGGGCGTTGTATTCATGGCGAAATGAGGCTTTCGTTGACAGCCATGTAGGGATTCGTATAATTCTTAACCAGACAGTCCGGTAAAAGTGGACAGTTGTGCTGGGAACGACCCAGTCCATGCCGACGTTGAAGAGGGGCGTAGGGTGGGCCCTAATAGTGTAGTTTAACTGTAAGAAAAGGAGACCTGAAAGAGCGATCTGACTTTTCCAGAAACCAAGTCGCATGACACCCCTATTTCCGGTGATGTGCAAGACGACCACCGCATCGATACTATTAACAGGAGTACAATAATGACCGAATTCACTGACAATAATTTCTCGAGCGAGGTGCTGGACTCTACGCAGCCGGTTCTAGTTGACTTTTGGGCCCCTTGGTGTGGGCCTTGTCGACAGATTGCCCCAATGATCGAAGAATTGGCAGGTGAAAATGACGGCACGGTAAAAATTGGTAAGGTCAACATTGACGAGAATCCGCAAGCAGCCCAGGACTATGGAGTGCAGAGCATTCCTACATTGATGATTTTCAAAGGTGGAGAAGTCGTGGAGCGTTTTGTGGGTGCTCAACCCAAGGTGCGCCTCCAACAGGCCCTGGATGAAGTAAAAGTCTAGCGAGAGCATATCCGTGCGGGTTGCCGAGTGTGGCTCGGGGAAAGGCGTTTTGCGCAATTTATGTCAGCGCCAGCTGCTACCAGTACATGCATACTGGTAGCTTTTTCTTTGAAATGGCACATTCTCAGTTTCCAACTGAATTGCGTGCGTTTAATTGCCGATACTCTGATCGGTAAAACTGTAACGGTTACGCAAACTTTTTGGGTTAGCGGCAGCAAGCTTACAAGGACGTTTTTCATGGCCACTACAGAAACTGCACGAGTGAATGTTGGACCATCAGGCGGAAATCCAGAGTGGGGCGCGACCACGCGATTAGACCCGCCACATGTTCCAGTGGAAAGCCTCACAGGTTCCCCAGGATTCCCGGGTGCTAGGCTAGATGTAGGCAGTGTTGCGTCGCACGAAGAATTCACTTCGTTGACCGACAATAGCTTGCGCGTGATGGATCGATTACGCCATCATGCTAATCAACTCGCTACCCATTTACAGAAGCAACAAAAAGATATAGACGATCGCGAAGCAAGATTGAATGCTCATGTGGCATCCCACGAAAGCGAAGTTCGTACCTTTCGTGTCCGTCAGAAAGAATTGGAAAAGCAGCTGGGAGACGATAAACGTGCACTGATCGACCGCGAAAAGGCAGTCCAAGTCAAAGAAACATTGCAAGTGAAACAAAAATTGCAATCCAAGCAAGTCACTTCGCCTTTGTCGGCAGCCAAGCAAAAAGAAAAGGCGAAGCAAGACCAAGAGAAATTATCTATTCAGGTTAAATCTGCCGCACAGAAATTGTGTCAGCAACAAGAAAGCGTTACCAACAAACGCCAGAAAACAATGATGTTGGAGTTGACAAAAAAGAAAGAAAAACTGGACCAGCGAGCTGAACAACTTGATTGTCGCAGGACAGAGCTTGACGATTTGCGGCGTGAAGTAACACAGCTTCACAAAGACACCCTGGAAATGCGTTTAGCCACCGAAGAGCTATGGGTGCGTATATCAGGTCGCATGCCCTCTTCGGCGATGACAGAGGCGCTTACCGAGTTGCAGGGTAAGCTTTCGAACCATTATCGGTTGGCGGCGGCGCATCTGACGAAACAAAAGACAGAGCTGGAAACGCTCGGTAATGATGTCCATGAAAAATACCAGCGACTGGACGAATATCGCCGCAACGTGCAGCAATGGGTCCAGCGCCGAAACCGGGAGATCGAAGAGCAAGCGGCACGCCTCGTTCGTCGAGAGCAGGAGCTAGACCGGCAGGAAACGTTTCTGCGGCAATTGCAGGAACAATCACAGGCGAAAACGACTCACTAGGTTAGTGAGGAATCCACAGCCTTGATAACCACGGGCTCTGTCGCCGCCGGTCAGGTTGACAACGTGACACGTTAGCACTGACGATAGCGAGTGCTGTACAAGTTGTCTTTTTCGGTCTGATTAAACCACCACGTACCCATCGTTGGAATTTAATCAGTCTATCTTTGTTAAGGCGTGGGACGATTTTGTGAAAGCTGGTTTTGATCACTGGATGTCTCGCGTGGTTCTCGCAATTCAGTCCGGCGTTTTGTTTCGAGGGCGATCTGCATTCCGCGATAAATTTCACCGGCAGTAAAATAGGGGTCGCGTACACCATTCAGGTGACGGACTTCTTTCGAAGCCAGCTCTTCCCAGCTCATTCCATTTTCGAGATGCCACGCGGCAGCTTGGGCAGCTCGCTGGTCGATCTCGCCATTTCCCAACATGTTACATAGTTCTGCAACTTTGGGTTTGTTGGAAATTTCAGTGAGTGGTTTGATTTCGTAGGGGATACGTGGACGAGGATCCGGTTTTCCATGTTCCAGACAGACCAGTGGCACTTTGACTTTCCTGACCTTTCTGGGAGCGACGTTAAAGAAACCTCCTCCTCCACCGCGACCACCAAAACCGCCACCGCCCCCGCCACCGAATCCACCTCCCATGCCTTGGCTTCCGCCCCCGCCACCACCGCCGCCACGACCACCACCTCCACCCCCAAATCCTCCACCGCCAAAGCCGGCTTGAGCTAACACGGGTAGTCCGGCAAAAGCAGCGGGTAGCTTAACGTTCAGGGGTGCGTCAGTGGTATTGGTGAACAAGACCGTGGCTTGAGTTGCGTCCTTGGGAATCAGTTTTACTTTTAATTCACCGGAGGCCATCGCCGCAAACATCTCGACATTGGCTGGCTGGGAACGATCCGAAATGTGTTTCACGTTTGCCGGAAAACTATTCTTGAACTGGGGTTCTTGGATTTGCGCTATGCACCAGCCTGGTGTGAACAGCAGGCCGATTGTCAACGCTAGGACCGAGTTTAGTTGAATGGCGGGCAGCAATCGCATGTTGAATACCTTTCTCTGCTGTCGTTCCGTTCCGGCAATGCACCGAACCGGTTTGGGGCACATGAGCTGTCTGTGCCTGTACCAAGGTGCCATGGGGAGATAGGCACCTTGCTTTGTAGGAATTGCAAAGGAACGTCCTTCTCACTACCAGAATAATCGAGTTCCCCGATTTTTCCAAGGATTTTTCTCTCCAGGAGGAGAAATTGTGGTCTATCCCAAATTACTAAGCTTGACAGTTTTGCCGTAGAAAATTAAACTTCGTCGCTTTACAAACCATTATCTCAACAGAGGTTGAGACCCGTTGTTCGGGTAGTAGGTTTTGGGAGGGTTGACAGCTATCGGACGCTTGGTCGCTGGAGGGTCAAATTTCTGCCCCTCGCCGTTCCAATTTCGTGACAGGTTCCTGTGTTGACACGGTATGTCAGGTTGATCGCTCCCATGGCGATCGAGATTTTGTGTATTGTGCCTTGTTAAGAAAACTATAACTATTCACAAATCAGTGATGGTCCTAGTTGGTATTCGCATGGGGCGGTAGAATTCATCATTCATTTTTTTCACACCGTAGTGAGATTTAGGACAAGCTATGACTTTGGAATTTGGAATTTGGTTGATTGCTTTTGGTGCATCGGTCCTTGCATTGGTGCAAGCCTACTTGTTTTACAAGTCGATGATGTCTGCCGACGAAGGCAATGAGCGAATGGTGGAAATCGCTGGTTATGTGCGCCGGGGTGCTAATGCATATTTAAAACAGCAATACGTTGTGGTGACAGGTTTTTTTGTAGTGATTGTTCTTTTGCTCGTTGTGGCCGCGTTCGGTTTAGAAGTACAGAGCAAATTTGTTCCCTTTGCCTTCCTTACCGGCGGTTTCTTTTCAGGACTGGCTGGTTGGTGCGGGATGAAAACAGCCACTGCGGCAAGTAGCCGAACGAGTCAGGGTGCGAGTAAATCACTCAATCAAGGTTTGCAGGTTGCTTTTCGCTCCGGTGCCGTGATGGGTTTGACCGTGGTCGGTCTAGGTTTGCTTGATATTACATTGTGGTTTGGATTTCTCTACTGGATCTGGCCCATGATGTCTTCGACAGAGCTCAGCTTGGTAGATATCACCGTTACGATGCTCTGTTTTGGAATGGGTGCCAGTAGCCAAGCGCTGTTTGCGCGGGTTGGTGGAGGTATTTTTACAAAAGCCGCCGATGTCGGTGCCGATCTGGTCGGCAAAGTTGAACAGGGAATTCCCGAAGACGACCCGCGGAACCCAGCGACGATTGCCGACAATGTCGGTGACAATGTGGGCGATGTTGCCGGAATGGGTGCAGATCTCTACGAGTCCTACTGTGGCTCCATTTTAGCCACTGCGGCGTTGGGTGTAGCAGCATTTTCAACCAGTGCGTTACTTCCCGATGGCATGTCTAGCAAAGAGGCACAGTTGCAATCCTTGTTTCTGCCAATGGCGATTGCTGGCGTGGGTATCCTGTTATCGATCGTTGGTATTTACATGGTACGTACCAAAGAGGACGCCACGCAGAAAAATTTACTGGCAGCTTTGGCCAAAGGGATTAATTTTTCCTGTGTGCTGATCATTGTCGTGTCGGTAGGTTTAACGTGTTGGCTGATGCCTAAGACTCCCGGCACCTTAATGTTTGGTTGTGTCCCGGGGGTTGCGTTCAGTATTGTCGTAGGACTTGCTGCCGGTTGGTTGATCGGTAAGTGGACCGAGTATGCCACCAGTGACGAGTTTACACCGACAAAAAATCTGGCTGACCAGGCCGTGACCGGCCCGGCGACCTTAATCATTGGCGGTGTGGCAGACGGGATGATGAGCGTTTGGGTACCGGTGATTACAGTCTGCGTGGCGACACTGCTTGCATTTGGATTCGCCAGTGGTGGGCATTTTGCTGATGTCAGTTATTTTGCCCTGGGTTTGTATGGCGTTGGAATTGCAGCGGTCGGTATGCTTTCCACGCTGGGGATTACCCTGGCGACGGACGCGTATGGCCCCATTGCGGACAATGCAGGTGGCAATGCTGAGATGTCTGGCCTGGAACCGATTGTCCGCGAGCGCACCGATGCACTCGACAGTCTCGGTAATACGACAGCAGCTACCGGTAAAGGTTTTGCGATTGGGTCGGCAGCACTCACGGCGCTGGCGCTGATGGCTGCCTATGTGGAAGAAGTTCGCGTTGGATTTGAGCGGTGGGGCGAGTCGGTTCAGGAACAGCTGGATGACGGATTATATAAAGCCTCACCCGGTTTTGTGATCAATAAACATGGCGATGATATCCACACTTATTTAGCCATGCCTTCGGATGTGCGCGATGATCGCATCAAGAATACCTGGTTAGACATTGACTTTTCTGAGGGCCCGGCAAAAATTCCCGCTGGCATTATCGAGTCCGTGGATGGCGAAGAACACGGCTCCATTCGATTTGCCGAGACAGGTGCCAAATTGGTGAGCATCCATTCGGCGACCTTGCCAGATTTTACCACCTACTACGATGCGTCATTGATGAATCCCAAGGTTCTGGTGGGAGTTTTTCTGGGTGCGATGTCAACCTTTGTTTTTTGTGCGATGACGATGAAGGCGGTGGGACGCGCTGCCAAAGGGATGGTGGAAGAAGTCCGGCGGCAATTTCGTGAGAAGCCGGGCATCATGGAAGGTACAGACGTACCTGACTATGAAGCCCCCGTGGCTATTAGTACAAAAGCGGCCCAGCGTGAAATGGTCGTGCCCTCGTTGTTGGGACTGATCATGCCGGTCGCGACCGGCATCGTGTTGGGTGTAGGAGGCGTGTTGGGATTACTGGTTGGCACGCTGACATGTGGATTTTGCGTGGCTATTTTCATGGCCAACGCTGGGGGTTCCTGGGACAATGCCAAGAAATATATCGAAGCCGGACACCATGGTGGCAAGGGGTCGGATGCTCACAAAGCCGGGGTGGTGGGTGATACGGTGGGTGACCCGTTCAAAGACACCAGTGGCCCCAGTTTGAACATTCTCATCAAGTTGATGAGTATGGTCAGTGTGGTGGTTGCCGGGCTGGTCGTCCGCTACAGCTTGCTGGCGCTGGGGATCTTTTAGTACGCTGCTTTGTACCCAGGTGCCCCGTAAGGCGAAGTTGCCTGAGAATTGATGGGTCACGTTTCACCGACGTGGCCCATTTTTCGTTTCGTCTGCTGGCTGGCAGCTGAGTTAGATTTGATTACAATAGACTGATTCGTTTTTTCCAGGGATGAGTTTTAGATTGCTTCTCAAGATGACTTCCAATATTTCACCTCAGACAGAACGTAGTCTTGAATTGGCGCTGGCCGCTGCAGGGACGGCGGAAGAGAATGAAGGACGTGACGTCGTTATTCTTGATCTGCGAAAGCTGTCCTCCATTTTTGACTATTTTGTAATTGCTACCGGATCGAGTCGGCGTCAAATGCATGCCATGAGCGAGGAGATAGACCACAAACTTGAAGACGATCTGGGCGATCAGCGCATGAGCATTGAAGGATACCAAGAAAGCCGCTGGATTCTGTTAGACTACGGCACCGTGGTTATCCACCTGCTGGACACAGAATCCCGCGAGTTTTACGATCTGGAAGGTTTGTGGGGTCAAGCGTCTCGTGTGGATCTTCCGTTTACCACCTGATGTCAGTGGATCACACGAACCCGCTGGCAGCCGGATCAGCAACACAAAGTATTAATCGCATCCAGGGCCAGTCACTCTCCGTTTGCACGACTTCCATTCCATGTATCTTCTTTCCGAAATTCGCCAACGATTTCAGGGTCCACTGACCGAACTGGCAGGTGACGCGAATCCGCTGCTGGAGATGATTCTGCCCAGCCAGGATTCAAAATTTGGTGACTACCAGGCGAATTGTGCCATGCCCTTGGGAAAACGGTTGGGAACAGCCCCCCGTGAAGTGGCTCAACAGCTTGTAAACCAGTTGGAACTGTCTGATTTGTGCCAACTACCAGAAATTGCTGGCCCAGGATTTATCAATCTAAAGCTGCGAGACGACTGGATTGTTGAGCAGCTCGAGCAACGAATTCAGGATCCCCGTCTAGGCGTAACAGAATCCACCGAGCCGCGAAAATATGTGATTGATTTTTCATCACCCAACGTTGCCAAACCAATGCACGTCGGCCATATCCGTTCCACAGTGATAGGGGATGCACTCTGTCGTGTCCTTGTGTTTTTGGGGCACCAGGTGATCAGTGATAATCACCTAGGGGACTGGGGTACTCAGTTTGGCATGATTATCTTCGGATATAAAAAATTTCGTGACGAGGCGGCATTCCAGCGTGCGCCCATTGTAGAGTTGAGTCGTTTGTATCGCCTGGTACGCCGCTTAATGGACTACCACGAAGGCCGGACAAATCTAGCTACTGTCGAACAGAATATTCAAGTCCAGACGACAGTGATAAAACAGCAGGAATCCGAAACGGGTGCCAATCCCGATAAGAAAACAAAGAAAGCTCTTCGCTCGTTGCGCGACAAACTGGTGGATCTGCAGAATCGACGAGATGCAATTATCAAGATGGTTGCTGAGGTAGAGTCTGATCCGGCGACTGCCATGCTGGCGCAGGAACACACAGACATCGCTGCATCGGTTCTGGCAGAGACCGCGCAACTGCACGCCGGGGACAAAGACAATCGGCAACTTTGGGAACAGTTCCTGCCTCATTGTAGGACCGATATCCAGCGGATTTACGAGCGGCTAGGGATTGAATTTGATTATGAACTTGGGGAAAGCTTTTATCAGGATCGCTTGAGTGACGTGGTCACGTCGTTAGAAAAACAAGGTCTGTCACGTGTCAGTGACGGAGCGACCTGTGTCTTTTTGAATGATTTCGAGACACCGATGATTATCCGCAAAAAGGATGGTGCATTTCTCTACGCGACAACAGATTTAGCGACAATTTCCTATCGCATGGAAACCTGGAGCCCTGATGCGATCTTGTATGTTGTTGACCATCGACAAGGTGAACACTTTGACAAGCTGTTTCAGACGGCCCGTCTGTGGGGACACCAAAATGTCGAATTTGAACACGTTAGTTTTGGAACGGTGCTGGGACAGGATGGCAAGCCTTTCAAGACGCGGTCAGGCGATACGGTAGGATTGGAGAGTTTGTTGGATGAGGCGGAAAGCCGTGCGTTAGAGGTTGTTGAGCAGAATAAAATGGGCACGGATCTGGATCGGAAGCAATCTCAGCGCATTGCCGAAGTGGTCGGCATGGGGGCATTGAAGTATGCTGATTTGGCACATAACCGTACCAGCGATTATGTGTTCAGCTACGAAAAGATGTTGTCTCTCAAAGGAAATACAGCGGCCTATTGTCAATATGCTTATGCGCGTACGCAAAGCATTTTTGTTCGAGGGGACGTGGATGTTGAATCGCTCCGCCAGTCGTCGATAAAACTGGATTTGTCTCATCCTTCGGAGAGAAGTTTGGGTCTGGAAATACTCAGGTTTCCGGACGCGGTGGCGTCGGTCGCCGAAGAGTATCGACCCAACTTGCTGACGAACTATTTATTTGATTTGGCAAATCGGTTCGCCACTTTTTTTGAACATTGTCCCGTACTCAAATCGGAACATCGGTCGCAACGCGACAGTCGCCTGCTGTTGTGTGACCTGACGGGACGGACGATTCGTCAGGGATTGGAGTTGCTGGGCATTAACGTGGTGGAAAAAATGTAGTGACGGATACAGTGGGAATGTTGCTGACAGGAATCGCTAAAGAACGAAAAGTGGCTCCCTCTGCATCAGGATATTGCAGCGATTGAAAGCATAGTACTTGTCATGGCAGGTGATTTGAAAAACGAATTAACTTTCGTCGCTGCGATCTGGTAAACCCTTGACGAATCGGTACCAATTATTCAAGATTGTTTGCAAATGCTAAATAGGGAGTGCGTGCCATGCGGCTGGTGTGTTTCTTGACAGTCAGCATTGTTCTGAAGGTATTCACCACGACCTACGCTGACCAGCCTGTTAATAGTACGCTTGCCGCTCAGCTTGCAGCATCATCCTGCAAGCTGGTGTATGAATCGTACACAAACAATAATTGGGATTTGTTCGTTTCTCGTGCGGACACATCAGAACGTGTTAATCTCACCGCCACAATGGAACAACACGAGTTGTATCCGCAAGTGTCACCCGACGGAAGCCGCGTTTGTTTTGTTGTGGACCAGGGGCAAGGCCGCCAGACAATTCGTAGTGTATGGGTCATGAATATTGACGGAACGGATCGGACGAAAGTGGCTGATCATGCTCGCCAACCATGTTGGAACCCCGATAACAAGACCATCCTATACTTGCCACAAGAGTACAAGAAATTCAATATTGCCGATTTTTTCACCAAGGGAATCGTCTACTACAACGTGGATTCCAAGACATCTCGTCCGCACCTGCATAGCGACAAAATACATCACTTGTATAACCCATGTTTTGCAGCGCATGGAAAATGGATCGTAGCAACGGTACACGCTGGCATGGGATACAAACATGCTATTCTGCTGATCGAAGCGGAAGGGCCACGGATCATTGACTTGCAGATAAATGGATGTCGGCCCTGTCTCAGTGCCGACGGGCAACGCATCGCTTGGGGGCAGGATGATCATACAATCGTGGTGGCCGAACTAGATGTTACGACGGAGACTCCGAAAATTGGAAAGCGTATTTTTCATGTGCGCGACAAGCAGAACAAGATTTATCATTCGGATCTATCACCAGATGGCGAATACATCAGTCTGAGTCGGGGACCGGATGGGAAAGGTGATTTGTCCAAGATAGGGACTCATGAAGCTGCCTGTGAAATGGTTGGTGTCTATGCTTCGAAGTGGAACATACTGGTGGTTCCATTATCGTTGACCAAGTCATTGGACCTAAATGATGCACAACCTAATGATTATTTTTCTATTACCTCGGATGGCAACAGTAACAAAGAACCGGATTGGTTTCTGTCGAGGTGATGTACGGTATGTCAATGAGATTTTACCCCCGACTTGCTGTTGCGATGGGGCAGCTCTTTCTGGTGGGCCTCTGTTTGACGGCTTGTGTCCAACGTAACGATTTGTCAACGGATGATGTCCAGCCGCAGCCGTTTGTCAGCGCGTCTGGAGTTGATATGGTGTTCTTGTCTGGCGGAACGTTTATGATGGGAAGTAACGAGGGGGATGATGATGAACGGCCCCTACACCAAGTCATCCTGAGTCCGTTTGTGATCGATGTTCATGAAGTGACTCACGAGATGTTTGCGAGGGCAGAACTTCCCAATCCGTCGCGCTGGCAGGACGATCCACAAAAGCCAGTGGAGAGTGTGCGTTGGCGCGATGCCAAGATCTATTGTAATGAACGTTCTTTGCAGGAGGGCCTTGAAGTTTGTTACGACGAGACGACACCTGGATTACCCTGTGATTTTAAAGCTAGTGGGTATCGTTTGCCTACCGAAGCAGAATGGGAGTTTGCCTGCCGAGCTGGGTCCCAGGGGGATTACGTATGTACTACCAGTGACAAACTAAAAAGCTATGCGTATTACAACGCGAACAGCGACAACCAGACTCAGCCAGTAGGTACACGGAAAGCTAATCGCTGGGGATTGTTTGGGATGCATGGAAATGTCTGCGAATGGTGCCAGGACGTTTATGATCCGGAGTATTACCAGATCAGCCCGACGTTGGATCCACGCGGTCCGTCGACTTCTGCTGGAGACGTCAAGCGGGTTATTCGGGGTGGTTCCTGGAAAGCGAGTGTGCGCATGTGTCGCAGTTCTTTTCGACAAGGACAGCGGACCGGTGACACGGATGCTTGTTTTTCTACTGATTATTGTGGATTTCGTTGTGTCCGTCGCATGGCAATTGAGACCTGGAATCTGTTGCAAAAGAATCAAGTTGAGAATGAAGTAACAACACCAAAGGCAAATTCCAGTGACTCAAAATAAGTGATTGAACGTCACCGTGTACAGATTCAGGCAGGTACAGAGTCCCTGGCAGTAGGCTGATGTTTGTTGCATCACAAGGTCGATAACCTCGAACAAAGGTGACCACCACCCGATGTTGTTTCACACGTGGCCATTTCTCATTTTCTTTTTGGTGGCCGTGGTCATACTGTGGTTTCTCGGACGCACTCGCTGGTGGCTTGCCTGGCTGCTCTTCGTCTCCTATGTGTTTTATGGATGGTGGAACCCGTATTACCTGTTCCTCATTTTTTATTCCACCTTACTCGACTACTGGGTTGTTCTAGCGATGGATCGGTGTTCGACCAGGTCGAGCGGGTGGCTGCCTGGACGACGTTGCTGGTTACTTGTCAGTATTGTCAATAATCTGGCGCTGCTGGCCTTTTTTAAATACGCGGATTTTTTCATTCTTAATATCAATACGTTACTGCACACGATACGAGTACCCGTTCAGTTGATGCTAGCCGAAGAAATGATGCCTTTTGGCTGGACCTATTTATTACCGGTTGGGATTTCGTTTTATACGTTTCAGTCGCTAAGTTACAGCATCGACTTCTACCGAGGTCGGATACCACGAGAGCGAAGTTTTCTGCGATTTGCTACGTTTGTTTCTTTTTTTCCACAGCTGGTTGCTGGTCCCATCGAACGAGCTTCTAGTCTCTTGCCCCAATTTTATCGTGCACCGCAATTTAGTTGGCTCAATCTGACCGACGGCATGTCCTTGTTTGTGGTAGGTCTGTTCAAGAAAGTTGCTCTGGCAAACTATTTGGCCCATTACGTCGAACGCATTTATGATCAACCCGAGTCGTGTACTGCCTCGTCGCTTGTCATGGCTACATTTTGTTTTGCCTGGCAAATATATTTTGATTTCAGCGGATACACGGATATGGCTCGCGGCGTCGCTCGGATCATGGGATTTCAGCTGATGCTGAACTTTAACAATCCGTACTTGGCTACCAGCCTGGGTGATTTCTGGTCACGTTGGCACATCAGTCTTTCCAGTTGGTTTCGTGATTATGTTTACATACCATTAGGAGGCAATCGTAGCGGCAAATGGATGACCTATCGAAACCTGTTGCTCGTTTTTGTTATTTCTGGATTTTGGCATGGGGCTGCCTGGACATTTATTGTGTGGGGCGCGCTCCACGCTGTAGGGACAATGGCCACGCGTGAGCTGGAACGATCTTCCTGGTACAACGAGCAAGTTCCGCGCTGTCTGAAACAATTCGCCGTATTTACGTTTGTCTGTTTTGCATGGATATTTTTTCGCGCTTCGACTATGGGGGATGCGATCACGATTATTCAGGGAATAGCCTGGAATAGTTGGTCGGAACCTGGCTGTCCATGGTTGATGTTGGCTCTGGTCGGAGCAGTCTGGATTTACCAATTCATGCATGAATCGAAATACCGTGTGATTTTACAATTACCGGCTGTCAAAATTGGTTTGGCGATTATCATGGGGCTTTATTTATGTCTCTGCCCATCGACCGGCGGCGAATTCATTTATTTTCAATTTTAGTGGTGCA
The DNA here is from genome assembly GCA_964393615.1 of uncultured Pirellulaceae bacterium. GTDB lineage: Bacteria > Planctomycetota > Planctomycetia > Pirellulales > Pirellulaceae > CAYMUR01. The sequence goes on from CAYMUR010000020.1 coordinate 58,697, forward strand.
GGTTGGATGATCCAGGACAATTACCAATCCGAGGGATTGAACGACACGCCAGTGTTCAGTTCCAACGTGATGCGTTTGACCATGGGTCAATGGTTCATCGTTATTGTAACGATAGGGGTGTTGTTGGGGCTGACTTCACCTGTATGGAAATACATAGAGAAGTGGGAGCATCCTGTCGACTATCGTATCCCCTACGCGTTGAGTCGAGACTACTGGCTTTACCAGCGACATCTTGAGCAATCCGTAGCCGAGATTTCTCAACCTGTATTTGTGGTAGGTGATTCGGTTGTCTGGGGTGAGTTTGTTGATCGGGAATCGACGCTTTCCCATGCGTTGACAGAACAAATCAACGATGACACAAGATTTGTCAATGCGGGTGTCAATGGATTGTTTCCTTTGGCGCTGGAAGGATTGGTCCGAGAATATGGTGAAGCATTGTACAACCAGCGTGTGATTTTACATTGTAATTTGTTGTGGATGAGCAGCGCTGAAGCAGACCTTAGTGCGACAAAAGAACAAACATTTAATCATGCACAGCTGGTTCCTCAATTCTCTCCCTGGATTCCCTGTTATAAGGAGGTCTTGGAAAAAAGGTTGTCGACCGTCCTTGCCCGTCATTCCAGTTTTCTTTCATGGAATGCGCACCTGCAAATCTGTTATTACGATTCAAAAACGATTCCGGAGTGGACCCTGACCCAAGAAGAGAGGACCATATCGGGTGAAACCAACGCACAGGCGCTGCCGTGGACACCCGTAACCTTTTGCGTGCCGGCTGAGCCAACCATGGAATCGGACCGTGGTCCACAGAGTCCACGTCATCAACCGTGGTTTGACCGTGGTTTGAAAAGTCAATCTTTTGATTGGGTCGCGACCGAGGAATCTTTACAATGGTCCGCCTACCGGCGACTCGTGAAGTTATTGCGCGAACGGGAAAATAAACTGTACGTCGTACTAGGACCTTTCAATGAACATTTAGTGCTGCCCGCAAATCGAGTGGGGATACAACGCTGGAAAGAAAAAGTAGGGAACTGGCTAAGAGAATCACAGGTATCGGTGATCGTAGCGGATACATTAGCCACCCAGGATTATGCTGACGCCAGTCATCCGTTGACGTTGGGGTACCAACAACTGGCGGCCCAGATTGCAAAGGATTCGAACTTCATAACATGGTTGTCTCACGAGGATTAGTCGTCTGCTTGCTGGCTGTAACCATTCACCACAGTCAGCAACAAAAAAAGTCTAGCAGACCAATGATTGTGTCAAATCTTTCCCAGGCGGTATTGCTCTAAGGTTTCTGTTGATAGGGCGGCGCGATCGGTTGTGGCGATGACAGCCATTCTTTTCTGAACGGCTTTTTGGCACTGCGACATCAAGGGATTCGTATGGGCAATGCCGCGACAGACCGCAGCCCCGCCAGAGATCGCCATTGGACGTCGTCAGTGGCAAGTTGCATATTGGCCAACCGCTCGGCGATCGCCCGAAAGGCGATATTCGCTTCCAATCGTGCCAGCGGGGCGCCGAGACAAAAGTGAATACCGTGCCCAAATCCCAGGTGTTTGTTTGGCGTTCGTGTGATGTCAAATCGTTCTGGGTCGGAAAAAATGTCTGGATCACGATTGGCCGCCCCGATTAACATCATAATCGTCTCACCTTGTGGTACGACATGGGTCCCGAATGGGTACGGTTCCAATGGTACGCGTACTGCGCGGGGTACCGGTGATTCGTAACGCAACATTTCGTCAACCGTTGATTCCAATAAAGTGTCGAGGTTGGTTTGTAACATTTCGAATTGATCTGGATGTTCCAACAGCAACAATGTGCCATTTACCAACAGACTGACTGTAGTTTCGTGCCCGGCATTGTAAAGAAATACACATAGTGCGAATAACTCATCTCGTGACAACCGGTCAGCGTCTACTTCGGCTGCTGCCAGGGCACTGATCAGATCTTCCTGAGGATCTTGCCGGCGCTGTTCAATGAGCCGATCGAAATAGACCAACAGTTCCTCCATGGCTTGTCGCGCGGGGGCAACGGCGTCATTCAATCTTGGTCCAGCGGCGCCACTGAACGGAAATAATTGTTCCAAGGTTTCATGGTATTGGTCTTGATCTTCTGCAGGGATTCCCAGCATTTCGCAAATGACCTTAGCCGGAAATGGCAAGCAGAATGATCGATAGAAGTCTGTTTCACCATGTGCACAAACATCATCTAGTAGATTGTCAACAATTTGTTCAATCCGGGGCACCAGATTTTGCAGCATCCGCGGTGTGAAAACGAGACTTACCAGTTTCCGATTACGTGTATGGTCTGGTGGATTCAAATTTTGCATCCATAGTCCGATGTGCTTCACAAGTGGTTGCGCCAGCTCCCGATTGGCGGGTGTCAATGGCGCTGTATACATGTCATCTCGACTGGAGACGAGCCGCTTTGTTTCCTTTAACCCGGCGAGTACGTCATCATATCGCGTGACAAGCCACATTTTCATTGGTTCACACCAATGTACCGGCTGTTCCTGGCGAAGTCGTGTAAACAACGGGTATGGATTCTGCAACTGCTGGTTGCAGAACAATTCATAGTCTGGGTCAAGAGTAAGTGGGCTGGGCATAAGGTTCCACACAGAGCACGGAATGAAGATACACGCTCTTTTAATGATAACCATCTTTAGGGGGTGAACGACAGTAGCGTTAGGATAGCTGCTGAAATTTACGGTGCTGTTTATGGCCGTTTGCCAAGGCCAGGTTCACGGCAGTGTCTCAGAAAACTCTTTTATTTTTTAAAATTGCAAAATGTAGCACCCGCGATAGACTGATAATCGCATGTTGACATGACCATGGAAGTTGTCAGTGAACCAGCATTGAAAGCAACCCAATCATTTTCCAATACCGAATAGTCGACATATAAATCAAAGGGCAGGATTGGATGGCCAAACGGTGGCACGCTGCCGGGTACGAGACCGGTAAGATCATGCAGTTCGTCCGCTGTGGCGAATCGCATTTTCTTGACTTTTAATAGCCGTTTAATTTTTGATGAGTCGACTTTAAAACAGGCACTGAGCACAAACAATCGGTACAGGGTATCTGTTTTCATCAGAATCGACTTACCACCAATCTTGATTGATTCACCGCGTGCTTTAGCGGCTTCTGCAGAAGTGCGTGTCTGCGTGTGTGTTACCAGTCGATATGGCACTTCGCAGTCATTGAGCCAGCGGGAAATGTTGCTTAACACGGAACAAGTCATAGCAGAAACAACATGGTGATGAAAAATGATCAGACAAGACAACAAGGTGTCATATCATTGTGAACCATTGGTACGTGTTGAAACGATAGGTGTGAATTAGGAATCCCATGGAATAGGATAACAAGGTTGACTATAAGGCATATCAACTTTGGATTGTAGTTCCAAGTGTGATATGAGCAATGAAGGACTAATAGTGCTGATGGGAACCCAACCTGATTCGGCCCCACAGTAGGCATTGTCAACTTCGTAGCGGTTGCCGGCTGCAATGATGGTCCGAATGGCATTGAGTGGTGTACCTACGAAATCAACACCACGGATCAGTTCTTCGCGACCGTCGGGATAGACACGCGCTGCCAGATTGATTTCCCCCAGGAACGCTTGGAAGTTATAGGATTCCGTGGTAGTTTCTCCACCACTCGCTGAGATAATACGAATACCATACGGCAAGCCTTGTCGCAGCACTTCTTCAATCAAGTGTTGTTTCATTTGGGGATCGGTCAATCCCCCGTGGCTTGTCACTTTGGTAACTGCCATGCGGCTGATCGTTCGTTCATGGCGATTGTTGCGACCATGCCCGTTGGATCGATGCTTTGGTATAATGCCAGCGCGTGACGTCAGGAATTCTTGCAACACACCCTGTGACACTAATTTGGCATTTTTAGCTGGGACTCCCTCATCGTCGAACAGATAGTGTCCTGCCAGGGAAGTTCCTTGAAAACAATCAAGCGAGGGATCATCTTCAATGGACAAATAGTCTGGTAAGATTTGTGTGTGCAATCTATCACGAAACGTCTGACCCTCACCCGTGTTCAACAGTCGGTTCCCTTCGACGCGATGCCCCAACGCTTCGTGAATTAAGAGTCCAGCAGGTATTGGATCAAGTAGCACTGGTCCGGCATACGACCTCAAGGGAGGTGCTATGGCGAGTTGTTGCAATGTCTCAACGGTGTGGCGCAATTCTTTTCGAAAACGACGTGCGTCGGGTAGGTCTTCTGGGTTGGTGACAAAATGATTGGTAGTCCAGGTCAGTGCATTCCCTTGATCAGACAATAACCAAAGATTGGAGGAGAGTATCCAATAAGGCTGAGACTGGATGATCAACGACCCTTCGGTATTTACAAATACACGTACCTGGTTGAGTGCACGAAAATGTACATTGGATTCTTTGATGGCGGGATAATCACAAAAAAGCGATGACATTTTTGAAACGAATGTTCGCCAGTAACGTACATCAACGTCGGGTAGCTTGTGCCAAATAGTCTGTTGGATACCAGGTAACTTTTGAAAGGACGGCAGGCTACTGTTGCGATCCAGATAAGTTAATGCGTGGGACTTTTTAGTAGCCATCGATTCAACGGCTTCTCGGTAACGTACTTCCGCTTGCCGCCACAAACCGTGACGTATTCCGTTTTCGGATTTGCCATAAGGGATATCAATGTATTGGTAAGAATCATCCTCTTGAGAATTGTCATTCAACCCGCCGTCTTGAACCTGATCATGACGATAAGACCCTACGCGGACGTCGCAGAAACAACTGCGTCGTCGCTCATATTTGTCGTTGAGCAATGATCCGTAACTGGCAATGATTTCCCATAGTTCTTCGTCTCGTGTCAGGAAAGAGAAATAAAAGGGAGATGGGTGTTCGTTACCACGTATCTGGGACATGGCCCGCTGAGCTTCGCTACGCATGATTTTTGCCAGTTGAGTGGCATCTTGTTTTTTTATCATCGCGGTCCGGATAGCAAGGGTGTGAAAATGTGTTGATCAAGTATTGATGTCGCAATGTCTGGCCAAGAGAAATCCTGTATGCGATCGCTTTTTCGAAAGAAAACCATGTATTGCAAGGGTACTACCATCCATTTTGCACACAAAAAAGGTTGATGTACAACCATCCGGTCAGCTCAAACAGTCTGTCACTTTGGAGCAGAAACTCGTGGAATTCGAAAAAACACCAGAAAACTCCCCGATGTATAAACGTGCACTTGTCTTGTTGGACCAAATATCGAAAAAGATAACAGTACCGAAGTGGGTACAGGCGAAAGATGTTTGCGCGGCGGTGATCACGAAAACGATGTTCTGTCCTTCGAGTGGAGAAGGCTCTGAAAACATGAAACGTAGGATGGTACTCGAAGTAAATCCGAAGATATGTTTTTCACGGGACACTTGTCGCAATCGGTCCCATGCCTGCGTCGCGTTTTGATGGTCACTGCGATTTGAGATGTGGATCAACAAAAATGTGAAAGCGTTCTTTTTTAGCGCAACGGGCATCAATGAATTTGCGTATGACTACGATTCAAGTGAGCCATGCGTTCGAGCATGCCTGGTTGACGATCGAGTAACCCAGCGATCTGTTGTGAATCGAGACTTTCCGGTCCTAAGGCGTCGAAAATTTCTAAAATGTGGTCCCAGTCTTCACCACTATCTACGGTGAGACGCAGATCCTGGCGATCCAGTTCGCGTGGCACGGGTAGCAGGCGTAGCTGAAAGCATTCGGGATGTCCACACATAAAACGTGTTACATCAGAGCGATCTTGGTAGGATGTTGCCTGCTGATCGGCGTCCAATACGGCCTGGGCACGAAACCAATCAGCAAAGACACCGATGGGAGATCGAATTGCTGGCTGTCCATCACTTAGCGAGAAACCGATGTAATCACATGCCGCATGAGCCTGGGCTGTGACCAATAAGCGATCGATAAGCTCTGGATCAACGAAGGGGGTATCCGCTGAGACCCGCACGATACTGTCGACCGAATGATTGCGAACGACGTCAGCAAGTTGTCCGAGAGAGTCCGTTGCTTGGCTGGTGAAAACGGTAATGTCTTGAGGCAGCAGTTTCATCACAGAGGATGCTGCCTCGGTTTCACGGATGACAACGACGATTTGATCAACTTGTTGGGCATCTCCGACCCGTCTTACGATCCATTCGAGCAATGAACTGCCAGCGAATCGCCGCACGTTGAGTGGCACTGAATGTAACGTGGTGTCAGGTGGACGGAATGGGAAATGAACAACGCAAAGTGTATTAGCCATCCGTGCGATTCCCTTCTTTTAATCTTTTGGCGAGTCCAATTCCTATTCGCCCTGAGTGTAACAATGAAATGCAACGGAGACAATAGAAATGGAATGGCCCCCTTGGCATTGCTCCGTCACGGTTCATGGTAGTGAATGTTATTATCTCTGACAAACCGGCGCACAAAACGATCTTCAGAGATGCAACGCTTGTCGAATCCGCACATCGTGCAAACCGTTTGCGACAAATGCGACACTTTCAAAATTCTGATTGCGGCTATGACTGGCGGGCACGGCAACGGTAAATGCTCCAGCGGCAACCGCTGCGCGGCAGCCTATCTGACTGTCTTCGAGCACCATGATTTGTGCTGGCGGAACATTGAGCATACGGGCAGCCGTTAGATAGATTTCGGGATGGGGCTTTCCCTGTTTTACATTTTCAGCCGTGAGGACAAACTGAAACCGGTCAGATAAATCAAATTTGTTTAATACTGGTTCAACATTATTGCAGCGACTGCTGGTGGCAATGCCGAGTGGAAAATGGTGGGCCTGCAGTGTATCGAGAAGTTCCCACAGTCCGGGCATAGGTGTTAAGTCGTGTTCTATCAAACTGGCGAAGATTTCGTCCGTTTCCGTTCTTAGTTGGTCGACTGTTTCCGCCAAATTGCACGATTTTGCCATGATTGCCAGGGATTCCTCGCTTTTCCGTCCCATCATGGCATCGGTGAGATCCTGGGTTAACTCCTTGCCACGCCTTGCTAAAATTTGCCGTGCTGTATCGCTGTACAATGTTTCTGTGTCAAACATCAAGCCATCAAGGTCAAATACGACAGCGGTTAGTAAAGCATTATTTTCTGGAGGCATGGCAAGCAATGCGTTTGAACCGGTAGGTAAGTGGAGGAGACCTGTTTGCAGACACGTACGATATGGGCACCACGATCAATTGTTGATACAATAACGTAACACAGAGCAGCATGCCCAGGGGGTTCTGGCGGTCTTTTCGCGTGTTGCCCTGTGGAGATCCGATCTCGAAATGGTTTGGCTCGTTTTCGACAGGTCGGGTCCGAGGGTGTTATACGAAAAGAACAAACGGTCGAAAACTGGTAAGTGCAGCGTTAGTTGTGTGGGAAGGCTCAAATAGGGCAGACCCAAACGTCCAATTGGTGAAACCGTCGGGAACGTCATAAGGTGAAATTGGAAAACAATGCCACTGTCGCGCGGGGGTGGATAAAAAACTGACAAGTGGCCAAGTTGTCGGCGGTAACGATGGCATAACGATGGCATATTGCCGATGGGGCTGTGGCGAAACTGGCAGACGCGCTAGATTTAGGATCTAGTTCCTTTACCGGAGTGCAGGTTCGAGTCCTGTCAGCCCCACTCCTTATTTAAGGGGTTTTTTGCGATTTCCGTTTACTGACTTTAAAACTTACAACTTCAAATGTCCGTCGTTTGTTGTCAGGTCATTGTCATGACGGTGCACATACGGCTAGTAACTTAGTCTATCAAGGCGCTCGTGGTTTTCTCTTCTTTGGCGTCATGTATCTACAAAGTGTCTGCACAGTTAAAGACTGAATCATCCATTGCTATCGACTGCTAATAGGTAGCGGTATTACTCAGTAGACGTCTTTTCGTACATCGTTTATTTTGTATGCTTATTTCTGGTGTATTTCGTTGACCGATAGTCATTTTCGGTATTGTTAACGCCGTGACGTACTTTTCAATTGGCATGACCTCCTCCCCTAAAATTGATCCATGTTAAGTGAGAGAATCCTCTCCGGCT
>CAYMUR010000021.1:0-23311 GCA_964393615.1 uncultured Pirellulaceae bacterium
TGTCTGTTTCTACGACAAACGAGGCAGGCTCATACTCACCACGGCAGGCCATCATACTTATATCTGTCCCAATCCGACAAGCAGCAACGGGTAGTTCCTTATGCTCCTGGATGGCATAGTTATTGATCGCAGGCTCAACAATAAAAGTTGAGACCATATGGTATTTGTTTTCCAGGTATCTCCAAATGGCCTGACGGTTATCGGCACCAAGAGCCGTATCGTAAACAATAATCTCAGCTATCAGGGCATCAGGACCTACGTTGGACAGTGGACTGTCGTCTTCGGCGCCGATAATGAAAATTCCATCCATAGTGTCGGACTCTATGCCCGAATCTTGACTCGTGAAATCAAGATAACTTTTTTCACCCTGTACCCAGGTATAAATGTGATAGGTATCCGTGTCATTGAAATCAAAGCCGGCAGCATCATTGACAAGAATCTGGTTGTTGTTCCAGAACAGTCTCTCACCGGTATTGCCAGAAACAATGTAGTTTTCTTCACTGGGCAATGCTAAGGACTTGAACTTTACAACGGCAAAGACCGAACCGGCATTCGCTAAACTTGATGTCAGAAAAAGGTGGTCGTCGGCCGCGTCAAAATCCACTGCCGCTCTGCCGCCAAAGGCATTGGCACGGTATATTGGCTGATAGCTGGTATTGAATTGTGCGGCATAGGGGCCTGCACGTGATGTCCATGTCTCCACCGGAACGCCATCACTTAGACCAAGTGAACTTGCATCCAGATGAAGCAGCAGGCCGGCGGTAGTTGGTAATTCTGTAGTAGCTGAACACGGGTCAGAGAAGCCGGTTTCGTTTTGACTGGGAGCATTATCGCGGGCTTTGGCCCTGAATGTGTATTCAGTTACCGGGTCCAGGCCTGTCGCCAAATAGTTCGGGTCTGTTTGCCAATTACTGTTGGCATCGCCATCAGTTGTACATTCGAAGTAATACTGCACAGGCGGATTAACAGCATCCGTGGCAGCGGTGGCTGTCATAGTTATACTGTAGCCGTCAACCGCAACTGGCGGCTGCGCCCAGGTCATCGGGTCGGGTTCCGGCGGGTCAAATTCTATTATTCTTGCTGTAGAAACAAAACTGATGTTGTCGACTTCCTTAAGGCCTGGATTCGGAGCATGTATGTCGTTCCACGTCAAAGAAACACTCGAACAGGCTTGAAGTTTGGTCTTCCCGCCCGCGGTCAGTGGTATGACAAAGGTCGGGTTAAGTGATACCTGGGTTGCTCTATCAATAATATCGACACTGATAGTGTTAGCTAACTGGTCAAAGACAACCTTTACGGTAACAGCTACATTAGTGCCACCCATAAACCGATTGCCTACTCCAGGTGCTCCGCCATCAGTAACTCTGATAAAGCCCGTATCGTTCAAACCATCGTAAATTTGCCAGCCTCCTCTTGGACTAAAAATACTAGTTCCACCAGGGCCTATCATGAAGAAATTTACGCCGCCGTTAGTGCCGTCACAGATTCCAACACCACCCTCGCCACCGGTTTCGTATAAATTATCGGCAAAAAGGTCAGCCTTAAGTGTCATGATGTCATCTACCATGCCGGCGCCTACGGTTTTATAATGATGCGAGTTAGCGGCGGGCTGATGCGCTGTGCCGGTATCAAGATAGGGCACAGTAGTATTGTATCCAACACCAGCTCCAGATTTAGTCCAGCCGAGGTCATCCGCCAATGCTGTGGTTCCGGAAGGGGCCGGCGGGCCCTCAAAATCTTCAAGGAAAACCGTCGCTGCCTGAACAGTATCAATAACACCAATCGCAAAAATAAATAAAACCAAACACCGTTCGGAGAGTACGCCGAGATATTCCGCTTCGATTGCCCGTGATGGTCGGCCAGGTCCGCCAGGGTTACCTGCGGCAAACTGGCCATTCGATTTTCGTCCGTTTCGTGCCACCGTCTTTCCTCCGATTAAACAGTCCCCTTCGTTAACCTCCTAAACCACTCTAGATATTTTACCGTATAAGTCGCTGGGTGGCATGCCGTTTGTCGCCGTCTAGGTCCGCTAGAGTTGCGTGTGGCAGTCCGTTTGTTTGTTTGGTGTTCCATTACTCATCCTCCATTTAAAGCGTCACGCTCTATTCTGGGCTATGATATGGCATCCTATAGATCTTGCGCTGGAAAATAAAATGTACACTCTTGACCTAAACGGGGTGCCGTTTCGGTCAGGTGTGAACCTATGGCTCCGGGCCGCATGATCCACCGTCCCCCAATCCGATACAGGTCGCCGGCGTCCAGCGTGGTGGGTGGCCAATGTTCGGCATCGGCCACCGGAAACCACCGAAGATTGCCTTCGGCGTCTTTTACCGCCACCGTCTCCCGGTCGGTCATCCCGCACCCCCATTCAGCAGCGTTCGGATCGCGTCCCGCTGCGCATCGTCCAAGCGGATCGGGCAGGCGTGCAGCCAGGCCTTCAGAGGGTCGTTTTGTGCACCGAGTGCTTCGCTTTGGGAGGTGACACCGTTAGGAAGGCCGTCGTGGCGTGGCCGTACGTCATTCAGTCCAGCGGCGTAACACAGCGCGTCGCGACGCAGAAGGGCGTCGAAGTGGTATTTCCGTTCTCCGTAGTCTCGACAGGAGCATCTTCAACGTTCTAGTGTCGAACCTTGCTCCGGAGGGTTACGGGGCTTCTGTCGTGCCGGAGCCATCTGTTTTTCTCTTGGCAGCACTGACCATGATTCTGTAGGGATCGTTTTCTGTTTTGCGGCGAACGGTACCTCCCAAGTGTCCGGTTGTTGAAAACCTGAGTTGTTTTTAGACTCCTTTCGCCTTGAAATCACTATTTCCTCCTGGTAGGCTCAGATCTGTCGGCGGAAATCAAATTCCCTATTCGTAGGTCGAGTGTCCGCCAGCTCACCAGTGGCAGCTCGAACTTGAATATTTCGCGGACTGGATTCTGCTGGACGAGTCAATCGGCCCACCAGCCGAGAACGGCCTGGCGCACATGCTGGTATTTTGTCGCTTCACCACAAAATAGAGTTCCTGCCGGTCCTTATTCCTTTGAGTCCATCGTTTGAGCGTCTAAAGATTTTAGTCAGGGGAAACAAGTTATGAATCGTCAATTGATTAATTCGGCTATCGTGTTGGCGATCGTTGTTTGGTTTTGTGACGCTGCGATCGCCCAAATTGATCTATCCGAACACAACGTGATTCCCAACCCTTCCTTCGAACGGGGAAAGGACTGGCCCGAGAGCTGGTCACGCATACGCCGGGAAGGCGGGGATAGGGTGCAATTCAAATGGGATGATGTTAGCGCACATAGCGGCCAGCGCTCGATATTGATCTACAGCGAGCCGATGGATGCAACGTCCTGGGGCGCCTTCTGGTGCGATCTGCCTCTCAGGGGTGGCATCAAATGGTATTTCTCCGGTTGGTGGAAGAGCGAGGGGATCACTCAGGGGGGGCTAACTGGCTGGCTGTGGAATGGAAAGTGGGGTTCGCCTATCGGGGCGTTTGGAGGTGCTTCCGCCACGTCAGATTGGTGCGAAGCGGCGGGCATCATCGACGTCGCGAACGGGGATACATCCGTTCCCCTGGGGGTGGAGCTGCGCCGAGCCTCTGGCAGAGGATGGGCCGATGACCTCCTTGCGGTGCCATATTTCCTCAAATTGACGGCGGACTTGCAGGTCAATGTTAGTAAATTCTCTGCGCAGGAACTGGCATCAGGCCCTGCAGATTTGCACAACTGGCAGGAAGAACTTTCCCAGCTCAGCACAGAGGTTGTTCGTTGGCGCAATGAGCCTATCGAACGATTGCAGGAGTACGAGCGCAAGGCGATGGATCTTGAGGTAAGGCTGGAAAAAATCGAAAACCGTATCGCTGTGGCGCGGTTTACTGAGCCGTTGATAGCGGGTTACTACGCGCCGGTCACCTCTGTCTATCGAGCGCCGATTGAATGGCCGGCAAGTGATTTCGATCAGTCGGTTATCATCCGAGCCATGCGGGGCGAAACAGAATCTTTTCAATTGGCTTTACTCTCCCCCGACATAGCCATGGAACGGGTCGAGATTGCCATCGATGGACTGATAAGCGCATCCGGCAAGAGCATTGCGCCCGAACAGATCAAGGTCTATCGAGTGGATTATGTCAAATACCAAACACCGGTCAGAACACACGGTAATCTGTGGCCGGACGTACTGGTGCCTTCCAGAGAATTCCAGTTAAGCGCTGGTCATGTTCAGCCGGTCTGGATCGATATCGAAGTACCGCGAAACCAGGCACCGGGCACTTACGATGGTCGCGTTCGCGTCGTTGGTCCCGCTGGTATCCGCTTGGAAAAACCTGTGCAAGTCATCGTCTACCGGCCCGTTCTGCCCCGTCCGACCCACATGAAGGCGGTGATGACCACTGTTCCGAACTATCACGTGCATAACCAGGAAGAGAGGGAACGGATTGCCTTTGAAAGAGTTTCCTTTCTGGCGCGGCATCACGTGAGGCCTCATCTCAAGTTCCAGGAAGTCGACTTCATGCTCAAGGCCTACGAGATGATCAGGAATGACTTTGGGTTCAAGTGGTTTGGAATGGAGGGCTTGGGAGAGGATGACAAGCAACGGTTGTACGACACCGCCATCATGGAAGGTTGGATAGACGGGTTGTATTGCAATGTCTGGGACGAAGCACCTGGCGACCAGGCCGTTCCCCAGTATCGGGATTTCAAAAAGAAATATCCGCTGGCGAAGACACTGCTGACACTGTCTGAGGCCCGCACAGCGATAAGACCGTACCAGGACGTTGTCGACGTTTGGTGCCCAGATGCCACCAATTGGAAACGTGACCCCGAGTTCCACCTGTCGCGCAAATACCGGTGGCATTACTTCTGTATGACCGGTGCGATTAACCATCCGACAAGGTGGCGCAGCGCGACCGGAACCGAAGCCTGGAAAATGAAAGCCGAAGGGGAGGAGGTGACGATGGGTAAGGTGGAAGGCCGAAGGCTTCTTCTACTGGTGTGCCATCGCCAGTACGGCATTCTATGCCCTCGATGGCGATGACCAATGGGTGCTCACGCGTGCGGGAGACGGCGGGATCGTTTATCCCGACCCGCGTTCTCCTATTAGCCTGTATGGCTCGATTCGCCTGAAGCACACGCGCGATGGTATTGAGGATTGGGAGCTGTTCCACCACCTGAGGGAACTTGTTGATCAGCGTGGCGATCCTGATCTGAAAACTCGAGCGAAGCATTTGCTGCAGTTAGAGCCGCAGGGGTACGAGCCATATCCACAGCTAATACGCCGAGTACGAAGAGAGGCTTTTGAACTGGTAGAAGCATTGGAGACGAGATGAAGAAACGACAGCGTTCCCAGGAGCGTCGTAGGTACATGCTGTTCTACGATTCACGCGAGCCGCGACAATGATTTCTCACGGCCGATTCTCGTTGTTCGTATTGCTCCGGCTTTGAACCCTACAACCGAGTCCTCTACGACTACTGTGGCTCCGCGGTCCCGCACGAGGCGGATGATCCGCAACGTCTCGGCATGGAAATCGGGTTGGCGACGCTACGACGGGACGGTTGGGTTTCCATGGACGCTGGACCGCAGCAAGGCTCTCTGACGATCAGACCATTTGTACATCCCGGTGGCACGCTGTGCATGAATGCCGATGCGATGGAGGGTGCGGTGAGGGTGGAATATTTGGATGCCTCCGGACGAACACTCGCTGAAAATGCCACATCGACGAAGATTACAGGAGATCATATCCGTCAGACCGTACCGTTTCCCCAGGGGACAGATAGTCGCCTTCAGGGAACGCAGGTACGGCTACGACTTTCAGCGGTCGATGTGAAGCGTACGGGTTTTGGTACGAATAGGGGGCGTTACGGTTGAATTGCCTCGTTGTAAAGTCGTCAAACCACGCGTCATTTCGCCTCGACGGGCGTGACGCACAAAGTCAGGGCCACTTTCAGTATAGTTCTCGTAGAAAGTAAAAATGGAGCGCGGAAAGGACGTACCTTCCACGGTGAGGCCTGTCGCGGTCCCGTCACGTAACGAAAAGCTCAACCTCTCGCTTTGCCAAGCAGAGTCTTGGAGCCATGAAGAGTCGTTCAAACCCCCACTCACGTGGGCCAATCTGACGAAACGGCACAGCCCTTGTCTTAATACAAATGACCGACAGCTTGTTCTGTTTCTAGGAGCGTTTGCTGCGAACCATCGGGAACAGCGCCAACGCGGCCAGGATGAGCAACGAACAGGTTGATGGCTCAGGAATCGGAGCCCAGGTGCCCGCGGTGAGGGCATAATAGTCGGCTTCGAAGTTTGGATAGTCTGAATTAAAGCTGCCGGTTGTAAAATTGGACCCGCTATCTGAAAAACCGGTGACTCCATCCTCAATGATCACTCCATCGCGCCATAAACTCCACTTGTTTTCGCCTGGGTGCTTGGCGAGACGGTAGGTATGAAACGCGTCGCTGGCATCTGCAGTGAGAACTGCTGGCTCGGTATAAGCTATCGCGGTTGACCGGCCTGTATAGATTGCATCTGGGTGTATCTTTACGCCGTGCATGTTACCATCGATGTTGGCCCGAAAATCGAAAGAAGCGACGTTCACCTTCACCCGAAATTCCACCGTATGGCCTGCTGCGGCCGATTGGGTAGCATTGAAAATTTCAGACCCATAAAACTCATGGTAGAGGACTGAACCATCGAGGGTCATGATCCCATTCGCGAAAGTACCACCCCCGTTGCCCCAACCAGATCCACTGGACCATTGCCAATCGTTGGTTCCATTGCTGTCCAGGTCCTGGCCGGTTGGATCCACGTCCATGTTGTACACGTAATCGAAGCTGGAAGCGTCTTTGGTTAGAAGAGTTCCGAAGGCTTGCGTGGTAGCCAGACCATGTGCCGCAACACACAACGTCAGTAATATTTTACACATTTCTTTGACGAATGTTTGTTTTCTCGCAATTCTTGTTGTACTTGCCAGAGTTTCCAATCGCGTCAAATCGCTAGAATTTTTCTTAAACATTTTCATGTCCTTTCTTTCATTAGCTTTTGAATTGTCCGTAAAAAAATGATAGGAAATTAAAAAACAACAACAAACAATAACAGTTGGCACAGCCGAAATTCTATCCAGTTCAACACTGCACAACGGGTACCCCTAGGCGGGGGTGAGCCAGATTGGGCGTTGTTGGTGGACGGACATGGCCGTGACGACAAAGTGTGAAAATACACTAGGATAATCTTCAAATATAATTTTTACCTTTCTGTTGAGATTAGAAATGGTTAACATCACTAGTCACCAAGATTTGCTGTTTTGTTTTGTTTCTCTTTTGCGATGTGGTATTTTCTCATCCGATTCGGTGTCGCAAAACGATTACGGCCAATAGGCCCCATACGAACAACAACACGCTACCTGGTTCGGGGACGGCGGAAACCTGCGTATTGTTGCCAGGAGAAATCGTACCACTCTCGTTATGTACATCACCACCGACGGTACCAACACCGGTGACAGTGCCTTCATGGACATCCAATCTACCCCCGTCCGTGGTCAGCAGATTGTTGATCGACATCGTGCCCGCCCCCGTCTTGGTGAGAGTGTTACCCATCAAGTTCAAAGCATGGTTAAAACTCAAGGTGCTATTCGAGGCAACTTCCACCGTCGTGTCGCTCTTCAAATTTGTGACCACTAGAAGCTGGTGGGACCCGTCCAAAACGGAAATGGAGGGCAATTCCAAAAAAGAGGTACTTGCCTCAAGGTGAATGCTTCCCAGACCCGCAATGCCATAACTGGTGGAATGATCAAAGGTGATGGTATTAATCGTCACGTCGGTGTCGACAACCACGGTAGTGGGTGCCGAGGTCGCGTTACCGAATGTGGCAGTATGGGCTGACGTTAATGGAGCTTCAAAAGTATTCCAATTAGTGTTATCGGTCCAGGCGCCAGTCCCATTGTTGGTCCAGCTCCCGTTTAGTTGGGGTGACGGATTGGTACTAGGAGCCCAGGCGCCCGAGGTGAGGGCATAATAGTCGGCTTCGAAGTTTGGATAGTCTGAATTAAAGCTGCCGGTTGTAAAATTGGACCCGCTATCTGAAAAACCGGTGACTCCATCCTCAATGATCACTCCATCGCGCCATAAACTCCACTTGTTTTCGCCTGGGTGCTTGGCGAGACGGTAGGTATGAAACGCGTCGCTGGCATCTGCAGTGAGAACTGCTGGCTCGGTATAAGCTATCGCGGTTGACCGGCCTGTATAGATTGCATCTGGGTGTATCTTTACGCCGTGCATGTTACCATCGATGTTGGCCCGAAAATCGAAAGAAGCGACGTTCACCTTCACCCGAAATTCCACCGTATGGCCTGCTGCGGCCGATTGGGTAGCATTGAAAATTTCAGACCCATAAAACTCATGGTAGAGGACTGAACCATCGAGGGTCATGATCCCATTCGCGAAAGTACCACCCCCGTTGCCCCAACCAGATCCACTGGACCATTCCCAGTCGTTGGCTCCATTGTCGTCCAGGTCCTGGCCGGTTGGATCCACGTCCATGTGGTACACGTAATCGAAGCTGGAAGCGTCGAGGGGCAGGAGATCTCCGAAGGCCTGCATGTTTGCCAAACTGCATGCCAGGAGACACAACTTCAGTAAAACGTTACACGATTGCTTGACAGTTGTTGTAATCGGCATGTCAAGTTTCCTTTGAATGAAGAGAATCTACGTCAGACCGTGACTCCTACCCCCTTTTTTGCTGGTGTGGGGACAAAGTGGCAGCGGTTACTGGAAAAGTGACCCGAAACAAAAAATGCTCGATCACACTGGCTCTCCCCACCCTTCAGCCGGGCAGCTTGGTCAGTACGAACGAGCACCTTTATAATTTTACTCACCGTTGCAAGGATCTCGCGAGGCGAGTACCTGTGTGAATATGTTAGTGTCATTAGGCCGGCCTGTGCTTGAAACCTATCATTAAACTCTCCAGTATTATGATTAAAAATCGCTTCGGTGTCAATCTTTGGGATGAGATTTTCGGCGATAGGTAGAATTTTTTCTATGGTGTGCGATATATCAGAAATTTTCAGGCGAATCTTGCTCAGCTCAGGGATGCCGCTGACTGGCGGGAAAGGGCATTTTTCCGAAACCTGCGCTCGAATCGTGGTTTGAATATTTTGAATCGTCCGATCTGGAATTCACTGTCAAAAAAGATGACAACGAGTTTACGGTTGTTGTGAATCGGCCCTAAGTCATCACGACGTCCTTTAAGGCAGCGAATTGTTCCGTTGCAAAGCAACATCGTGCTCTGCAAAAAGCGGCCAATTGTTCTACCTTCACCTCACTGCGGCGGTGAAAAGGCCGATGCTGCTAGCGCGGCGTGATTCCGCACAGCTCGTAAACCGTGCGAATAGTTCCATTCTTTTCGAGGCCATAATCTGACAGAAAAGAAACAAATCTGCTCAGCTAAACTGTATGCTAGTGTTTTTTTGATCTGAGCGGGCAACTGGTGCAGTCCTTCAATGACGATACGGACTGCCTATTACCCCTTCAATGGATCTCGGGCTACAAGAGCCTCTCTTCACCAACGATATGCTGCCTGCTGCGCTGGCACCTCCCAGCGGGACTTTGCGTACGCTTACTTCAAATGTGGGGGTTTGGGGCTCATTGAATCGATTGACCACTTCTTTGCTAGTGACTTCCAAAGGATGGAAACTCTGCCGACTGTTGGTCGTTTACGTAGCCATCCATCCTCAGTAGCAAGTATCCTGAATGGGGAGAGCCATCCTTAGTCGACACCGGTTCGACCTTAGCCGATTCGCCAATCGCAACGACACTGTTGACGAAAAAAACCACAATTGCATTCATCTCGGAAAGCATTCTGTTGCGACACTCACTGAGGCGCAAAAGTCCAGCGTCTTAGCGATTTACTACATCCACCTTGGTTTCGGCGATCACGGGATCGCCTTCACTCAGTATCGTGGCCCGGACGATCAAAGGCATGTTGAATGGTCCAAAAGTTGAATGAAAATGAATCGGCAAGCTTCCTCGTTCTTGGTCTGCGGAGATGGTAATCGTGGTAGCCTGAATTCCATGTACGTGTTTGGGACAAAGTAATTCAATGGTGACCGGTGCCGGTTTTAACACACCACGGGCAATCTGAATTCCCAGATCGAATGAGCTTTCTGGCTTTGCACGGAGGGAGTGCTGGGATGTCCGAACGCTTAGGGACGACGGTGCTGTTAAGATGATGATTTGATCATTTGGTTCGTCTGAATGGTAACTCACTTTATGTTTCTTGCCATCTTCGTCTTTGACTTCACCCAGTGCCATAATGACCATTCGGCCAGTGCGGTTCATTTCGAGCCAAGTCGGTACAGTAATGGGATAATAAAATTCGGTGACGTCGGGCGGGATTTGTAATTTCGGACCAGTGACACCTTGTAAGTGACGGATCTGCTGGTCAGCAAGAGAAACCGTCAGCGGTCCGCTAAATCCATTACGATCGATAAGGAATCGGCGCCGATGAACCGTTCCACGAGATACGAAGCTGCTTTGGAAGGCCACACCATCCAACTTAAATGGTGTTGGCATGGAAACCGCCAGCACCAGACCTGTTCGATCTTTTGTACCGTATTGACCTGGTAGTATGGCCAGATGGGTCTGTTGCTTTTCATTGATCGAAGCAGTGCCAAGAATAGTGATAGGCCTCTGGAGAATTTTGGCCTTCTCATCGGCCGTCAATGTGATCTCAATGTCTTTCTTGTCAGCTGGAATTTTGGTTTCACTGAATGTGACGTCCTCTGGAAGGTTATTGACCGAGAGAGCGATCTCGCCACTGAAACCATGCAGCCGCTCGACACTAATCTTGAGCTTCCCCTCGCTTCCGCGCGGCAACGTCATTGCATCAGCGGGGAGTAAAATGCGAAAATCAGGATCAAGGGGTTTAGAAATCGCTAGTCGGTATGCGTAATCAGGTCCACCACGCTGCAAATAATCAGAGATCTGCACAACATAAAATCCATCCGCGGGAAAGGTAAAGCTTGTCTCTGGTTCGACCGGGTTGTTGTCGCTGCTTCCGGTTGTGGATAATTTGTTTCCAGCCGAATCCGAGATGGTTA
This sequence comes from uncultured Pirellulaceae bacterium, assembly GCA_964393615.1. Lineage (GTDB taxonomy): Bacteria > Planctomycetota > Planctomycetia > Pirellulales > Pirellulaceae > CAYMUR01. The sequence continues at coordinate 11,065 of CAYMUR010000021.1, forward strand.
ACACTGCATCAAGCGGTGACCCGTATCGCAGTGTGCCCAATTCAAAGTGGAATGCCTGGTCCTTTTTAGCCGAGACTGTCCAACAGTCAATGTCACCAGGTTCGTCAATGCGCCCATTGAGAACCGATGGCAGTTCAATGGGCTGATGACTGTCAGGACGATTGTTGGGTTCGACCTCGATGTGTTCGTCCAAATTGCTTAGTTCGATGGCAACAGGGTTTGATAATGAGTCTCCCCAAGAAAAGTAATGTAACAGCGATCCCGGTTCTTGCCGTGGAAGTTCCACTTCGACGTTTTCGTTGGGCACTTGTTGTCCAGCCAACTCGAAATTGATTTTGCTTCCAGCACGCCCTCCCAGGGGAAAAACTCGATCAATATAGGGACCGGCCGTGATTGTTAGACGATAAACGAAATGTTGTAGGCCACGGTAGCCGACATCGTGAATGTGAACTTGGTAAAATCCTGTTTTGGGTGCTGTAAATCGAGCGAACGAATCGCTACCAAAGTAATCTGAGTTTGTAGCAACACGGTGGCCGCTGGGGCCACGAATTTCAATGAGGGAATCCAGCGGCGAACCGATTCGGACAGCATGTACTTCACACGTCACCGACTGAACTGCTTCCGCGTGGAACTCCCAAATATCAATGTCTTCACGGGGAAATATGCGCCCGTTAATGGTGACAGGCAATTCCACTTTCATTGGAATTGGATGGCCGTCGATTTCATCCTCAATCACTTCGGGTAAGTCGCCCACAATGAATTGGCGACTGGGTACGGTACCTTGTGATGTCCCGAGTCGCCAATAGTGTACACCCAGATCGGCGTCGGCCGCGATTTTGAAAGTAGCTAAATGATCTTTTGGATAATCTTCGCTTCTTTGCGATTCAGGTTTGAAAACCATCGGACCTTCAAACCAGATGGTTTCAGTTTCTTTGACCCAGGAACTAGCCTCAACACCATTTCCTTCCATTTGAAAGGGCGCCCCGCCATGGAGATAACAAGCACCCACACGGACCGAGATAGTGGTGCCACGTTGTCCCCCGGGGGGAAAGATGTAATGGGTAGAGGGCATGTCACTCTGAACCAATTTCACCGATCCTATCCAGAGGAAGAGGAACATGACCAACACGTACCTGACGGACAAGTTTTGAGCGATGGGCGCATTGGTGATACAACGTTCGGTCATCTGAATTGCACGCCGCAACAAAGTTCCTAAACGGTCAGTGGTGGTAAACAAGCATTTCAGCATGATCATATTGCAAAATCACTATTGGTCGATGATCAGAATGAGGTCAACGATTGTAGTACCGCCAGCGGGTCAGCCACAGCGTGGCTACAGCAACTCTTTCATCACGCGACCACCATTAATGATTGGCATAGGGCGACCTTCAATGGTGTGGAACTCTTCGTTGGGATTAATTCCCAGCAAATGATAGATCGTGGTGTTCAAGTCTTCGGGACCAAAAGGATTGTCTGCCGGTCTCTCAGCACGCTCGTCAGATCGTCCGACAATGCGCCCACCTTGAACGCCACCACCACCCATGGCAACAGTGAATCCGGGGCCCCAATGGTCACGCCCCGCATTGGTATTGATCCGTGGCGTACGGCCGAATTCTCCTGTGACAATAACGAGTGTCTGTTCCAGAAGACCTCGGTCTGCCAGGTCACGAAATAGCGTGGACATGGCGGCGTCAAGCTTTGGTAGCAGGTCGCGTTTGAGAGTTACAAAGTTATTGTCATGCGTGTCCCAATCGACGTGATGCACAGTCGTGCAGCGTACTCCCGCTTCGACCAATCGGCGGGCCATCAAGCAAGACTGACCGAGAGAATTGTGACCGTATTCTTCTCGTAATTTGTCATTTTCGGCATGAATATTGAATGCGCGTTTGGCAGTAGGCGAAGTCATCAGATCGAATGCCTTTTGGCGAAACACAGAAACCGTTTGGGCGGTCGAATTTGTGCGACCTTCGGCGTTTCTTTGGAAACGGTCTACCTGGGAAAGTAATTCGCGACGAGAATTTGCCCGGGAAGGATCGAGATCAAGAGGTGGGACAATGTCACGAACGGCGAAACCAGGATCGCTGGGGTCTGCGTTGACTGAGAAAGGTGCGTAGTCGGCGCCAAGGTAGGATGCTCCGCCACTGGAATGCATATTGGGAACACATACATATGGTGGCACGGAACCACGAGGGCCAAGTTTACGCGCAATGATCGACCCGTGGGACGGGCGTTGGTTGTTAGGCGTCAACTCAGCATTGAAACCGGAGACCGGGTGATATCCTGTAAGCATATAGTGGTCGGCAGGTCCGTGATCCGAGTTGGAATGCGTGAACGACCGTACTAACGAAAACTTGTCCATTTGCCGAGCGAGGCGAGGCATATGTTCACCAATCTGAATGCCAGACACATTGGTGGGGATTGGATTGAAGTCGCCGCGAAATTCAATTGGAGCATCCGGCTTCAAATCCCATGTGTCAATCGTGCTCAGTCCACCCCGCAAGAAGACAACAATCAACGACCGATCGTTCTTGGAAAGATCTGCTTCAAAATGCGTGGCCATCGCCTGTTGATTTAACAGGTCAGGCAGAGTCCAGGCGGCTCCAAACAGCCCGGCACCACCCACGCGAAGAAAATCTCGCCGCCGAATCCCATCGCATAAAATACCAGTGTGTTTCATATCAGCTTGCCTTAGTGATTAAACATAAATTCCAAGGAATTCATCAGACTCCATGCTAAATCTTCTGCTGCGACACGGCGCCCATTATCATTCTTGTTAAAGTAATCAATCGCTATAGCCTGTTCTCCCGAAATTGGCCGCCGGGATAAAAAAGTCAAGTAGATAGACTCGATCAACTCTCTGTCGCCCGGATGGTTGTCTACAAGTTGAGCGATCCGACCTGCTTCATGTGATAACTTGATATGAATCTCGGGGGAATTCAACAGGTGGAGTACTTGACCGACAGTCGGTTGGGTACTTCGTTCACATTGACACGCCGTTTTGCGCGTGGGACGCCCGAACAGTTTCAGGAAATAGTGGTCCACCTCGCTATCCCATAATTCAATGGCACGAGCTCCAAACGGTACGCCACGGAACTTTTCGTTGAGACCCGTGACCTGACATACCGCATCTAACAATACTTCGGCATCCAATCGTTTTAACAAGGCCCGAGAATAATTTTGTTCATCCTCTTCATTGGTTTCATTGGGTCGAGAGGTGCGTTGATAAGTAGCCGATGCCGTGATCGCGCGGATCAACTCTTTGACGTCATAGCCATTTTCGACCAGGTAACTGGCAAGCGCGTCAAGGAGCTCCGGGTTACTGGGCGGATTGGTATCACGAAAATCATCAACGGGTTCAACGAGCCCTCGCCCCATCAGGTGTGCCCAGAGGCGATTTGCCGCATTGCGGGCAAACCAAGGATTGTCCGTGCCTGTCATCCAGTCAGCCAGCATCTGACGCTGATCACCAGAAAGCAATTTGTCAGGCATCGTTTCACCTAAAGCGTGGGCATAAATGGTTGCACCGGTCCGTGGGTGACTGGCTTTCGGATTGCCATCAGGGACCATCATTTCACCACGAATAGTACCTTTGCGGTTGACCTGTCGAAAGAAAGCCGTCATTCCGTAATAGTCCGTCTGACTCCAACGATCAAATGGATGATGATGGCATTGAGCGCACTCAATACGAACACCAAGAAACACCTGTGATACGGTACTCGCTATTTTGTTGGGGTCTCCGACCACCCGATAGAAGCTGACCTGCGGTGCGTCCGTTGTATTCCCCGCGAACGTCAAAATATCACGTACAAATTGATCCAGCGACTTGTTCTCCGCGAAACTTTGGCGGATCCATTCATAATAGGCGTATGCCCGCTTATGTCCTAATGCCTGTCGATCGACTCGCAATAAGTCAGCCCATTTCAGAGCCCAATAGTCATCATACTCTGGACGCTTTAGGAGCTCGTCGATTAAATGACTGCGTTTAGCCGGATCAGATGAATCCAGAAATCGTCGAGCTTCTTCCACGGTGGGCAACGTTCCAATGATTCCGATGTACGAGCGTCGCACGAATTCGGCATCACCTGCCAGCGCAGACGGAACAATATTCAACTTTTTCAGTCGGGCGTGGACCAGTTGGTCAATAAAATTGTGCTCCACAACGACGGGATAATTCTGGACCTTTTGTTTTCGAGGGATCAGCGTCCGAAACGTATTGACCACTCCGCTGTAGGTTGCCATGACGGCAACCTGCCCTGGTGCATCAGCAGTCCGTACGATTCCGTGTTCATCAACGCTTGCCAGTCCCTTGTTATTGGAGTGATATTTTGCGATCGAAGTGATGTCGATTGTATCACCATCATCGTAGTGTGCCAAAACGCGCAGTTGCTGGATTTCATTAATATCCATGATTCGTTCAGCAGGCAAAATCTCTATCGTGGCTATCTTTGGAGCATTCGAATCACCAAAGGGAACGCCAGCAGCGATCCAAGCCTGCAGTACGTTGAACTCGTGAGAATCTTTGGCGATACGTACGCCACCTCCGTGCGGGGTGAGTCCAGCTGCCTTGGCGAGTAGCAAGCTGTGCTTGGCCGCAGCTGGAAATGTGCGTCGTCCACGACCTTGTTTCACCAATGCGTGGTAATCCGCTTGAGGATCAAATCCAAAGACTGAAAGTTTAAATCCGTTTTGCCCTTCTGCCTTTCCATGACATCCCGAAGAGTTACAGTTGTACTTGCTGAGGATCGGAATAATATCGTTTTCGAAATGGTAGTTTCGCGGTACATGGATATTCTCAACATAAACCGGTACCAGAACCGTATGATTTTTGAATACGATCTGAATGTCGCCTGAACCATTGTCCAATCCTTTCACAACGCCTTTTTGGTCAACCGTAAATCGGTCGGGTGCTGTTGTGAAATACCTTGCTCGACGTGTCAAATCCACTATTCTTCCATCTTCTCGCGTTCCATGGACCAACAGGCCTCGCAATGAATCTGGACCATTAAGATGTACCGAGTCGGGCTCGATTGAGATTGCAGTGAATAGACTTTCTTTGTCGTTGAGTTTTTCGTTTGCCTGCGCGTAAGTTGATTGCGTCAGCCCCAGGCAAACAACGACAAGCAAGATTAAAGGTAGTGCACCGTCACAGCATCCAAAGTCACAGCGTCTAGAATAGTTTCGCTTTTGATTCATAAAGGGATTTCCATTTTGCCTGCCACTTCAAAGTGGAACTCAGATATGCCTTATAAGTATATAAGAACAGGCACCAAAATGAAAGCTGAATGAGTAACCTAATAGTGACATAAGTCGAATAAAATAAGGTGACGTACCGATAATTCTCAACCTGGAAATCTGTCATTTGCGGTCCGTCTAACCGGTTCGATTCAGTTCGTTTATTGCCATGACGAATTGTGTTGCTGGAAAACAAAATCACGAACGAGAACAGTCTTTCAGTGAATAGGATTCGAGAACCGTGCGGCGGTTTATTCTGGCTGACGAAAAACAAATCGCAGCCTTCTCGTTTTGATGTGCAGTAACCGATCGAAAAGCATCAGCGTGGCGGTGCTGATGTGTCTGGAAGCAACGTTCTCTCTTGTTTTCGCTGAATTCATCCAAGTAGGCTAGCGTTATGCATGGTGATGGGTTGATCTTTTTGGGTTGGATCTTCACTGCAGCGATTGGGGGGAATTCAATCACGTATCGTAAAAAGTGGCAGTGGTCGTATTGCTTAAGACACGATTGTTCTGGATCCAAGATGCCGCCAAAGAGACTTATGTTCAGAGACGGAAATATTAAAAAATGTTAAAGTTATTCGTTTGACAAGCGGTTAATCTGACATACGTTTTTATTGTATGGACAGACTGCCTTTGGTGGTTCGCCGTGAGTTTCATGGCGCTATGTTCAGCATGCGGGATTCGTTTCGTTAAGAGCTCGATTCATCGTATTGGGTACCATGATGACAGGTTTTGTTGTCAGTGTGCCGAATTGTAAATCGGGCCCGATTGGCTTGCAGCCTTACATCCTCGAAAGGGCAGACCGGTCGCAAGGCCGGGACGCAAAACCATTGGGCCGCATCGGCATTGGCCGATACGGTCGCCAGGTTACCGAAAGGGTGGCAACTGTTATGGACAGTTGCATCAATTCTCTCGATGGTGGAAAGGCAATGGAGTGACGTTGATGTTGGACCAACGGTGGTTTGAAGCAAGCTGTCATCGGCTCTATGCTGATGATTTACCACATCAGTCCTGATTGTTTCATTGTAACCGTTCTGTCTTTCCCCAGTGACAGCCCGGCGACGGAAAAGATTTGGAGGATGCGATGAAGAATATGGCTAAAAAAATTCAGCATTTCCTGATTTCGGAAGATGGTCCTACGGCAGTCGAGTATGCTGTAATGTTGGCCCTGATTGTAGTGGTTTGTCTAACCGCCATCAGTGCGATCGGTTCGAACGCCAACACTGCGTTTGAAAAGGTTGCGGACGAGCTCAACGCGGCTGTTTCGTAATGGCAAACTGAGGCCCTTTCTGCGGGCCCACGCAATAAATGAAATTGTGGACTGCCCCTCGGTGATTTTAAATTGCCGAGGGGATTTTTTGGAATGAGAGGCTGGCCCACAAAGTTCAGCAAATTGTGGTTTGAACTAGCGTGAATTTGATGGCCTGTGAATGTCTGTGACCTAGGATTGAACAGGAACAGTAAAAAGGAGCAGCCTGTGTTGCCAGTGGTACCAGTGGAAACGACGGCCGTTATCTTGGAGATGATGTGCTACATCGGCACGATTTTCTCTGCGGTCTTGAGTTATATGTTTTCCTTTCGCTTTTAACCACATTCTAATAATCACACGCATGTTGTTCCGTCCTCACCTGGTGTGATTGTTTCGCATTTTCCAAGGGGAACCAGCAAATGGAATACTATTCGCAATTAGGAAATGCTGTGATTGTCAACTGGCCAGTCTGGCTCGTGAGTGTCACCCTGATTGTCGCAGCCGTGATTGATGGATTTGAATTAAAAGTCCCCAATTGGCTAACTTTTCCGATGATCATCAGTGGCTGGGTTTACAGTGTTACTTGTTTTGGTTGGCAGGGACTTGGCTGGAGTTTACTGGGAACGTTCATTGGTTTGCTGTTATTACTGCCTGCTTATGCGATTGGTGGAATGGGAGCAGGTGACGTCAAGTTACTAGCTGGTGTCGGAGCCTGGATGTACGGAACACATGTTTTTTATGCCTTTTGTATTTCTGCTAGTGTGGGTGCTGTCATTGCTGTTGCCATGGTGTTGGTGCGTCGTGCCTGGCACAAGCACCTTTCCCAGTTCTGGATGATTTTTGGTGAAATCATGACTATTCGAGATCCCGAGCAGTTGGCGCAGATCGCAGCGGATCGCAAAAGTTCTATGCTTTTGCTTCCCTATGGCATCCCAATTGCTGTTGGTAGCATTGTCTACTTTGCTTGGACCGGGTTGTTGATCTGATATGCTGGCATGGTTGTTAGCGATGATGCAGGGACGAGGTGAGATAGCCAAAGTTGGATAAGTTTGACGATGTGATTTCATGGTTTGGACAAACTATGCACGTCATACCGAGTACAACGATAAGGCTATGTTAGGATCGACCCAATCGCCCTAGTAGTTGTTTGCGATGTCAGTCCCACCGAGACATACGCTGAAATTTTCATTGCGGCCGGTGTGGTGACAAGTAGACGGTATCCTATCCACCCAGCAAGGAAGGGGTGGAAACCACATGGGAGCAACTGCTGTTAGTTCTCATAACAACGGGCGGAAACTGGAAATAAAATAGCTGGTGGCATGAATCAGTGATGTTGTCTTATTTGCATTTTGACCCAACCATGTGTTACTGCTCAACGGTGAACTGATGCGTCCAAAATCGTTAATCTTAATGATCATAGCACTTGCCTGTGGATTGGTTGCATCGATCGGGATAAGCCAGATTTTGGAAAAGCGTAGTACGGAAAAGGTGGCAGTGCAAACAGTACGGATTCTGATAGCCCAAGGCGAAATCAAAGTTGGTGAAGTCATTGATTCACGATCCATTGCCTTGGAAAAGTGGCCCAAGAACAAAGTTCCGAGTGGAACCCTGACCAGCCTTGACGAGGTCAAGGGCCGTCGTACCCGTCAACAGATATTTGAAGGAGAACCGATTCTGGAAGGCAAGCTGATCCGTGAAGACGAACTGGATCAGGAGGCTTCGGAACGTATTCGTTCAGGTTACCGTGCCGTGACAGTAAAGGTGCAGGAAGACGTTGCCGTTGGTAATTTGCTCAAACCAGGTGATACGGTTGATGTTCTCGTTTTTTTGAAAAAAAACGATTCGATTCCTGGTACCATGATGAAGACCATTTTGCAAAATGTCCGGGTTTTTGCTGTCAATGATCGGATGGATCGTTTGACGAATGAAATGGGCAAAAACATCAAAGCCAAAACAGTGACGCTGGAAGTGAAGCCCAGCCAGGTGGAATTGATTAGTTTGGCCGATTCGATCGGGCGTATACGATTGTCTTGTCGGCGCTCGGATGATATGACCAATGAGAGTACAACCGGTGCGTCTCCTACGGACGTATATGGCTTAAACCGAAGTGGGCTAGCGGAAACAGCGGCGGGTTCATTTCCCTGGTTGAATCAATTTTCCCCACCCCCATCTGAATCACCCTCATCTGAATCACTGCCTGCTGTTTCGGCCAATACAAGACGCTTTCCGCGGATGGAAATTCTGGAACCAAATGGAATTCGCTATTTTGATTTTCCCGACGATGGTTCACCTCCACGTGAAGTAACGAATCAAGTTTACGGTTCAGGTTTTCGGGGAAACGATCTCCAGGAATCGACACGACACGAGCAGTCGTTACCGATCGACACCGATAGACCAGTCACACAAATCAGCGATGGGTAACAAACGAATAAACATGTGAATGACGAGTTTCCGGCATCGTTGAAAAATATGTGCGGACGGAAAAAACCAAGATGAACACAGGTTAGTGTACAAGTAGGTCTCTCACTCTTTTCTGAGGAAGGACTCGGATGTCTCTCCGCTCTCGGGTTGTACCATCAGTATGGTTTTCATGTTTGCTGTTTGTCAGTGTATTCCTTTGGGTATGTTCGACCGAATCTGGGGAGTTAGGCCAAAATTCATTGCATTATCATGTGCGGAACGTTTCACAACGCTTGGAGATTATCGTAAATTCGAGTCGTATTCTCACGATGGAAGGTGATGTCCCACGGGCCCAGGTCAACAACCCAGAGATTGTCAGGCTGACACCTTTGGCAGCAAATAAAATCCAAGTAGCTGGTCTCAAGCCTGGGGTCACTCAGGTTAATTTGTTCGACGATAACGAAAACATCTATACCGTCGATCTGGTTGTCATTGGGGATGCTAGAGAATTGGATATGGTGCTCAAGGCTACGTTTCCCGAAGCTACCTTGCGCGTCCGGCCTATGAATAGCAGTGTATTGATTGAGGGAGAAATACCTCGGCCTGAATTGACCAGCCGCATAATCGCTATCGCAGAGGATTACTATCCCAAAGTCATCTCCAACATGACCGTAGCGGGTGTCCAGACGGTGTTGTTGCATGTCAAAGTGATGGAGGTTTCACGGACAAAACTACGTAAACTAGGCATCGATTGGAATTACATTTGGGGCCAAGGCTTTTTTGTCCAGGGTGCTAGTGGTTTGATCAACTTGCCGGGTTCTGCCAGTGGGTTTGCAGCGGGTGGTCGTGATACGCTTCGTTTTGGACTGACCGAAGGAGCCAATACGTTTACTGGTCTGATCGAAGCGCTTCGTCAGAACAATTTGGTGAAAATCTTGTCAGAGCCGACGCTGGTGACCATGAGCGGCAGACCAGCCAGTTTTCTGGTCGGTGGTGAATTTCCCATTCTCGTTCCGTCTGGCATTGCCACGGCTACGATCGAGTTCAAGGAGTTTGGAACGCGTGTCGATTTTGTACCGATTGTATTAGGCGATAGACGCCTCCGACTAGAAGTACGTCCTGTAATCAGCGAAATCGATGAATCACGAAGTGTGACCGTCGATTCGATCACTGTTCCTGGTGTGAGAACTCGTAAAGTGGATACGGGGGTAGAAATGGAAGTCGGTCAAACACTTGCATTGGCTGGATTGCTACAAGAACGTACCGAGATGGAGAACAAGGGCGTTCCGTGGATTTCTGACGTCCCTTTTCTGGGAGCCCCTTTTCGACGAGTAGAAGAACAAGTTAACGAAATCGAATTACTCATCATGGTTACACCAGAAATTGTTGATGCCATGGATTCCCACCAGTTACCCCCTTACGGTCCTGGCGAAGGGACCGCCTCGCCTGACGACGGGGAATTCTACGGTAAAGGCTATCACGAAGTTCCCCACGATGGTGTGGAAGGAAGATGTACTGCATGCCACAGTAGGGCGGAGGGTTCGGTGGAGACGGGCGCGGAGAACTCTGGATTGTTCCATGAAGATGTAACCTCCGCCAAGGAACATCCACCGCAGAAGAGACTTTCTCCAGCGAAGCCACGGTTGGACTCCACCGCGTCGGCATTATCACCAAGTTCAGCCTATTACCAAATCACTGACCTGAAACAAACGGACGAGCCGGACCTGGAGAATCATTGTAATGCTTTAACCTCACCGGTGCGAAATAGTGCTTCCGAGACGCCTGTTGAACCTGTCGCGTTCGAGTCATTGCGGTTGAAGTCGTATGAATAAACATTCTCGTTATGGAACGGTTGTTCTGAATGGCGCGGCCCGTTTTTGTAGCTGTCGACCCAATAGTTCTATTTCCTATAAGTAGATTCGGAAGGCATGAATTCTTACTGAGACTTGTCGTCCCATACTCGAAGTACAATGCACAGCAAACACTGTACAAGTATCTGAGATCCCTCGTCAGTCACAAGATAACGATAATACGATGAATAACGTTCTTCGAATAGCCATTGTTGATCCCGATGATGTATCACGTGAATCTCTTAAGAATCTAATTCTTGGGATGACTACGATTTGGCTAGAGGCCGAATGTTCGCGTTACGAATTTTTTTCTGACGTCATCGATCAGACTAATTCCGATATTGGCATCGTCGTCATGGACAAGGACGTTGATGAAGCGATCAGGCTAGTCGAACAGTTAAAACAGAAGGCACCAGAGTGCAGTGTCCTGGTTATTAGCCGTAGGGGTGACGGAGATATTATACTACGGGCGATGCGTGCTGGAGCGATAGAATTTCTCACGCAACCTGTCCAAATTCAGGACGCTGTCAATGCAATTCAACGAATCAGTGAAGTGAAGTATGGAGGTCAGCGAGGTCATTCGCGTGGTGGTACGGCCATCGCCGTGGCAGGTGCCAATGGTGGGGTAGGGACGACGAGCGTTGCGGTGAATCTTGGTTGCGCATTGGCTGCTGATCCTGATAATTCAGTGATCTTGATTGACCTTGATATGTCCGTAGGGGATGCTGATGTTTGTCTGGATATCATTCCGGAATACACATTGGGTGATGTGGTTCAGAATATTTCACGCCTCGACTTTGCACTGTTAAAAAAATCGTTGGCAAAGCATGATTCCGGATTGTACTTGTTGCCGCGTCCAGCCCAGCTGCAGGATGCGGAACTGATTACACCAGACAGGGTTCAACGAGTGATTGGATTGCTCAAAGCTACCTTTTCACATCTTATTTTTGATTTATCGAAGAGTTTCAACAGTATCGATCGGGAAGCCGTTCAGGCAGCTGAGCATGTCATGCTCGTTAGCCAGCTAGATCTTCCTTGCCTGAGAAACGTGGTGCTCCTCATGACGTCATTCGAAGAAACGGAAGGCCTGACAGACAAAGTGAAGATAGTCGTCAATCGGATTGGCTTGGAAAACCACATTAGCCTTAAGAAAGCTCAAGAAACAATCGGCCGGGATGTGTTTTGGCAGTTACCGAATGACAGTCGTGTCATGTCGGAAGTTCGCAACAATGGAATTCCGCTTATGGAATTTGCGCCCAAGGCTGGCATTACACAATCTTTTGGCATGCTCTGCGACGCAATCAATGGCAATGCGCCTCATGACGGAGGCCTAGCCGGATTGTCCTCTGCCAGCCGCTGGCTCCAATTTCTGAGAAAGAAAAACCAGTCTCACTGAATAGCAAGCTGGCATAACGGTTAGACCTCCTATAACTGGCTCTTCCGTGGTTTTCTGTACCACCATTTTATCAGGGAAAAGTCAGTATTCTATAAGCTATGTTTCGAATAGAGTTTGG
>CAYMUR010000021.1:23321-41154 GCA_964393615.1 uncultured Pirellulaceae bacterium
TTTGAATCTCGCTCGCCGTTGAGCGGTGGGTAGGACATATCACCCGCTTCCAGGTGAGTCAATCCATTACCAGATAAAGTGCTATTGACGACGTGAACACATTCGTACCAGCAACTCAGAACAGTGACGCGAAAGACGCGAATTTTGAAAATCTGAAACGCAAGATCCATACGAAACTTGTGGATAAGATTGACTTGGCACGTGTCGGCGAATTAGAGGGTGACATCCTACGCCGTGAAATCCGTCTAGTGGTCGAGCACTTGTGCGATTCTGAAGATACCTTGCTCAATCGCAACGAGCGTGGACAGTTAATTGAAGAAGTACTCGACGAAACATTTGGACTGGGTCCGCTCGAGTTGTTACTAAAGGATACGACTGTTAGTGATATTCTGATCAATGGCCCCAAGCAGATTTATGTGGAACGCCAGGGGAAAATGGAAAAGACGAATGTCCAATTTCGGGATAATTCACATTTGTTACAAATCATTGACAGGATCGTATCCAAGGTGGGCCGACGTGTCGACGAAGTGTGTCCCATGGTCGATGCACGGTTGCCGGACGGTTCACGTGTCAACGCGATCATTCCGCCGTTAGCCTTGGATGGGGCGGCGGTATCTATTCGCCGATTTGGGTCCAATCCATTGAGATTAGAAGACCTTTTGAATTTTCGAGCCTTTACGCCTGAAATGGCAATGTTATTAGAAGGTAGCACCAAAGCTCGACTGAATATGATTATTGCAGGTGGTACTGGATCAGGAAAAACGACACTTTTGAATACACTTTCAAGTTTTATTAGTAATGCTGACCGTATTGTCACGATCGAAGATGCTGCCGAATTACAACTTCAGCAGGATCATGTTGTACGGCTGGAAACGCGTCCGCCGAATATCGAAGGAAAAGGTGTCATTACGGCGACAGATCTAGTCAAAAATTCGCTGAGGATGAGACCCGAACGAATCATTATTGGTGAGTGCCGCGGTCCGGAAACCCTGGATATGTTACAGGCGATGAACACTGGTCATGAAGGATCATTGACAACGATTCATGCCAATACGCCACGGGATGCAATCGCCCGTATTGAAACCATGATTATGATGGCTGGCTTTGAACTACCCATCAAAGCGATGCGTCAACAAATTGCCAGTGCTGTTGATCTGGTCATTCAAGTCAATCGTTTGCAGGGAGGTATTCGAAGAATCACTCATATCACTGAAGTGGTTGGTATGGAACAAGATACTATCGTGATGCAGGATATCTATCGTTATGTTCCAGCAGGAGTCGATGACACAGGACGGTGTATTGGTGACTTCGTGGCGACTGGAATTCGTCCATCGTTTATGGACCGCCTAGAGTCGGCTGGAGTGCAGTTGCCTGCCAGCGCATTTCGGGAGCGGACGATGTTGATAGACAGATGATGTTGTCGTTAGCAATATCTGTCGAGACAAAATATTACTAACAGGGCGAATTCGGGCTCCGAATGTTTTGACACGATAGAGGCTGTTGTCAGGTCGATGGTTATTACACTTGTTATGATTGCCGCATTCATTGGTGTTGCCACGTTGATAGGTGGTGTCGCCTATATGTTTAACGGTATGGCAGACAATCCAGTCGAAGAACGTCTGGAGATGCTAACCTGTGGCAGTTCCGTGCGTAAGAACGAAGGTACAAGTCGTGAAGACAGTTTGTTAGCACATGCGATCGACCGTGACCAGACAACTTTCCTGGAAACGTTTGTATCACGTTTTTTGAATTTAAGGCTCTTTCTAGACCAAGCGAATATTCATTTACGACCTTCCCATTTCATCCTGCTTTCGTTTGCCTTGATGCTGACTGGCGGTTGTGCAGCAATTGTGGCTAGTTTGCATCCGTTGTTGGTACCGATGATTACACTCCTGGCGGGTGCGATACCGTTTGCGTGGTGTTTTTTTAAACGAAAGAAGCGATTTCTGGATTTTCAGAAACAACTGCCGGATGCCCTGGAATTAATTGGCCGAGCTTTGCGGGCTGGACATAGCCTTACGGCAGGAGTGAAACTTGTTGCCGACGAGATGCCAGCACCGCTGGGGAGCGAATTCAGACGTGTTTACGAAGAACAAAATTTAGGTGTGCCACTGCAAGAGTCTCTCGATTCGATGTCTAATCGAATTCCTAATCTTGACTTACGGTTTTTTACAACCGCCGTCATTTTACAACGCCTGACGGGTGGTGATTTGGCTGAGATTCTCGACAAAATCGGCCGGTTAATTCGAGAACGTTTTCGAATATGGGGTTCTATTCAAGCCTTGACAGGCGAAGGCCGTATTTCGGGCCTAGTTTTGTTAGGCCTGCCCCCCGTGCTATTTTGCGTGATCTTTTATCTCAATCCAGCATACATTGAAATTCTATTTACCGATCCGCTGGGTACCTGGATGCTAAGTGCCACGATCGCACTTCAATTGGTAGGTGCTCTGGTGATTCGAAAAATCATTAACATCAAAGTGTAATTGAATTGAAAATGATTCTTGCCGTGGTAGATTTTCAGACGTTACTTCCGTTTGCACTATTTGGAGGTGTGACTGCTGGTGTCATGTTTGCGTTGGAATATGTGCTGACTAGTAGAGCGCGGTCCAATGAACGTCTTGACTTGTTGAGTACTGTGCGGCATCGGTTTGGCAATTCCTCGTCCAGTTCCCTTCCAGAAAAAACTGTATCCAAGGTCATTCAAAAAGCGACGCCCAATCTGGCTAAACCACTCCAACCGAAAAGTCCCGAAGAAGTATGCCAGCTGCGTGATCGGTTGAATTATGCAGGAATTCGTGGTGAAAATGCTGTCACCGTGCTATTGAGTATGAAGGTGATTGGATTGATGCTGGGCCTGATCCTGGGGGGGGGATGTTTGCTCTTTGTGTCAGGGATTACACAACAAGCATTGACGGTAGCGATCGTTGCCGGCGGAATCCTATTCTATTTACCGGACATAATTTTGAAATATTTCACACGCCGGCGCCAGCAGGCTATCTTTCTGGGACTGCCTGATGCGTTGGATTTGCTGGTTGTTTGTGTGGAGGCCGGTCTCGGATTGGATCACGCGATGCGGAAAGTTGCGGCCGAAGTACAGGCATCACATCCCATCATTGCTGATGAGTTTGCCTTATGCAATCTACAGCTACAGATGGGTCGAAGTCGTAACGAAGTGTTACATGAACTTGGCTGCCGCACCGGAGTGGATGACCTGCGTAGTCTGGCATCGATCTTGATTCAAGCGGATAAGTTTGGATCGAGTATCGCGCAGGCACTTCGTGTGCAGAGCGATTCAATGCGGACCCGTCGTGCTCAGTTGGCAGAAGAAAAAGCCGCCAAAACAGCAGTCAAGTTAATTTTTCCACTGGTCCTTTTTATCTTTCCTGGAATCTTTGTTGTCCTTGTCGGACCTGCAGCGATTACCATGTTGCGCCAAATGTTGCCGATGATGAGTGGTAGTTAACGGCATTTAAAAGATGAGCTACGTATCGTTGGGCTCCGTTGCCGTCGCTGATGGTCTCTATGAATTTCTGGGTACGGCTATCATTTCATCGGTTGCTGACTGAAGTGATTCTGGCTTGGTGTTGCGCAAGAGATTTGGCTTTTCGGCTCGTACGATTGCTGCCGCCAATGTTTTGTGGTTGTGCCAGTCCGCTAGGTCAAAGCTGCGGATGTCGACGTAAGTCTCATTTAATCCGGATGAAATTTTGGGGATAAAATGAACTCCATCTTCGGCACGCACAACATGGTAATTGAGAGCCGTGTGATGTCCGACCACGCCCAACGCAATGCCCAAAATGAAATAAAAAATACGATTCATAACAAGCCTTCTCTGTTGACCTATCCAGGTGTTTACAGCAAAAATGTAACCTCTGGGTGGAATATGGTTCAAGACATGTTTGTTTTCAGTGGCGACGAGGCAGGTTGCTAGCGATACGAACTCAGAACTACGAAGCTGGTTTGTAAAACAATCTTTGGGTTTAATGTATGCTGCTTTAATGACAACGAATTTCGCGTGACTAAGTTTGGTTTTCATAAATCCAATATTATGACGGATCGCGTTCAACAGCCAAATACTTCATCGACTGATGGACAGACTCTGTGGTCGACTACTTTTCAAGGGTTGCTCTGGACTCAGTTTCTGACGGCGACGAATGACAATGTGTTCCGTTGGCTGGTAATCGGAATCGGCAAGGATTACGTTGAACCGTCTGGCGTAGGCACGATATTGATGCTGGGTACGGTTCTTTTTGTAGCCCCTTATCTTGGTTTTTCAGCGATTGCAGGATACCTGGCAGACCGATTTGCCAAGAACCATGTGATTTGGGGCTGCAAGATTGCAGAGATCTTTATCATGACGCTAGGGGTCGCTGCAATCTTCTTGCAGAGCATGCCTCTCCTGTTTCTGGCAGTCTTTCTGATGGGATCCCAGAGCGCGTTTTTTGCACCGGCGAAATTAGGAAGCATTCCCGAAATCTTGAAACCGGAAAAGGTACCGTTAGCCAACGGTCTGTTTGGGCTGACCACCGTGGGGGCCACGATGATTGGGATGGCCGTGGGAAACAAGATCACGGACATGACAGGACGTTATGGAGTGGAGCAAAACAGCTGGCTCCCAGCGTTCACTCTCATTGGTATCGCGGTAGTCGGGACTTTGCTTAGTCTGTTGGTACGATCGTTACCGGTAGCCAACGCGCTACGGAAATTTCCCTGGAACTTTCCTGTACAGACCTTTCGCGATTTACGGACGTTGGCTTCTCTCAAACCATTATTTCGAGTTGCCTTGGGATCTGTGTTTTTCTGGTCTCTGGGAGCGCTGGCACAACTGAATATCGACCAGTTTGCGTTTGAAGGAGGGGCCAGTACCGAAACCCAGAAAGTGCCACTGTTGGTCTGTCTTGTTTTTGGTCTCGGACTAGGAGCGGTGTTGGCTGGGATTTGGTCACGTGGGCGTGTTGAGTTAGGCCTGCTTCCACTGGGGGCAACTGGAATCGTTATTTTCTGTTTTTTGCTATTCCTGGTGCAAGGTGCCATTTTCCAGTTAGACGAAGGGATGACAAAGCATTTGGTTTGGGCCTGTGTCTTTTTGGGGGGGCTTGGTTTTAGTGCTGGTCTTTTCGATGTACCAATCAACGCATACATGCAGCAGCGCAGTCCCCGTGAATCTCGCGGGTCGATTTTGGCAGCCTCGAATTTTCTTACTTTTTCAGGCGTTGCGCTCGTGGCGGTGGTATTTGCGGCAGTACGACAGCCTTATAGTCGTGGCAGCCTGGAGAATGTCCAAGTTGCAGCCGTCACAGAGCAAAGTCAGCAGGACATCGACAAGGTGCGGGACCGCTATGAGCGCGATTGGAAAGTGAATAATGACCTGGCTCAAATCAAGTTAGTCCTTGGCGATGGCGAGATCCCGGATCATATACGCCCGCACTTGTTGGCAAACCTGATCTGGATAGATATTAAGAAAAGGGACGAAGCATATAGGAAAACGGGTCCCGAAAAGCTGAAATCTGAATCAATGCTGCTGCCGCGGACAGATTACATTAGGCATTTTTCTGAGGAAGCAGAATTGGTTTCCCAGGTCTATACACAGGCAACCGGGCCCCCTTTGCTGACTGCCAATGAGGTCTTCCTGGTTTGTGGAGTCGGGACAGTACCTGTTTTGTTCTATATTTTATGGTTGATCCCTCAGGCAACACTACGTTTTCTTGTATGGTTGTTGAGTATAGCGGTTTATCGAATCCGAGTGGAAGGTAGCGAAAATATTCCTGATAAGGGGGGAGCTCTATTTTTACCAAATCATATTTCTTGGCTCGACGGTGTTTTGCTTCTATTGATCAGTGATCGACCGATCCGGATGGTCGTCTATGCAGGAAACTTTACCTCTCCCCTCATGAAATGGTTAGGTAAAATGTGGGGAGTTATTTTGCTACCGACGCGTCCGAAGGCCCTGACTCGGACGATTGAAAACACTCGTACACTGCTGCAAGATGGCGAGTTGATTTGCATTTTTCCCGAAGGTGCAATTTCACGAACTGGCCAAATGCAAGGGTTTAAACGAGGTGCTTTAAAAATTCACCAGGGGACTGATGTACCGATCATACCGGTCTATCTTGACGGTCTTTGGGGAAGTGTTTTTAGTTTTGAGCGAGGGCGTTTTTTTTGGAAATGGCCGCGCCGTTGGCCTTTCCCAATTTCAATTCGTATTGGTCAGCCGTTGGTGGAGGAAGTCGACACACATCGGGTTCGTCAAGCGGTTCAGGAACTGGAGGCAAAATCTGTGGAAAAACGAGTGGAAAAAACAGAGCTCCTACCGATCGAGTTTTTACGATTGTGCAAACAGCGTAAATATAAATCGAAAGTTGCTGATACGTTGGGTGCGAACCTTACCGGCGGTGAATTATTGATGAGGACTTTGATACTGCGCCGAATCTTGCAGCGTAAGATCTTGGCTGTGGATGAGCGGTATGTTGGGATTTTGTTGCCACCGTTGGGACCGTCGGTGATGGCGAATGCTGCCGTGTCGCTGATGCGCCGTGTGGCGGTGAATCTGAACTATAGTGTCAGTGTTGAAATTATCAATCATTGTATTGCGGAATGTGGAATACAGCATGTTTTGACGAGTAGACGGTTCGTCGAACGTCTGAAAAAGATGGGAGTTGATATCGATGTCCTTAGTGCGGAGCTGGTGTATCTTGAGGATTTAAAAGATGATCCGACCTGGATAGACAAACTGACAGGTTTTGTCTCGAGTTATTTGGTACCCGTCAAGATTCTGGCCAAATCCTTGGCCCTTTATGAAATTAAATCTGATGACACATTGACGATCATTTTTACCTCTGGATCTACTGGCCAGCCCAAAGGAGTCATGCTGACACACGCAAATGTGCAGTCGAATATTGAAGCCATTGAAGATGTATTTCAGTTTGTGCCGGAGGATGTACTGATCTGTGTGTTGCCGTTTTTTCATTCATTTGGATATACCGTCACCATGTGGGGTACTCTGGCTATGAATGTTAAAGGGGTGTACCATTCGAACCCGTTAGAGGCCAAGCAGATTGGGAAAATGTGCCGAGAACATCGCGGTAGCGCGTTGTTGGGCACGCCGACTTTTCTTCGCTCTTATTTGCGCCGCTGTACGAAAGAGGATTTTGCGACTCTCAACTTGATCGTTGCGGGGGCGGAAAAAATGCCAATTGAATTGTGTAACGCTTACGAAGAAAAATTTAATTTACGGCCTGCCGAAGGTTATGGTGCGACCGAACTGTCTCCCTTGGTATCGGTGAATATTCCCTCGAGTCGTGCTGTGGGACAGTCGAGCGAAGGACTCAAGGAAGGGACTGTCGGACGGCCAATTCCTGGCGTTGCGGCAAAAATCATTGATTTAGAGTCGGGAGATACACTTGGTGTAAACCAATCCGGTATGTTGTTGATCAAAGGTCCAAATGTCATGAAAGGATATTTGAACCGTCCTGACATTACTGAAGAGATTATTCGCAACGGATGGTATGTTACGGGGGATGTGGCTTTGATCGACGACGAGGGTTTTATACGTATTACTGGACGTGAAAGTCGCTTTTCGAAAATCGGTGGGGAAATGGTGCCACATGTGCAAATCGAAGAGACATTATTGTCCTTGTTGAATGCTAAAGAGGATTTTGACGCGAACGATACAATTCCCTTGGCGGTGACGGCGGTACCGGATCAGCGCAAAGGGGAGCGGTTAGTTGTGCTCCATACGCAACTACCCCTATCCACCGATGAATTTTGTATGGGGCTTACAGAAGCGGGTTTGCCTAATATCTATATTCCGTCAGCAGACAGTTTTTTCCAGGTAGAGTCGTTACCAGTTTTGGGCAGTGGAAAACTGGATCTGAAATCAATTCAGCAGTTGGCGATAGACGCGTTTGGTCCCGAAGATTTGGAGAAGTCTCCAGATGGCGCGACACCTAGTCGGTCGTGAATCACGCCTGTACTTTGGTTGTTTTGAGGACAGGCGGGTCATCTGGAGTTAGCATTCGTTCGTCATAATACTGGTAAGCTAACCCACAAGACCGTCGACCTGTTCGGTATTTCTAACAGGCGGAAAAAGGGTGTTCTCTCCGCTGAGACCGTCGATCGGATTACCATGATAGATCTGATGAGGTCGGTCAAGCTCATCCTGCCACACGGCCGTGGCAGGGATTCCAAGCGAACGGTAAATTGTAGCCGCCAGATTTTCTGGATGCTGAGGTTTGTCGGTTGGGTAAGCGCCAATCTTGTCTGTTGCCCCAATCACAGTCCCACCACGTACGCCGCCTCCCGCAAAGAAAACGGTCTGGCTTGCTCCCCAATGATCGCGTCCGGGAAATTGGTAACTTCCCGGTAACAAAGAGAGTTTTGGTGTCCGACCAAATTCCCCTGCCATGACAACCAGTGTCTGATCCAACAAGCCAGTCTCGTGCAAATCATCTAATAAGGCAGAAACAGCCCGATCAGTGGGTGGAAATAAGTTGTTCTTAAGATGTGGAAAGGCGTTGCCGTGTGTGTCCCAAGTTTCGTCATTTCCCAAATTAACTTGTACCAGATTGACGCCTGTGGCCACCAACTGCCGGGCCATCAACAACGACCATCCAAACGAATTTCGACCATAACGGTCTTGGACCTTATTGGGTAATCGTGTCACATCCAATGCCTGTTTGACTTGGGGATCACAAACCAGTGATATGGCTTGCTGGCGGTATCGGTCAAAACTCGTAGCCGATGCGTGTTGTTCGAGATGTTGTCGTTGCTGGTCCAGTGTATTCAGAAATTCCAGTCGATTTTCCAGACGTCGATTAGTCAATTCATGGGGCAGTGTTAAACAAGGTGCTTCAAAGACCCGTGAATCTTCTCGTTTTTTGTCGCCATGGTGAAAGTGATACTGTGGATAAGCGCCATAGGAAACAGCACTATAGGGAGAAGCTTCAATGAACCATGGGTCGTGACGCGCTCCCATTTCACCAGCAAACTGTCCAGGAATGACGCGGCCACTGCGGTGGATCAATCGTTCCGGTAACACAGCAGCTGGTGGTAAATTATTGTTGTTGGACCGCGTTGCAACTCCAGCAATTGTTGTGATTGATGGCCAATTGCTTGGTCTTGGTTCATTCCCGGAGAAGTTTGGTGGAATGTCTTTCCGCCCAGTCAGCATGATATGATGACCTTGGGAATGCTCATTGTGTGAGTGCGTCATGGACCGGCAAAGTGCCCAATGCTGACTTCGCTGAGCCAACATCGGAAGATGTTCACAAATGTGAATGCCAGCGGTTTGGGTTGCTATCGGTTGAAACTCACCACGTACGGTATCCGGAGCATCAGGTTTCATATCGAAACTGTCATGCTGAGCCAAGCCTCCAGACAAGAAAATATAGATGCAAGCCTGGGCACCCCAAGATTTGTCGGGCGCTGCGCCAGTGGGTTCCGCCACGGCACGTAGTGCTTCTAAATGATTGACACCTAATCCAAGCAAGCCGATTGACCCAGCTTGAATGGCTGTGCGGCGCGAAAACGATAACGGGTGTTTAGGGGGCTGTTGATTGCGATAAGGCATGGTTGCTTAGTGATATATTCCAGGCACAGCAGAAACGAACAACCAATACTTAAATATAAGATGAAGATTCATGGAAATCAAGAGATTTATCGCGTTGTGACAGCATCGGATTTCTCTTCTGAACGGGATATGTTGTGGATCTTGGGCGTTGCGGAAAACGATTGAATTATTTTTCTGGCATACCGCCAATTAGAAGTCATTGGGTCGCTGAATGAATAACCAGGACGCATTGTCTCCATGAAAATGTTAAATACTGTGGCAGGTAGACTCTATTAATTAGTGGTGGTGCTTGCCGAAAATGTTGTTGTTTGAATCACCACCAGAAAATACAAAAGCGATTAAATCAAAAATTTCTTCACGAGACAACTTGTTTAACAGACCTTCGGGCATGAGCGACACTTTCGATTGAATACGCTGTTCAATGTCATCTTTTGCTAGGATGGTCGCTTTATCTTTGGCCAGTGGGTCGATGACGACTTTTATTTCTAGCGGAGATTCATTGATAATCATTCCAGTGACAGTCTTGCCCGATTCCAATTCAAAAATATATGTTTGATACTTCGGATCAATTTCTTTTGAAGGTTCGATGATAGAACGTAGGATGTGTTCTGAATTGTGTTTCAATTTGTCCAGTTTGGCCAAGTCAGGGCCAAATATACGACCTTCCTTGTCAAGTTGGTGGCAACCGACGCAGTTGGCAACTTTGAATAACTGTTTTCCAACTTCAAAGGATCGACCATGATGTATCTCTTTTACATCGGCAATCAATTCATCGAATGTCCAATTGCGTCCACGTGCGTTCAATTGCAATAATTCGTCTTGGATGGGCAAGGCTAACGCGGTGAGATAACTTTCAGGATTGGCTTGATAGGCTTTTAAATCTGGGACGACATAGAGCGCTCCGTGCATCCGTCGCCAGTGGCCGGGATAAGTGCAGACGTATGGATAAACGCCGGGCTGTGCCGGGATTTCCATGCTGATGGCTTGTGTTTGACCTGGCTGCAGCAGATGACTGGCGAGCAGAATCGTGTCAGATGTTGGAATATAGTGTCGTTCGATTGCATCAGGATCAAGGCCCATAGCCTCACCCAATTCGCCGACTTCAGCGAGTGTTCCAGGAAGCGTAATCGCAAAGTTGTGTGGCATAGCGTCCGTGTTAGAAAAGCGAAACTCGACTGGTTTGCCGGCTTGTACGACGATTCGCTCCTTGTCAAAAATCATGCGGTGTTTCACAGTGCCGATTGCAATCACACGCACATCAAGGTTCTCTAAGCGATGCAACTCTGTTTGTGCCTGATCCGTTGGCAGCAGGCGAGCCAATGACCTACTCAACGCGATAGCGTCCGCTGCTGCCCCGGCGGTACGGAGGTGTGGCGGAGTTTCACTGAGGTACCCAATCAGATTATCTAGCATGGGGCCAATTTCCGCCGACGGCCAATGTTCGACCGAGATATTGTGAAGTGCTTTGATAGCTATGGACCGGTTTCTGCCAGCCTTGATCAGGGAACCCAAAGCGAGAATCTTTTCAGTTTCATGGCCTGGTATTGAGGCTAATGCTTCGATCGCCACCTCGTGCAACGAATTTTCTTCAGAAATAGTCAGGTAGGATGGTGCGATGACCTGTTGACTCAATCCCGGTCCTTCCCAAAGAACCTGCAACCCATCACCGCCACTATGATCGAAATAAGTAACGATCAAAAGGTTGTGTCCAGCGGAAAGATTCACCGAGCCACTCTTTTCAGTCATGCCATGTAAGCCGTCGTTTTGTACAACGAGTTGATCGTTGATGTAGAGTCGTGAGCCGTCGTCGGATTTTGTAGAAAAGGTGTATTTACCAGACTTTGGTACCTTGAGTTTGCCGGTAAAACGGAGAACAAAATGGTCCTTGTCCTGGCGTTGTGGAACGTCTAATGTTATTCCGGGTACAACGCCGCTTGCTTGTGGGACCATTCCATTAAGAGTTTCAAGCGATACGTTATTTGGGTTCGGGGTAAAATATTCTACGTGGATACCATTTTGAGACGAAGGCGTGGTATCTGTCGTGGATCGGGCCGTGGCCGGTAATTCGAAAATCAACGGTTCTACCTTGTCATAAAGCGTTTCACGAATCTGCTGCTCGACGAACGGAACGGCAGCCAGAAAATGTAGCAGTTGTTCTTTGTTTCCAATAGCTGTCAAAAACGGATCGTCCGGTCCCGCGGTAGCGATCCAGGCAGCATAACCGAACTGCCGTATCGTGGCTGATTGACCGGTTGTTGCGAGCGCTTCAAGCAGAGGTTGTACCGAATGTAGATCTTCTGCCGATTGCCGAGTCAGAATCTGTCCCAGTCTATCCAGGTTGAATCCTTTTGAATCTCCATGGGTGATTAAGTCTAACAAGAGTTTCAGCCGGTCGGTCTTTGTTAATTTTGCCAGGCCATCGAGAGAATATTCTAGTTGTTCTGTTGTTGCATCGGAACGTTTTAACATTGCTAGAAACAACTCTTCCGTTGGTTTCATTTTTAATAAATCATCGATGTGCGCGTTCCGTAATGCATAATCATGCGCCGCAGGAGAAAGCAGTTTGCCAGCGGCGACTGCATTTCGCACAAATGTGTCCAAATCAATCTTGCTGCGAGCATAGTTGAGTATAGTTTCCAGTTCCGGATCGCTTTCTTGAGAGGAGACCATGAAAATAATTTCGGCGGCAGCCGCATGTTCAAATTCGATAGCCGATTTGACTGCTTCTGCCCTGACAAGTGCCGATGTATCCTGAGCGGCAGTATTTAGTATTGGTTTCCAGTCTGATACTCGTCCGGCCCAGTGTCCCAGTGTACGAATTGCCGCCGCACGTATGCGTGGCTCGGATGCCCGATAAACCTTTTCCAGAAGATTCATATTGGGTGCCCGCTGTTCTTCAAATACCCACAAGCATTCGAGCAAAGCTTGTGCTTCGTTGTTCGTGGTGCTTGCACGTAATGGATTTAAATGGGTGGTGAATGCTCCCGTTTCTTTTAGGACTTTGGCTCTGTCACGTCCACTCAACTCAAGCCGTGCCCTGTAACGCGTTCCATTTTCTTTGGCAAAAAAATACTGGCAGACTTTGTGGATTGGTAATGCCTTCATTTTAGGAGGCGTTAATAGGTTGCGGCCAACATGGGTGATACGGTAGATGCGGCCGTGCTCATGGTCACGGTTAGGGTCACGCATGTTGTGTTGCATGTGTCCGATTAATGCGTTGTGCCAGTCAGAAATATATAGTGCCCCGTCACCGCCGATTTCTAAATCGCTGGGCCGGAAATTCGGATCAGACGACACTAAAAGTGGCTCAACTTCCGTGGCCGTGATGTCTGCACCGTTGTATTGGATCTCGTGTTGTAACACTCCTAAAAAACCTATCGCGTTACAAATTAAAAAGTTTCCTTGGAGGTGGGGCGGGAAGTGGCTGCTTGATAGGATGCCGGTTGCTGGTACCGGACGAACTCGCTTTTTAAACCAGTGTTTGTTTCCGACGCCTTTGCCGATATTGACATAACTACCCGTGCCGCTAGTGCCGTCATTGACAAACTGAAATCCCCATTGGTCAAACACGTCACCGTGAGGATTGGGCCCAATTGGGAAGTGAAACTCGACCTCGAAGGTCCGCGGGTTGAAGCGGTATACACCACTCGTGTCAGACCGGAATGTCTTGGTGGGAGTTTCGAAATTTGTCACATTAAAAACTCCGCGTGACCAGTAAAGCCATCCATCGGGTCCAATCAACATCGAGTTTGCCGTATGATGAGTGTCGGCACTTGATACACCTTGTAACATGCGAATTTTCACGTCGGCCCGATCGTCCCCGTCGGTGTCCTGCAGGAACCAGATTTCTGGTGGTGCTGAGACGAGTACACCTCCTCCCCAGAACTCAAATCCTGTAATGCTGTTCAATTCATCGGCGAAAATCAGACAATCGTCTGCCACTCCATCTCCGTCATTGTCTGGGAAAATGGCTAACGCATCACGGCGACTTTTGGTTGGATTCCAATGTGGATAGGACGGCCACAAAGATGCCCACAAGCGACCGTCGGTATCGACTGCCATTTGGACGGGATTGACCAAACGCGGAAACAATTTTTCAGACGCAAACAGATTTACCTGTATTCCTGGACTGAGTTTCATTTTCTGAATCGCTTCTTCCCCATCGAGATAGTCGTAAGTCCCTTCTGGTAGTGGCCCCGGCTTGTTGGTTTTGACGGGCAACAGTTCTGGAATATTGTTGTCTTCAACCACCGTGTTATTGCCACGGGCAATTGCCCATACACGTTGGTCCCAATTGTTGGTCATGATGTCAAAAATTTCCATTTCACGTTGCATGACATCCGCATTGGACTGCTCATGCCAGGCAAGTGTGGAGCGTCCACCGAAAACGTTATATCCATCCACGACACGATAGCGACTGAACCAATGATAGTTTTTTTCGAGGACCACCTCGCGCAAATGACGGCAATCGGCCAGATTCGATAATGCTCCGGTGGGCAATAAAGTGTTGACAATGATCTTTGCGATTGCCTGATTGCCATGTTCCAGTAAATGGATTCCATTCATTGTGAAAGGAGTGTCTGTTGCTGCATAGAGTTCTTTGGTGGGAGCGAACAGGTCAACGAACAAGATGTCCTTTGTTTTGCAAATCGCTTGCATGGCTTGACTGTAAATCGCCAGTCGCTGATTGTTCCTGAAACCATCTGGCAGATGAGGGCTGTGTAAATGTTCGTGGGCGATGGGCGAAAACATAACGATCCGTGGCGGGGAATGTTCGTTGTATTGCTGCGCCAGCATGTTGTCGATCATCCCGCTCAGATGTTCTTGGAAACCAGACAGGCCGTTCTCGCCACGGAAAGATTCGTTGAATCCGAAAAAACAAAATACCACGTCGGCTTGGCATTTGGTTAACCATTGATCTGGAGTGCCGAAGTTGTCTGAGCGTGGACGTGTTAAAACTTCGTCTCCGGAAAAACCAAGGTTGCGAAAAGTCAGTTGATGGTCCGGGTGTAAAGCATGTAGGTAGGTCTCCAGCCAACCATGGTGCTGCATGCGATCAGCCAGTGTGTTGCCGATGTAACAAATATGATCACCTGGTTGAAAATCGAATTGTTGATCAATGGCCTGTGCTTGGTGAGACAGCATGACAATCCAAGACAGACACATCCCCAAGTGTTTGACGGTGTGCCATAACGGAATGCTGGTTAATAAGTTGTTGAGCATGGCGAGAAACCTGTTTATGTGGTATCCGAAGAGAAAATAATAGAGAACCCTATTCCCGAATTCCCGATGAGTGACTAAAAAAGTTATTATAACAATTCTGGTGCGCCACCTGAAATCCCGTCAGGTTCATGAAAAACTGTTGTGACCCATTGGGATCGGCAGATTTCACAACCATTTGACGGGAAACGGGTATGGTTAGCAAAGGATGAAATGTTCGTGTTCGCCGCAATTAATAAGGGTTTTGCTATGCAATACCGGTATGAGCCGTTATGTATTACTTTGTTATTTTTCATGATGTCAGACATTGGTGTTGCTGGTGAGAATTGGCCTGAATTTCGCGGGCCGGGTGGACAGGGCCATGCTGGGAAAATGGAGATACCGATTGAATGGGGAGAATCGAAAAACGTTACCTGGAAACAACCCATACCAGGTAAAGGTTGGTCTTCGCCAATTCTTTTTGAGGGCCAACTGTTTTTGACGAGCGCTGTGATAGTGGATGCCAACGATCCGACGCGACAATCAATGCGTGTTGTTTGCGTGGTGGCCGACACAGGAACAATTCTTTGGAATAGGGAGGTGTTTCAGAAAAACGTGATGGGGGCACATAGCAAGAACAGTCAAGCTAGTCCCACACCTATCACAGACGGCCAACGCCTTTACGTTCATTTTGGCCCCTATGGGACTGCTGCTTTGGATTTCCAGGGATCGATCGTATGGGTGAATGAAAACAATCGCTTTGATCCAGTGCATGGAAACGGCGGTTCACCGATCTTGTCCGCAGGCAATCTCGTTTTTAATTGTGATGGTGGTGACCATGCTTATGTTGTAGCTTTGGATCGCGAAACAGGCCAGACAGTTTGGAAGACAGACCGGCCGGCTGCCGAAAGCCACACGTTTTCATTTTCGACACCGCTTGAAATAGAAATAAACGGCAAGAAACAAATTGTCAGCTCAGGTAGTCATGGCGTGGGAAGTTATGACTCGGTTTCGGGGCGGGAAGTTTGGCGTGTTCGATATCCAAATAGGTGGTCGATTGTGCCACGCCCTGTACAGGCACATGGATTGGTTTATGTTTGCACGGGTTTTATGGGACCAGCCTCGTTGTTGGCGATTCGACCGGACGGGACAGGGGATGTTACGGATACACATATAGCATGGCAAACGGACGAGAATGTTTCCAAAATTCCTTCACCACTGGTGGTCGGCGATAATATTTACTTGGTAAGTGATCGTGGTGTGGCAACGTCTCGTAATGCTTATACAGGTGAACTTCAATGGCGTCAGCGACTGGGGGGGGATTTTTCCGCCTCGCCCTTATTTGCCAATGGCAAGATCTATTTTCAGAACGAAGAAGGTGAATGCATTGTGATCCAAGCGGGTTTTGAATATCAAGAGTTACGACGAAATCAGATTAACGAGACGGTTCAAGCCTCCTTTGCAGTAGGAGACGGCGCTATTTATATTCGTGCGAGTGAGCATTTGTATCGAATTGACTGAAGTGTGTCATGCCTGAATATCCTTGGGCTCGCTCTTCTTTGTTGATCACTTCGACTGAGCAACTAGTTTGGTGCTCCATTTGTTTTCACTTAGAGCAAAACAATTAATGAAGGGTTAGCTGTTATGAAGATAATTCGATTTCATGATCCACAAGGCCATGTTCGGTATGGTTGTCAACATGGTGACCAGCCTGCAACACTTGTCGAAGGCGATATTTACGAAGCATTTTGTGATACGGGTGAAGCTGCGACGGTCCACAAGTTACTGGCGCCGATTGCACCGGTAGATATTTTATGTATTGGTCTCAACTATGCCCGACATGCCGAGGAGGGAAACCTTCCGGCGCCGGAACATCCAGTCCTGTTTATGAAATCAACGGCTGCCTTACAACACCCGGGTGATCCGATCGTCTTGCCCAGGCATCTGCGGAGTGATGAAGTCGATTTCGAATGTGAATTAGCAGTTGTCATTGGTAAACGCTGCAAAAATGTTTCACGTGACAGCGCACTTCAGTACGTTCTAGGGTATACCTGTGCCAATGATGTCAGTGCACGTGACTGGCAACTCAAGTGGGGCGGCAGTCAGTGGTGCCGTGGAAAGACGTTTGACACGTTTTCTCCCCTAGGGCCATGTCTTGTGACTACGGACGAGATACCAGATCCGAATCAGCTTCAGATCAAAACCACACTGAATGGTGAAGTGATGCAAGACTGGATGACCGAAGATATGATTTTTGATGTGCCACAACTCATAGAGTTTCTCAGTGGATGCACTACCTTATTGCCAGGGACCGTTATCCTGACTGGGACTCCACATGGCATTGGTGCAGCACGCAAGCCGCCCGTGTTTCTCAAGGCGGGAGATACCGTGACTATTGAAATTGATAAGATCGGATCATTAAGTAATCCGGTGGTCGAAGAAAAATCGTGAGAGGTCAATATTCCTGTCGGCTTGATAAACTGGCACGTCGTCGTTTTTATTCATTGAGGCTACGGCGATTTCTACAGAAAAAGTGTTATCACTGTGTACCAATGAAGCTCTCAAAGCGTAATGGTGTTTGTAGAAGCTGGTCGCTAGTTGTATTGTTCTTTAGAGAAGCGGCAATCGCACTTTTTGAGGGGTCTACTAAGCAGGATAACATGACGTACGAAAAGACACACAAATTCAATGAGAAAACCAAATCGTTCACTCAACACTATCTAAGAGATGAGTAATGTTTTGCTCGAAGAGTAAACTTTACGGCCGCCACCGACCACAAAAACCGCTAGATTGTTGGTCAACAAGAAGGTTGGAACAGGCAATTTCGAAAAGCGATACGACGATTGATGTGCGGTGACGATAACTTTTCATGACATTGACATTGCCAGGTCGGCGCCTGTCCAGATGGATGCCATTTTTCAGTCGACAATATGTTTATTCATTGTCAAATGGATTGTCGTCGTCATCCGCCTCGTCTTCGGCAAAGGGGTCATCCTCATCGTCTGCTGACGCGTCGTCATCCGCCTCGTCTTCGGCAAAGGGGTCATCCTCATCGTCTGCTGACGC
>CAYMUR010000021.1:41254-44534 GCA_964393615.1 uncultured Pirellulaceae bacterium
GTCGTCATCCGCCTCGTCTTCGGCAAAGGGGTCATCCTCATCGGTTTCCGGCGCGAGAAGGTCTTTTGGTTCGTCGAGTTCTGGTTCTCCACCGAAGGGATCTTCTTCCAAGCTGAATTCTTCGATCTCTTCGTCTTCCGTGTTAGCAGGTTCCGCTGTAGGCTGTCGCGGGCCAGCAGTTTCTTTGGCAGGTCCTGTCCCCACGGGGCGGTCTGCAGTTTCGTCGGTAAAGGGATCGTTGATCGCTTCCGGTACAGTGTTGTTTTTTGACTTCTCAGGCGCAGGGACATGGCTGCCTGTATCTTCTGGTGTGTGATATCGGAGTCGGTCTCGCTGTATTTGTTCCCGACGAGCCTGAGTTCTGGCTTCCTGACGAAATTTTTCCAGCTTTAAACGGTTAGAACCTTGCACTCTTTCGAGTGATTTCCCGACTCGAAAAGTTCCTGTCTTGGCGACTTCAAATTTAGCACCTGTTTGAAAATCATTATCTGCAG
Source organism: uncultured Pirellulaceae bacterium (assembly GCA_964393615.1). Lineage (GTDB taxonomy): Bacteria > Planctomycetota > Planctomycetia > Pirellulales > Pirellulaceae > CAYMUR01. Next base: position 41,749 of record CAYMUR010000021.1, read on the forward strand.
CTTGTTTAGATCCTTTTGACAGGTTGGCCAGTCCGCGAAAGTAATAAATTCTTGGATCTCTGCTTCCTTCGGCCAAGGCGGACGTAAACAGATCGATTGCAAGTGCATAGTCATGGCCGAAAAAGGCATGGACACCACTACTGTACAACTCGTCCAGAACGTAGTCCTCGGCGTGAGTTTTGGCGAACCCGAAAAAAAACAGCAAACTCATTGCCAATGTGACACGCATGGTGAATGTATGGACCATAAGTTGTTCCTCAAGACGAAAATATTGTTCTTGCACCATCCTAACTCCAGGGCGTAAAAGTCGCAACCTATTTTGTCAACCGACGTGGAGAGGCCATGGTGGATGCATTGAAAATGTGTCAGCAGTGCTCTGTGTGGCGTACCTTTTGATAGGGCCTTCATGATCGCAGTAGTCCATCAGATTCAGCCAGTGTCACTGTATTTCCGGGGAAAATCCCCGATTTTTAGCTGACACCCAATAGAGCCGGACGTTTGCTGGTGCCTATTCTGCTGGGAGTTGACGTGCCATGTCGTTTTTCTAGAAACAACAAGCCTTCGTCGTTCCATTGGTAGCCTACTATTTCTTGAGAGTGTAGCTGCCTGGTGAAGCTTAGCAGTACTATGAGAGGGGAAAAAAGAGTCGGCCGAAACAGGACTATTCGCCGGAGGAGTGATGCTGCGAACTTGCCAACCCAGTGAGGCTACGAGGGAAGCGTAATCTCGTTGTTCTACAGCACTGTTTACGAACAGTCCAGTTTCGCGCCTGACTCATCGATTGATAGGCACATGGTGTAAAACAGTTCTTTATGTGACCGTCAATCTGACCGTACTCTGGGAAAACTTCCTGTTTACCCTTCGCAGTATAGTCATCGTATATGGCACCGTTGGATATTATGCAAAAGGTTATGAAACCCAAAATTTGCTCCGAGACTCCCCATATTTAAACAGTGTGTACTGATTGTAACAATCGAACTGTCTCAATGGTAAATTCGGAAATCGCCTGATTTTTCAGACAGGTCAAGCATGCTGGCACTCAGGTAGCTGCGCGATAACCTCAGTTCGAGCTTGAGACGTGGGCGAGCTTGGCTTACACTGGTGGCTCTTTCGCCACTGATGGTCCAAAGCGACCTATGAAACGTGAGGCGATGAGACCATGACCGAATGAAATCCCCAAGGTGACATGTCAACATACTATCTGACCCATTTGAGAAATCTCGAGGCGGAAAGCATCCACATTATTCGTGAAGTGGTTGCGGAGTTTAAGAACCCCGTCATGCTTTACTCGATCGGCAAGGACTCGTCGGTCATGGTACAACTGGCGTTGAAGGCATTTTATCCTGCCAAGCCACCGTTTCCGTTACTCCATGTAGACACGACGTGGAAATTTCGTGAAATGTATGAATTTCGCGAAAATTACGCCAAAGAAGAGTTGGGACTTGATGTATTGACTTATGTGAACGAAGAAGGCCGCCAGGCTAATATCAGTCCGTTCACGCATAGTGGTAAACATACGACGGTAATGAAGACAGAAGCACTCAAACAGGCTCTAGACCAGTGGGGCTTTGATGCAGCTTTTGGCGGGGCGCGACGTGATGAGGAAAAATCACGGGCCAAAGAGCGTGTTTATTCCTTTCGGGACGAGTATCACCGTTGGGATCCCAAAAATCAGAGGCCTGAACTGTGGAACCTTTACAATGCGCGAATCAACAAAAATGAAAGTATTCGTGTTTTCCCACTGTCCAATTGGACCGAGCTCGATGTTTGGCTTTACATTCATCTTGAAAAAATTCCTATTGTGCCACTTTACTTTGCTTCATGCAGGCCGGTTGTCGAAAGGGATGGCCAGATGATTTTGGTTGACGACAAACGACTGCAACTCGAACCCAATGAGAAGCCGGTTGAGAAAATGATCCGTTTTCGCACACTCGGTTGTTATCCTTTGACGGGTGCGGTGGAATCGAATGCCTCGACGTTGCCGGAAATTATTCAAGAGATGTTGTTAGCAACCACAAGTGAGCGTCAAGGTCGAATGATTGACAATGATGACGAAGGCACGATGGAAGATAAGAAAAAAGAAGGATATTTTTAAAATAGTGAAAGTCATTTTGTGTTGTAGCGAGTTTGAAATGCAGGCCAGCAGATGGTTGCTTGAGGGGTAATTGGTTTTACCAATAGCGCCATGCGGTTGGGAGTCATTTGCGTTTTTCATATTCGCGCGTCCCATGTTTTACAATCGAACTATTTCCATTAACAACCAAGCCGTTTTATCGTATGTCGCATCAATCAAACCTTATCGCAACGGACATTCACGCATATCTTTCGCAGCATGAGAACAAAGAATTGTTGCGATTTATTACATGTGGTAGTGTCGATGATGGCAAGAGCACACTGATTGGACGATTGTTATATGATTCGAAAATGATCTATGAGGATACACTGGCTGGCATTCGCAAGGACTCCGTACTCCATGGGACGACCGGTAATGATTTTGATCCAGCTCTATTGACAGACGGTTTGCGTGCCGAACGTGAGCAAGGTATTACAATCGATGTTGCCTACCGCTATTTCTCAACGGCGAAACGCAAATTCATCATTGCTGATACACCGGGCCATGAGCAATATACCCGTAACATGGCGACAGGCGCATCGACTGCGGATTTGGCAGTCATTTTAGTGGACGCTCGTCACGGCGTGCTGACGCAAACCAAAAGGCACAGTTTTATTACATCCCTGTTAGGGATCAAGCATGTTCTGGTGGCGGTGAACAAGATGGATCTGGT
>CAYMUR010000021.1:44544-46976 GCA_964393615.1 uncultured Pirellulaceae bacterium
CTATAGCGAACAAGTATACGACCAGATCTGTTCGGACTATAAAAATTTTGTGTCCCGTTTGGACATTCCTGATTTACATTTTATGCCACTCTCGGCATTGCATGGTGAAAATGTTGTGGATTCCACAGCGAAGATGCCTTGGTTTCAAGGCAAAACGTTTATGAATTTCATCGAAACCGTCTATATAGGGTCAGACAGAAACCTTGAGGATTTTCGATTTCCTGTACAGTATGTGAACCGGCCCCATCTCAATTTTCGTGGTTTTTGCGGGACCGTGGCATCCGGTATCATCCGGCGAGGTGACGAGATCATGGTTTTGCCTTCGCGCAAAACGAGTCATGTCAAGTCGATAGTAACGTTTGATGGAGAGCAGGAGGAAGCATTTACGCCGCAATCGATCACTTTGACGCTTGAAGATGAGATCGATATTAGCCGCGGAGACTTGGTTTGTCGTCCGGGCAATGTTCCGCGTTGCGAACAGAAGTTTGACGCGACCATCGTTTGGATGTCGGACGAGCCGCTGGTCGCTGGAAAACAATATGTTTTTAAGCACACAGCAAAAATGATCACCGGTGCCGTGACGACACTACGTTATCGTATCAATGTGAATACGTTGCACCGCGAAGATGCTCCGGCCCTTGGTTTAAATGAAATCGGGCGCTGTTCGGTTGTACTTAACGAGCCGGTCTCGTTCGATCGCTATCGACGTAACCAGGTAACTGGCTCGTTCATTATCATTGACCGTTTGTCTAATGTTACGGTTGGTGCCGGGATGCTTCTGGATCGTGGAGGAAGTGGCACGGCTGACCATTGGGAAGAAGAATTTGCGACTAGTCTGCAAGAGCACACGAGTGTTGTTACTTCAGAAGAACGCAGTGCAAGGTTCGGGCAGAAGCCCGTCACTGTTTTATTAACCGGTTTGTCGGGTGCCGGTAAGACGACGCTGGCGTATGCTACCGAACGTAAATTGTTTGATTTGGGACGTGCTGCTACGGTGTTGGATGGTGAAAATCTGAGGCGAGGGATTAGTAAGGACCTGGGTTTTACCGTGCATGATCGTAGTGAAAACTTGCGGCGTGGAGCAGAAGTGGCGCGCTTAATGAATGACTCAGGACTGATCTGTTTGGCTGCCTTTGCGGCACCCCAGGAGGAAGTTCGTCAAAAGGTAGCAGCGTTGATTGGGCAAGAGTGTTTTCTCGTTGTGCACCTCGATGCGCCGGTCGAAGTTTGCCGTGAGCGTGACCAGGAAGGTCTTTATCACCTGGCAGACGCGGGAGAAATCACTAATTTTCCTGGTGTTTCTGCCGAATACGAAGTGCCAGCCGTTGCAGACCTGGTGTTGGCCACAGATGAACTATCGGTCGAAGAGTGTGTTGACAAGCTCCTCGCCTTACTTGGCAAGAAGGGAATAATCGTGGCTTAATGGTGTCTGTTGTGTGAGAGAAGCCAAGACACCCTGCCCTTGATTGATTTTAGCTCGGTTCCCAGTCAATCAATCGAGAAATGAACCGCACTTGCTTTGACGGGTTAGGTGCGTACCAGGTAAGTAAGGTTTGTTTTTGTTCTACCCTTTTGTTCCTAGGGATGTTCCTGGTCAATCTTTTGGGTGTACATGGCCTTGTGGCTGTACACGCCCCTTTGTTGTGCCATTTTGTTATTCTAAGGAGTTTGATCCTTCAGATATAATACATGATGGCCGCTTGGTCTTTTGCCCGGACTAGCAACTCGGAAAAGGTAAGTCCGGCAAGCCGTTCCTGTTGTGCCTCAGCAGCTTCTACCCATGCTTCGGACAACGCACGTGTACTGGGCGTGACCGTGCTTGCGTTGGAACTGAACAATCCTTGAGGGCCTTCAAGGACTGACATCACATCAGCTAACGTGATTTCGTCGGGATCACAAATCAGTTCGTAGCCACCCGCCGCACCTCGTGTGCTGGTCACTAAACCCGCTCCTTTCAGTTGCAGTAAAATCTGCACGAGAAATTTGGAGGGGATACCATGCGTTTGTGCAATTTTACGTATTTGCACTGGTCGACCGGAACCGTAGTTTTCAGCTAGATCCATCACCGCCAAGCAGGCATATTCAACACGCGCCGATACATTCATGGTGCGCTCTGATTCAGGATTAATGGTCGTTCGGAAAAGTTGTTCGGAAAAAAGGTTACGTAGGACAAACTTGCTTGTCGAGATCGCCATGTTGCCAATAGTCAGCTGGTTTCCCGGAAATCTCCCAACGAATGTAGTCCACATTCCGTTTTAGTTGTTCCACTCCAACGTCCCGCTCGTTCGTCTTCACCAAGCAACAGGGCGCGTGTACAGGGCTGGCATCCGATGCTGCTGTATCCTTGATCGTGAAGAGGGTTGTAGGGGATGTCATTATCCACAATCTGTTTCCAGACACCTTCTCGAGTACTGTTAGAGAGAGGATTCACT
>CAYMUR010000021.1:46986-57924 GCA_964393615.1 uncultured Pirellulaceae bacterium
TTGGCATCCCATCCCACAATCGGTGCATTCCTTCGATCGGGGCTCTGGTCGCGACGAATTGCCGTGATCCAACCGTGTTTTCCCTGGACGGCCCGCCGCAAAACGACGATTTTGCGGTCATGGCAGCATTGGTCCGGGCGGGATTTGTAAAGCGGCCCATCATGCTGAGCCTCATATTGTTCGACTGTCAGCTCTGGTCGCATTAATTCTACTTCAATCCCATAACGTTCTGCCAAGCGGTCACGTAACTGCAGTGTTTCTTTAAATTGGTAGCCGGTGTCGAGATTGAAAACATGAGTTGCCGGTGCGATTTCTGACAGCATGGAAATAATCAGGCAGCCTTCTGGGCCAAAAGCTGTGGCCATTGTGAGGTTTGATCCAAACCGTCCCGTTGCCCATTGAATGATCTCTTGGGGAGAGCTTTTTTCCAGGCGCGCATTTTCCTTTTGCAGTTCTTGCTGCAGTTCAGCCGTAAGCTTTAGCGGGGACACTTTATGTGCTGGTGTAATCGTCGTAGCCATGAGAACCATAAATCATAACTATACTAGTCAACAAAGTCAACTATCGGATAGGTGAGGATGCCAACTTGGGGGAATTTTCCTGGAACATTGGCTGTAAAGTCAAGCTAGCAAACTATTTGGATTTGTGATGCTATGGCCATTCCCAGTTTGAATACTAGGCTGAGTGAGAGAATCGGGTTGAGGAGGCTTGGCTCTTGGGGGCATTGCCGAAGCCCGAAAACAGAGCCCGCCCTAAACGCGGCGGGGGTCTGGCATTCGTGTTCACTGTGGATACGGTGGCGCTTGTCGTCAATTCGCCAGCCCGCTAGTTGTTAATGATCATTGTGTGGATGTTTTAGGATTTGACATCGCAGTTTCCATACGACGGCACCGAAAAGAATGGCAAAGGCTCCTTCGCTGATTGCCCACCAAAGTGGCATGTCCAAAATGAGATCGATGACCAGTAAGCTGCCCCCCATTGCCATAGCACAAAGGGAAAACAATCCGATCAAGGGTAGGTAACGTTCCACATCACGAGACAGGTGAAGTGTCACGATCCCGTGAAAACCGTAGAGTATTGACACGGATCGAGCCAGGTAGATGACGATTGGGCTGTCAGGTAGTTTACCAAGTCCGAGGGCTCCGTGGACATAGTCCATCCATGTGTAGGGGATCAGAATAGTTGGTATCGCCAGCAATTCGATAACAGCCACCAGGTAAAGGATCCGTGCGAGGGTGCGTTGAGTTTTCATAAAATGAATGGTGGCAACGAGGAGAAAAATATCAAGTGATAGAAGTCATAGGAAAAAGAATGCAAGCGGTTGGAATTCTGGCCAAATGGTACTTTTCGATTGACTAGGATCTCCAGTAAAATTGTGTTGCAGTGCGGTGTGAAAAAAAGGTTGAAAGATGTTACCGTGGCGTGAATATCGTCAAGCCATCCGGTAAATTTCGTATGGTTGTTTACATGGAACCCCACGAGTCAGGTGCATCTCACCAGCGGCAGGATCAATGATCACGGAGAAAACAGTCGTCCAAAAACCAGTTTCGGGGTGATCGTTTGGATGTCGGCAAATCGACTGGGGATATCCGCTATGGTCTCGTAAAGCCATCTTCATGTGATCGATAGCAAGCGTACTATTCTCAGTACAAAGAAGTGAATCAATTCTTGATTTACGGGGTCCAGACTCGATGAGTTCAGGAAAATGGTCGTTGATTTCTACTAGCTCAGGGTGTAAGCAGTGGTTGGTGTGGGTTACCAGTTTTTCGTCACGTAAAACGTGAACAGCATTCATGGTAATTTCCAAGTTGGCCGGTCCCTGAGGTGTTGACAGAATAATGTTGGCTGGAATTGCCCTTTCAGCGAGCTGAACCGTTTCCAGGGCATCTTCCAGGCAACATTTTTCGTAGATCGTTCGCAGGATGAAGTAGTGGGGTACACCGACCGGGCGACTCGGTGCGGGCAGTGTGTTCACGCAAGCTCCGATTCCCTCATTGTTGAAGCCAATGTACGCGATGAGCCCAGCCTGCGTGACGTTCATCAGTGCGGGTTTGTCTATCGGGCGACGTGTGAGCACGACCGTGAACTCGTCTAGCTCCGGGTCGTTATCCCAGTTTTGAGCAACGATTGTATGTCCCTGTGCGCAACTGCGGGCATGGACGGCAAATGACGTGCAGCCCGAGTCAGATTCCGATGTAAATTGGTTGCGTACTTGTAAGATCATCAATTCATCCAGCGACACGCCCGATGCAGCTGACATGCCGCGTAGTTCCTCCAGCAAGTGCGGGGCATATTGCTCGGCGATTTCGGCCGACGCTCTGGCGATTGCCAAAGCTTTCTCAGGGGAGATGTTGATCGTCTTGTTCACGCGATCAAGTGCTATAGCGGAAAAACCACGAATTTGATCACGAGCTGCCTCACCGATTTGTTGGCCAATTTCGTAAGGTGAGCCACTGGCTGTGATTTCAGGGTATCGCTTGGAAACCATTTCTTCAGCTACTTTCTTTTCTGCAAATTTCATTTCTACGGACAAAACGACCAGGTAGTGGGGTGGGAAGTGATTCGATAGGCGTACCTGCTTTGATAACTTGGATGCCGTTGACCAGCACATGTTCTATGCCGACGGTAGGCAGGTGAGGTGTTGCATACGTTGCCTGGTCGGTCACCCGTACAGGATCAAAGACAACGATATCTGCATAATGATTGAGGTGAAGTACACTACGGTTTGCAAGTCCAAATCGTGCAGCGGGCAGTCCACTGAGTTTGTGAATAGCCGCTTCAAGAGAAAAAAGTTTCCAGTCTCTTACACAGGGTCCAAGTAAACGCCCAGCTGAGCCGTAAACACGTGGGTGTACGAGGCCTCCCGGATGATAGATGCCGTCGCTGCCCATCATATACAGATCATGTTGGAGGAAGGGATGAACCAGGGATTCGTCGCCTTTGTCCATAACACATAACACAGCGAGTCTCTCTTCGATGAGCAGTTCGGCCAGGGCATCCGCTGCAGGTAAATCCATTTCTTCGACGTAGTGAGCCAAAGTTTTTCCTTGGTGTACCGAGTTCTCATTACTGGCGACCCAGGCGATGCGAATGTTTTCAAGATTCATTTGATGTGGCTGGAACACTTTACCAAACTGGAAGCGTATTTCAGGATTTTTTAACTTGTCGATTGCAGCCAGCGGCCCATCTTCCCAGACTTCGTAGGGCAAAAGATAATTGAGCATCGTCGACCCACATTGATAGGGATAGACGTCAAATGACAGGTCAATATCACGTCGCGCATGTTCCAAGAACTCCAGAATTTCTTCGACCATAGGCGCAGAAGATGCTTTCAGGTGTGAAATGTGTACGCGTACACCAGCCCGGCGCCCGATTTCTACGGCCTCTTGCAGGCCGCGCAAGACCCCTTTCTTATAACGAATGTGGGTTACGTACAGTCCCTGGCTTTCAGCCATCGCCGAGCATGCGTCCACTAGTTCATCCGTCGTCGAATAGCATTGCACAATATAATCGAGGCCTGTCGACAGGCCCACCGCACCCTCTTCCATGCCGCGTCGGATTTCATCTTGGATTTGTTGCATTTGAAAGTCGTCAACGTCTCCGCGTCCCCAACCACAATACATCGAGCGAATATTCGCATAGGGAATGTGGGTCATTGCGTTTTGGACATTCCGACCGTCCATGGACGACATGAATTCATGGAGGCTGTACCAGCCACGGTATTCTTCTTGTTGCAGAGCATTCAACGCCTGCAGATAGAAGAACCATTGCCGAACCGTATGCTCGTTAACAGGCGCGTACGAGATACCATCGGCTGCAAGCACCTCTGTTGTGAAACCTTGAAGTGTCTTTGCGGTAAAGTGAGAATGTTTAAGGATCCAGCCGTCGGTGTGGTTGTGAACATCGACAAATCCCGGAGCAATGATCTGGTTGGTAGCATCTATTTTTTGAGCCGATTTTGCATCGTTCAAATTGCCTATGGCTGTGATACGGTCCCCAACAATACCAATGTCAGCACGCTTTCTCGCTGCTCCAGTGCCATCGATCATTAGGCCACTGTGGATGAGTGTATCGAACAAGGTATTGATTTCCAATAATTTTTTGACAGGTCACAGATTTTGGAGTACCAGAACCATTGCAAAGTCCGACTGCATGAAAATGCAACCGATTCGTGGTAACCAAGAGTACGCTACCCGGGGGCGTGTCGAGGGTTTTAGGCCATCATTTTGGCTAACCCTGAGATCAAGCCGTCGAATGAATTCGTCGTACCAGGACCGAATGATCTGTACTGGGGACATCATTAAGCCACGGACAGCCGTTCGGAAAGCCGTTGAAACTTTAGACGACTAAACTGTGGGGCGATGCGCAAAACCCGACACCATTTCGGTCAAGGGCGACCTATGCTGATGCGGACTGCGCACACAACCCCACAACACGAATTTCTAGTGCACCGTCTTCGACATATTCATGATTTTTGCAGTGGGACGGCTCTTAACGGTGGAACGTGTTCCATGACCGTTTTTTAGGGCGAAGCTAGGAGCGTTTTAATCACGCCGTTTTGGCGTTTTTTCACTTGGACTGGCTTCGAAAACCGTTTCTCCGTAATTCAAATTGAATTTACGAAGACTCCTTGCAATATTGTCAGATTAATTGGACGTTTTCGGCTCTTGGGCCTTTAGGTCCATGTCCTTCAGTGTAGGAAACTCGTTGTCCTTCTTGGAGTTCGTCGTAACTAACCCCTTCGAGATTTGACGAGTGAAAGAACATGTCTTTATCCGTCCCAGTGTCGATAAACCCAAAACCCTTGTCAGTGAGTCGCTTGATGGAGCCTTCTGGCATTTGTCCATTCCCTCTAAAAGTAGTGTCTTGCAGGGTTGTGCGAAAACACCGTGTTTCGGCTACTCCACTGCAACGGTCGTATTTTATCCGGTGAATTGCCTACGATCAACGGGCCATCCGGGGTAACATGTGCCAGAGACGCAATTTATCAGCAGAGTTGTAAGAAAATCCACGAGTTCAGTCAGAATAGATGGTTTTAAGGAGGATGAGGCCCTATTTTTTCGGGGTTTTGTATAGATAAAATATTGATTTCCAGAAGAATGGGTGGATTAGATAATAATTACAGCGTGAAAAATTTTGTGACGGACTGGATTGGGAAAGGCTTGCAGCACCGTTTTCATTGAAAATGGAGGATCCGAAAGCTCGTTTGTCCAACTTATCGCCACGGATCGTTTCGCTGCCGGACATCGGCCGCATCCCTGATGTGTGATGCAGCAAGCGTTTTTCGAGGTTACTGGGAGTAGTTCGAAATCTGAAATGCAAATGATCGTTCACACTCCAATGGCATTTCAAACGAAGGCTTCGGGATCTTCGTTTTTTCGTAGGCGAGGTATTGTTTCCAATATCAGTGAGCCTCCTCTTCGACAGAAGGTGTCTCCGCTGACACGCATTCGGCTGACGCGCGTTGTAGTAGAAATTCGGCAGAACAACATGCCATATTACATACTACGGTTTAGCCTCCCCTCCCCTGCTCCAGCCCGGAGTTGTTTTTTATAAAACGTTCAAGGCCTCAACGGAAACAAAATGGATTCCGGTGAGTCAAGGTTTTCGAGGATGTTTACCCTCTGTTCCAATGGGGCGCTTCCGCTGATAATGTCCGCATTGATTGTACCTGGCAGCGTTCGTTGGTGAATGTTCAGGATTAGAGGTTGTCAACCTGTGGGAATGTAAAATGAATCGTATAACCGCAATCGAGACTGTCATTCCCACGGATATTATGGGACACCTATTAATGGTTCGTGTCCATACAGAGGCAGGAATTGTTGGATCTGGTGAGACATATCATATTCCAGAAGCATGCGCAGCAATCATTCATGATTGGATGGCACGGCGTCTGCTTGGTAGCGATGCGATGACTATCGAACGACATTGGCGGTTCTTGTACGAACGCGCCGCCAATATTGGCGTGCGGGGTGCAGAGATCCGAGCAATTTCAGCCGTGGATTTGGCCTTGTGGGACATCCTCGGCCAGGTGTGCCAGCAGCCCATTTATCAACTACTGGGTGGTGCGGTACGGGATCGGGTCCCAGTGTACAACAGTCTTGGCCATCCTCAATATGGTGCTTTAGCGCCGGGCCCTGATGTCGGATGGCCCGGTTACGGTGGTATGGGTGATCCAGGCCCGCTGTCAGATTCTTACAATTTTTTTCACGAGCCAGCAGCCCTGGCCAGGGAATTAGTCGCAGAAGGATTCAAGGGGATCAAGGTATGGTGTTTTGATTCGGCAGCTCATCGCAACGGTAATGCTTATATTAGTTGGGATGACATCCACGAAGCGGTGAAACCGCTACATGTGATTCGTGACACCGTCGGTGACCAGTTGGAGATCATGGTCGATGGCCACGGATTTTTTCTGTTGCCTGCCGCCTTGCGCATTGCTGATGCGTTACGGGAAATTCGTCCATTGTGGTTGGAGGATATCTTAAAGATGGACAACATTGGAACACTGGCCGAGTTCCGTCGTCAGTCCCGCATGCCATTGAGTGTGAGTGAAATGTTACTCACCGCGTCCGATTTTGTCACGGCACTTGAGCAACGTGCTGCCGATTTCGTGATGATCGATCCCACGTGGGCTGGTGGTATCAGCGAGTCGATGCGCATCGCCAACATTGCCGCGGCCCACAACATCCCGGTCAACTGCCACGACTGTACCGGTCCGCTCACCCTGTTTTCAGGGATTCACTTGAGTGCTGCCGCTGCCAACGCCTGTTATCAGGAAACGGTACGAGCTCATATTCGGTCGTTCTATGATAAGTTGGTAAGTGTACAACCTGTGATTACCAGTGGGTTTGCCGAATTACCACAGGGGCCGGGATTAGGTACCAGCTGGCTTGACGAGTGGTTCACGAAAAATCAAAAGACTTATCGGATTAGTCGGAGCCATTAAGCTTGTCTGATCCTGTTTTGAAAAACAAATGAGGTATCGCGGAAACAATCTGGAGTTTCTCAATCACGCCGAAGTCGATTTTGGCTGCGACGCGCGGTGCTATTTCGATGTATTTGTCGTTTTGCGTTTGAAACCGGATTGGCAGACCGGTCCACCGATACGTTTTTCGATATCGCCTTGTTGCAGCCCCTCTGCGATCACAGCAAACGTTGCGTCGACAGCTGTGGCATAGGCGTCAAGATGATGGGACTTGTGGGCATACGAAGGAAATATATCTGGCTTCGCTAAAAATCCATGCCTTAACATTTCGCCAGTGAAGAGTGTGTTGACTGCCAACGGGTTAGGTGTGTCGAAGGCGAAACCAGGATGACAGTAGACTCCATATGTCTGGATGGACACTCCGTGTCGCTGGGCCGTGTCACGCCAGATTTGTTGTATTCGGAGACTGACTTGCTGGGTGTGGTTGACGACATCCACCTCTCGCATTTTTTCTATCGTTGCCAAGGCGGCTACCGGTCCGACTGCTTCCGTCCAATAGGTGCTGGAGATAAAAGACACGTCGGCACCTTTCATGGCCTGCTCAGTTCCGATAATTGCTCCCATCGGATGCCCGTTGGAAATTGTCTTGGCGAAGACGGCCATATCGGGACTCACGCCCAGCTTGAGGTGTGCCCCGCCGAAGGTGTATTTCCAGCCGATGGAAACTTCGTCAAAAATCAATTGGGCTCCGTGCCGGGTGCATAATTCACGCACGGCCTCCAGATAGCCCGGGTCAGGTAGAATGTACCGCATCGGTTCCATGCTCACGGCGGCAATTTCATCAGGGTTCTCGGAAAAAATCCTTTCCAGCTGCTCGACGTCATTGTAAGCAAATGGATAAATTGATTTTGCCAGACGGGCTGGTACACCGTGTGGTACGAGTTCGGGAAGTAAATGATCGTCCAGTTGATGTTCACCGTCCAGGTTGGAGGCGATATACCAGTCATGCCATCCATGATAGCCACAGACTGCTACTTTTTCCCGTCCAGTGGTGGCTCGGGCGATACGTGCCGCGATTGCCATGCTTCCGCCGCCTGTGCGCGCGAAGCGAACTTTCTCAGCCCAAGGATGGATGTCGATCAAAACTCGTGCCAACTCCACCTCTTCGGGGACCATTAACGTTGTCATCGAACCGAATTGGACTCGCCGAACGACAGCAGCGGTCACATCGGGATCGGCAAATCCCAACAGGCACGCTCCAATTCCCATGCTGCTGAAATCGATCAGGTGTCTGCCGTCCATGTCGACCGTAATGCAGCCACGTCCTTCACGGTAATAGGCTGGCCATTGTTCGGGTAACCACCACTCCGGCAATTTGCTCAGCAACTGAGTGCCGACTGGTATGATTTCTTTGGCTTGCTGATAAAGCGTTTGGCCCGTCCCGCTGGTTTGTGTTCCCACTTGATATAGCTGGTGCGCGGTGCGAAAGAAAATCTGCTCCACGTCCGCATCGGTAAGATGTGTATTGGCGCAGGCTTGTTTGAGAGCATAGATGTTTTCGAAACCGAAAATATGATGCTTGCCGAAATCAGCTCCCGACCAATCCACGTTCTTTTCGTCTACCCACAAAAAACCGTCACCGATACTGCTCGATCGGCCTCGCAGTTGGCAAATTGGAAAGTCAAGTCCGAACATCAGTCGTGTCGGACCGAACGTTTTGATGATTTGTTCGGAGGGACCCGGTTCGCATATGGCCGAGTTGTCAAAAAAGATGTTATCAAGGTCACGTAATGTAGAAATGCCTGTCAGCGCGTGGCCAGTGTTGAAACAGCGGGCACAGTGGGCCAGAACTAAATTGGCACTGCGATAGCGGGCGCAGTGTTCTGTGATGTATTGCTGATTGACAGGATCTGCGATGGCCCTGTCTCTGACGAGGTGTAACATAATGGCCAGGTTACGCTTGTTGGCAATTTCCCATGCCCACTCTGGCAGGAACTCGCCGATTTCTGCCTGGTAGACATCCGGCCCGGTAGCGTGCCAACTATAAACCTTGATACCGGAGAATCCGTGTGTTTCAATGAGTTGATCAATCTGGTCTGGATCGTCGTTGGGTGTAACGAAAATCAAGCCGCGTAGATTGTCGTTCAATCGGAGTTGATCGGCGACGAATTGATTGGCCAATTGGTAATTACCGCTTTTCGTCGGAAAACTGAAAAACAGGCCTGCTGACGGAGTGCGATCGCCCATCCATTTGCCGACCTGTTCGCAATACGATTTCCAGCCCGTCTGCGCTGGCATTTTCGTAAACCCGTCAGGTGCTTCCGGTACCAAATGATCGAGATCCCACCAGTGGCCATGAGCGTCGAAAGCATTCTCTGGAACAAAGCTACGCAAGAATTTTGTGAATAGCTCTACATCCCACGATGTGACATCAAAAGAATCGACCTTGCCAGTGTCCGGTGTTGAATTGCTAGAGGAAGCACTCATGGAGTTTGCTCTTTCGTTAAAAAAATCTATCTGGATCAAGTCGTTATTGTGAACATTGGTGAAACACTCTCGTTCATTATTTATTTTGTGCTTTACGGCCAGCTCGGTAAATATCGACTTGCGTCTGGTTGGACTGTAAAGGCCCGGGAGTGGAGCGACCCTGGTCAATGTAGGATTGCAGTAAGGTAGTTAAATGCTTCACGACTTCGGGATGTTTGCCTTGCAGGTTGTTGGTTTCACCGAGGTCGTCTTGCAAGTCGTATAGCTGGTAGGGAGAAAGCTGCGCAAAGTGATTACTACCGGGTCGCGGATGACTCCAGCCACCCGAACCGGGGCACAATGCGAGTTTCCAGTGACCCTGCCGGATGGAGAATGCTCCGTGAATTGAGTGGTGAACAACCGCTTTGCGTAACGGCTTATCGTTTTGTTCCAACAGTGCGGGCAGGATACTTACACTGTCGACACCTATGCCAGCAGGGAGCTTGGTGTTCAGCAGATCAGCACAAGTTGCCATCAGATCGGTGAGGCAAATCAATTGCTCCGAATGACTTTGTGCTTTGACCTTTGCCGGCCAGCGGGCAATGAACGGCACTCGGTGGCCGCCTTCGTAGATGTCAGCTTTGTGGCCACGAAATTTGTAACTTGGAAAGTGACCCTTGGCATGCATCTGTTTAAACTTGGCAGCTGGAGAACAACCGTTGTCCGCCGTGAAGATGAGAAGCGTGTTGTCAGTCAGGCCGTGTTGATCCAGTGCATGCATCACCTGGCCGACGCAGTCGTCGACCTGCATGACAAAGTCGCAGTAAAGATTGATGCCACTTTTCCCTTTCCAGTTGAGGGTCGGCAAAATAGGCGTGTGTGGGGCGGCCAGCGGAAAATAGACAAAGAACGGTTTGCCTGCCTTGGCTGGTTCTGCTCGTCGCTTGATATAATTGGCTACTTCTTCGGTGATTTTTGGTAACACGTCGATTGCTTCAAAATCAATATCCGCGGGTCCCTTACGGCGAAATGCTTTTTCGACCAGCTTTCTCACCTGGGGTTTGTCGTTGCGGATGTAGATGTACGGTGGCATGTCAAGGGAAGCGCTGATACCAAAAAAGAAATCAAACCCAACAGTGTTGGGTCCGTTTTGGATCGGTTTGGTGTAATCGACGTCCCAGCCACCCTTGTACTGTGGACTCCACTGGTCGCCATCGTCCGCAAAGCCCCCTTTTTTCAAAGGCCAGTCCATGCCCAGGTGCCATTTTCCCACTGCTGCCGTATGGTAACCGTGCGCTTGCAAGAGTGATGCGACGGTGGTCCGCTGAGGTTCGATCAGGCGCCGTGAAAATCCCCAGCAAACCCCGCTCTGAAGACGTGACCGCCAGTTGTAACGTCCTGTTAGGATGCCGTACCGAGTGGGTGTGCAAACTGAAGAACTGGAATGTGCATCGGTAAAAATCATTCCTTCCCGGGCCAGGTTGTCGAGGTGTGGAGTCTTGATCTTGCATTCTTCATTGAGCGCCTTGATGTCTCCGTACCCCATG
>CAYMUR010000021.1:57934-65662 GCA_964393615.1 uncultured Pirellulaceae bacterium
TCAGCGAGGATGTAAATGATGTTAGGTCGTTGCTCGGCATGGATTGATGTAACGGACAAGAGGCCTAGCAAAAGACCGATGATGGACCAGGCGAGTCGTATCACGAATGCGTTCCTTGGAATGACAGGATTCAATTTGACTGGCACCGGTAGGGCGATGAATTCAATCTAACTGGTAACGACTGGCTTGGCAAGTTTACTTGGTCTTGGGATTCGTGCGTCAGTGTCCGGGATTGTTGTAGTCTTGAAACGTGAAGATCCTGCATGTCCATATTTCTACAAACGTGTGACGGATGAAAGAGAATCCTTCGAGAGAAACCTGGCTTGTTGTTTAGGAGGAATGGTTTCACTTGTCACTCGTGATGTATCTTTATTACCATTGATGCGAATTTGCTATGCCTGGACACTTGTGTCGGCTAACGAATGCTGTTTTTGTCCTGCTTAGGAGACGGCCAGGCAAGAGGCTGATTTGCGTGGACGGTGCAGCCAGGTTTTGTTATATTCAGCACGAAATGGTTGACGTGTTTGGCAGCTACCATTCAGGTCTTTCTCAGTTTGTGCTTTCCGATGGTAGCGTACGTTCGCTGAGTGTGAATCTCCATGAAACAACGTTGGGACCACTTTGTAATCGCATTGACAAAATACTAATGACGGAACTTTTTTGAAGGTGGTACAAGGTGTGTTATGCTTGAAGTCGATGTCGTGACTCTCGACGCATATCCCCGAGGAATGTAAGCATGACGAATCACCATCACCGAGTCACTGGGCCAGCCACTGCATTTACCCTGGTCGAATTGCTGGTCGTGATTGCCATGATTGCGATCTTGATCGCTCTATTACTACCGGCGGTGCAGGCGGCACGCGAGGCGGCACGCGAGGCGGCTCGAAGGATTCAGTGTGCGAACCATGTCAAGCAAATCGCCCTGGCGTTTCACAACTACGTGGACTCGAATCAACGCTTCCCACCTGGTGCCACGCCCGGGCCGTTCGGTGGGCCCATTTGGGGCGGACCATTCAACAGCTGGTGGGTAACCATCCTGCCATTTGTCGAACAATCTGCCATCTACGAACAAATCGACTTCATCAACGTTCCTGCTCATCCTTCTAACGATCCGCCGCGTTCCGTGGGGATGACCATCGTCAACAACGGCACTGTATTGAACGAGCACGTGATTGCTCTGGCCCGTTGCCCTAGTGACGATTTTCCAGCTTTGATCACACCCGCCCTCCAGTACGCTAGGGATTTTACGGCGGGCAATCGTGTTGTCAGTAATTACGCGGGCAATCGCGGGACCATGATTCGCCAGGGAGGCATATGTAACCAGTTCCTGGTCGAGTTACGGTCTATCCTCAACGCCGAAAAATCCGGTATGGCATTTAGTCCTTCTGTCTATCCCCTGGCCAATCAATGGGGGGATTGTTTGAGCTCCAAGTCCTGCTCGGGAATCATGGGGAACGCAGGCTATGGTTCCAAATTCGCCGAAGTTCAGGATGGCACCAGCAACACACTGTGTGTTTCGGAAATTCTGCCTGAATGCCGCGGTGATACCTTTGTTTGGCCAGTCAGCATGTGGGAATACAGTGGCCATGTGAGTAATACCTTTACAAATGTGCCTATCAATTTTGACTCATGCCCCCCCCACAACGATAACCCGTGCGGCAAATCCACACCTCCAGACACATCACTGGTCGAGTGGGGTTTTAAATCCAAGCACCCGGGCGGCGTGAATGCCGGTCTGTGTGATGGCTCGGTTCGATTTGTTGCCGAGACGATGGACCTGACGACTTGGCGGCGGCTCGGAGACCGTGCCGATGGTAATTTGCCGCAGGGGTTTTAGTGCCCTAGTTATCCATTCTCCACAGAATTGAAAGATCATCCATGACCAACCGACGTTTGAGATATGTCTACGTTTCGACTGCCACACTGTTATTGTTTTGTGGTTGTGGCAACCCGATTGGCGCTGTGCCGGCGAGCGGCCGAGTGATGTACGATGGCCAGCCTGTCACCGACGCGAATATTCTCTATCTGCGTGATAATTCTACTGACGAGAGGGGACCATCGGCTTTGGGGAGAACCGACGCGTCGGGACGGTACGCATTGCAGACCAACCAGTATGAAGGTGCGGTGCCAGGAACCTATGTGGTCATTGTCTCTAAAGACAACTCTGAGACGCTGGGTATTCCAGATCCTCTGCCCCCTGGCAAGACGCGTACTGACTGGCTGCAGTCTCAAAATCTTGTCCCTAAGTCGGTCCTGCCTATTGTCTATGCCGATCCGACCGGATCGCCTTTGCGGTTCGAGGTGACGACGAACAAAACCGAAAATCACTTCGAGATCTTACTGGAAGGGGAACCACCCGAGTAGCATGATGCGCTGGACATGCGCCGGCAGCCAAGTGATTTCGGCGCTTCGCGATTTGTGAACGGGGAAAATGCTCTACGCAGCCGTGACAGGTTCGTTAAAGGTATAAGCGATTGTGTATTTAGGGCATCGTACGTGTCATTGCCAGCATTACGCACAACCTGTGTTACCTGGGGGGAAAGACACAGGGCAGATGTTTAAGTTTTTAAAACTGTTTTGACCAGCTATTCAACATGTTTCTGCTGTAAAATCAATCCACGGGTTGGCAGGCCGTTGTTCCAACGGGTTTTGCCATACTGTTCCGGGCTCATCCCTTTCCAGAGTCCCCGACCTTTCCAGATCTCGATGAACCCAATCGAACCTGTGAACAAGGGGTGCCCTTTGGCTTGGAACGGCATCCCACCGCCAATCCGCAGGGGAACGTCATTCTTGATCGAACGTTTCGACAGCGAACCTCCTGGCCAGGGAACGTTTTTTTCTGGAACAAGACTTCCATCCATGTAGGCTTTCATGTTGCTTGCGATACCGTCGCCCGGTACGTGCATGACGAACAGGTGCATTTCCCCACCCTGGATCGACAAGTTCTGACCGTCGGTACCGCCGTGCTTGGAAATGCTTCGATTGTGTAGGTTGTTCAACATTTGATGCATTTCCAGAAATTTCGTGCCAATGTTATCCCAGCCGATTTTGAAAAACCATCCAGGCGCGTCAAGCATGGCACCTGTAACCGGATCGGATTTGCGCAACTCGACTTTGTTGATGAGCCCACCGTGAGACAGACCATCCAACGAAGCATAAACGACCAGCGTAAATGGTTCCATGTGTCCGGTGGATTGAGCCGTATCGAAATCGAAACGTGACTCATCCTCCAGCGCGCCCTCGAAATAGTTTTCGCGGCCGTCAATGTGATAAACCTTTTGTTGTGGATCGTGTAGCGGCGCACCAATGACTTGGAAAGGACGATTAAGACCTGTGAGATCTTGCCAATGGTCCGTTGGTGACTGACCTGGTTGGGCTGCATCGAGAGCTAACAACAAATCGCCAGGTTTGAATCGGCGCGGGACAACGTGGATAGCCGGTTGCGAAAGAAGCAGCAAGCCGTCTGGCGTTGTCGACTGTTGGACGAACCGAATTTGACCATATGCCGCATCCGATCCCGGATGTGCAGTCGCCTCGACACGAGTAGGTTCCTCCGACAACACAATCTTGGTAGCAATTACCTCGATGTGAGGTGCTGCCCGCCCTTTGTGTTGGTCCCACCAGACAGTCTCAATTCGCATCTCCCCTTTACCACTCACCTGGGCGCTAATCTGGTATGAAACTGCCGTATTGTGACGAGTTGGAAAATAAGGAGAGTGCAGAAATCCTTGGTATCCTTGCAAGGTAATGGAACCGTTCTCGTTCACACGCACGTTACTGGGTTGTCGAATCGGGTCCCAGCGCCAGCCACCTGTAATGTTTTCTTGCGGTTTGGCATTACGAAAGTCCGCATCCGGCAGGATCGAATCGGTCAAATGGTCGGTACCAGATGCCGGGCAACAAACGCTGAGCCATGTGAGAGTAAGAAACAGCGTCACAAAAGCATCACGAGCGACCGGTCTTGTTAGACCTCCAAGGCCATTCTCTTCTACAAGGGAACAAGATTTCAACGCCATAGGACAATCCTCCTCAACGATTCAGGTTTTGTTACAAAGATTTCACAACATTCGAACTTAAATCTCGCCCTTTGCCAAGCCTAAATATTTTTCGATACCGGCCGTAGCGTGGTACGTAGGGAATTGAATGATGACGTTATCAGGTACGCGGGTTTTGCGGGGTGGCATCATGGAATAGGAGTAGGCCATCGTGCCAATAAAGATATGCTGGCTGTTCTCGTTTTCATTTGGTCACCTCTAGGACATGTCAATAAAAATTGCCCATTTGAATGTTTTATTGTGGGGTATGCAAACCGAGCGCATCGAGCCACTCTAGGACGCGTATCAGGCTCAATGATAGTGCGATTATTAGCGGTACCAGTTGTGATTTTTCCAGGACAGGCCCAAGGCCGTGCTGTCCAGGTGATCATTGCAAGTGGCAACAACTGGGCCGGCATAGATTAGGGCTTACGATTCGGGTGGATTCCAGAGCGGCGACGGGACATGTTCGGCCTGCATGATCTGCTGCATCTTGCTTACTATGTTGGGATGCTTTGCCGACACGTCCATCGTCTCGCCCAGGTCCTTTTGCAGGTTGTACAGTTCGATAGGTCCGGTGATCATAGGTTTGCGCACCGCTTTCCAGTGGCCCCATCTCGCTCCCTGTGCGCTGCCAAGTTCGTAGAATTCCCAGTACAAAAATTGGTGCTGTTTTTGCTGCTCTTTTCCCAGTAGAGTCGGCACGATACTAATGCCGTCCGTTTTGCGTCGACAGGCGCCGGACAGTTCCGCGAAGGTAGCCATAAAATCGACTGCCGAACCGACGTAATCGCTGGTCTGGCCCGCCGGGACATGGTCTGGCCAGTGGGCGATCAGTGGGACCCGCATTCCGCCTTCATACATGTCTCGCAAGGCGCCACGCAGCGGGCCGTTAGAATCGTTGAACTCAGGGTCGAGTCCGTCACCTTCGTGGGGGCCATTGTCGGAGTTAAACAGGACGAGCGTGTTTTTGTCCAAGCCTCGCTCTCGCAAAAGATCCAGGATCCGTCCCACATCGCTATCCATCCTGGTAATCATCGCCGCATGTCCCTTTTGCACGTCTGGCCAACTGGTATCGGCGTACCTCCCGAAATTCGGTACCTCAGCGCTATGCCTGTCCAAAATGTGAGATTCGCAGTTGGGATGCGGATAGGTATAAGGGAGATATAAAAAGAAGGGTTGGTCAGCGGATTGTTGTCTGATGAACGTTAATGCTTCGTGGGTGAACAGGTCCGGCGCATAGTCGATGCATTCCGTGGCGGCTCCGGCCAACACAGGATCCTGGTAAAACTCTTTGGGATGAACTACCACGTTTTGCAGTTTGACACGCTGTTGGTCACGCCACAGAAAATGTGGCCAATAATTGTGCGCGTGTGACTGATTCAGAAAGCCGTAAAAAAAGTCGAAACCTTGCAGGTTGGGGATGCCCACGTTGCCTTCGTCACCCAAACCCCACTTGCCGACCACCCCCGTGCGATAGCCTTGGCATTTTAGGACCTCAGCCAGGGTCACATCGTCCGGCTTGAGTGCCTGAAAGTGCTGATTGGTGTGATTACCGCGAATACGACAATGCCCGGAGTGCAAACCGGTCATCAGCACGCAACGCGATGGTGCACAGATCGTAGCGCCTGCATAGAACTGGGTGAACCGCATCCCTTCTTTCGCCATGCGGTCCAGTCGCGGCGTCTTGATTTGTTGCTGGCCATAACACCCGAGATCTCCATAACCGAGGTTGTCGGCGAGGATAAGAATAATATTGGGACGGTTTGCCGACTGCGCGCTGACGGGAACGACATGGATCAGTGCGGCAACAATAAAAGCGAGTAGGTTGACGAAACGGGCGGTCATTGTTGCAGGCGCTAACATCGCGAATATTACCTTCCTGGGGTGGAGCAAACAAACCATATGACCGCTGGGTCATCGCGCATCGCATGACCTCGCGGGACCACGATTTCCTATTTGCTCATTTTACTAGGAGCTACCACAAACTGTAATGAGGCCACCGGCAAGGCATCGCTTGCTCTGTCTTGGGTCCCCAAGGCAGGCGGTGCCTCACCATCAAGTCCATTTTCAAACAACCGTCGCTCGTCGTCAAGTTTTTCAGGCCCACACGCTTGCCAGGTAACGAATACCATCCAGGACTGCTGACGCAGTAGGAAAGCTGCCAATTCACGGTAGTCCGAATTGGCGGACACTCATTCTAAGGGGCGTCAATTCTACGAATTCGAAGGGGCATTGTGGTCAAGTTCTACAAACGTACGCAAGAACTTGGTTCTGTCAAACTCGCCCTGTCCCTTGTTACGGTGCGGGTGTTCAACCAGAGGACCCTCACGGGTCGGCAATAAAATCGCAAAGGCTCCATCGGCCTTCCATGCAATAGACGCTGATCTGTTTCCTGACCGGCCTCCAGCGAATCGGCCAAAAAAAACGGCGTATCCGACTGTTTTAAACCGCTGGCTTAATACAGAACAGATCTCTTTTCTGTTACTGCAGCGATACTTTCACTGACTGACTACCAGCGAACGAAAACTTGAGCTTGTCCTCTCGGGCGAGCCAGCCTACGGCGGCCAGGACAAGGTCATTGGACGCCGTGCTTGACTTTTTCAAGGCCGTGATACTTTGGGCTCCCTCGACATTGAGTGTTTGCCATAATTTGCCAGCAACCTGCCCGATCTCGTGGTTGGAACACAATGTCTGAGCGGCTGCTGTCATAGGAACGGAGGGGATTTTCTTGGTAGCAGACCTGCCACGAACGTTTTTTCGTGTGGTCGGATTTTTCTTTTTGGTGGACTTTTTCGCTGGAGATGGTTTCTTGCGACTGGATGTCGAATCCGAGCGGCTTTTACGTCCACGGGGCGATTTGGATTTTTTTTTGGCCATGATTGTTTTCTCCCAAATGCCAATAGAGTGATGGTAAGAATCCGAATCAGCTTTGCTGGAGATCATAGCCGATTGACCGTTTTTCGCCAACGATGTGACCCCCGGTATTTTTCCGCAAGGCTTCTAGGTGTTGGGATTACCGCAGGATAAACAACAGTTCAAGGCACAAAATTTACCAGGAAAATCAGGAATGTCATGCGCTGCGCTGGAAATAGCCGGGCGGACGTGGGAGGTTCAGCAGAGGCTGGCATGGAATGAAATGAGCTGAGTTTCACAGACTGTTGTGTTGCAAAGCGAGGGCTTTTTTCGTTACCAGCTGCTGGCCTCGTATCAAGCTGGTTCCCACCAAGCATCGGGCCGCTCGAAGCGAAACGGTCTATCTCAAACCGACAGGCAGGGTGTGCGGCTCTTTGCGACGGATGGTGAAGCGACACAGAATGCGTTTGAAACAGGAGGCATGGCACCGATCTGACCGACCCCAACGCGTTGAGTCTTTCGTGTGAACAGACCCTCGCGGCAGCCAGTATCCAGTCTCTCCGCCCCAGGCTGTAAAGTGTGCGTCAAGGCACCCCAGGAAAGAAGGGTCCCGAGAAGATAACCGTCATCGACCCTCCCGTTTGTTGCGTTCAGTGGGACGGATTTAATGAGTCTACAAAGTTGGCCACGAGCTGATTGAATTTTTCCGCCTCTGAATAAAACAAACCGTGGCCGCTATGTTCAAAGATCTCGAGCCGAGCGTCAGGGATGTGGTCAGCCGCGTAACGGCAACCTGGCAGTGCGCCACTATGACGCCCGCTGGCGATGAGAACCGGCA
>CAYMUR010000022.1:0-26690 GCA_964393615.1 uncultured Pirellulaceae bacterium
AGGGTAACTTTGACGGCGATACCGACGTGGACATGACGGATTTTGCCATGTTCGTAAGAAACTTTTCTCCATTTGGTTACACACAAGAGGCATCCGTAACAGGCAATATGACACTGCCAGTTGAAATGGCTCTGGCCGCAAATATGCCAGGCGGAATCGGAAACGATCTGAAACCGTTGGCGATGGCATCCAAAAGCCTGGTAGCAACCCGGCTGGTAGCCAATCCGGAACTTCTCACTGTTCCGCCGGACAACAGGTACCAGTCTAAAGGAGAACTTGGCAGTGTCCCAGTCATTTTAGAAGAAGCCAGCCATGGTTCCGTCCCATTCAAATCGGACCGTAGACAAAGTCAGAGTGCCATTGATCAAGCGCTGAGAACCATCACCAGCTGGCTAGATGAGGGCAATTAGGTCGGGAAACGATACTCTTGCACTGAAAAATCACTGGTCCAGGTAGAATCCTTTTTAAGGCTTTTGCAGGGCCTCACTTTCTCGATAAGCTTTGTGTTGCTGATATTGACTCAATGATTCTCGCAGCAAGGTTCGTTCGTCAGGTGGTGCCAGTTCAATGGCCAGTCGTTGTTCGCGAACAGCGGCATCAAATTGCCCTTGTTCGGCATAGGCAGCAGCCAGGGTCATTAGGTAGCGATAGTTCGTTCGACCGCTTATTTTACAGGCGGCTTGTGCATAACGCACTGCACGCTGACCATCCCGAAACTGGCTTCTGGGACATGTCGCCATGATCCACGCCAGGTGGTCATACGCATCGACATACTGGCTATCCAATTGCAGTGTACGTTCAAACTCTTGCAAGGCCCGCAAATAATCACCTAACCGCATCCGACAGAGTCCCCGGTAATAGACGAAAGTAGGAAGATGCGGTCTCAACGCTACCGCCCGGTCGTAATCCGTGAGGGCTTTTTGAAATTTCTTCTGACGAAAAAACGTATTGCCCCGGTTAACAAATGCCTCCAACAAACGACTATCCTTTTCAATTGCAAGGCTATACTCTGTCACCGCTTCTTCGTCCCGCCCTTGTTTCGCCAACAGTCGACCGCGATTGTAATAGGCCATCGCATAATTGGGTGAAATTGCCAGGGCCTGATTCAAATCATCCAGCGAAGACTGAAATTGCCCGCACCGCAAATAGACACTCGCTCGGTTATTGTACAGGACTGCTGCATGGGGCCTGAGTGTAATTGCCTGGTCGATGATTGCAATCGAATCATCAAAACGCCCTAATTTGGCATACATGTTTCCCAAGTTTGTAAACGCTTCTAAATAGGGTTCACGACGAACCGCTTCGAGATAATCACGTTCCGCCTCGCTGAACTTGCCTAAACGCTGAAATGCATGGCCACGGTTGTATACCGGGCGAGCATGATGGGCATTCTTTGTAATTACGTCAGTCCAAAATCCTACCGTGTCGCTCCAAACCATATTCCGCTCCATTGTCCAGTAACCACACACCAGGATCACTGGCAATACGGCAAGGACAATCAAACGCCTCTGCGGCGCCCAATTCAAAGCGATCCCGGCCAGCAGAATTGCCACACCTGCCAGCGGCAAATACATCCGGTGTTCGAACACCATTTCCAAATTGACAATGGTAGACTCAACGATCAAATGGATCAGGACGAACAACAAACCAAAGGCAACGACAGGTTGACGACGGGCGTAAGCCAGCGCCATACCCACCAGAAACAACAATACCACCACGGCCAGGATCGTCGTGCAGGGATTGAAAACGCCGGCAGACGTGGAAATCCAATGGACCAAATTCAGTCGTTCCGGTCCTGGAAAGACTACCAATGTCAAATAGAAAACCACTACTCGAAATTGTGTCAACACACGTTGCCACATTCCAAAATCCCGATATTCATACCGATTCAGTAATTCTTGAATCGGATGAACGGACCCTAAATAGACACCCGCCATGCCTAGTACCAATAGAAAACTGATCACGGCCAACATCCACCCGCGGCATGCCAACGGCCGTGCGATTCGTTGGCCAAAACACCATTCGTAGGCCCCAATCGCGACAGGAATCACAATGGTATTTTCCTTGGTTCCCAGAGCAAAAATCCAGCAGATCATTGCTGCAAACCACCACCATTTTCTCAACGACTTCGGCGCTTGCCGCCCGCGAATATATGCAATCAACGCCAACAGGTAAAACATGGCTGCTAGACTGGCCATGCGTTGCACAATATAGGTAACCGCCTGACTTTGTAGCGGATGCACTACAAAAACCAAGCCCACCGCTACCGCAATGAAATGCATTTCATAAACACGTCGGCATACTACATCGGAACCTGGCCGTGACTGTCCAAGGAGTAGCAAAGTCAACCAATAAACCAGACACCCGTTGACGGCATGCACCACAACGTTGACGATGTGATACCCGAATACATCGTGTTTGTGAAAATAATAGTTCAGTGCAAAGGTCAATTTAGCGACAGGTCGGTTAGCGGAGGGTCCGCGAAATGCTGCCCGATATAAACTGGGTCCATCAAGTGTTTCCAGCTGCAAATCCGTGTTATGTGCTATGTTGTATAAATCGTCGAACAGGAACGGGCCGCGACATCCATTGGCGTAGATCGTCAACGTCACCAGGAAAATGATCAGGACAGAATACCTGTGTACTCGTCGATTCGTCGCATCCATCAAAACTACAGCCTCAATGGCTTGCCCGGACAAGTCTGGTTTCATCATCGCGAAAGGTGTTCAACATGAATATGCGATTTTTTTCAATCGACCCAGCACCATCTGGTGTCCCTTATTCCATCATAGCCCGACTTTGTCATGTCGTAACAGCTGGATTGGTGTATCTTATATATTTTTGTCTTTTTACAGGAACCATCGCTTTGGACAGCCATGCTACCGATCAACCCAAACCAGACGTTCTCATTGACAAAGCCAATGAGGCCATCCAACAAGGCAACTACAAAGTCGCAATGACCCTACTGGATCAGGCTGTTGCAGCCGCTCCAGGCCAAACAATCTACCTATTGAAGAGAGCGTCACTTCATCACCATCTACGGCAACACGATCTGGCAATTCGTGATTGCGATGTGATTCTGGAAGCATTTCCTGAACAGATAAACGTACTACAACTCCGGGGAAGCGCGAAGTTCAAGCTTGGTGATATTGACGGGTCCATTCAAGATTTTGACGCGGCGATCACACTAGAACCACAACTTGAAGTAAGTCACTGGCAACGCGGTATCTCCTATTACTATGCCAGCAAATTTGCTGCGGGCACCAGGCAATTCCAACTCTACCAGACTTTCGACGGAGGGGATGTCGAAAACGTCGTGTGGCGGTTTATTTGTCAGGCAAGAACGGATGGAGTGGAAAAAGCTCGTGCTGACATACTGCGCCTAGAAGCCCCCGACTCGCGCATTCCCATGGCAGAAATTTATGACCTTTACCGCGGCCAAAAATCGAGTGAGGATGTCCTCCAAGCTGCTCAAAAAGGTGTCTTAGACAAAGAGACCCTCAAGGTACAACTCTTCTACGCACATTTGTATATCGGACTTTATTACGAAGCCACGGGAAACGCAGAACGAGCCAGTCAACATCTGCTGGAGGCAGATCGCCGACAAATCTCGCATTATATGTGGGACGTGGCCCATGTACACGTACAACGCCTTCAAGATAAAGCTGTCCCAGGCGCAAACGACTGAGTCCAGCCCAAGTACCACGGAGAAATATTTCTCGTGGACCCCGGGCCTGCGCCATCTAGCAAACGGGACTTGTGCCACACTTATCAGCGCTAAGTCGTCTAATTAGTCGTCACCAGATGTACTTAACGGACAGCCCAGTGGTTCTATGCTGGGGAGGTTAGCCCACCGTACTTGCCACCATAGAATAGCAACGGCTGTCCCGCCCCAACTTCACCAGCAACAATCTGACCAAGAAAAATATCATGATCCCCTCCGGACACAATTTCCGTCAGCTGACAATCAACCCAGCCTAAAGAGTCTTTTAAGATCGGAGCACCGGTTTCTGCAGTTTTGAAGTCAAGTCCAGAAAAATCCTTGGGCCCAACGAACGCAAAACGATCTGAAAGTTCTTGCTGTGAATCGTTAAGAATATTTAACGCAAAACAACCCGCCGTTTTGAATTTTTCGTGTGTCTGGCTCTCACGTGCCACGGCCACGAGCACCAACGGAGGATCGAGTGACAAGGAAGTCACTGCATTTGCTGTCATGCCCCATGTTTCACCATCGACGCAAGTACTCGCTACCGTTACACCAGTTGCGAACTGCCCCATGATCTTACGTTGAAGTTGTGAATCGAACGGCACCAATTACCTCACGGGGCTAATGACTTTGATCAGACTTTGATCAGACTTTGATCAGACTTTGATCAGACTTTGATCTGGTACTGAATTAAAAAACGAAAACTCAGTGAATCTTCATTGTGACTAGATTTCGCCAATTCTTGAATGTAACCCGGCAATTTAAGCAAAGCGGCAGAAGTGACTCGGCGTATACAAGCTTCTACCGCTACCCTGTATTCATTCGAGACAGCGCGATGAAGCCAAGCATTGCCAGTAATTTTCGCACCACCAACTAGCAAGTTAACAGACCGTGGAGCGCAAATCATTTGCCTAGGATTGGGCACGCGACGGTTGAGCCGATGGCCGAATCCGCTTTTGGATATCCGTTTCCAACACACCAAACGCCTGCTCATGCCGTTGAAGTGACATCTGCAGCGCTGCGAGAAGTCGTTTGGCCGTGTAAAAATTTAAAATAATCCGTTGATCAATACCGATCGGTTTGTTGGGAATGCCCATCGGTTGTGGATTGAGCGCAAAATCGACTATCAACTCCTCTGGTGTACCGGTCACACGGCAAAAATTTGCGTACGAGGTAATTGCCTTCGATTCGTCAACCTGGATCTGGGGCGCCGCCTGTTTCGCTGCGTCAGCGCCGGCTGGCGATTCTGTCGCAGGTTTGTCCGAAGTCACCGCCTCAGTTTTATCTGGAGTTTTAGCCATGTTCGTGTCTCCTTCTATAAAAATTGCTTGTCAAGCGTGTAGGGTGTGTCCTTTCATCGTAACAATTCGTGCATCTAACGCAACCTCCCTTAAAATCCTTCGTAGGCATTTTACCCGAGTCCAAAATTTTCTAACGATACAATCTTGCGTTCATTTGGCACCAGGCATCAAACAGCAAGCCCTTTGCTACGTTGACATGTACCGCAAATCGTTTTAGTGAATCACTGGAATTTCTTCGCGAACACGCTTCGCAAGATCCTACCGTGGCAATTCCAAACTATTTGCCCTCTTTGTACCGTTTCCCACTGGAGAAGATAAATACTAGCTAAAACCCAAAGGATTGACTCCAGCTAGGCCGCACGTCTATTCGTGGACTCCACCACATCGGGTTGGTCTGTCGCAAGCAGAGTTTGTTGCATACCTTGCAGCAAACTAACTTTCGGCTCGAATCCAAGTTCACGGCGAGCAAGATCAATGTTCACATGGCGCGAAGTCCCCAGAAATCGCAACGCTGTGCGTGAAATAGCTCCACGACGACCCGCTACTTCAAAAACAGAACACGCCAGGCGCGGTATGCAATACGGCAAAACCCGTAGGGGCCGAGCGCTGCCCATCAAGTCGGCAACTGTGTTCACTAGTTGACCGATGGTTGTACGGCTACCGTCCGTAGCGTGATAAATTCGCCCGGAAGCAACATCGGTACGGGCAGCAAGCACCATCAAGCGTACCATATCGTGGACAAAGATTAACGGTATAACATTGTTCCGGCTACCAATAAAGAGAAACTTACCCTGTCGAATCGAGTTGGCAAGTTTCGGTATATAATGTTCTCCAGGTCCGTAAATCAAACCCGGACGCAAAATCGTTACGTCAGTACCACGTGTTTTCGAAAACTGTAAACCCAACTGTTCCGAGTCAATTTTGACATCCGCAAACACCTCACGTGAACGCCGAGTGGGTGACAACTCTGTCGCATTTTCATAGCTGCCAGGACCAAGAACGTTGGTTGAACTCATCAAAATAATTCGACTCGATCCTTCGTGCTGCGCCACATGAAGCAAGTTACGAACACCATCCAAGTTTGTACGGCGTATTTCGTCGTCGTCACAAGAAGAACTTGCAGCAGCGCAATGGTAGACCACTCGGGCGCCATGGATCGCTCGACTTAAGGTGCTCCGTTCGCAAATGTCGCCAACAACAGTGCTTACTCCCATTTTCTGCAATGTGACAGCATCCTCGTGCGACCGTACGAGAGCATGAACCCTCTCACCGAGCGAGATCAAGTAACGGATTAAATGACGGCCAACAAATCCGCTGGCGCCCGTGACCATGTGAAACATAGGTAGCTCCCCCGTCACAACTTATAAACACCAAGTATCTTCTGTTTCATCGACCAAGACCCCGTGCAACGTTTGCCATCCATGGGATGATTTTGCAACAGAAAGCTAGCAGGCCTGTCGGTTCATGCTACGAACTTGAGACGGCACAACGTTCCCCCGGCCTCTGACTCGATGATCGTTTCTAAGCCTATTTCTTCCTGGACAGCCACCCAGTACGGTCACGACCAGTCTGCCGGCCGGGATTTCACAGGCTTGCCAAGGGCCGCTGATGAAAAAGAATCCATGACTCGCGATAAACTACGTTTTGCAGTCGAGGGTTCTATCGTTATTGCCAGGTTACCCCAAAAACAAGCCGCATGGCTCAAGGAGATCGACGAACGGTCCCCTCTCTAGAAATCCCTCGAAGAGCTAGTTTGGATAACGTAGAGAAATTCCCTCCAGCGAAAACGTTTTTCCGGTTACTGACGTTAGGTATCCCATCCAAAGAAGCCACAATTTTTACCAACCTCTCCCAACATCACATTGGGGTTTTTGGGTTAATCACCCGAAGAATAAAAGAAGCATTTCCTGAGTGACTTGCTCTATTCAGTTCCGCTAGCATCCTGAAGCTAGTACTTCCCACAGCGAGTCTCCTTTCGACTCGAACGCATGCAAAAACTCGCTGGACCCAAAATTGGAGCTGGGACCATTTCGTGCGAAGCGACCAGGTACTAACCCCGGTTTGGTATTTATGATACATCGCCATGCTTACATCTGGTATCGTCGTCTTTACGTTAAACGCTTGTTAGCCAGAGCGGACCACGCCAAGTCAGTACAACATCGTGTACTGCTCCAGAAGCTGCACAAGAACGCAGCATCTGATTTTGCCCGTGATTATGGAATTTCCGGCGTCACGTCCGTCACTGATTTTCGCCAACGAATGCCTGTCACAACTTACGACGACTATCGGCCTTATATCGAAAGAGTGAAAAACGGCGATACCCGTGCTATGTTCGGACCTGACTCCCGTTTATTGATGTTTGCGTTAACGTCAGGTACCACAAATCACTCCAAGTTTATTCCAGTCACCGAACAGTTTTTTAAAGAATACCGTCGAGGCTGGAATGCCTGGGGTGTGCAAACTTTTAGTCAGCACTTGGACTTGGTGCAAAAACACGTCATCCAACTCACCAGCGACTGGCAACAATTCAAAACCGATGCAGGAATTCCATGTGGCAACATTAGTGGATTGGCGGTTTCCACGGCACCACGAATCAGTGATCCCATATTTCTACTACCAAGGCCCTTGATGAAAGTGACGAATAGCTTTGCCAAACAATATACGGCGCTCCGGCTATCCATGGCCTCTCCCAAAGTAGGAATGATCGTTACTGCAAATCCGAGTACACTGGTGGAGTTTGCACGTTTGGCAGATCGAGAACGTGAAGCGTTAATACGCGACATTCATGATGGCACTCTCTCCGTGAAACAAGAAATACCAACCGCTTTGCGACCGACGTTACTCGCACACTGCCGGCGAGCTAATCCAAAACGAGCCAAGATTCTGGAGCAAATCGTGACCAACACCGGCTCATTACTGCCTCGGCATTTTTGGCCGAAATTGACAGTGCTCGCCGTTTGGACAGGGGGTTCGGTCAGTGCCTATTTACCACGACTCAAAGAATTCTACGGAGACGCTACGTTTCGCGACCATGGTTTATCCGCCAGTGAAGGACGTATGACCATCCCGCTGACTGCGGAAACTTCTTCGGGCATGCTCGATTTCCCACACAGCTATTTTGAGTTCATACCAGAAAACGAACAAGGCTCTACTAACCCAACCATCCTGGAGGGTCATGAATTGACACCGGGCCAAAATTATTTTGTATTGTTGACAACTTCCAGTGGTTTTTACCGCTATAACATCCACGACGTCGTAGAATGCACTGGCTTCCAAGGGGAAGCGCCCTTATTAAGATTCCTCCACAAAGGAGCTTATTTCTCCAGTATTACTGGTGAAAAAATCAGTGAGTTTCAAGTCGTTTCCGCTGTTCGCTCCGCATTTGAGCGAATGCACATCCCTCTAGAAACGTTTACCGTTGCGCCAGTTTTTGGTGATCCACCTGGGTATGTATTGATGATGGAATCGGGCTCTCCCAAAATTCGTTACACTACTCTGGCCAGTGAAGTTGACCGTGAACTTTCTAAAATGAATTGCGAATATGCTGATCGGCTTGCAACCGCGCGGTTAAATCCACTGCGGATTTTGGAATTAGCACCGGGAACTTGGACTGCATTTCGTAACCGCCGTATCGAGCGCGTCGGCGGAAGTCTGGAGCAATACAAGCATCCGTGTCTAATAAAAGACTTGGAATTTGTGAGCCAAACGGAAAAATTACAATCGGAAATAATTCGTCGCGCCGGTTAAAATCCTGTATTATCATCCAGTATCATCTCTTGAGTTCGTCAAAAACTGAGCGTGACTTCGACGAATCAAATAAACTCCCCTCTGAGTTCTTCCCAGTGCAATTGTCTCTGTGCAATTGTCTCTGCGGGACAACGCAGGCTATGATACAGGTAAGATCGCCGGCCCAAGAGCACAATCACCACCGTAATGCTTTTGAAACGACCTTTTTGCCTATCAACAGCAAACCAGGCTATGTCAAATTCCGCATTGTCAAATCCCTCATTTTTCAACGTCCCTACAAAATACTGGCACACGCTAACTGACGGTCGCGTGCAATGCGATTTATGCCCACGCTATTGCAAGTTACATGAAGGTCAACGTGGTTTTTGTTTTGTCCGTGCCCGTGAAAACCACCAGATCGTGTTGACAACCTATGGTCGGTCAAGTGGATTTTGCGTAGACCCGATTGAAAAAAAACCATTGAACCACTTTCTACCTGGCTCGCCTGTGCTTTCTTTTGGTACCGCTGGCTGTAACCTTGGTTGTCGTTTTTGCCAAAACTGGGACATTAGTAAATCCCGCGAAATCGATACGTTGGCTGACCTGGCATCGCCTGAAAGAATCGCTCACGCAGCAAAAAACACTGGCTGTCGTAGCGTGGCATTTACTTACAATGATCCCGTTATTTTTCACGAATACGCAATCGACGTTGCGGCCGTGTGCCACGAGTTTGATTTACGAACAGTGGCGGTAACAGCAGGCGAGGTCTGTGCGGCGCCGCGAGCGGAATTTTACCAATATATTGATGCAGCAAACGTTGATTTAAAAGCGTTCACCGAGGACTTTTATCAGAAGGTCTGCGCCAGCCACTTGCAACCGGTTTTGGAAACGTTGTTATACCTGAAACATGAAACTGACGTGTGGCTTGAAATCACTAATCTGCTTATTCCCGGCGAAAATGATTCCGAAGAAGAACTACACGATATGACCCGCTGGATTGCCGGTGAACTGGGGCCTGAAGTTCCCGTCCACTTCACTGCTTTTCATCCTGATTGGCGAATGATCGACAAGCCTCCAACACCCGCTGAGACCCTGACTCGCGCTCGCCACATTGCATTACAAAATGGCATTCGCTATGCATACACGGGAAACATCCATGACTCAGAGGGGGGCAGTACTTATTGCCATGCTTGTGGCCAGCGACTGATTGCGAGAGATTGGTACGCCCTGGGCGATTGGCATCTCAACGAATCAGGAAATTGCGATCAATGCGACACGCCCTGTGCCGGAATCATCGACGGCCTACCCGGAACATGGGGAGCCAAACGTTTACCGGTACAACTTAACAACAAACCATGACCCCAAGTATCCACCAACGGTTGCCTCCGCGGGGAATCCATCAAGTCAGGTCAGCTGGCCAACATCCGCTGGGGCAACAAGGCCCGTCAGCCATGCGACCACCAAGTTTTCCGAAGCTTGCACACCCCAACCTGCTATCATCCATCTGGCAAACCGTGTCTTGTAAAATGCGTCCAGAACGCCCCACCAGAAGACGTCCGACTAGAACGTTACAACTGCTGGTAAGCAGCGATTCCTTGAGTCAACGCCGTCGATAGGCTCTGAAACGAAGTGCTTAAGCCACCGGCCAGCTGTTGTAGCGCGACAATCGCTTGCGGACTGGGGCCATGTTGAACAATCTTGTTAGATTCAGTTCGGATCCCCGTAATAAACTGGTTCCATTGACTGACAGTGGTCTCGTTAATCAAGCCAACCGAACGTCCGCCAACAACCAAACTGTCCCATGTTTGTGTCGCATTCAAAATTTCCTGGGCCTTCTGCCGAGTCATCTCCGGTGGATCAGTAACATTCAAGTCACTTGTCTTCGCTACAATCGTGTCAACGGCATCCCCCAACTCAATCATTTCGGTAGCTAACCTTTCTGTCTTGTCCTCCACCTTGCGCTGCCAAAAAGCAACCGAACGGAACACTTGCCCTAATGAAATTTTGGTGGGCATTTTCTCTGTATTGTCCGAGGGCAATACGGATGCTGTAGCAAGCGGATCTGGATTCTCTTGGTTCTTGGCCAGATTCTGACAGCCGAAAGATAGAAAAAACGTACAGGTCATCATAGTGACAAGTTGTTTGGACTTGGACATTGTACGACACACCCTCTAGAAAGGAATCACGTTTACGGACAAAACGAGAACATTCTTTACACACCACCAAGATCTAATTTACAAAATCATGACCACGGTCGGCTCCGTAACAGTCAACGATTCGACGAGCGAACGTCACAGACTCTAAAGTTCCCACGAGAGAAAAAGCAAGACTAATCCTTTCACACCAAGGAAACCATGCATATGTTTTTGTCACGCCCCGCTAGCTTTATCGTGACACAACGAAAGCACGGCACAAAATGACGATAGCATGCCAGCTAGGGCGATATCGGTTCCACTGGCGAAGAAGGCAGACGGTTTGAATCTTTCCAAACCTGGCTTTCCAGATACTGTCGCAGTAACGTATGCACCCGTTGAAACTCCGGACGAGTGGTGAGATTCTGGTAGCTCCTATCATTTGCAACCTGTTCGAAACGCCGCAAGGATAATTGCAAGGACTCGGGCCGAGGAGAGTGAAAGTCGTGATACAATTCCGCAGGTAACGCGAGGAATCGTTGCCATGGTACGTCAAGCAGCGCATTCAATTGGAGTGAAGCGTTTGCCAGACTGCCACGCAAGTCTTTAGATTTGTCTGCCGCAAGTTCTCCAGAACCACGCTCTATGGTGTTATTTTTGGCTGCCAAATCTACTTGGGAAACCTGCGTATAACTCCGTATTTTGTGAACCAACTGTTGAACTGTAACAGGCACATTCTGAGGCTGGTGCGTGAATTTGCCACTCGCCTCAACAAGTGGGGCTCCATAAAATCGCTGGTTTGCATACAAATCTGTCTGAATCGTCGAACCATCGATAGATGCACCAGCAAAAAGACCACGGCTACGTGAATAAGAGTATATCTTAGCGCGAAGCTTAGCATCGGTTGCTGCTGCCACATTCCGACCCAATGGACCAGCTGCCGCCGCCACATCAGCGCCAATCGTAAATTTTCCTCGTAACAGGTCAGCCACACTGTCTTGCGATTTAAATACCAGGATCACATCGGTAGCATGAACTCCTACCTGCCAGCCAACGCTACCCCCTGTCAACGTTACGAAAACGGGCAACTGCCACACTCCGCTGACGTCGCGGGTCACTACCACACCACGCCCATGCCGGATCCCGACAACAAAGCTTCCTTTGAGTACACCAGGGATGATGGCAACCGCCTGCGCATCGGACAACATCGCTTGCGGAATGCGACGTCCTGGAATCGACATGATCCCATCTAAAATCATGGATGCGTCATGGACAATCACAGCTTCCCGTGTTTGCCCCCTGGCCGAATCGGTAAAAAGCAACATAAAAAACAGCAACGGCATCAGTCGCAATCGTGCGTATGACACAATTCATTGTCTCCTTATGATGGCCCGACCAGGATACGAGAACCGTTTCGGTTCATTGGTAATTGTAGTCCTGCCAGGCGTAATCCCACAACGGCTGTTTCCTGGCACACGACGACCACGATACGTGTCAGCTGTAGCACAAGTCATTTCTCATCCTATAACACACTTTACTGGAACATCAGTTTGGTAAATCACAGCCAGATTGGTAATTCCATGGCGGAACGGTTGAGTCCTTCCACCACGTACACGAAGTTCAAATTGCAAATACAAGTTATTTGCAAAACCACTCAATATCGATGTGTGCATTCCGTTCACTGGCCTGTTGGCCGATTACCACAAAGGGTGAAAGGAGAGTCATCAAGACTACTTAGAACGCGCAGGCCCCGTAAAACGGGAGCCTAAATTTCAAACTCTGTAGCCAAGCTGACGGTCATCAAAGCCCTGCACTGAAAACAAGGTCCTTTATCAATGATTCGACAGTAGAGCTGTCGACTTTGGTCATTCTTACGGCTAATATGGATATCTCGACAAGAGCCAGACAACTTCCAGCAACCCTGGGAACAGCAATGACAAATACAAAAGGCAACAGCCGGTTCCGTGAATTTGAAAAATCCGGATTTGTTGTCGTTGACGAATTGATTAATGCAGACGAACGATTAGAACTCTGCCAAAGAACAGCTGACATTGCTAACGGCCTCGTCGCAGACTTTCCTGAACAAGATATCGAATTGGAACCCAATGCCAACACGCGCAGTCTCCAGACGGTGCGAAAAATTAATCAGCCGGCAAAAAATGATCCGGTATTTGCGCGGCATGCAAGTAACGACAAGATTCTGGCAATTGTCGAACAGTTGCTAGGTCCTGACATTAAGCTGTTCGGCAGTCAAGCCTTTATGAAGCCACCTGGTGGCGTCGAAAAACCATACCACCAGGATTCGCCATATTTCACCATCGAACCCATGGCCCTGGTGACTTGTTGGATCGCATTGGACGACGTGACACTCAAGAATGGCTGCTTATGGGTCATTCCAGGTAGCCAACATCTTGGCCCCTTGCCGCATTCTGAAAAATGGACTATCGGAGACCGAACCGATATGCGAATCCCCGAATCGCTCTTTCATCGCAACCGCGAAGTTCCCATTCCGCTAAAGGCCGGCAGTTGCAGTTTTCATCACAGCCTCTTGTTGCACATGTCACATCCCAATCGGTCGAATGAGCCAAGACGCGGAATTGCTTTTCATTATATGACAGCAAAATCCCGCTGGACAGCTGACACACCCCCCAAGTCTGAGTTCCCTCTCCTCAGGGGTCGCTCCTTTCCAGAGTGTGTTTAAAACGGACAATCGCCCGTGCCATCGTTGCTGCAGCGGCCCATTTGATGCTGCAAACGTTGCAATGGTTTCAGATCAAGCAGTGGCTGGAGTTTCCTCACTATCCACGTCAAACCATTCGGGACGAAACTCAATACGACGTTGTTCACGCATGGCTAGATCAGCAGTCAGCGCACAAACTGCCCGGGACAATGCGATCTGCGGTCCACAGCGAGGCTGATTTTCAGGAGCCGGATTGCGAATGCACCAGGCCAAATGTTCCATTTGTTCCCGGTACCCTCGACTGGGCCTTTCCGCCAAGATTGCCTGAGCCCTCCCGGCGGAAGCCGTTCCTACTCCCGAGGTCTCGGTGGTTTCCAACACAGGAGTATCCATGTCATTGTTGGAAACCGTGACCTGGGTCTCACGAGCCAAAATATTCTTGTCCGAGTCAGATTCCATAAACAACAGAACCTCCCGTTCACTTTCGACCAGCAGCGTCCCCCGTGATCCCATGATTTGTTCACCATATTCTTCGATGGCATTCGTACTGATTGCCGAGTAAGTTACCACCGCGATATCCTGATCCTGGTTGCCTGCATTTTTGCCCCGCGGGTGATTATCCCCAGGAAATTCAAAGGTCGCAAACACGTGGTCTTCCGTATCACGGTCGTCTTCGTAAAAGAATTTTCCTCCCACGGCACTCACAGCCAGCGGCTGCTGCTGTCCCAGGAACATGCTGCAGGCATCCAATTGTTGACTACCAAGTTCCGCCATCATACTCCCTGCGGTGCGACGGTAGTGGCGCCACCAACACAGCTCTTCTATCGATTTGTATCCATATTTTGCAACATCCAGCGCCTCGTCAGCTGGCAAGATGGGTTGACGCCAACTGTTTTCAAGCTGAATCTTGCCGTTCACCTTCACAGGTGTACCATTCTCCATGCGGGGCCAGCTATCATTACGGTGCCATCGGGCACGGATATGCTGAATTTCTCCGAGCAGATTACCACCGCCTAATGAGAACGCATTGTCATATAAAATACTGTAATGCCGTTGATGTCCAACGGCCAGATAAAGCCCTGTTTCTCTTGCTTTGCGTGCCATTTCCTTGCAGCGACCAACATCTTCCGCCATGAGCATTTCACAAAGTACATGCTTACCAGCCTCCAGGGCAGCCATTACCACTTCGTAGTGTAAGTGCAACGGTAATGCGATAACAACAAGTTCGATCTCTGGATTCTCAAGCAATTGCTGGTAGTCTTCGTAAAAACTGATCTGCTGGTTGAACTGTTCTTCATTGATTTCGTATTTGCGCATAAACCCCAGGCGATAGGGACTTTCAGGATCCCCATGTTTCGCACGATCTTTCTGCGAAGGCCGGATGTCGCTGTAGGCAATGAATTGAAGGTAATCAGGATTGGACTCTGTGAGTAGAACATTTCCTTGGTCACCAGAACCAATCAGCCCGGCACGTACTGGATTACCATCCAGCTTTGAATAACCAAAGTAAAACGCACCAACAGCTGGAGCCACGGCAGCCGCCTTTAGTAGATCACGGCGCGTGACACCGAGAGAACGGTAAAAATTATCCCGACCGAGTTGACGTTCTTCTGGAGTCAGTTTCATGGAATATCTCGCTAGACGGAAATCGGATAGGCAGAACTCAGGGAACACAACGGTGGAACATATGACGACAGTCAATTCCCGTCTGCTCGGCTCCTAGAGTGTCGTCTTTTGCTCTGTATCTCCAAAGAATCCTATATAAACCTTGTGGAAAATTAAATCCAATCCGGCCCACCGACCAGAATGTGTCGTCGCGAGCACAAGCAAGGCAAGTGACTCGATCAATGTTGTGTTGACATACATATAGTGGGCAATCCCATCCGTGGCAGCCGTCAATCCCGGTAGGGGTGGCATGGCAGCATAAAATGACAACAACAAAACGGCGGCCAACAATGCCACACACCGGCTGCACAAACCGACCATCAAACAAAATCCTGTAACGATCAACCCCCCTACAACACACCAATCGATTATGGCCACCATGCCACGCGGAAGCGGTCCCAACGCATGTTGCTCCGGCTCCAGTAATTCATATAACTGAATCTTCAATTTTTCGGTATAAATATTCACTTCACGCCGAAGTCGCTGACGGTGAGCAGATTGCCGGCGCCACTCGCTCGTTGTACGCGATTCCGGTACGACTTCCTTGTCAGACATATATTGCTTGATGATACTTTGTATTTGTGGGTCATTGAATACGTTGGCCTGCAGGCGTTTCTCAAAAAACCGCTGTTCACTTCGGGCAGATTCATACTGATCCGGATTAAACTTATAAAAACGGCCAAAGCGGTCGATTACTCGTAGCCAATTTGCTGACACTGTCGGCATATCAAAACGCTCCAGTGGCAAGCCTTGCGGAGCCAAGCGACGAAAAACACCTGCCGCAGGACCTTCACTGTTCTGCAAGTACCACTCCGCCGACCAGGGATTCGACGTCGAGTACGTGTCCAATTTGTAGAGACCTTCGAAAAGCAAGTGCCAGCCGATGGCAATACGCAGCAAAACAAGGGCCGTCTTGGCAATGACTGGACAGCAAAAAGTTGAATTGGTCAAGCGTCGCTCCGCATTTCAGCTGAAAGGCTTCAGTCCCCATCCAATAATTGACAATAACTCTCATAGCGGCGGGCATCAAGTTTTCCGTCGGCAACCGCATATTTTACGGCACAATCCGCTTCATGCGAGTGCGTACAATTCGGAAATCGACAAAAATCAATATACGGTCGCAAATCGCGAAAGAAATTAACCACTTCGTTCGGTTCAATATCCCACAGCCCAAATTGTCGAATACCAGGTGTATCGACCACATACCCGCCCATTGATAGACGGATTAATCGGGCACTGGTCGTTGTATGCCGCCCCTTGTGAGTATCATGGCTGACGGCCCGGATCGGCAAGTTCAAACCCGGTGATACAGCATTTAACAATGACGATTTCCCGACACCACTTTGCCCCGTCAAAACTGATTGACAACCTTTCAAGCGATGCCGAACAAGATCGACATTCTGGTCCGTCTCCACACTCATCAGAATTACTTCGTAGCCCATCTGGCCATAAATTCCTACCAATGGCTGTAGATCAGCCGGGTCCACCAAATCAATCTTGTTAATACAGATGACAGGTCTTATCGAAACTTTCTCGGCATTCAAAAGCAAACGATCGATCAGGTGCGGCTTGAGCACTGGCTCAGCAGCGCTGGAAACAATCATGATCTGATCAATATTCGATACGATCACATGCTGTCGACCTCGACTCATACGACTCAGTACACCGTGACGCGGGGCAATTCTCTCGATGATTCCATCATTCTCACCCTGGGGACGAAACCAGACTTGATCCCCCACCACGACCACGTGACGCTGGTCGGTTGCCAACGTTTTCAGCAAGCGCCGAGTTACACAACGAAACGGCTTACCATCTTCGGTCTCGACAACGCTTTCCAGACCGTAAACAGCCAAAACTGTGCCACTGCGGCACACCGACAAGTCAACCTCCGGATGTACCGCGAAACCAGTGTCGTCGTTTTCTGCGACGTCACCGACCACAGTGCGTCGACGTGTGAGCGCCCCTTTGCCACTGACTGACTCGCTTTGTACTAAATCGTCGTCGGCATCCGTCACTTCGTGTTGAAAACGACGGGTCAGATCGGTTTCACGTTGACGCGAGACGCGGTTTTTCCGAAAGTCGGTGCGGATTTTATTCTTTTTGGGCTTCGTCACGTCTCTTCGCGTTTCCTCCTTCGAATTTCAGCATCCAGGTTCACACCTGTGAATTACCAAAATGCACCTTCTCTGGGAAAACAATAGCTCGATCCACCAAAATAGAAAACAGAGAATTCGTCAGCTCCAGAGCAGATACCTGTCAGACAACTAGTGTCCCAGGACCACGTGAACCAGCACCAGCCTTTCGCCGAATCCCCATCTTGAACCTACAGCTTACTTATTCACCCAACACCAATTCGGATTCAGGGACGTCTTTGTCATACATTGTACCCTGGACTGGCGGACCGATTAAGGCGGTAATTTCGCTCGAGTCAAGCTCTTCTTTTTCAATTAACTCTTGCGCAAGCTTGTCTAAGCTCTCACGATGATCGGTCAATAACTGGCAAGAACGATCAGCCGCTGCGTGCAGAATTTTAGCGACCTCTTCATCAATGACCTGCATCGTATGTTCGCTGAATTCTCGCAATTGGTGCATCTCTCGACCAAGAAATGGGTCTTCATCGCTTATTTTATAATTGACTGGACCGAGGCGTTCACTCATCCCCCACTGCGTGACCATTCGACGGGCAATTTTCGTAGCTTGTTCCAAGTCTTGGGCCGCACCAGCTGTATGCTCGTCAAAAACCAACTCTTCGGCTGCACGTCCCCCGAGTAAACAAACAAGACGATTGTGAAGCTCGGATTCCGAAACACTGAGCCGATCTTCTTCTGGAAGTAGCTCAGTAGCCCCTAACATCCTACCCCGAGGAATGACCGTAACTTTGTGGACCCGGTCCGGTCCGGGAGTAATCCAGGCCAATAGGGCGTGACCAGCTTCATGATACGCTGTTTTTTCTTTTTCCATTTCAAGCAGGACTTCTTCACGCTTGGGACCCATGAGAACTTTGTCACGAGCGAATTCGAAATCATCCATGGCAACGGCCGTTTTGTCATGGCGAGCGGCCCACAAGGCGGCTTCGTTGACTAAGTTGCGAAGATCGGCACCAGTCAGTCCTACCGTACCATTCGCCAAACGTCTCAAATCAACATCATCTGCCAAGGGAACGTCACGCACATGTACTTTGAAAATTTCCAACCGGCCTTTACGAGTCGGCCGGTCAACCGTCACGTGTCGGTCAAACCTTCCCGGGCGCAGTAACGCCGGATCGAGAACATCAGGTCGGTTGGTAGCCGCCAGAACAATGATTGTATCATTATGGGTGAAACCGTCCATTTCGCTGAGAATCTGGTTCAGCGTCTGTTCACGTTCGTCATGGCCACCTCCCAACCCTGCTCCACGTTGCCTGCCAACAGCATCCATTTCATCGATGAACACAATAGCTGGAGCATTTTCTTTAGCCGTTTTGAACAGATCACGCACCCTGCTAGCGCCAACTCCAACGAACATTTGAATAAACTCGGAACCATTCACTGAATAGAACGGGACGTCTGCCTCTCCAGCTACCGCTCGAGCCAATAAAGTTTTACCGGTGCCGGGCGGTCCCATCAGTAGTACTCCCGCTGGAATACGTCCACCCAAACGTTCAAATTTTTCCGAATCTTTAAGAAAATCAACCATCTCTTGCAAATCGGCTTTCACACTGTCCAGCCCTGCTACGTCAGCAAACGTGATCGGTTGTTTGCTACCTTCAAACCGTCTCGCCGTACTTTTACTGAAACCGGACAAAAAACCACCACCCAGGAACTGGTCTCGAGTCCTGCGAAACATTAAATAGAGAAACAGCAACAACAGCAATGGTAACACCACACTGGCCAACATCATCATAAACGTGCTATCTCGCTCACCACGATCCTTGTACTCTAACACGCCTTCGGCCGCGACACTGGTCGCGACAAGATCCTCAAATTCATCCTGTGCACGGTCACTGTCCGGAACCTTCGTAAAGAAATCTTTGCCAAGGAGTATTACCTCACCGTTCTTTAAGGGTGTTTCAAGGTTTCCTGTTTTCTTGTTCAAGCGATCCGGTGCTCCGGGCGGATCCTTGAATGTTCCGTGCAACTCCAGCCCATGCTTTTCAAGCGTTAGAATGTTCTCTAGTTCAAGTTGAGCTTTAAAGAAGTGATAGTCAATTTCAGTCAACGTCGAGAGCGTGTTGTGAATCGCTAAAACCACAAACAGCCCCAGCAGCACGAAAAGCAGCCAGGTGCTAGATCCTAGTCGGCGACGGGACGAATTTTCGTCCACGGAGTCAGATGACTTTTCAGGCGGAGACGGTTCCATATAGTTCCTTTCTTCGTGTTCCGGTCTGTGTAGTCATTCTATACAACTCGGCGTAAAAATTCGACGTGTATCCTAATCAGTGTACCGTCGGCCACCAAATTCTTGAACGGTAAAGGGAATTTCAGCGGTCGGGCCCCGTGTGACACCACACCTGCATCCCTATGCCTGGCCAACGCTACCTGGCCGGCCCGGGTAATTCAGACCATGGCACCAACGTTTCCAGGAGCTATTTCCGCCCCACAGCCACTCCCACTTTCGCCCAATCGAATCACTAAGTTTATCGAACATTCATGACACCCTGTCGACACTTCAAATAGAGATGAACTATTTCCTGCGTCATCCCAAAAGGGAGGTCGGACGATGCCAATTGAATGGGTTCGGAGGATTTCTCCGGCAAGACTTGGTCCAGATGTACGATCTGCTCCGGCGAAAGAACCCCCTCTATCTTAAAAAACCGGCCCTCGTCAAGCGATCGGACCGCATGATCAACAAGGCGCTCCATTGAAATCCCACGAATAAGGCAACATTCCTGTAGCGAGAATCCGGCATCCAACAATCGCCATGTCCAGTAATGATCTTCCTGAGACAATTCAACAAGTCCTGGTTCCGAATCGACACAGCCGTCAGACGGGGAACCTTCTACCATTTCACCATTTGGTCCCGTGGAATAAGTTGGTCCCGCTGGAAAATTTTGCGAACGCAGCAGCATGTTGTTGGTATTGTCAGTAAGTTTATCGACTGAACTGGGTGACCGCACGTGCCAGCGACGCCGTGCCTGCTCGACCATTTCGTGTGGAACGCCCAAAGGCTGCGTCAAAACATCCTGACCTCGCATCACTTTCCCCCCCCAATCTGTCAGCCGAATCACAGGGCGGAAACGCTCAATTTCAGTCTGCTCGACGAGCCCCACATCGATTAACGCATCAATCAAACCTATGACATGTGTCTGCTTGAAATCATTCAGTAATC
Organism: uncultured Pirellulaceae bacterium; assembly: GCA_964393615.1. Classification (GTDB taxonomy): domain Bacteria; phylum Planctomycetota; class Planctomycetia; order Pirellulales; family Pirellulaceae; genus CAYMUR01. Next base: position 20,518 of record CAYMUR010000022.1, read on the forward strand.
CAAATGTCGACAACTCTTCAAGACGCCATTTTGTAATTTTTACCGACTTGGATCCACATAACATTTGGGCAACCATTTGCTTGCCAAAATTGATATCCTGGCGGAAAAATTTTTGTTCGATCCGCGCAATTCCACTGAGAGTAATTACCACGATTTCATAAAGCGGGTCTGCCAGCCCGTCTAAACTAGTCAATTCATTGGCCCCACCAGGACTCGCCATCAAGTCGCAGTTGTCACATGCTTGACACGGTTCCCCCTGTTGATCGCCAAAATAGCGCAGGATGAATAGCTGCCTGCATTGCCGCCAACGGGCAAACTGTGTCATTTTCCTCAATTTCTCATACTCCGCTTCTTTGAGTAAATCGAGTCGGTCAAAGTCGATGTCCAGGCTTTCGAACCGCTGATGACGTCGTAGCACATGCACGGCCCTACCGCGAAACGGAGGTACATAATCAAATGTTTCAAGCTGTGACAATTCACGCATAGCGCGTGATACGGCCGTGACTTCCATCTCCAATGACTCCGCAAGCGACGACAATTGCAGGTAAACACGTTCACAACGTCGATCACCAACAATTCGTTCCACGGCTTGTAGCACCCGCCGCCGACTGGCAGCTTGCCGTGGAATAAAATCAACCAGCGTCGGCAATTCACTGTCGATGAGCACCGCCGCCATATTTTGGCGCGGTTCGAGCCGTTCCAACGCACCGCATTGCTCCAGCATTTTTTCACAAGCGCCTACGCCTTCCGTCCCAATTTCAAGATGAAGCCGGTCTTTTATTTGTTGACGTGTCAACTCAATGGGATCCTCGTCCAAACATCGCAGATATTCGTATACAGTGGCTACCGTTTCCCGAGACGGGAAAGCCGTTTCAATAAAAAATTCATGGATATGCTTGTCACCGGAACTGAACAGAAGCAGACAATGTGCCGGAAGATTATCTCGGCCGGCCCGGCCAGCCTCCTGGTAATAGGCTTCCAGACTGCCCGGCATGTTATAGTGAACGACAAAACGAACATTGGCTTTGTCAACCCCCATCCCAAATGCCACCGTAGCAACTACGATGTCTATTTTTCCGGACATAAATTCATCTTGCACACGGCTCCGTTCTTCCTGTTCCAACCCGGCGTGGTAAACACCCACTGGCTGGCCGGTCCACTGAGAAACCTCATTCGCCACCTCGACACAACGATCACGACTCGAGGCATAAACGATACCAGGACCAGCTGTCTCCTGTAAAAAATCGCGTAGCACTTGATCTTTGTCGCGTCGTGTTTCACAACGCTGTACTGAGTATTTTAAATTCGGGCGGGCAAAACCGGTGATAAAAATCTGCGGTGACGACAAGCCAAGTTGGGCAATGACGTCATCTCGTACTGTGGGCGTGGCTGTCGCCGTCAAAGCGATTGTCTGAGGGCTACCGATCGCCGTGCGAAAACGTCCTAACCTGGCATAATCAGGCCGAAAATCATGCCCCCACTGACTGATACAGTGGGCTTCATCTATTGCCAGTAATTGCACGTGTATCCCGCGAATCGCCTCAAGAAACCGGGGGCTACGAAATCGCTCTGGGGCAATGTAAAGCAAATCATATTGCCCCGCTTGCAAACCGTTCAGCCGATCCGCCTGATCTTCTGGCGTTAAACTACTGTTAATATAGGTAGCTTCGATGCCAAGCGCACCCATGGAGTCGACCTGGTCCTTCATGAGCGCAATTAACGGCGAGACCACCAACGTCACACCTTCGCGCATGATAGACGGCAATTGATAACAAAGACTTTTTCCGCCGCCTGTCGGCATGATGCAGATACAGTCCTGGCCCTCAACCAGTGAAGTAATGACTTCTTTCTGGCCGGGACGGAACCGGGCAAGACCAAATTGAGACAGGTAAGACTCTATGTTCGTATCCGTCGAAATCGTCACACCAAGTCCTCCCTGACCAACGGCAACAGCACACCCGCCATGCAGACTACCTAAGGTTACCACACATCTTCACTATTTGTAGATGATTCTAAACGACCCAGACTGGTTTGGGGAGGCACTCGGCAAAAATCAATCCAGCGCAAGCTGTCTTTCGGCGGAGGCCAGGAAAATGAAAAATGGGATTTTATGTAATTGTCAGCCGGATTGTGCAGATCCTCAACCAACAGATTACGGCAGCCGGGAAGGCAAACCTGTTCGCTGCGCCACGCGATGCTCTGGGCATCTATGTCACACATCAACCTGCTGGACGAGCTCGTGCCTTAAACTCGTGCCTTAAAATTGCCCCATGGCGTTGGCAGCATGCCAGAATTCACACACTCGTACCGATGCACCACGTCGAACCGTCTACTGATGTTTTCACCCATTAAACCCGGCCAAAACAACAGCATCCTACTCCGTCGTTGATAGGACCGACACACGGTTTTGCGAATACTTTTCATTGAACCATGCAGGGTCAAACGGATCACGCGACCGACCTGACTCACTGGACTTTTTTAATGGCGTCACTTCGCGAGAAGAGGAGTTAGCTGGAACTGGCTTCATTACTGTCGACGCAGGGATGGCCTTGAAAGCCCCTTCATCCAATACGCTATTTCCCAGGTTCTCTGCAACCTCCGGTACCAACACACTTTCACTTTTTCCAGGTGCGGCAGACAATGGTTTGTCAGTTTGAAAAGACCGTGGTTGGACAATTTCGACTCCCGCAGCGCGAAACACCCAGTCTTTTACCAAAGTGTATTGTTCACTGCTGATTTGAACCTGCCCCGGTTTGCGGTCCGGTCCATGAGCAAGCCGGGCAAATTCCAACAATGGACTAAGTCGTGGGTTTTCCCTATCGATCTGCTGCAATGTGGCTTCGAGATTTTTTAGTGTAAAAGGCCGTGTCATCGCTCCACGCCACGGGTTACGCCGAACACGATATGCCGTTAATGCACGTCGCCCGTGGCACTTTGCCAACGCACAACTATTGATTAACAGCGGCTGAACTACACTGGCAAACTCTTCCAAAGTGGCCCGGGAAACAGGAGTGCGAGCAGGCCTGTCTTTTGACCGGTTCGAGCGAAGCGTAGGTGGTTCTGGATTGACCGCACTGGCATTTTTTATCCGCTGGCTGGCTATTTGTAGCTGACGCGATAGGGATTGTACCGACGGGTGGTCCGGATGTATCCCGTTCGCTATCTGAAATTGTCGAGTCGCATGCCCCATTAACTCTTCCCGCAGACACCAGTACGCCAATCGAACATACCCGCTGAGGTCACCGGGTACTACTTCGGATGACTTGAGATCAAAAGCTTCCTCCATATCACGGCACTCATAGGCCACTTGCTGCCGTGACAAACGAATTTCCCCACCACCCGCCATGGCGACCAAATAACCATCCCCATGCGGCGAAATCTTTCCCTTCACCGTACTACCATTACGCAGAACAAGCACGCCCTCCAACAGTTTTACGGGAGGGTTCGCTGCCGAAGCAAACGGGGCAGACAAGACAATGAGCGCAACAAAGCCTGCAAAAAACGAACGGGGGCTGAACATCACAGGGTGACCCTAGAAGGTGCTGGAAATCCGGTCAAGCTCGAAAGAAGCGTGACTTTACCCATTCACCTGGAAACAAGCACCACGGATACCGTCATGGGGACTGGAATCAGCCGACTTGACGTCTTATACTTGGCACTTTCCCACAGAATCTGAGGAGGAAACCTTTAGATTTCCGTCGGATTCGCTGACTCGAGAAGGCAAGCCCCCCCCAAACAGGGTGGCCCTGCTTAAGTTACTGCCGTAAGTTACTGCGTGAATGAGCCAGCAAAACACCGATTGGCGAACGATAAGACGAAATTCCAATTCAAGACAAACCCCGCCAACTTAGCCATGACAGCGTCAACTCTGGGTCGTCGGGAAGTCTTGTACGAAGGACAGGTACAGGGCGTCGGATTTAGGTATACTACTCATAGAATTGCAAACGATTTCTGTATAAATGGTTACGTCCAAAATCTTCCCTTGGGCCAAGTAAAGCTAGTCGTGGAAGGTGAAATAGAAGAAATCACAACTTTTTTGAGCCAGATTGATACCGTGCTAGGCGTTTACATCCAACACCAGGAACACACACAAACTGTTGCTACAAAAGAGTTTACTGGATTCAATATCCGTTCCTGAGCGACATGCCCGAGGTGAGAACATCCCTCCATTACCGTACGTATTAGGACGTATTCAAACCCCTACATCCACTCACATCCCCGAAAAAACAAGTCTCACGAACAGAAACAGTCTATCATTTGTTGTGAATATCTGGCTTGGCTGAAAGCTTAGCCATTTAGCAGCAAAAGGTTTTGGAATCATCCCATGCTACAAATCACACCTGTCTTCGGCACGTTAATGACCTGGGTCACTCCGATTTGGCTAATCGGCCTGGGCGCTCTTCTGGGATGGCTCCTGTTGCTCGTGGCGTGGGGAATCGTGGCGATTTATTCGCGTCGTACAGCAAGGCTTGCTGTCGAGGCAGTGCGCGAAGGTATCTTGTGGCCAGTTCTCATCATTGTTTCCTTGTTCACCATCATCGGTATTGTTTGTACCTTTGCCGTCGAAGATCGCAAAGAAATACTGACCGCCATTTCACGCATTCCCTATGTTGGTACACACGAAATCGAACATCATTTGCAGGCCGCCGATGGGGGTTCCAGTCAAACCACTTCGGACCAAACCGAACAAGAACAATCTGATGGCGAAAAACGACCATTTTTTCAACCTTCCGAACAGGCAGTGCCGGTCAACTTCCGCGTTAATGAACTGAGGTATCTCGTTTTTGACACTTCGGAAGATATTTTTGTGTCAACACGCCCCGAAGACAGTACCGAAGCACGGCAAACATTTCGTGTAACCGGTGGCAATACCTTTAACTGGTTCCCACCCGAAAAAGCTAACCTTTTCTTTCCTGATCCACATGTCGAATCGCTGTTTATTCGCAACCTGGGAACGGAAACCGCAGAGATTAACATCACGCAAGTTACGGCACTTCATTATCCCGAAGTCAAATCAATACCATTGGTTGCTATCAGTATCTTGGCAATTTTTGCAATCTATCTGGCTTGCTACACACTAAGTCCGAAGGTCTCTGCAATTGCCTTTTCGACCGCAAAATCGGAGATGGCACAACCAATATTTATGGTAGCCATGAGTTTAGGTGTGTTCCTACTTCTGGTGTTCATTTTCATTCCCTACAACACCTTTGGCGAAGACGTCAAAATGCTAAAGGACTCGGGCTTGACGCTGTTAATGGTCTTGTCTCTTCTCGTCGCTGTTTACTCAGCAGGTTCTTCCGTGGCCGAGGAAATCGAAGGGCGTACAGCGCTCACCGTGCTCTCCAAACCCGTTGGTCGCCGTCAATTCATACTTGGAAAATTCCTCGGAATTACATGGGTTGTATTTTTGATATTTTTAATTTTGGGAGCAGTTTTTCTTACATCCATTTCCTACAAGGTTGTGTATGACGCCCGTGAAACCGCTAATCCAGATCCGCTTTGGCAAGATAGCTTCCTAGAAATTAGTCGTACTCTGCCTGGAATTGTATTGGCATTCTTCGAAACAATCGTATTGACATCGCTGAGCATCGCCATCTCTACCCGCCTACCACTGTTGGCTAATTTTGTAGTGATGTTTGCCGTTTATGTCTTGGGCCATTTGACACCGCTCATTGTGCAATCGTCACAAATCCGCGAAGTCTTTGAACCGGTGGTTTTTATTGGCAAGTTAATCGCTACCGTTGTACCCGTGTTGGACCATTTCAATGTGCAAGCGGCGGTGGCGGCCGGAGTACAGGTTCCCCTGGATTACCTAGGCTGGAGCCTTGTCTATTGTGCCCTATTTACCACCCTTTTCATGTTGCTGGCGCTGACCTTATTCGAAGACCGGGATTTGGCATGACAGAGGTAAACCCGTATTGGCACAATTAGTGCCCGGCGATACACTTTCTTCTTATGTCGCGCGGAAATTTTGTAACGGACTGCACATAAAACGAACGGAATAGCGCACCTATCATGCATTTCTTTTTCCTTTTTGTGGCGATATGCACGGGGCTTTTGATATTGGATTTGGCAACAGCCCCACCAGGACAAGGCAGCGAGTAATCGACAAGCCTGGGAGTAATCGACAAGCCTGGGAGTAATCGACAAGCCTGGGAGTAATCGACAAGCCT
>CAYMUR010000022.1:26790-50896 GCA_964393615.1 uncultured Pirellulaceae bacterium
GGGAGTAATCGACGAGCCTGGAAATCCCTGCGTTTTATTCGCTTCGACAGAGCGTCTGTTGTCAATCGCAGTGCGAGGCTTCGTCCCATCAGTAACTACTTGAAATCCATCAAGGTGGTAAACTGATGGAAGTTAATGCGCTGTGGAATTAGATTTCCAGAACGCCAGTTTAGGGTTGCAAGATTTCTCCTGTGTGTTTCGCTCGTTGTGCCTTGGCACTTCTTGCCCCAACAAACCCGTTGCTTTGCACGGGAATCCGATCATTTTCCCGCTTGACCTCGGCTTGGCATGCTATTACTCTCTGGCCACTCATCTCAGCAGGGCTCACTCTCGTCATCAAGAACTTGTTTCGGAGACTTCTCTGACCATGCTACGGGAATCTGGCAGTTGCGATTCGTCGTTATTCGTTTGTACACTTTTTTATTTCTTGGTATCGACACTGCCAACTATATCTGGCTGCGCACAATCGACCCTCCGTACAACCGGTTTGGATTCCGAGTTGGCCTTAGAAGAAGAAGCAGAAGCAGAAGTCAAGACCGTTGGAATCTATGCAATGGCCACAGGACTCAGGCCCATTCGAGTGGAATCGGTTGCCTTAATTACTGGACTCGATGGAACGGGTAGCGATCCCCCTCCGTCGAATCGGCGTTCCCGTTTGATCGGCGAGATGCAGCGACGGCAGGTTGACAATCCCAATACGGTTTTGAAATCGGACAATACTTCTTTGGGACTGGCTGTCGGGCTGCTTCCGCCGGGAATTAAAAAAGGCGACCGATTCGACATCGAAGTACGTGTTCCGACAAAATCACGCACCCAAAGCTTGCGTAGCGGCTGGCTAATGCCAACCGAATTGACAGAATTCGTTGTCATGGGAGACAACGAAATCCATGACGGACATAATTTAGCTCGTGCGGAAGGTCCCATCCTGGTCGATTCGTTTGTAAAAGGAACCGACGATAAAGTCAACGAAGTTCGGGGCCGGATTCTGGGAGGAGGTGTCGCACTGAGGTCAAGAGACCTGCGGCTCGTAATGCGGAGTGACAAAACATCGGTCCGCATGAGCTCGCTCGTAGGGGCAGCGATTAACAGGCGTTTTCACGGTTACCAAAACGGTATCAAACAAGGAATGGCCACCCCTAAAACAGACCAGTACATTGAATTAAAACTTCATCCAAAGTATCAGCAAAATATACAGAGGTACCTGCGCATCATTCAACACATTCCACTGCGTCTAAATGCATCGGAACAGATCTCTTACCTGAAATCGTTGAAAACCCAGTTAAAGGACCCAACGTCCACCGCTTTGAGTGCACTTCGTTTGGAAGCTTTAGGACAAGATGCGGTGGATGTACTTGCCAGCGGACTCGAGTCAAATGACCACGTCGTAAGTTTTCATGCGGCCGAGGCCTTGGCATATCTTGACGATGCGCGCGGTGTAACAGTTCTCGGCGAAACGATTGTCAATCATCCAGTTTACCGCCAACGAGGCTTGACAGCATTAGCAGCCGTTGAGGATCTGGATGCGGATGATGAACTTGAAAAACTCTTACATGTCGACAGTGTAGAGTCACGGTATGGTGCATTTCGCGCGATCCGAAAACGCAATCCTACAGATCCCCTGATCCCCCAATATAATGCAGAAGGGGACTTCTATTTACATGTGGTCGCGTCCAGCGAAGAACCACTCGTCCACTTGGCTTGGCGAGAACGCCCAGAAGTCGTTTTGTTTGGGAGCGAAATTAAATTAAAACAACCAGCACTTATCTTTGCGGGAAAACGGTTGATGATCGATAGTCGACAGGGTGACGCGGTTAAAATCAGCATGTTTCGCCGTGAAGGTGGTGATGTCCACGACCACTGTTCGTCACGCCTCGATGACGTTCTCAATGTCGTGGCCAGGCTTGGCGGTACTTACCCCGAAGTGGTCCAGTTATTACGGAACGCCCGCTCCCGGGGATATCTCACGGCAAGACTGGCCTTCGATTCAGTGCCTGAATTTGGTCTCTCTCGGGACCAGTCCAATACCTTCCAGGCAAATGCCGACGCTGATCTCTCGGTAAAGACGGTGGATCCAGAGAAATCGGACGAGAAATCGGACGAAGACTTTGGTAAAATAGACGAAAGTGCAGGGTCGGTCAGTATTACCGACACGTTTGATTGAGTGAGACAGCCATGGCAGCATTCCCACGAGAGGCCTTCCTCCAACGGACTGCAAATCAGGGCCAGCGGCAACATCGTGGAAAGCATTGGTTCGGGCTGGCATTAGCTCGACGCAGCGATTGGTTAGATCATGCTTAAGGCACTTGAATTAGTCGGCTTTAAGAGCTTTGCGGAAAAAACTCGCTTTGATTTTCCCGAAGGGATCACGGTTATTGTCGGGCCCAACGGATCCGGAAAATCGAATATCGTTGATGCCATCAAGTGGGTGCTAGGAGAGCAGAGTGCCAAGAGCCTACGTGGCCAGGAAATGTCCGACGTTATCTTTAAAGGTTCCGGCGAGGGTAGTCGTCGCCCCATGAACACCGCAGAAGCTACGTTGGTGTTTGACAATTCAACCGCCCAATTGGAAGTCGATGCCACGGAAGTCCACGTAACACGACGTGTCTATCGTAGTGGCGAAGGTGAATATCTGATCAATGGTCAACCTTCCCGGTTACGCGACATCCGAAATCTATTTCGTGGGACTGGTGCGGGCGCCGACGCCTATAGCTTGATTGAACAAGGCAAAGTAGACGTATTGCTGGCAGCTTCACCACAGCAACGACGGGCTATTTTTGAAGAAGCAGCCGGTATCAGCCGCTTCAAAGCCAAAAAAATAGAATGCTCCCGGCGCCTAGAACGGGTTGACTTGAATCTGGTACGACTTGCCGATATTGCCGAAGAAGTCGATAGCCGGTTGCGTGGTGTCAAATCCCAAGCTGGCAAAGCACGGCGTTATAAAGAATACACCGAACGGCTGCAACAATTAAGGACGCAAGTCAGCCACGTTGACTGGCATGACCTCACACTGCGACTTCAAGAATCCGAAACAGAAGCCGAAGAGTTTCGTGAAAATTCCCTCGCCATGGCCGGCCAGGCAGAATCGCTGGAAACCGAAGCGTTGCAAATCGAAGGGCAACTCGAAATAATTCGGAATTCCATTCGCACTGAGGAAGCCCTTGCTGCCGACACCCGGGAACGTATCGCAAGTGGACTTTCAACCGTTGAACTGGAACAACGGCGCACTCAAGAACTCGACGAAGCAATCAGTATCAACCGCCAACACTTGGCAAGAATGAGTGCCAAAGCTGGCGATCTGGCTCGACAGCTGCAGGAAACACAAGCCCTTGTGACTGCCGCTGAATCTGAATTCGGCCTTGTCCAGGATCGCGTTCGCCAGGCAGATGAACAAATGTCGGCGCAAACCAAACAAATTGATTCCATCCATGAATCCATTGAATTACAACGTGAACAACACCGCCAATTGCTGAACGAGATAGCAAGTCTTTCCAAGAATTTAACTACCGCTGAGTCGCGGTATGCGACCGTCGTTTCGACTGTCAACCAATGCCATAAACGGCTTGAACACCTACGTCCGCTTCGCGAAAAAAACATTCGAACAATCGAAGAGATCTCTTCCAACCTGAAAGAGTTGCGCGAACAGCAAATTGCAAGTCAAACACTTGTCGAAAATACGCTGAAGAATCTCTCCAGCCATCGAAAAGATTTACATGTCGAACAACAGAATTCGTTAAGATTGCAAGGCGAAATCACTGTCTGCACCGAACGGGCCAACGTATTACAGGAACTCGAACAAAGGCTCGAAGGCGTCAATGCTGGCGTCAAAGAAGTATTACAACGGGCACGGGAAGCAACGTCCGGCCCATTTGCAGATGTAGTCGGACTCGTCGCGGATTTATTACAAGTCAATGTCGAGACGGCTCCGATGGTCGAGGTAGCTTTGGGGGATTTAGCACATTACGTAGTCCTTCAAGGTCATTCATTATTAGACCAACTCCGGACCGGCGGATTACGGATTAGGGGCCGTGTTGGGTTCCTACGTGCTGACGAACCAGAATGGGAAAAAGAACCACCCGACGCACAATTGGGAGGGCATCCAGGCGTCTTAGGTCGGGCTGATCAATTTGTTGCGTCCAGCGGGCCCCTCGCCGGGCTAATCCAACGTTTACTCGGTAACACGTGGTTTGTCGAAGACATCGATCAAGCCATTCGGCTTTTAGAACAGTCGCCTACTCGGTGTCGTCTTGTTACCCGAGCCGGAGAATTGATCGAGTCAGATGGGTCGATCGTCGTTGGTTCTCAGCAAACCCATAGTGGCATCATTTCCAGACGTAGTGAATTACGTGTGTTACGTGAAAGTCTAATCTCGCTCCAACAAGAACTGCAGCAGGTCGAAACGAACAAAACACGACTGGAAACTTTTGTCCGTGACGGTAATACGCACCAACATGAACAAGAACAACAACTCAAAGAATTAACCCACATCATCGATGAACACCAATTACGACTCGATTCCAACGGCCAACAACTAACACAAATTGAAACAGAATATACAACCCTTGCTGCAGAAGAAAAAACCGTATTAAAACAACGCGATTCCGCCAAGCAGGCCGTAGCCGAATTGCAAACCTCCCGAGAACAATCAGAATCCCAATTGACAGAGCTGGAACAATCGCTTCACCGAGCTGAGCGTGAGTTAACTGACCGGGAAAACACACGCCAGACATGTAGCCAGGAATTGACCGAAGCCAAAATCGAATTGGCAAAGCGCGAACAGGTTCTTGAGTCTCACCATGCTGCATTTGAACAATATAAAAGCGAACAACTAGACCGCGAACGAACACTGCACCAACTGCAAAATCAAACAGAAGCCGACCAAAAACGATGCCTTGGTGCAGAACGAAACATCCTCACCGCTACCACAGGTTTGGCGACGATTTATCTGGCAAAAGAAGCTCATGTTGCCAAAGTGGATCACTTGAGTGCGCAACGAGAGCAACTCGGTCAACAGCGCAGCGACATGGCCCAGCGGGCAAAGCAAATGCGGCAAAACGTACGTGACCTGGAACAGAAACTTCACCAGGCAGAATTAGAAGTCGACCGCATACGTCATGAACGAACAAATCTCGAAGTTCGCTTGCGCGAAGAATACGATATCGAGATCTCAAAACTACAGGAGGCCCCCTCAGACCAGGACGAACGACAACGGACCGAAATCGACGGCGAAATTCTCGAATTGCGGCGAAAAATCAACAATATCGGCGCGGTCAACATGCATGCGATTGCCGAACTCGACGACCTGGAATCTCGTCATCAATCCCTCGAACAACAGTACAACGATCTCCAGGCCGCCAAGAATGCCTTAGAACAAATTGTTCGAAAGATTAACACCGACAGCCGCAGGCTGTTTACAGAAACGCTCGATGCCATCCGGGCTAATTTCCAATTACTGTTTCGTAAAACATTTGGAGGCGGCCGAGCTGACATCGTACTGGAAGAAGGAGTAGACATCCTGGAAAGTGGTATTGATCTCGTGGCCACTCCACCAGGAAAGAATTCCCTCGGCTTGTCACTTCTGAGTGGTGGTGAAAGGGCCCTGACTGCTGTCACACTACTGCTGGCAATTTTCCAATGTCGCCCCAGTCCCTTCTGTGTCTTGGATGAAGTCGATGGTCCGCTGGATGAAGCAAATATCGAGCGATTCACCGGAGTGCTGAATGATTTTCTACACTCAACGAGATTCGTTGTCGTCACTCATTCCAAAAAAACGATGACCGCCGCTACGACACTCTACGGCGTGACTATGCAGGAATCTGGTGTTTCTAAACGGGTATCCGTACGGTTCGATGATGTGGCCGAAGACGGTCAAATCAGCCAACCAGCCATGACGGCAACCGATGATTCTGATGGCGATGGTAATGAACGTGGGGCAGCTTAACCCGCAGACTGCTACCAACCAGCATCGCTGCAAGACAATGCTTCCTACGCCCCTCTTTTCGGTTCAAATTACCCAGCCGTTACATTCGGAACGCCGTTTAAATTCTAACAGTAACCATAACATTCGTCGTCACATATAATCTTCACCTTATCCCGCCAGTTCCCCGCAACCCTCAATTCGTTCATCACCGTAAACCTTAACACATGACATACCAAAACGTTACATCGTTACGATTTGCCAAATCGGAGGCGTCCGCCATGTTAGTATCAACGATTTGACCGCAATGCTCGCTACGATATGAGAAAGTTTCTAAAGTAATTAGCCCGTTTGAAACGAAGTTACTTTCGGAAGATATGTTCTGGGCTTCATTACTTACCAAAGTTATGAGTCCCGCAAATCTTCTCAGGGGGGAAAACTGCAGATGGCTTCTAGCCAAACCAGGCGATGTCACCGGTCCGACCCGGCCAGGGCATACGTCTCCTGCCAGCTTTCGTCCCAACCATTGCCTCGCCGCAATCGGTGATTTCACTTAATGGGACTGCGGACTTACAGAGCTCAGCCTCGGTAAGTGCTTGGAACCGATATTGAAATCAAGGTGAGGAATCAGAAGGAACTGTAACCAAGCCTCAATGAAGCGACATATCGTGAGGCCCCGACCCAGGCGTTAATGCCAGGCAAGTGGCACCTTCGGGTGTTGTTGGCCAATTGACATGAACGAGGGGGCCATAACGCTGTGGTGGACAATCTGCCCCAGTGATGGTCAAATCAACGAGAGAGTAATGGAGAACCTGAAATGAAGGTCTTCACAACAGGACAGGTCGCCAAGATCTGTAAAGTCGCCCCACGTACGGTTAGCAAGTGGTTCGATTCCGGTCGGCTCAAAGGATACCGGATTCCCGGTTCACAAGACCGCCGAATTCCCCGCGAATACCTGATAAAATTCCTCAAGGAGCACGGAATGCCCCTTGGTGATCTTGAAGATGAAACGATGGCAAAAGTTCTGGTCGTCGCTCAAGATCAGGTGTTAATCGAAAATCTCAAACGTGAATTACCTCCCGAAAAGTCATTCAAGCTTGCCGTAGCGGCAAGTGGCTTTGAGGCTGGTATTCAGTCCGAGAGTTTTCACCCAGATTGTATTATTGTCGATTTTTCGATCGGTAAAGTCGAAGCTTTGCAGATTTGTCAAAATCTGCGTCGCAACAACGATTTTTCAACGACCATTCTGATCGCTTTGCTTCCAGATGACGGTGGCAGTGTCAGTTTTGACCGTTCGACGATCAACGAAACCTTTAAGAAGCCGTTCGACGCGAGACTTCTAGCTGAACGTCTTAGGACGCTCATCAGCAACAAGAAAGAACTCGTCTAACTTCTGTAGGTGGTACGGGATCCTACTTTCCCTTACTACCTACAAAGTCGGTTTTTCGTCGCCAAAATTCAAACCGTCGTGGTAGACCCCTTCGACGGATCATTTTATCCAGCTTTCTGCCGATTATTGGCACGGTACACCACCCGGTTAGTCAATAAACAGAAAACATACTTGGGACGGCTGAATGAATCGGCCGTAGGACTGGTCGGGGGCTCCCGGTCCCGACCATCCTGTCCCAGGCTCTTACTGGCTTCATCATCCGCCTGGGTGTCTAGCGTTCGGAAATTGTGGTGGCGACTCATAAGGTTTCGCGACAGCCGTGAACTGTTTTGGCCCCTTTTACCGCTCCTACGCTGTGGCCCTTTCGTTAAGTCCCGGCTACCCGATTGTCTGTATGTTCCACGTTTCTTTGCGAAACGATATCATCCGGTGTATTCTACAGCGTTTCAGAGTAAGAGCCCTTCTCTAGTTACGTCAATCGCTGGGCGCTCGCTCTACGGGTAGGCATTCCGAAACCCCATGGCACGATGATGTACAGCACCGATGTACATCACCGTTTCGAATGTGAAATTGATAACATCCGCCCACAACCCCTCGACGCCACCTGGGTTAACCCTAAAATAGTGTCTAAACAATAGAAAGGTACAATGGAAGATTTCACTCACCTCGATAAATCCGGTGCCGCTCACATGGTTAACGTGAGCGACAAAAATGTCACCGAGCGCCACGCCCGCGCCAGTGGCCGCCTGCGGTTATTGACCGCCACCATCGACCGTATCCGGGCTGGGAATATGGATAAAGGTGACGTGTTCCAGGTAGCCCGCCTGGCAGGGATTATGGCGGCCAAACGAACGGCCGACTTGATCCCGCTATGTCATCCACTGCCCTTGGATGGCGTACAGCTGACGCTGGAAGTTATCACAGACGATTCACTGCAGATTACGGCTGAGGTACGTACAACAGCCCGTACTGGCGTCGAAATGGAAGCTTTAACGGCTGTCAGTGTTGCCGCGTTGACGGTCTATGACATGTGTAAATCAGTAGATCGCGGCATGGTCATCGAATCCATCCAACTCGATGAAAAATCAGGCGGGCGCAGTGGCGAATATAAACGTGGCGAATATAAACGGAGTTAACAGCCTGGCACGTTCCTATGATTCCTGGAGTCACGGTCTAGATTGTGTACCGTTTGGAAAATTGTAGCGTGAACACTACCAACCCTCTGTCAATCTAAATCCATTATTTAATAAGGGTCCTTGCACGTGAGCCAAGTGGTCGATGGAACAGAAATTTTACCAGAAGAGTTGCGCATCCTTTATGCACCAGTCTTGGATGAATTAAGGCAAAGTGAGGAAATTCTTCGGCAAGAGTTGGTTGCAAAGCACCCTGAAATAGATGAAATGATTCGCTACGGATGCCGCTTGGGGGGTAAACGCCTGCGCCCAGCACTTTTATTATTAACGGCAAAAGCTGCTGGTAAAGTGACGCCGTCGCATTTAACGTTGGCAGCTGTTGTGGAAATGATTCACACGGCAACTTTAATCCACGACGATGTGTTGGATGAAGCGTTATTACGACGGCATCTTCATACGTGCAATCAACAGTGGGACAACAAACCTAGCGTTTTACTAGGAGATTACCTGTTCACCCATGCATTTTACCTGGCCAGCACTCTCGACTCGACATTTGCCTGTCAAACCATTGGCAAAGCAACCAATACGGTATGTGAAGGTGAGTTACGTCAGGTTCGCAGCTGTAATAACTTTGATCTCAACGAAGCAGACTACCTCGAAATCATCACTGCCAAGACGGCTTCATTATGTGCCTGCGCATGCCAGTTAGGAGCCTATTATGCCGACTCGACGTCACAGCGTGTGGAATGTTTTTATAATTACGGTTTAAATCTCGGGATCGCCTTCCAAATCATTGATGACTTGTTGGACATTGTCGGCAGTGAATCAACAATGGGCAAGTCATTAGGTACCGACTTGGACCAGCGAAAACCGACCTTACCTTTGATCCATGTGCTAAGCCATCTCAATGCAGACCAACGTGAAAAACTGCAAGCCGATTTATCATCGAACAATGGAGACGAACGAGCATTACTCATCCCCTGGTTCGAAAAACTTCATACGGCAGATTATGTCAAACGACGTGCAGCAACGTTTGCGAAACACGCTACGTTAGCACTCGAACAAATCGCTAGCAGTGACTCTCTCGAAATCCTTCGCAGTCTTCCTGAATTCGTGTTACAGCGTTCCAAGTAGTTACAGCGTTCCAAGTAGTTACAGCGTTCCAAGTAACTTCGGCTGCCGGTCAACCCGGTAATAAAATTTAGCGGTAACACTTTTGCACGATGTTGCTTATTTTTCAGATCCCTGGCGGTTCTTTTCTGCAGCGTCCAACATTGGCTTTAATTCCTCAACAAAATCACGGACGTCCTTGAATTCACGATAAACACTTGCAAATCGGACATAGGCCACCTGGTCCAATCGCGCCAGTCCTGCCATGACTCGTTCACCCATCTCCCGACTCGGTACTTCCTGATCGAAATCAGCGGCAACTTCATCAATCGCTTCATTGACAACCACATCAATCTGGGCATCACTGACAGGCCGCTTCCAGCATGCTTTGGCTATCCCGACACGAATTTTTTCGCGTTGCAATGGTTCGCGGACACCGTCTTTTTTAACCACCTTAATGGACAGCTCTTCAATCCGTTCATAAGTCGTATAACGACGTTTACAACCGAGACATTCACGGCGACGGCGGATCGAGAATCCCTCGTCACTAGCCCGGGAGTCGATGACTCGATCATTGTCAATATGGCAATAAGGACATTTCATGACGGGAACCATTGAAAGAACAAGCTGGCGAACACAATACATACTCGCCCAACTCCCTTTCTAACACGTTCTGGGAACCGTGTGTAGCCGGACACTGCCGTGAATCGCATGCCAAGCAAACATTCCCCATGAAGTCACCCGCCGTACAGTACACCAATGCGACTTTTCAACACTTAGCCTTTCAAATCCCCCGCGAGTGGTAGCTTAACGAAACGAACCGCCAAGCGTTATAATGACTCTCCCCTGCAAATTTAACGCAGCGATTTGACATTTTGTCCTACTTCTAACGAGAAAACACCATGCATTGCCCGGCCTGCCATGTAAAAATGACGGACAACGCCAGATTCTGCCATCAATGTGGCAAACCAATCCCATTGGGCACCGCTAACAAATCGACCGAGTCCGCCGAAATTCCGTGCCCGCCACGAATTGGAGAAATTACCAGAGACAGCAGAAAACTGACGGAACAAGTTCTCTGGAGCGGCAGATACTCGGCAAAAACAATGGCCAGCCATTGGGGCGCCGCCGGGTGCAGCACCTTTTTGCTGATTGCAGTCGCTTGCACTTGGCCTTCCATTTTGCCACTCACAGTAGCGCTGACATTCTTCGGCTGGTGCGGTCTCGGTTGGCTCTTGATTTATCGAAAACTAAGCGTGCATTACGAATTGACCGACCAAAGGTTCGTCCACAAATCCGGGATCTTACGACGCGTTACAAATCGAATCGAAACAATCGACATGGACGATGTCGCGTTTGAACAAGGTATCATCGAACAATTACTGAACGTGGGTTCCATCCGGCTCAGTTCCAGTGACCGCTCTCACACCGAACTGGTACTCCATGGGATCAGCGACGTGGAACAAATTGCCAAGCTGATTGATGACGCGCGGCACAAAGAACGTCTGCGTCGGAGTCTGTATGTCGAATCTATTTGAGTTTTATCACTCAGCGAAGAAACTCAAGCAGGAAACGGACGGACGATCTCCAGCAATTCTACCGCTGGTACCGTGTCGCAGTAAATGAGCGCTGTTCGCCCAAAGCATACCTGGGATTCATCTAAAGAAAACATGCGACAAAGTTCTTCGGCAGGTAGAATCCGCCACAGGGAAAGCAAACGCACCATGCGAAGAATATTGTGTTGGATCAATATTCTTCCTAAAGGAATGTCCTGGCCATTCACTTCTTCGCGCACTGTGGCATTCAAAGAATCCAGGTGTAACCGCACAATACCATATTGGACCACCTCATTATCCGAGCGACGTCGAAGCAGGATCTTGCGGGCGTAATGCGTTGCAACAACATTCGATTCCAGAACCTGTAGATCGACCGGGCTACCATGGTGTGCTTCGACTGTCAGCGTCATATGCTGGTCGTGGTCGAGAAGCACCCTGGCGACAGGAAAGAGTTCCGCTGCAGTAACTTCTTCAAATTGGCCCAGCGCTGCAACACTGGGGTAAAACATCCCAACCAACGCATCAAGTTCTGGCGTCGTCCGTGGCAATGACGTCATGAAACCGAACCAGCAGTTACTCCGTTCTCCAGATCCACCATCGTGACCGGCTCAGGAACCGATTCCGCTGGACGTTCGAGAATGGAATCGATCAAGTAATAAAACAATTGCCGCAAGTCGTCCGGTTCGATGCTATCTGCAATTTCTTCAGCGCGACCCTGGTACTTGTCAACCAGTTCCTTCGCCATTTCAAACACATTCGTTTGCTCATACCATTGTCGAATTTGGTTAATTCGATGTTCCTGAGACAAACTCTCATCCCGAACCAGATTTTCCTTTTCACTACACTGCTCATCGCTAGACTGGCTCAACGCCAAAGCCCACAAAATAGTAGGACGACCGCCCAACACATCAGCCCCAGAAACCAGCTTGTTGTGATCATCCCCCTGCCAATCGTTCAAATCATTAATAATTTGAAACGCAATCCCCAGGTGTCGAGAAAATTGAGCTACCGATTCAGCATACTTCTCAGCCGAACCTGCCAAGCGGATCCCCGTAAAAAGAGCCGCTTCAAATGCGGGAGACGTCTTGAGGACATAGATCTTTAACGCATCTGTAGGAGAAAGACGTTTATCTTTTGCATCCCGCCACAACAACTCAGCCCCCTGTCCTTCTGAAAGTTTCATATGAGAACGAGCAAGGCAATCTAGGATATCGCTGACACATTCGGCTCCCAACACCGACGCCTCTCGACTGACCAGGCGATAGCCTAATCCAATCAAATAATCACCAACATTGATGGCCGCAGGAACGCCATACCTGCGATGAATGGTAGTGTCTCCGTAACGAAATTGATCGTCATCTTCGATGTCATCGTGAACCAGCGAAGCCTTATGAAATGTCTCAATGGACAGTGCTGCGCGCTTTACCGAGTCAGTAATCTCGGTCACATGTTGTTCACCATTGGCACCAGTCCCTTGGCCACCTGTCAATGCATCATAAACGGCAAGAGTAATAAAAGGCCTGGCGTGCTTACCACCTTTGCCCAAAAAATCATAAGCAATCGTTTCAGTACTAGCGATCGCGTCAAGCGATTTCAGTCCGTCACCGTTCAATTCTGCCAGACGTTGTCCACCACGCAAGCGCGGAACAAGACGATCCAATTCGTCGGGATCAAACATCTGATGTGCCGCACGCATCAAATGCACATAAGTGCTGGTTGGAGTAACTGGTTCGGATCGTGAAATGTTAATCATTTCGTCGACCCATTCCTCATCCACTGACGTGTTGCGGCAATCGCTAGACAAAAGTGGCACGGCCATACACGGAATTCCAGCCAGCAAAATTTTGTCGATTGCCTTTTCCAATACGTTCAAGCAGGCTACCCCTACCACGGCGTCGACATAACCACTGACAATAATCTTCAGAACAATCGGGGAACCTTCGGCAACGAGCACCTTGTAACCCATCTGTTCCGCAATTCCACGAAAATCAGCAATGCTACAGGCGCCACATTTTTCGCAGTCCAGCCCGAACTCGTCGTAGTCGGCCGGACAGCCTTCCGCGTGCTTCAGACAATGCGGCAATAATAACAGGCGACGCTCTGGCGGAATGCCCGCTACTTGTTCCTGCCAAAACGCCGAGGTCAGTACAACCATCGTCCAACCAAGAAATCCTTCTGCCAAGTCGAGACTTTCTAGCAGAGACCGAGACAGGGATTCCATCTCGTCCTTGGACAAGGGGCGACTCTTATCCAGCTTGGAGGCCACTTCGCCGCAATGTTTACGAATCCGTTCCCGTAATTCACGCGTCTCAGGAACCAACTTCAGGTGAGCCGTTTTGCGACGGCGAGACTTACGTCGGTCATTTGTCTGGTTCGGCAAAGTCACCTCTTCCTGTTGTTCTTGTACCGATATATCAGGCACGTTTTTGCCTTTTTTAAGTTAATTTACAAGGTAGATTGCATCCAGAACTCTGTCACACGATGAACTCCATCAGAGCACGGCGAAGTGCTCCAACCGTAAAGATCCGTGGGTACAATCGTTCATAATACCATAGCTTAGCGAAGTATAATCCAATTGGCGAGCACTCTAAATATAGATTCTGTTCCACTGCTGAGACAAGCCATTCAAGTCCTTTGGTGACAGTGGTTTGCATCTCAGGTTCATCCACCGCTCCAAGCATAGCTTCCACCGCTAACGCCGTTTCTTCCGTGCTACCAGTTGACCTGCCCCCTCCCCAGCTGCCATCCACCCGTTGCTGGTCTGAAAGCCAGCCGACCCCGCGGCGTGCTGCTGCAGCCTTGTGCTGCTCCAAGTCCTGATAGGCCATTAAAACTTTTGCCGTTCCATACACTGGATTTACCTCCGCCGGCTGATTTTGGTTGCCAAACCACAGTGGCAACCAGCTGCCGTCTGATTGTTGGTTAGCCTGCAGGAACTGAAATCCTCGGGTGACTGCCCTATTAACCCGCCAAGGCCGACCTTTCCTAGCGTACCATGCATGCAAGGCCCGCATCGCATGTGCCGTCAAATCCGTTCCACTACGATCAAAAGGCAGGGTTCCCCAGCCACGGCAGAAGGTGGGCCAGCCACCATCACGATTTTGCAATGCCAACAGCCAGCCCAGGCCTTTCCGTACCGCCTCCGAATCTAAATCCTGCCCCAACGTCCGCAAGGCTAGCAGCGCCGAAGACGTGTCATCCACATCCGGCACGCCGCCGCTCAGGTCCGTCCAGCCCCAACCACCTGGAGCAATCCCCGTATAAGGATGTCGCTGTCGATGCTGACAGGAGAGTAGCCAGCGAAGACAACGGGGATCAGAATAATCTTTTAATGCATTGATTGCCAATGTCGTGTTCCATGTAGCAAGATTTGTATCAATCGGCCAACTGCCGTCATCTCTCACTGAATCGCACAGGAAACGAAGGCCTCGCTGGGCAACCACATGTTGTCGCTGTCCGATGGACGATAAAGACATGACCACAAAGCTCGTCAGCGGAACCGCTTCCAAATAGCCTCCACTAGATGGCTGCATTCTCTCCAGAACCCGCAAACTCCCCGGAATGGCCGCATTGCGAATGCAGCGCAGCACACAATTTCGCGTAGGGCGGTGAATAAACCCTGCCTGACCTACCGCAACCAGAGCCGGAATAGCATAACTCACCACTGGCAGACGTACCAATCGATACCAGGCTTGTGGAATACATGCCAACTCAAAAGGTAAGGGAGAAACACAATCCCAGTCAATCTGACCCGCTAAAGCCAGATTCGTCAAAATCGGTACGGCAAAAGTTTTATCGACACCATACCTTTGGCGCACCGCCCCGATACCTCCTTGCTGCTGTGCCAACTTTTCCGCCCGAGCAATAACACCCGGATACTGCCCTGCCCGACCTGACAAATGGAAGGCGGCAATTCCCAGCAACGTCGTCGAAATATTGGAAAAACTGCGATCCGTGTCTCCCCAACCTCCATCGGAGTTCTGGTGATCGACTAACCAGCGCACCCCACCGGAAATCAATTGGTCCATCTGCGGTCCACTTACCCCATCGCTGGTCCTCGGAGATTGACCAGGACAACTTTCAGGGAGGGCAAGTGACAGGGCACTTATCGCCGTAGCAGTCGAAAGGGCAGATGCTGACAATTCGCCAGTCCAATATCCATCCTGACCACACTCCCGCAAAAGATCAGCACGGGCCTTCAGGTAAGCATTTTGCAGTCGATCGCGATTAATCATTATCGTGGGAAAGGTTCCACCGGGAAACGATGGGAGGATAGGGGGCACCGCTCAAGGGTTCCTCATGTTAGAATGCGAGTCTACACAATTCACACTTGCCGCGCATAAGGAGAAATGAGTGTACTTCCGAATGGCAAAACGTGCTCTGCTGGAGACCGACAAGCGTCTTGTCTGGAAATTCCTCTGGAATATGGGGGTGAAGGGCACTCGCTCCGTCTATAAACACCGAAAGCGGTTGAAACATGGTGATTTTTTTCCACCATTTCTCTACATTTCCATTATTAACAGCTGTAATTTACGCTGCCAGGGCTGTTGGGTTGACGTCGCTGAAAAACAGCAAAAGATCGAAGTCGACGCCATGAACCAGTTAATCCACGAAGCCAAGGCCATGGGCAATTCTTTTTTCGGTATTCTTGGCGGCGAACCGTTCATGCATACAGAGATTCTGGACATTTTCTCCAACCATCCGGATTGCTATTTCCAAGCCTTCACAAATGGACATTTTATCACAGATGAAGTTGCCCGGGAATTGCGGCGCCTGGGAAATGTGACCCCATTGATCAGTATCGAAGGTAACGAGATTATCAGCGACGAACGTCGCGGAGGCCCGGGGAACGTTTACAGCCAATCCATAACGGGACTTGAAAATTGCCTGCGACACAAACTCCTCACCGGAGTTTGCACGAGCTTATGTCAAACAAACTTTGACGACCTGCTAAACGAGGCATGGCTAGATCGCTTGATCGAAATGGGAGTGTTTTACGCCTGGTTCCATGTCTATCGCGTTGTCGGTCCCGATCCAAACGGCCAGTTGGCATTGACTCCGGAACAGCAACTCGAAGCACGTCGGTTTGTTGTCGAAATGAGAGCTAAAAAACCGATCGCCATTATCGATGCCTACTATGACGCTAACGGCCGTGCTCTCTGTCCTGCTGCCACTGGATTTACTCACCACGTAAGCCCCTATGGAGATATTGAACCGTGTCCAGTCATCCAGTTCGCAACGGAGTCTATCTATGACGACCAGCCGTTGCGGGATGTATTCAACGAGTCCTCCTTTTTACGCGACTTTCGTGAAACAGCCGCTTCCAGTACGCGTGGATGTGTTGTCCTGGAACAACCGGAATTGCTTGTCGAACTAGCTGAACGACACCAGGCTCATGACACATCGTTGCGCAAAACGGCTGTCGACGAATTACGCGCTCTTCAGCCACGACCGTCCCAATACAACCCGGGACAGGAAATCCCTGAAAAAAGCTGGGTGTACTGGTTGCTGAAACAGTATTGTTTTAGTGATTTTGGCACGTATACAAAGCATTTCAAGCCAGAAAACTGGCAAAGCAAAAGTTAAATCAAGGCGGTGCCTTGATGGGGCCGGTACCTTGCTAGGGCAATGGCGTCCACTCTGCAAACATCAGGCTCCTGTTTCCGCACGACAGGTTTCTGTGATGCATTGCCTGTACTGAAATGTTGATCGGAAAATCTGACTCAGAACACAAAACGGTAGATCCGTCGCCAAAAGAAGACTCTGTGACAAGGCACCTGCGAAGGACAAGGTACCTGTGCAGAACAAGGTGCCTGTGCAGAACAAGGTGCCTGTGCAGAACAAGGTGCCTGTGCAGAACAAGGTGCCTGTGCAGAACAAGGTGTCTGTGCAGGAGACTCAGTCAGAGATCCAAAGAATCGACTTCTTCGATCAGATCGTCCAAGGCGTTACGCTCCGCGTTTGTTTTACCAGTTTGTCGTCGGGGAATCCCCGTAGAAGTACCAACCGCTTCCCGACCTACCAGCGTCAGCTGTTCGTCACGTTCTTGGACGGCAACTTGCATGGGATCAGCGTCTGGCTGTCCAAATAATTTCGAAAGATCAATTTTCAGACCACCGACTGCTTCGGCGCTACCCGCAATTGCCGGTGTCTTGTGTTGTGGAAAGATAATTGCGTTTTCTGGACAGACACGACTACAAGCAGGACAACCTTTGCGGCAATTATCGGGTTGTTCGACAAGAATCGTATCCAGGTTATCAACACCATAAACTCCAAATAAACAGAAATCGATGCATTCCATACAATTCGTGCAGCGGCTAAAGTCGATCACAGGGTACCAACGGCGTACCGTCTCATCCTCAACACGCATTGCGGCCGACGCAGGGTCTGCGGCATCAGCAGGTTTGCCAGGCACCTCCGCCGAGGAATTCAAGTAGCGTTCCATTTGTTCTGGCCGAGGAGTACCCCCAATCCAACTCGTCAACTCGACGACCGACGTTCGTGCCTCACCCACAATCCGTTTGACTTCGTCAATGTAATCCTGCGCCGCAGGACGTACACGCAAGTCGAGACAAAAGATTCGTCGATCCGGTACAGTACGTGTCTCAAGAACTCGCTGTTTGGTTTGTTCGTCCGACGCTTCTTCTTCGAGTTCCTGCGAGTCAGACTCGTCTTCATCATCTTCATCGTCTTCAACGAACAACGTCGCCCCTTCGTGACCGTAAATGCCATGGCGATTCAAAACCCAGCGGCTGGCCCGCGGAAAAAGCCACGAAAGAATCACGATATCGCCCGTAATACCCTGCAGGCAAAGAACACCAGTCCCGTCAGCCTGCAGGTCGTACAGGTGAGGGATCACCGTCACGTCAACTCCTGGTTCACCTAATAGACCAGCGACGATTTCTTCTTCCAATCCACGTTTTGTTGGATTCAGACTTTGGCCCTGCGATACGACAACAGTAATGCGAGCAGACATGATAGCGTGAGGTTCAGATGGTCATTCGATGGGGGAGGCTTGGAAGGACGTTTTGGCGCAAACTCGACACCGTCCGTTTTTACCAAATTGAGGACTATCCCAACTGTCCCTTAATGGTCCGTTGTGCAATTTCCCAAACAGCACGTAGATGTTCAATATACTCCACCGGAGTCAACAAATCATCCCCCAACCCCTCGATTTCAAACAGCCAGCCACGGCCATACATATCCACATTAATCATGGCCGGATCGACTAACAAGCCTTCATTCAACCGAACAAGCTTCCCACCTACCGGCGCATAGAGCTCACTTTCCGCCTTGCTACTTTCCACCGCCCCAATGGCTTGCTGGGCAAGCAGTTTAGAATCGACGTCCACCGTCCAATCCAAAAAATAAACATCCTGCAACAACCGTACCGCATAAGCTGAAAAGCCAAACCGAAATATCCCGTCGTTCTCCGACTGGGCCCACATATGGTTCTTGGCAAATTGTCGGTCGTTGGGAATGGAAGCTTCAAATTCCCCCATCATAAACACCAGCGGATCGCTCATGTATACCGCACTCCCTGGTGCTCCTCTTCAAAAAATGCCGGCAACAACGAGTCAACACGCAGCAAACCACTACGAGCAAGTTCAACTCGCCCATCCACGATGTCCAGGAACCCCTCGCGTGAATACTGCTGCCAGACAGAGCTCCAGCGATCCAGGATATCCACACCAAATTTAGACTCAAAATAAGAACGGTCTAAATACCCACGTTTCAATTGTAGAATCATCTCACGGACGAGCGCCTGGTGCGGCGAAGGTCGCATTCCGCGACCCAATGGCAAACTTCCAGATTCGATTGCACTTAAATAACCCTCCCACTCCGGCAAGTTCTGATAATGGACTCCCGAAACATGGCCAAAGCTTGCTATTCCCGTTGCCAACAGGTCACTTCCCTGCCAAAGATTGTCCCGATAACTGAAATGAATCTGCCCGGAACCTTTTACCACGGTATAGGCACTGCTTACGGAATAACCAGCTGCCACAAACTCATTGAACGCATAATCCACCCAGGCTCGCTTGGTTTTCCAGTCGGCAACAGGTGAGGCAGTTTGGTGATTAAGAATATCCTGCGAATAAACCGTATTGAACGGCAATTCCATCTGATAAATCGTGACACTCTGTGGTGCCATTGCAAGTGTCTTGCGAACACAGTCCCGCCAATTCTCCCAGCTTTCACCGACCATCCCACTAATCAGGTCAATATTAACGTTGGGAAAATCAATTGCTTCAATCCACTCCCAGGCCCGGTAAATCTCCGGCGAAAGATGAGCACGCCCATTCTCAGAAAGAATCGTATCTGAAAAATTTTCCACACCAAGGCTAAGACGAGTAACTCCCAATTCCTTCAGGGTGCGCAGCTTGGCTTCTGACAAAGTCCCCGGTTCGCATTCAAACGTTACTTCCTCTGCATCGTCCCAACGTATATTCGCTTGCAAACGTTCCACAAGAGACGTCAGTTGCCGAGGGCTTAAAAACGAAGGCGTCCCTCCACCAAAATAAACGAAACGAAACGCGCGGTCCCCCATGACAGGTAACCGGCTAACCAACTCAATTTCACGACTCAGGCCCGCGACATAGCGTTCGATATCACTGGCCTTGTTGTCGGTAAACACTTTAAAATAACAGAACTTGCAGCGTTTGCGACAAAACGGAATATGTAGATACAACCCCAATGGCACATCGTCAGGAGGTGCTTCGAATGCCTGCTGGACGTCCGTCAACGCCCCTTTGGTCCACTGTGAAAACGGTGGATAGTTCGAGATAAAATAACTGCCTACTTCGGTATGAACCGTATCGGACGACATATCGCAAACAGGTTGTTAGATGGATTGTTTCCGTCGTGGGACTGTCAAACAACTGCAACCGAGCCAAGGAGACGTCAGGATCATTTTGATAATATCTATCGTCCCGATATCACATCGTCATTCCAGGGACAGACAATCGCTGTCGCTCCGGCATGGAATCGAAACGAGTCGGCCGCCTCCACGCTAATGTTTATTGTACCGACGGCACACGCCTCTGTCATGCCGTAAACGTTCCACAACGGGCAATTTATAATAAGCCCTGCCTCTTGGGCGGATAGGCCGTTTTATTTTCCGTCTGCCTACCAGCGTTGACCCGACCAGGACGAATGCACTGTCGAAAGCCCCATGCGCGACCCATTGGAAACGCCACGGTCCTTTGTCACGGATCTTTTCACCGGACTTCGTCGAAGCCCGAATCAGGTTGCTGGTACCAAATTATCTAATACGTGGCATGTTTGACAGGATATGCAAGCTAAAGAGATTGGGCTTTACCGGCGATCAAACATGACAAGTTGTTCGCCACCGGCCGCTGAATAAAGCAAGCAACAATGTTCCAAACCATACCAACCATGCACTGCCAGGCTCTGGTACCTGTTCCAATATCCAACTGCGGTAGGCAGGGATCAACATACCACCGCCACCACTACCGAAAAGGGGAGGGGATGGTTGAGATCCGCCACCAAAACTGTATGTCATGACACCGGCAAACTCTAATGCATCGTTAACTTTTGTGAAAGCCGGGCCACCCGAATCACCCCCGCCCAACGTTGTTTCCAAATGATTTCCCAGCGAAGGGCGTCGCCCCCCAACGGACCCTGCTGTAGCAGCTGGCGGAAAATCAAAATCAAACCGAAAAACTTCTGTGAGACTGAATGGATGTTCATCATTGGAATAGTAAGAATCAGCCACATTCTGACCAACCCGCTTGACAGTAAACGATGCCTCAACAATATCTCCACTCACACCGTCACCGGATCGACCGTAACCGACAAAATTCAATGTATCCTCTGGGTACACCGTGTCTGACCTTAAACGATATGTTTTACTGCCCGTTGGAAGAGCCGAGGCGAGTGTCACCACAGCCACATCATCATTGACCCGTGGATTGGCAAAACCTGTAAACTGCGGGTGAAATACAATATCACTAGCCGACCGTACTGCCGACTTTTCACTTCCATCATTTAAATAATAAGTGACATCACCAGGTAAAACATCGATTGTTCCATTATCATCAAAATCAAAACAGTGTGCAGCCGTGACAAGATGACGCAAAGTAACCGTTGTTCCTGAACAGATAAAGACATCCGATTCACCAATAATTCGCAAACTACCTACACCACGAAAAGGCGAAGAAGAAAGATTAGCGTCTACGCGATGAACGGGTGAATCCGATTGCGGATGATCCGGATCACCTGCCATTATCATTTTGGAAATTTGTGTAGGGCCATCACCAAAATCATAACTCTTTGACAAAGCGATTTTTCCTGAACCAGTTCCCGCAATAATTTCTATTGCCAACGCAGAAGAAGGGAACAGTAAAACGACCAGGGTGAGCAGGACTTCGGTCCAAGCTATTCCTAGGCCAACATTCTCGCTGGACGCATCAGAACCAATGGGCCGTTGGACAAACCGTGTCGACAACCTACTGAGATACCTGCCCAATATCCACGCATATCGGTTCCGCAGAAGAGCAACCAGAAATCTTGTCATTGGCATTTACCTCCTGCTTCACGCGTTCGTTTCATCGTGCTCACTGCGACATCCTGATCATAAATGACCAGGCTTCAACGGACGGTGTCCCGTTCGTTTTATTCTACATTCAAAGCCCATTTTTGCAAAATAAATCGTTTACCCAGTACGATTTACAAGCCGTTGACCTACAGGACACACCGACAACCCTATTCCCATGCACTTCGGCCACGCGGTATATTCAGGTTGATCGCCTGTTGCCTGAAAAACGCTGGATTGGACTGCATAAAACAATCACTGGCCAGGGATTGTCGGGTTTTTTCGAAATAGACCGTTTCGATTTTAAATACACCGAAACGTTTCCAACCGAAAACAGGCTGTCTATAATGAAGCTGCCGATCACAATGAAAAGACGAGGACAACTTTCCGTTGGACTGGCTAATAGCACCCGATGGATGGGTACTGTTTGCTAGATTTACCTGCCTCCTGGCAAATCCACCTACCACTCAGAATTCATGGCTTCGCGCATCGTAACTAGCTGACGAGAATTTGCCCCGATTCGACCCGCTGAGCCCATCATTTTTCGCCATAGCAAATAAAGACTACCAGAACTTTTGATCATTTCTGAACTCCCTACTGGAGAACAAAGATGTCAAATTCAAGCGGCCCCGTGCCGAAGATGTCAGGTACGACACCCGTTCCTGTATTAAGGACCATCGGCTATTTAAGTACAGCGTTTATCGTTCTGTTTACCATCGCGTTTCTGTCCGCTCTTTTTTTTATGGGAGCTTCTATTGGTGGACCACGACCGATCTTCCCCAAAATGGAAGCCCTCGATCACGACTTAGAAGGCATCGTTCAACAGCACACTCGACCTAGAAACTCTGGATTGCGTGTTGCAGATCCCCCAAGGTCGAATCAAGAAACGTACCGCGTCGATTATTAAACCAGATTTTTGCTTCCACTAGATCAGATAGACGTAAGTGGGCCTGACACGGTTTTTCTTTCGCTACCAGCGGCCATGCGTCTGTAGAAGCCTGGCATAGCTATCCGCAGCAGATACTTTAGCCCACTCGCAACTGCGTCTCAAGTTTATCGATCGCGTCTTGCATCATCCAAGTCTGATCTGCCAATTGAACTGTTTCTTGTTGGCCTATCCAACCTTGTACTTTTTTTTGTGCTGATACAACGGTGCTGTGGCTGCGACCACCAAAATAATTGCCGATTTCCGACAGAGCAGAACGTGTATATTTACGTGCCAGCCACATCGCCAGCATGCGTGGCTGCGCCACTCGTTTTTCACGGCTACCTGATTTCAATGTTTTGGAGTCCATCCCGAACAAGTCACAGACTGCCCGTTCCACGTCATGAATCCGACAGACATGATGCGCCGATCGAATAATATCCGCCAATGACTCAACAGCCAACGCCTCCGTCACAGGAGTTCCATGAGCCTGGCTCGCTGCTTTCAAGCGATTGATCGCCCCACGCAACTGGCGTGCATCTCCAGGCAGATGCTGAGCTACATAGTCGATCACCTGCTGGGGGACCGAAACATGGCAAAGCCGGGCCCAGCGCGCAGCAATCTGGCGACGTGCCTCAATACCTGGAGGGTCAATGCGGCACACCAGACCACCCGCCAGACGCCCAACAATATCCGGCCCCAATGCGTTTAGCTCAGACGGAGGTCTGTCTGAGGCAAAGACGAGTTGTCGTCCCTCTCGCAATACCGCATCGATGGTGTGCAACAATTCGACGAGCGTCGCCCGCTTACCAGCAAAAAACTGGACGTCATCGATAATCAATAGTTCTACATCTCGGTATTTATAACGAAAATTCGGCAACCCAGATCCGTGCAAGGCTTCTAAGAAATACCCTGTAAACTGTTCCGCAGAAAGATAGACGAGGCGACGTAGCCGACGGGACCGTCGTAACTCACTCCAAATTCCTTCAAGTAAATGCGTTTTACCAACTCCATGAGGTCCGTGAAGCAAAAGTGGTGTCACTCCACCTGGCTGTTCCGTCACGATTTCGCAGGACGTATATGCCAAACGGCTCGAGGCATTGACTACGAAATCGCCCAACTTAGCAAACTTCCGAGTTTTGCCGAGAGCGGACGCCGCAACGGGTTCCCCTGCCCGTAACCCTGCCCGTAACCCTGCCTTCGTATCTGAGTTCGGGTTGCGGTGAGAAGATACCCCACCGTCTCGGTCACTATTTCCAGCAGCGACCGTTTGTTTTTCAAGTGGTAATGGCAATTGCTTTTCGAGCTCAGCTGCATTCTCCGGCGGTTGCGCTATCTTGGCCTTTTTCAAAGAACTGTCGACAGAAAACGTCACACCATACTCTTGAGAGATTTGGCCGCTTTCAGCAAGCTGCAGTAGAATAGCCTCCAGATCGCCACGAAAATGGTTGCGAATCCAATTGATAGAAAACCGATCCACAGCTTCTACGTGTAAGGATGTCTCGTCTAATGTAAGACGCGTT
>CAYMUR010000022.1:50906-61645 GCA_964393615.1 uncultured Pirellulaceae bacterium
AACCACAACCCAAACCGTTCCGCACCAACGCGGCTCGACAAAGCAAGACGGAGCGTAGCAAGGATTTCCGTATCAGGCACGTTTACATCCTGTAATTGACACTTAGGCGCATACTGCGAGCGCTAAAAGTACCAACATGTTTTGCGAAAGCAAGCAAACGAGAAATTGCCGAACCAGAGAATGATATCTGCCCCGACAAGTTAGACGTTTTATTATTAAACCGTGAAGATGATTTTACGCGTGCTAGCGTGATTGTCAAATGCCCCACGCGGTGTGCCGTAGATTTTTTTTTAGGAGCCTCAACAGATCTGCATTTCTCACGAGGAAAACAAGAAGTAAGTGAACATCTTCCAAAAATTATTTTTTTTCTTTGTGTAAAAACAGCATGAATAAACTGTTGGCACGTATCCTTACATTCGTTTCACTTTACCTAGTGTTGTGATAATTTCTCGATTTCATTAGACGTGGCTGTTGTACCGGAAAAGACTTTCAGAAAAACGCTACGGCGGTCCCAGCCAATAAATCCTGCCGAGGCATACATCTCCAAAGCCGGGTGATTCGCCGCATCCACCCCCAACACTAACCGATCACTCCCCGCTTCACCCGTTAGCCATTGGGCATATCGCGTCGCCTCCAATCCCCACGCTTTGCCGCGTGCTGCCGGTACAAGACCTACATAAATGAGCTCCCAGTGGAGGTCCTTGCTGTGATTTGTCAATAACAAACAACCTACATCCTCCATCTTGTCGCAAACAAAATACCAATGCGTGGAACTCGTGTCACCCGTTGCCCGATACCCGGCCACTATGTCTTCCATGCTCCGGATACCTGCTAACGCGGGACAGTCCAAGGTCTCTCGATAAGTCTGTTCGATAACGTTTTTGAGGCGTCTTTCTGCTCCCCGTTGAAAACGCTCGAATTGTAATTTTTTCGCAGGCGGTGATTCGGGAAATGAGTCCCTCGTGCTTACCAGGTACAAAAGATCAACCGACCGCTTATACCCAGCAGCGTGGAGTATTTCCGCCTCGGCCCCAGAATCCAGCTCCACAAGACACTGAGCCAGTCTCACGTTGTGCACCTCCAGATAGGCGTCAGACGCCTCCCAGAGTAACCGCGCAAGAGACGGAGGCCCCCCAGGCAACCTCTGTGGAAACCAGATGGCAGCCGTGGAACCAGGTAACTGCTGCACCCAGATTGCGCCGACCATGTCGTCACCATTTCTCGCAACGATCAAACCCTCCAGGTCCAACAGTCCAGCGTTGGCTTGTCGCAGCATCAGGTCAACCTGTTTTTGCTGCAAGTTCGACGGCAACGCCTTAAAAACTAGTTCCCAGGCCGCTTTCCGTTCCAGAGGCCTGGCGGCGGATATGTGGGCGAGTTGGCCATCGTTTCGATCCATGCTTGATTTTAGCCGCTAATATCGACGACTGGTTGAGAATCCCATTCGTGACCATTATGCGTCGACGAGAAAATACAAACAAGTCACTTCCGACCACTCTTTACAAACCGAAGGCTGATTTTGTCGCTACTTACATTTTAAGATCTCGTACAAAAAATAACCCTCGCACCATCCGCACAAAAAGCGGCAAACATGTTGTCAGAAAATTCCCTGCAGAGTTTAACCTCCAGTATCTCAAATCCCATTTTCCAGCTGCCCAAGACCCCGTTTACCGAGGTATACCAAAGCTATCTCGTTTGGATTCACATCGTTTGGATTCACAGCCTGTTCGAATCACGGCAACGCCAGTTCGGTCAACCCAACCGCCATACACCTCCGTTCCCGTAGACCAGTGGCTACGAACATCACTCCAGCATTTGCCTCTTTGCCGGTGTCTTCGATCCTACCTTCCGGAACGCACACAAGCTTACTGGCACAATGGATTCGTTGGAGCAATATTTTTTTGAAAAACTTCCTGACCATTGAATGATGGCAGAAAACTAAAGGCAAAATTGCTAAATTTCCTGCCACCTGGAAATCCTGTTGCCTAGCAAGTAGAGTGGTCGGAGCACGACAGAGCTTGCACTGCCATCGCATCCCCCACAGTGGAGTCGCTAAAAATGTTTACCACGTCGCAAAGAAACAACTGTTTATTTGTCCTGTTGTCGTTTTTTTACTTTTCCACTGTCGTGTCAGCTGGTTTGCAGGATGGACAACTTGACATCTACTGGATAGACGTCGAAGGTGGAGCCGCCACCTTGATTGTGACGCCGGCTGGTGAGTCGGTATTAATTGACACCGGGAATCCAGGTACCCGCGACCCTGATCGTATTGTGCGCGTTCTATCCAGGAAAGCCGGGCTAACTAGAATCGATCACCTCATCGTAACCCATTATCACCTCGACCATTATGGTGGCGCGGCAACTTTGTCTAAGATGCTTCCTATTGGAACGCTTTATGACAATGGCTTGACCGGCGACATGCCAGAACCGAACCCCGAACAATCCTATCTCGACCTCACCAGTGAACGCCGGCAGGTAATCAATCCTGGTGATCGGATACCGCTCAAGCAGTCCGGTCGCGAGCTCGCACCCGAGATATCGTTGCGATGTCTCGGCACACGTTACAATTTTATCGACGCGCCGGAGAATACAGGGGCCAACAGCACTTGTTCCCAGCACAGACCAAAAGACCGAGACGGTAGTGACAATGCGCGGAGTGTCGTCGTCTTACTCAAATGTGGTGCATTTGATTTTTTTGATGGCGGCGACCTCACCTGGAATCAAGAACAACGGTTGGTGTGTCCGCAAAACCTGGTCGGTAGCGTCGATGTGTACCAGGTAACACACCACGGTCTCGATAGCAGTAACAACCCGGTTATCCTGCAGTCCTTACAACCAGCCGTAGCGGTCATGAATAATGGAGCGACCAAAGGTTGCATGCCCGAAGTCTTTGCGAACCTGACGGAAACCAAGTCATTACAAGCAATTTACCAGGTCCATAAAAATCTGCGCCCAGATGGAGCGGTGAATAATGCACCTGAAGAGTTCATTGCCAATCACGAGGACGCAACACAATGTCAAGGAAATTACATTCACCTTTCCGTCGATCCTGCGGGTAACGCCTATACGGTCGAGATTCCCGCCACGGGCCATCGAAAGACTTTTCACTGCAAATGAGCGCTGATCGTCATTCCGTCATCATTGCTTGTATCCTGTGTTGCTGAGACGACACCACCATGGGTAATTGGCGGCCTTGTAATAATCGACCTTGTAATGATACTGCGTTGTGCACAAGTCGCCGCGTTCGTTTGTTATTCCGCAAACGTCGTACCCAGACCAACGTTTGTGACTGTCGACGTTCCACGCTTTGTTGCTACAATGCATTGGCTGCCACGCACAAACCAACTGATGCTGGTACGCCAGAAACTAAACATGTGATCCGTTATCACCACTATAGGCTGTCCAACCGAAATGAGAATCGTACAGTTTCAAACCCCGACCACAGGGCGCAGGGTAGGAATCGTCGAAGACAATGATTTGCGAGACCTGACGGCTGTCCGTCCTGACTGGCAACGCGTCATCGACATCTTTCACTCCGCAGAAGCCTCTGCGGAGTCCTTAGCAACATTGATCAGGTCGGAAACTGGTTTGTCCCAAGCCCCCTGCCTGGACTACCAGGAACTACTCCACTCCGATTCCACGAGTGGACAACCGTTCTTGCATCCGCCCTTGGACGCCAAAGACCCTTACCATGTACTTGTTTCCGGCACAGGATTGACACATCTGGGGGGAATGCAAGCCAGAAATCAAATGCACAGCACTGCGGATGCTCCTCAGCAAGACACTAAAACTGATTCGCTCAAAATGTTTGAAATGGGGTTAGCAAATGGAAAGCCACCCTTGGGAACACGTGGTGTCGCACCAGAGTGGTTCTATAAAGGAAACGGGTTAAATATCCGCGGGCATCGGCAGGCACTGGACATACCAGCTCATGCGCGCGACGGAGGTGAAGAAGCGGAAATCGTAGGTTGTTACATCGTGGATCGACATGGTAACCCTCGGCGACTTGGTTTCGCCCTGGGAAATGAGTGGTCTGATCATGCGACCGAAAAACAAAATTACCTCTATCTGGCCCCTTCCAAATTAATGCGCTGTGCTGTGGGCCCTGAATTAATCCTGAATTCTGATTTCCAGGCAATCTCTCTGCAATGTACCGTACGTCGGTCTGGCAATGTGATCTACGACAGTGGCGAATTGTGGAGTGGTGAACAACACATGTGTCATTCCTTGGCAAACTGTGAAGATCATCATTTCAAATTTCCACAACACCGGCACCCGGGCGATATCCACTTACACTTTTTTGGCACGAGCAAGCTTAGCTATGGACTTCGTGATTGGACTTACGCCGACGGCGACGAAGTTCAGGTCGCCGCGCCAGGATTCAGTGCCACCCTCGTCAATTCCATTCGCCTGGCAGACGACCCACCTACCGAACCTATTTCAGTCCAAACAGCATAAGGACAAACCCCACGAAACCATGTGGTACTCACTTTCACCAAAGGCAGGCGCCTGGCTACCACCCTAGTCCCATCCGAAGGTAACAGCCCACGACCGTGCCAATCGGAAATACGACCGTTACAAATTCCAACAGGGCATGGAAACCACTGAGACTTCCTTTCAGTGATCCAGCCTACCAGCGGAGCCAACATGCGTCTGAAAAACAAAATAGCTTTAGTAACCGGTGCTTCCGGTGGACTGGGCGCCGGCATATGCCGCGCCTTCGCACGCGAAGGGGCTGACATCGTGGTGGCTTATCGTGGCAACCAGGAATCTGCCGAAGCTACCGCTGCGGACATTCGTGCATCAGGGCAAAAAGCCTTTCTCTGTCGAGCCGATGTCAGCAACGAGGCAGAAGTTTTAACCATGGTAGAACAGTCTGTTCAAGAATTTGGCAAGCTGGACATTGTCGTCGCCAATGCAGGTATTGGAATTGCGAAATCTTTCATGGAAACAACCTTATCAGATTTCGAACAACTCATTCGGGTCAATTTAATTGGCACCTACCTGACGATACGCCATGCTGCCGCACCGATGGTAAAATGTGGCGCCGGCAAGATAATCACCATGTCGTCGGTCCACGGATTAGGGGGAGCTCACTGGACGGGTCTTTATGAATCCACAAAAGCCGGCATCATCAACCTGACACGGGGAGTTGCCTTTGATCTGGCGGAATACAACATTCAAGTCAATTCCATCGCTCCTGGCGCCGTTCCAGTGCCCAATGACCCGCCGCCACCACAAGACACAGCACTCTACCAAGCATGGATGCAATATACCCCGTGTGGACGTTTTGGTACGCCAGAAGATGTGGCAGCTGGCGCTGTCTACCTGGCCAGTAGTGACAGTGACTGGGTCACTGGACAAGTCATCTCGATCGACGGTGGCATCTCAGCCGGCCCGTTGATTCCTTCTTTTAAACACTATGGCCCCAAGCCAAAAATGTGATCTTTTTGGAGCGCGGCGGAAATGCCAAACATTCCACCGGTTTGAGAGCCCCATCACAATACTTCCTTCATCGCGGGAAACGGACGATCGACCAGTGAGCACGTTTGCCTCTACGGTAACGTACTCCTCAGTCAAGCCCATAAAAAAACGGCAAGCCCATAAAAAACGGTGGCCCAGGGCTGACTGACTTTTAGCCCCCGGTCCACCCTGCATTTACAAACGCTTTCAACGCTGCTTTTAATTAAACAGGTGTACAAAGCCTTGCTGTGTTTTCGGAATATCGATGGCGGCAGAATCTGGGGCTGCCGGCAAGTCCTCTGGTGAAGTGTCATCTCCACCAGCATCACAAGAGCTATCGTCACAGCTCCTGCCAGAAATTATTTCCCACTCACAACCACATGACTTGGACTCCTGGCTTATTTTCTTCAATACCTTGATCGTCCTCACACGGCCGCAAGTGCTCTGGCAGCATTTCTGCCAGGGTAAGCGAAATTTGGGGATGCAAATTTCCTTGATTTCTACCTCAAAACAATGTGTTTTTTTCGTCGTTTCCACCGATTTGGAAACACACACTTTGTCGTTGCCGTCGGAGCAGGAATCGCAGTTTGTTGCAAAGGCGCTTTGCCCCCCTGCCAACAAGACCGTAATAGCTAATATAGTTTTCAGGATATTCATCGTTATCTCCGAATCGCGTTACTTCCGTAGCGTGGTAAAATTTTAGTTGGTCAAAACCATTTCCCGAAAGACTGTGAGCCGATTCTCCCAACTAAAAATCAACCATAAAACGTGCTCCAATGATATCGTAGTCACCAGATGTTAGAGCCAATGCCGGGCCGCTGTCGATATCGCGGTTGTCAATGCGACCATGGATCCAGTTCAACTGTACCCGAGAATAGGCAGTCCAATACCAGTTAAGACCCAGCGTGAAGCTTTCACCCATGCCACCGAAAATACCTTCATTATTAAAATCAGCCTCGGACCAGCGTGCAGCCACTTGCCAGGCACCCCAACCGCGACCAACACAACCATCGCAGGTATTTACCAGGAAGAAGTCTTCATGCGGTTTTACCCGACCGAGTGTGCCGTTCTTGCGTTGCCAGACCATGTGCTCCCCGGTAAGAAAGTAAGAAGCATACAGATAGCCACCGTGCAGATGGACCTGATTACCGCCTGTGCGGTTCACCCACACGTTTTCATACTCGCCCACCAGCTGGAGAGGGCCAAAATTAAGAACCCCTTCGGTACCGAGCAACTGATAGTCTTCCGTACCTGCGATGACACCCGTATCGAGCCAACGTGATGCTGACCTTGCTTCGGGGCGATGACGAAAACGGGCTTCACTCACGTCCGGCCCGGTAGACCCATTATCACTCAGGGTATTCTCGTCCGGGTAAGCTGTGGTACCAGAAATGGCCCAATGACCGTACCCACGACCGTCTGAGCACTCGTCGTACCAAAATGTACGTGCCAGACGTCCGGCAAATTCCAGTTGCAGGTCATTGTTGGTGTAATTACCTTCGTCCTGAATAAGACGTTGATTAAACACACCATAGCGCCAATTCCAGCCCTTATCACGCGAAAGGCCCCAAGATTGAACACCTACACGTCGGCAATCCTGGTTAAACGATTCAATGACAAATGGCCGTTCGAGAAACACGTTGTAGCGACTGCTGTTCAAATGGTCCAAGCCATAAGGTCGCTTCTGGTTACCGATTAATAATTTCTGTAATACCGGCAGGTCATTCCATCCCAGCCAGACATCACGAAACTCAGAATCATTACCCCCGGCGAACTCCATCTCGATTCGGTATTCCATATTGGCTGGTAATTTGCCGCGAACACCAAATCGTACTCGGCGAAAACCGATACGGTTTTGAGGCCCATCGCCCCCTTCGATCGCGTCGATACCGGGATCACTGTTCGGAAATCCCCAATAATCGGCGTGCACTCGGCCAACAATCTTCATCGTTGCTTTGGAATGTCCCGCACTAGGCTTCCCTTTCAATGCCGAACTCAGATTGTCGATTTCCTCGCCCTGTTCCTCAATCATGCCACGTAGTTTTTCAATCACTGCCTCGCCATCCTCATTGTTCCCTGCATTGGTAAACAAGAAAGGACCATCATTGTTCTGTAGACGTGATTCAAGTTCTTGTAGGCGAAGTTCCTGCTGCTCGAGACGGTTCAACAGGGTCTGCGTCTCGAAAGCTGTCAATTGCGATTGTACTTGGCCTACCAACAAACAGAAAAAAACAGTAACAAAACCAATACTGCCCTTAGCAAACAACGACGTTGGCATCTGTTCCCCTCCTTGGGACGAAAGACAATACTTATCCGGGAGCAAATTAAAAGGCCTTGCCAATAACAGGCCGATTTGTCATTAATTTCGGCAAATTGACTATCCAAATAATATTAAGAACTCGTCGTTTTTCACCCCAATTACTACAGCCCGTGTCACGCTCTTAATAAATCCGGCATTATCCGTATAATCCTTACACCGCACACCGAAGGGCACCGGAATGACTCGCATCACCAACACGACCGGAACATGGCCCCACATCGTTACGCCCCGTACATGCCCCTCTTACACGACCTAGTCAGAAAACTTACCTGAACCCTGTGCGCATGACAGGGCGGAGTCGCATTTAAGAATCCCAAGAAGTCCATGCAATCCCCAGAGGTCCGCGATGCAGGGCGACTATGGCTGTTGGGTCTTTTTTCCAGACAAATCAGAACATCAACCGTTAGGCATTCACGACGTTTTGCTGCTTGCCATTCAGAAAAGCCTCCAGGTTTTCAACTGCCGTATTCATCAATCGACTGCGAGCCGCACGGGTAGCCCATGCAATGTGGGGAGTGATCTGACAGTTTTTAGCATGAAAAAGAGGATTCTCGGCCGGCGGGGGCTCCACCTCCAAAACGTCCAATCCCGCACCAGCGATTTCCTCGTTGTTTAACGCATCTGCAAGTGCCTGGCCATCCACCAATGGTCCCCGGCTGGTATTGATCAGGATTGCTGACTTTTTCATCCAAGACAGACTTTCGCGATTGACAAGCTTTTCATTTTCCGGGGTAAGTGGACAATGAAGACTAATGGCATCCGATTCACGAAACAGTGTTTCCAGGTCGACGATCTGGTCATCCTCTTCGGGAGTTACCGGCATCGCATCATATGCCATTACCCGCATTCCAAATGCACGCGCTAGCCGCGCCGTCGCACGGCCAATTCGTCCATATCCAACGACCCCCATCACTAAACCGGACAGTTCAATCAACGGATAGTCCCAATAACAAAAATCAGGACAGCTTCCCCATTTCCCTTCCAACACGGTGCGATGGTGGTGGTCAACCCGTTGCGCAAACGACAATAAATGCGAAAAAGCCATTTGCGCTACGGATGCCGTTCCGTAAGTCGGAATGTTCGTGACAGGTATGTCACGTTCACGAGCAGCATCTACATCCACCGTATTAAAACCCGTCGCCAGAACACCAATGTAACTGAGGCCTGGCAGTTCACCGATCGTCTCCCGGCTTAAAATGGTTTTGTTCGTGAAAATAATTTCTGCATCACGCGCCCTGACAATCGTTTGGTCAGCTGGGGTTCGATCATGGACGGTCACATGCCCCAAGGCTTCGAGCCCTTGCCACGACAAATCACCCGGGTTTAGTGTAAATCCATCCAGTACTACAATATTTGGTGTGTTGGCCATGTGTGTTCACTCTGGAATTTTCTTGCGTTGTTACAGCCGCACACGCTGCGCGGACACTTTATTCACCTACCAATTAACTTTATGCATTACTTCATACACCTTTGCTTGTCGGAATCCGTCCCACATGTCGGCGGATCTTGATTCTACCGCCACCCGGAACTCCTTGAAATCCACCCCATACCCCGTCGCAAAAAATTACAACCTACTGCAAAAATCACCCCGTCTTTCCAGGCAATTCTTCGATTATTTCTCGTCTCCCGTCCCGATTCACCATGAATCTCCCTGCCTTTCAGTCCAACAACTAGTTTTTTTGCCCCGCTACCGAAAAGGCCGATGAACTTCATACCTACAGGAAGTGCCACTCGAAACTAGTGTAACGAACTGGTGGCTCGTCGACGAGTGTGGCGGGCCATAAAAATAACAGCACGTGAGATGTGCTTTGACACCCGCAGAGAAAAAACCCTTGCCAAGACGCTTATCTTAAGAATACCGTTGTTTTCTTCACCGGTTTGGTCATGGCATGCCAACACCATGCTGGGGACTGTTCGCCGTCGCGAACAATCCCCGCATGGACATTCGCCCGTACGTGATGTTTTCTGGAAACAAATCGTTTCGCGGACTCTCCGCGAGTGACTGGCTCAATCACTGGATATTCCGCCGATACAAGACCTTGTTCACGAAGCTTGGAGCCTTGCGTGCACTTTTAGTAGGAGTCACGCAGCGCACGTCCCTTGACACGTGGGAGGAGTGTAGCTCGCCTAGCCAAATTTACGCCGCGATTTTTGGAAACGAAATCCGTTGGAACCCCCAGAATGTCGTCTCGCTACATTACGGCGAAGCGGCTTCCGCTTTACTGCCCGAATTAAACGTTTACACCCGGAGACCGGCATGACAGGCGTTGTATGCCGTCGTATCTTGGTGAAGGACTCAGTGTCTTCTAATAGTTCGAAGCGGTTGTAAGATTCTATGATTTCGACCGTCTGTGAATCCATGGTAATTATCCTCGGCTAAATGGAGTTTTCATGGGAAAGATCAGCGCACGGCGCATACCATTCCCTGCTGTTGTTAAATAAAGCGTGCCAAGCAATGCAAGTGCATCGCCAAGTTTAGAATGCTTCGTCAATTCTTAATTTTCAGCGAGCGACCCCCGACCAGGCTCTTGTCTAGGACCTGGGCTGTCGCGCCACTTGCAGGGGCCAGGAATCTGACTTTTGAGGTTGCCCAGTAGGACGGCATTCCGCACATCAGGAATCAACCTGAAAAGCCTTACTAAATTGGTGGTTGCGACAATTAACTTTGTGAACTTTGGGTCCTGACCTTCGCTTCTATCATGTACTACGCACAAAATGCCCCAATCCTGCACATTCTGAGATTTTTTTTTCAAGATCACGTGGCCCGCCCAAAAGGGTGCCTTGCAATACAGGGCAATACGCCGGGCCATAATTGAACGTTAGGATTAGATCTCTAACAACACCAATTAACATTTCTCGTGCCACCAGGGCCCCTGCCATTTGCCTTAAATGTGCTCCGGTCTCTCTCCACTAGACGTTTTACTTGAATCGTTCTTGTTGCCGGACAGTCCCTCAT
>CAYMUR010000023.1:0-60228 GCA_964393615.1 uncultured Pirellulaceae bacterium
CGAATGAAACAACACGGTGATGAGGTGTATCTCCAATAAAGCGAGCCGCATTGGTGTAAATTTCATCCAAGTTGTCGGGCGCTTTGCCCCATAGCATCTAAGGACCAGGTTTGGCTGGTCGGGGCGAAGGTCTACCAGCCCATGGCGCAACACGGTGGCTACCGGCGTCGCAATGCACAACCCGTGGTTTGGTCCATGGAAATGCGGCAGGACGCGTTCGTTAATGTGGGTAGTTTTCGGCTTGATGAAAACGAGTGCCATATTCTCTGGAGTCGACTCGGCCTGGTGCGGCGGGAATCGGCTGCACCACACAGACCGCAGTCCGTGCTGTGGCATGACGGTCGTATCTTTACCGTTTTTATGCATCCCACTAGCTATACTTGGCGGGACGAGAACACGAAGGGAAACCTCATCGGGCTCAGGAACATCTCGGTCGTAATCTGGCAACCTGGAAAGAACTTCCCACAAAGCCGACTGGGGGTGGTCAGTGAACAGGCGGATGCCTGCAGAGCTAACCATCGGTGTCACACTCGTGAACCGTTTGTGGTGGGTTGAGGCGGCTCCCACGTCGCGTCGTTTGTGTGAGGGCGGGAGCATGTCTGCGAATGTCTGGTCCCAGGTCTCAGGGTTGTCGGCAGCGTCTTCGACGGTTGTATTTCACCGTGAATAATGCGATAATTCAACGTATTCCCATTGCGGACCACTCCAATTGCGGACCATGTTGTTTTGATAACACTTTACTGATGAAAGTTGACGTTCTATGTGGTTTAATCGTATGACACTCGAGGTCTGGTTTGACAGTCACCAGTTCCATGTCGACTATGACATTGGCGAGAGTGCTGTGAAATTTCTCACGGTGGAGGAACTCGGGATGGATCTGTCCAGTGTGGCACTTCGTTACGGACATCACACAGGTGACCCCAAACTGAAAGAGTGTTTAGCAGCCGATTATCCAGGACTGAACAGTGACCAGATTATGGTGACTAGCGGCGGCAGCGAGGCAATTTTCGCCTTGAACTCGACGCTGCTCCAACCTGGCGATCATGTGGTGGTGGAACATCCCAATTATCCGTCGCTCTACGAAATACCTCGATCACTTGGCTGTGATGTGAGTTTTCTTCCGCTGGATTTTGATCATGATTTCCAACCTGATTTGGACCGGTTAGAGGATCTGATCACGCCTAAAACCAAGCTGATCAGTCTTACCCATCCTAATAATCCAGCGGGTTCTGTTATTTCTGAAGATGAGCTGCATCGGGCTATCCAAATTGCGGAGAAACATGATGTTTACTTCATGTTTGACGAGACATACCGAGAACTCGATTTTTCAAGTCCCTTACCGACCGCGGCTTCGTTGAGTCCCAAGGTGATCAGCCTGGCAACGATGTCCAAGTGTTACGGTTTGCCAGGGATCCGCGTTGGTTGGATGGCTACCCAAGATCAGTACATTCTGGATTCGCTACTCACGGTTCGCGAACAAATTACGATTTCTAACAATGCACTAGGCGAAGCCATCGCACTGCATGTACTGGAAAATCGGGCTCCATTTTTAGAACGTTCCAGGACGCAGGTGGAGACCAATCTGACCACTGTTTCCCAATGGGTGGACCAGCAACCGCAGATCGAATGGGTGCGTCCT
This sequence comes from uncultured Pirellulaceae bacterium, assembly GCA_964393615.1. Lineage (GTDB taxonomy): Bacteria > Planctomycetota > Planctomycetia > Pirellulales > Pirellulaceae > CAYMUR01. Next base: position 1,640 of record CAYMUR010000023.1, read on the forward strand.
GTTGCGGGCGTTGTCGGGTTTCCGCGTTTCACAGAGGATTGTACGTTTGATCCCGAAGAGTTTTACCAGTTGCTGGCGAAAAAATATAAAACCTTTGTCATCCCGGGCCGTTGTTTTGAGGTCGATAATCGATACTTTCGACTCGGTTTTGGAGCTCTTCCCAATGAAACGAAGCAGGGGCTGAAAAATTTTGAGGATGCCCTGGCAGAGGTTTCGTAGGATTTATCCCATTGTCATTCTGTAAACCATTGGAGACACAATGATGGACTCAACGCGACGTGGTTTTATGGCCGCTGGAATGGCTGCGGTTGGAACGGCAACAACAATAGGCCCCATGGCTGCTGCTGATGAAATGAGCGAGTGTTTGGACTATGGTCGCTCATTCATTTGTAATTCTGCTTCGATGAACCGTGTTAGATTTTGGATAGAGAGCCGTACCATTCTGTACGACGACAGGACGGGGACGCAAACAATCTTTTACCAATGTGGTTCATGCAAGGCCGAACGCACTTTTGCCGAGAAGCATCTGCTAGTGGTTGATAATTATGATTTCATGCCAATTTATGGTGGTGAGGATCTGTTGATCTTGCGGCGTCATGTTGACGTGCGCGACAGGTATCGCCAACTCCTCAAGGTCAAAGATGTATGGGGTGCACCAAACATGCACCTGCGTTACGGAAAAACCGTCAGGGAACTCAAAACATTTGAGGATATGCGAGATGTTACGGCAACCGCTGCACCACTGGTGGCGCAAACCGTGATTACTAACGAGGAAACGGGTTTGCGCTGTGTTATGGAATATCCGATCAAGACCATGAATATCAGTATCGACAAAAGCATCTGGCAGGTGGACACAGGTCCGATTGCATTTCCCGACCTTAGTAAGCGATTCGATCCAGCCGTGGACAGTGTCCGACTTGCATTTGCTGTTTTTAATGCACCGCATTTTTGTGACTTTGTTATCGAACAACCTACGCCGGTGACGCGCAACGAGCAGGAAGTCTGTCAGGTTTACCATTATTCGAATCCGGTTAGCTTCCCCGCGGTCAATCGTGTATTGGCCGTCTTGGAAACGTAACCGTCCTGGGTGCGCTGCGCAATAAATAGAATGGAGATTCGGCGTGTTCAGTACACGTACGGGTCGCAATCGGTGTTGTTTTTAACCTGGTACCTGGGTTGGGCAATGTAACATCTCTGCTGAATGTGCCAGGCAGAGCTGACAGGTTGGCTGGGATCGAACAATGAATCTCCATGAGCGAAAAGATATGTCTTGGCATGGCGAATCGCACGCATCGGTCCAGCATCAATGGAGTACTTGTGGGTTCACTCGTCACGACCTAGAGTGTTGTTATGTTGAATTTTGCAGATCGGCCTTATGAGTATTATCCTCCCAAGCCCAATTGGCTTGTCTACCGATTAGGTTGTTGGATCAATCGTAAAAAAATTCTGCCAAGCGCTCAGCATCGCATTGAGTCGGTGTCTGTGGCCAACGCGGAGGTATTAGAAAAAGTGCGTGGTAAGCGGGTGCTGTTTCTTTCCAACCACTCGACGCACAGTGACCCTCAGATCATGATCGAGGTACTGCACCAGGTTGGCGTGTGGTCTTTTTTTATGGCTGCCTATGATGTGTTCGAGCGAAACCAATTTTTACCTGGATGATGCAGCGGCTGGGGGCTTTTTCGGTCGATCGTGATGGGAATGACAAACAATCGCTCAAACAGTCGATTTCCACATTGTCGACGGGCCAACACGCACTGACGATTTTTCCGGAAGGCAATGTGTTTTTGATGAACGGGCGAGTGACTCCGTTTTTAGATGGTCCGGCGTTTATCGCGATCAAGGCTCAACAGCAACTTGATCGAGAGGAGTCGGTACTGGCTGTGCCGGTGGCCATTAAAGCAACGCATGTTAGTGATGTACGGCAGACACTACGGACGTCCTTGTCAGACATGGCGCACGTCCTGGGTGTAGAGCTGGCGAACAATGGGCCAATTATGGATGCCATTTATCATGTGGGCCTGGCGATGCTGCAACGCAATCTTCGCCAACGCGGTTTCATGCCGCCAGATGCGGATTGGAGCGATTTACCTGTTGTATTGCGTTCTGCCGCAGAAATGGTAATCCAGGGGCTGGAAACCAAGATGCAACTCAAAGTGGTGGCTCGGTCTGACTTGGTGGATCGTATCCGTGCGATTCGTCGGGAGATACATCGAATACGAACGGATCTGAGCCGAGAGATTGATCACCCGGTGGCGGCTTTGTGGGCCGACGAAGCAATGACTGCCTTCCGCATTTTAAGTTATGCGGGTAACTATCTCTCGGAAAGCCCGACGTTGGACCGTTGTGGTGAAACGATTGAGAAATTACGCGAAGATTTGTATGGACGAATGTACCCGGCCTATGCTGAACGGGCAGTCCAGGTTCGGTTCGGTGAACCGATTGATATCGCGGATACCATGTCCGCTGGTGTAAAAGCACGGGAGTTGGTTGCTGATTTAACAGCGGTTTTTGAAAAGTCGGTGCAAGGGGAACTGGACCGACTGAATGCGGACAATCCGTATCCTGGTGCGAGAATATTTTAGCGTGATGATTTCAGCAGATTGTGGCTGGTTTGACAGCAAGAAAAAGTGCCAATCAAAGACCACACTGGCATAAAAACGTAATTTTCTAATGCGGGTTCCTCAGCATTGTCCTTTGTCGTGAAGAGCTGGGCGGAACCGGACCGCTTGTCATGCAGCAATTTTCTCTGGGGCAGGCGGTAGCGACGGAAAGTTGTCAGTTGGATGTGCAGTGGCCAGGACGGACCAGCCTGGGGACAGATCAGTCTGGGGACAGACCAGCCTGGGGACGGGCCAGCCTGGGGACGGGCCAGCCTGGGGACGGGCCCTGGGTCTTAAGGCTCGTTGTCCCGATAGCCATGTCACCAGCCGCGCAAGTTTGATGTTGACTCGGCCTATTCAGCAGACAAATGCAGTTGATATTTGGTTAATGCCTGCGCCTTGGTAGGTAGCTGGTCCCACATCGCTTGTTGGATGGGGCGTACGGCGCGAGAAAACTGGCCGATCCACCATGGTGTAAAGACACTGGCCAGAGCCACGCGATTTTGACCGCTGTCGTTTTTGCCAGGAGCATGCCACATGGTGTTGGGGATAATTGCCACGCTGCCCGCGGGCGCGGTCAAGTATTGCTGACCGTCCAGATCATCACAGGTTTCGGGAGGCATTTTCCTCCAACGGTGACTGCCTGGCATCAGTCGCGTGGCACCTGTTTCAGGTCGAAAAGGGGTCAGGATCCAGAAAACATTGACCACTAATGGAAAGTCTGGTAGTGGGCTGCCCTCTGGCACCGATTGTGACATGGGTGGGTCGACGTGCCACCAGCCTGCTTCGGTTCCTGGTGAAACGACCAAGCCATCGACAATGGCCAGTCGCAAACGGTCTTCCGCAGGCCAGGCAAACGCATTTTGTTGACTTTGATTACGACCACCAATCAGGTGCTGAACGATCTCCAGTAGTTCCGGCTGGACTACCAGATCGGCAAAATCTTTGTCGACGTTTAAAAGTTCTCGTACGATGAAATAGCCCTGCGTGGGTTCAAATGGATCAGGGATTGCCTGGATTTTTTCGGCGAACTGTGCTGCACGGTCGGCTGGAATCATATTTTCCAGCACGGCAAACCCATGGTTGTTCAGGTCGCGTAAGGCAGTGTCGACAATTGGTGATGGCATGGTACGATGTTTGTTGTAATGCTGGAATTCATCTTAAACGGGTCAATGGTATCACCGGTTCAGTGAGCACGCTGTGACCTTTAGTCGATCAACGATCAATACGTGACAGCCATGAGTATATAAGAAAACGAATGGACAGTCTATCTATATGGTCGAGCCAATGCATTGACATTCAGGGTTGATGAAGGGAAGAGGTGCTCGGTCATAATGATTGCAGTGTTAGCGCACCTGCCCTGTGGCGTCAGCGTGCGGCTGCAGGGATTCTGAAAGTCAATCTGGGCAAATCCCAGCCTAATCGTGGGAAACGTAGCGGAGCTCCAGGTTACCAGCATCGGTCTAGCCGTTAAGGGATGGAAAGATATTTTCTGGCGCCCATTATCCAGCGAGGCGCTTGGAACATCGACAGCATGGTTAGCGTTGCCTGGGGATACTACCCGATCTGTTTGGATCACGTTAGACTGTTCCGGTAAATGGTGTGTTGTCGCACTGTGTGACGAAGCGCTCGCCGTTGTTGGTTTGTTGCCGCTCCACCTTGTACACGATGATTGAACGAATATGAGCCAGCAGCATTCATTGACGGAGCGAGTTGACAAGCTGTACGAGTTTGAACGAGCGCCCGTTACAGAAGACAGGCTTCAGAGCGGAAAACATTTTGCTGCCTTGTTTGGTGGTGAGCATGTTGCGGGCACAGAGTTGATTTCCGGCGAGGATGAATCGCGTGATCGGGCTAAAACCGATGAGCGACAGGAAAAATGCCACGATTCCCCGACGACGGCCTACAATTTCGACAGTTGGTGTCGGCATCGGCAACGGCTGAGTCGAGATAGAAAACTTGTGGATCACCAGCGAATTCGTAAGCATGACTTGGGTACGATTCTTGAACCGCCTCGAACGGAAAGATGGAACACCGGTATCAGTGGTTCGATTGAATTCTCAGGGAATCTCATTCCCATGAATTGCTATAATAATAGAACCGAGAGACCCTGATGAAGATGAAAGGAGCCGAAATGCGTCTAACCCAAAAAATGGGCCTGCTGATCCTGTTCGGCGTTTCCGTGAGCGCTGCGTCGATCACCCAGGCGGCTTCGCCGGACGACGTCCCACCAACGGAAAGCCGGGTGGAAACGAGTTTCCGCGGGCTGGCTGATGCCACGCCGCCAAAGTTCGCCTGGAACGCCACCACGGAGGGAGAGCACAAGGCGTGGCGCAGGGCGTTTCGGGCGAGAATGCTCAAGGTCCTGGGCCGCATGCCCGAGCGCGTGCCACTCAGGGTGAAATGGATCGAAAAGCAGCGGTTCGACACGTTCACGCGTCACAAGATCTACCTCCAAACCGAGAAGACCTACTGGTGTCCGGTCTATTACCTGGTACCGCATAAGCTCCGTAAGCGGACACCGGCGATTGTCTGTCTGCATGGCCACGACGGTGTCGTTCCTTATCTGGGAGAGGGCAGAGAGTCGGGCACGCCCCGGCCGTTGCTTGCTCGCGACTTCCCCCGCTACTTTGCTGAGCATGGCTACGTGACGGCGGTGCCGATTGTCCGGGGATGGAACGAGACGGCCGGGTACCAGGACCCGCAGGGCGGGTCGCTGAGACGCAGCTGTCAGAACGTGACCATGAACACCGTGCTGCTGGGCATGTCGCCGGCCGGCCTGCGGTGTTGGGATGCGATGCGGGTGATTGACTTTCTCGAAACCCAGGACGTGGTCGACGCGACGCGAATTGGCCTGGCCGGTCTTTCGGGAGGTGGTACGCTGTCGCTCTATCTGCCGGTTCTCGACGACCGCGTAAAGCTGGTCATGATAGCCGGCATCTTCTCATCCTACCGCAACTCGTTTTTCGCCATGAATCATTGCATCTGCAATTGCCTGCCGGGTGTCATGCAGTACGGCGAGATGTCCGACGTGGTCGCTCTGCACGCGCCCAGGCCCGTCCTGCTCATCAACGGCACGCGTGACCAAAACGCTCCCATTGCCGACGCTCGCCAGGGGTTCGAAAAACTGAAACGCGTCTATGCTCTTCTGGGCGTACAAAAGAGAGTCGAAACGGATTTCTTCGACGGTCCCCACGAGTGGTCGAATGGTAAGACGCTGAAATTTCTTTCGAAGCACTTCGGAAAGTAGGGTTGCCATTGGACCGGAGACCATTCCGTCGAGGTTGACGACCCGCCCGATAGTGCGATGTAGCAGGCCAGGCAAACGCATTTTGTTGACTTTGATTACCACGACCAATCAGGTGCTGAACGATCTCCAACAGTTCCGGCTGGACTACCAGATCCGCCAAATCTTTGTCGATGTTTAAAAGTTATCGTACGATGGAATATCCCTGCATGAGTTCAAATGGATCAGAGATTGACTGGGTTTTTTCGGCGAACTGTGCTGCACGGTCGGCTGGAATTCAACTTAAACGGGTCACTGGATTCACCGAGCACGCTGTGAACGTTAGTCGATCAACTCGCAATGCTTGACAGCCATGAATAGATAAGAAAACGAATGGACAGTCTATCTATCTGGTCGAGCCAGGGCATTGACATTCAGGGATTATGAAGAGAGGAGATGCTCGGTCAGGATAATTGTAGTGTTAGCGCAGCTGCCCTGTGGCGTCAGCGTATTGCTGTGGGAATACTACCCGATCTGCTTGGATCACGTTAAACTGGTCCTGTAAATGGTGTGTTGTCGCACTGTGCGACGAAGCGCTAGCCGTTGTTGGTTTGTCGCCGCCCTATCTTGTGCACGATGATTGAACGAATATGAGCCAGCAGCATTCATTGACGGAGCGAGTTGACAAGCTGTACGAGTTTGAACGAGCGCCCGTTACAGAAGACAGGCTTCAGAGCGGAAAACATTTTGCTGCCTTGTTTGGTGGTGAGCATGTTGCGGGCACGGAGTTTGTGATTGGGGGCGCATTTATTTCGTTTGGCGCTAGCGCCGCAGACGTGTTGATTGGTCTGTTAATTGGCAACGCGCTGGCTGTTCTTTCGTGGACATTGATTTGTGCACCGATTGCCGTAAAAACCCGGCTAACGTTGTACTGGTACCTGCGCAGAATTGCTGGTCCCGGACTGACCTCGCTATACAATGTACTGAACGCCTTGATGTTCTGTATTTTGTCTGGAACCATGATTACGGTGTCGGCTTCGGCAGTGCGGATACCGTTTGGAATTCCGGCGCAAACGAAGTGGTATCCGGAGGACGCTCGATTTGTATTCGTCGTCCTGGTGGTAGGAACGGTTGTTGTGGGGGTAGCCATTCTGGGATTCAGGCGTCTTGTTCAATTTTCCGTCGTGTGTGTTCCGTGGTTGTTCGTGATGTTTTTTGCGGGAGCGGTAGCAGCGTTGCCCTTGCTGGCCCAGCAAACGTCCACGGGTGCTTTATCCGGCATGGCAGATCTTTGGCGCATTGCAAACGAGATGGTTTATATTCATAATCCGGAGAGCGGATTGGGGATGTGGCACATCGTCGCCTTTGCTTGGATTTGTAATATTGCCTTTCATGTCGGGCTGTCAGACATGGCCGTTTTGCGGTATGCGCCGCGGGCATCGTACGGACTATTTTCGGCGTTCGGCATGTACCTGGGACATTATCTGGCCTGGGTTTGTGCTGGAGTGATGGGTGCCACGACGGCGTTGATTCTGAAGAAAGGGATTACGGAACTTGACGCAGGCCAAGTGGCGTATCAGACGCTGGGAGTTTCCGGCATTCTGGCAGTGATTATTGCGGGGTGGGCAACATCGAATCCCACGTTGTACCGGGCGGGTCTTGCGTTGCAGACGGTGACACCAGCCTGGCCGCGGTGGCTGGTAACATTGTTGGCCGGTGTCGGAACAACTATCGTGGCCTGCTTTCCTTTTGTGTTTTCAAGATTGCTCGACTTCGTGGCCTTGTATGGGATCCTGCTTTCACCAGTGGGGGCCATCGTTTTCGTAGAGCACTGGTTATTTCCAATTCTTGGCTGGCGACGGTATTGGTTTAATGCGACTGGCAAGTGGATTAGCTGGCCAGCGTTGGCAGCCTGGTTTATTTGTGTAGGGATTGCGATCGGACTGTGGTGGACCGAGACATTGCATATTTTTTTCATTGCGATACCGCTGTGGTTTGTTGCGGCAGCCCTGTATGTTGTTTTAGCCGGATGTTTTGGAGCGCGGTCATCGAAAGCAGCTGTCAAGGAGAGTGAGTCCTCTTTGACGCCCGCTCCCGTGGTGGGTCCGGTGCCTCATCTTCCCAGGCCGCTGTGGCTTCGCTTGGTGGGAGCCCTGGCGCTGTTGACCCTGATGGTGGCGTTGGCTTTGCCGGTATGGGTGATCTTGGGGGGTAATGCACTCTATGATTCACGACTTGAAAGTTACTTCGATTGGCTGGGCGTAATGAGCGTGGTTCATTTGATCGCGGTCGCTACCTGGGTAGTGGCAGGTGATCGTCAACGGACAGCGAAAGAATAAATTAGAAAGATATGTCCGAGTTATTCTGTAGCGTTTTGAACCTGCGACTGCGATCCTTGAAACGAGAAACTCATGGTCATTGGTCTGTCTGGCCCGGGGTGAAAATTTTCAGCAGTATGGGTCTGCTGCTTTGGATGATGCTGGGCAGCATGGTTTTCACGGAGCCTTCTCATTGCCCTGCCGCTGAGGATAGTTTTGCCGATCCATTGGGCTGGCCTCCGATTACTCGCGAGCAGAAGCCCTGGACGCGTTGGTGGGGGTGTGGTTCGGTGGTGGATGAAAAGAATCTCCAGGCGGAATTGACTCGCTTGAGTCAAGCGGGTTTGGGCGGCATCGAACTTACCTGCCTTTACGGTGCAAAAGGTTTCGAAGAGAGGTACATTTCGTACCTCTCTCCGCGCTGGATCGAAATGTTCAACGTCACGTGCGATCTGGCTGGTCAGCTCGACCTGGGAGTCGATCTTCCGCCCTGCTCGGGCTGGGTCTATGCGGGTTCCTGGGTCAAGCCGAGCCAAACGATCGTGCGTGCCAAGCTGGAAACGAAGGTATTAGAACAAGGGAAATCCTGGCAGCTGGACCTTGGCGACCGACGGGTGGCGGCCATCATGGCATTTTCGCGGGATGGCAGGATCGTTGATCTGCGGCAGAATGATGTGAATAAGGGTGTGCTGCAATGGCAAGCGCCAGAAGGCGAATGGACCGTGTTTCTGGTTTCGATGGATCCGTCTCCGCAAAAACCGAAGGCAATCGCCCCGGGTGGTGAAGGATTACCGATCGACCCGCTGTCGCGGCAGAGTGTGTCCGAATATCTGTCCGAATTCGGTCAGCGTACCAACGGAATCCGGGCCGGAGTGGTGCGCGCGTATTACCATGATTCTTTTGAATACGCCATCGACTCGTCGGCGGATTTGTTTGACGAGTTCTCGGTTCGTCGTGGATACGATTTGCGTCACCACTTGCCCGCATTGTTCGGTCGAGCCGAAGAGGATCCCTCGTTGCGGAACGATAGCATTGCCCGTGTGCGCTGTGATTATCGTGAAACCGTATCTGACATGTTACTCGACAATTTTGTCAAACCATTGACCGATTGGACCCACCAACGGGGTAGTCAAAGTCGTAACCAGGCTCACGGTTCTCCTGGGAACCTATTGGACCTGTATGCGGCAGCCGACATTCCAGAAGCGGAATTGTACGGACGCCTTGACCAACCGGGCCCACCGATGCACCCTTTTACCGATGTGATGAATGTCAAGTTGGCTTCATCGGCCGGCCATGTGGCAGGACGTTTGTTGATTGCGGCGGAAAGTTTTACCTGGTTGGACAATCATTTTCACACGACGTTACAGCAAATGAAGACGGCTGTTGATCGCTTCTTGCTGGGTGGCGCTAACCACATTTTCTTTCACGGAACGGCCTATTCACCCGCCGAGGTGCCTTGGCCTGGCTGGTCGTATTTTGCTAGTGCCCAGGTGAATCCTCGAAATACGATTTGGCGTGATCTGCCCGTGTTGAACCAGTACATTGGCCGCTGCCAGTCCATACTACAACGGGGGCAGCCGAACAATGATGTGTTACTGTACTGGCCTATTTATGATTTATGGCAAGTGGGACATGATCTTTGGTGGCAGGATTACACGAGTTATTTTCAGCGGCGGCGGTATGAATTGCCCGACCTACCTTTGTTGGATGCAAATTGGGGTACCATCGGTTACATGCAATTGCCATTACACTCCAAGCACTTGTGGTTCGATCCCAAGCCGGTGGGGCGGGTGGCGGATCGTTTGTGGAAGCGTGGATACGGGTTTGATTTGGTCTCGGATCGGTTGTTGAACCGTTGCGATGCCAGGCAGGGAGCGATTCAGAGTCCAGGTGCACGTTATCAAGTCATGATTGTTCCGGCAGCTCGGGTGATGCCCCTGGAGACACTTGAGAAGATCATGTGTTTGGTCCGTGACGGGGCGACGGTGGGTTTTGTGTCGCACCTGCCAGAAGACGTGCCGGGATTAAAGAACGTAGAAGTGCGCCAGGGACAATTAAGAACATTGCTGCAGGACCTGGAATGGTTACCGGCGGACGCGCATCAAGTGCGCGCGGCAAAAGTTGGCCGGGGACGGATAATGGTTAGTAGTGATGTAGAGCAATTGTTGCAGGCTGCTGATGTCGGTCGTGAACCGTTGGTCGATCATGGATTGCAGTTCATCCGCCGTAAACACCGTCACGGACATTATTATTTTGTGAAGAACCCGACCGAGGAGATATTGGACCACTGGATTCAACTGGCAGTCAAGTTTGAAACAGCTGCCTTACTGGATCCTATTACAGGCGAGGCGGGTCTAGCAGGGACGCGCCGGGTAGCAAACACCACGCGACAAATCCGTGTTCAGCTTGAACCTGGTCAATCAGTGATCCTGCGAACATTTCAGCAACGGAAGGAAGCCAATTTGTGGCGCTATCATGAACCTCTAGGCAGTACAACGGAAATTCAGGGAGAGTGGACGGTTGAGTTTTTGGAAGGTGGTCCGGAACTGCCTGATTCCTATACCACCGTCTCACTCGACTCGTGGACAAAATTGCCAGATGTGCGGGCAGAGCGGTTTGCAGGTACGGTGCGGTATTCGTTGACGTTCGATGCGCCAAAGGGAGTCGGACCACAATTGTTGCGTCTGGGACGCTTGGGGGACAGTGCCCGGGTCTTCTTGAATCATCAACGATTGACAACACTTGTCTGCCGTCCGTTTCAGGTCAGGGTAGAAACGCTTCGACCCGTCGGTAACCATTTACAGATTGATGTAACGAACGTTGCGGCCAACCGGATTCGTGACCTCGACATTCGCAAGGTGCCGTGGAAAGAATTACATGGTTATGGCATGTTGAACATGGGGGCCCAGGTCAACCGGGCAGGATTGAAAAGTCGCAAACTGGACGCATCGCTGTGGCCCGTTCGCGAGGCTGGCTTGTTCGGCCCTGTGACGTTACAGCCCGTCCAGTGATGCCTTGCTGGCAACAGGTTTTAGAATCCATGATTTACGAAATGGCAGGGTTTGCCGAGAGACGTGTGGTATTTTCTTCTCGCCAGGGTCGCTGATAGGTTGACCATTCTACCGGAGACCAAAGACGAAGAGCGGCCCGTTGCAAATCCTTGACTAATTCGTGCTGAAGTTCTAGGATAAGACCTCTAACTGACGAGATTGTTTTGGTGGATGTTTACCATGATCACGAAAATTTACCGTTTCAGGCTTCTATTGACATTGGGTATTGTTGGAGTGTTTGCGAGTCAGCAGCTGGCTGGAGAGGGTGCACGGACGGCTCGCCAGCAAGTTCTGGACAAACAGCGTCGCATTATTTTCAACGACGATACGTATGAATTAAGTCGCGTTGATGCCGACACGCCTGCCGGTTTTCTGCGTCGACGTCTCCAGCCCCTGGTGGGAACACCGGTCGACACGATTTCTTTTTCTGTTTTGGGTGGTTGGGGAGATGCGCCTGTTTACGACAGTAAGGTACAGCCGATTTTTGGTGACGCGCATGGGGGGGCTCCGCAACGGTGGTCACCCTACACCATGCGAAATATCAAGGCCCTTATTCGGAGTGGACGGGACCCCCTGCAAGTCGCTATTGACTTTGCCCACCACAATGAAATGGAGCTGTTTGCCTCCATGCGAATGAACGATTGCCACGACAGTTTTCTACCGCAACTGGTTACGCTGTGGAAGAAAAAGCATCCGGAATTCCTGGTTGACCCCCACGGTATTCCACACGACAAAGACGTACATTCATTGGGGTTGTACGTGATTGCTCAGGACTTTTCGCACCCTGAGGTGCGACAGCGAAAATTCGAGATTATCGAGGAAGTGTGCCAGCGATATGACGTGGACGGTGTCGACCTCAACTTCATCCGACATCCGGTTTTCTTCAGCAGCACCATGCGCGGGGAAGCGGTCAGTGATGAGGAAATCGAGATCATGACAGGCCTCTTGCGCCGCATTCGGAGTTTTACCGACCAGCAGGCGGTTCAACGAGGACGGCCGATCCTGCTGGCAGCGATTGTACCAGATAATCCACAGTTGGCGCGTCGTGTTGGCTTGGATCTGGAGACCTGGATGGAAAATGACCTGATTGACATAGTGATCCCAGGCCTGGGATATGCTCCCTATACGTTGCCGGTGCAGCTGTGGACTGATTTGGCGCAGCCCCATGGAGTGAAAGTGTATCCCTGCATCAACCGTAAAGTGCCGCAGGGAATTGATAACCAGAACGTCGCGTTGGGATTTCGTGGTGTGGCGTCGAATTGGTATCGTGTAGGTGCAGCTGGTGTATTTTTCTGGAACCTGGGAACCCCCCTGGAGCATTTATCGGGGGAGAGACTTGTTGCCACGCGAAATCTGTTTTATGCCGCACTACCACACATGGGGAGTGTGCAGGGTTTGGCGAGCCAAGACAAGCTTTTTGGTACGGACGATCCCGTGTTCAGTTATTATCAGCATATTTCCAGTCATGCACCATTGCCAATTGACATTGGACCGGAGGATGTTCGGCAAATTGTGTGGGAGGTAGGCGATGATATTGTTGGAGAAGCGAAAGCGGGCCGGTTGGAAAGTTTGGAACTGGTGTTGAAGTTTGCCAATCCAGTGAATGGGAAACGATTGTTCACCCGGCTCAACAACCAAGAGCTGAGAGGGGGTGAATTGACCGGAGATGATCAAAGAGAGCTTCGTTTTCAGTTAAGGCCAGACCTTATTCAGCAAGGCAAGAACGGTCTGAAAATCTCGTTGTCAAAGGGTGGCAACCAGAATTCGATCACTCTGTTGAGTGTTCGCCTGTGGGTACGCTATGTGGAACGGAGTGAAGTTCCTGGGGAATAAAAAAGGAACCAACCAGGTGTCAGGATTCAGGGGGCGAACAAGTCGTCCTGCCCCGGATCGCCCCGAACAGTTACACGTTTCACGAAGATGCCGCGAAGAAGGTTTACCGTAGCGATCCAAGCCACCATCGACCCCGTGTATCTGTCGACTCGGTCGAGACTGTCTAGATTCTTGTGGCTTCAAGTGTTTTGAGTGTGCGGGCGATCCACAGCGAAAATTGGGCGCCGATGTTGGGGACCACTTCCCATCGTTCAGGTGGATAGGCCGGTAACAGCTCGGGATAGGTAAATCCGCCGTCACTTTGTTGAAGACTAATTAAATGGTCGGCAAAACGACAAGCGTGATGAAGGTATTGGTTTTCACGAGTAATGGCAAAGAGGGTGGTCGCCGCCCAACACATTTTATGGCTGATAGTGTTGGTCCAGAGATCCGCAGCGAGCCGAACCGTATCGTGGTAGGTTGTAACGGCCGCCTGCAGATATTTTGGATCGCCTGTCGCACCATAGACATGCGCCAGTGCCACCACTAGTAAACCTATTTTGTAGTAATGTTGTTGTGGATCGGCCCAGCGAAGCACGGTAGTGGGTGCTTCGCCGCCAGAGTTTGTTAACAATCCTACGGGTAGGCTCCAGGTCGTGAAAAACTGCTCTTCGGGGTTCGGTTGCGCCTGGCAAAGTTGGAGGATAAATTCGCCGCCCTTGACACATGGTTGGACCCGTCCAGCGCGGGCCAAGGCGATAGTAGTCATCGTGGTGCTGTCAAAGTCGATAGGGCCGCTTTGGCTTTCTCGCTGTGTCACTCCGGAAAAAAATCCTCCACAGCCGGGGTCTTGAAAAGAGGTTGCGTAATTCAGCCAGAGGTTACTTAGATCAAAAACTCCTGCATCAGAGGCTCCCCAAGCCAGCCAGCTAGGTACATAGCTGATCATTTGGTCCCGATTGTCATTTTGTTGCAAGGGAATGTCGTTGCTGACAAAGCATTGGGCCACATGCCCCAGAAGTCGGAGAGACCAATCGTGTCGGCCCACATAATTGGCATAAGGAATCAGTGAAAAATAGCCGTCAGCCGAGGAGGGGGAGCTCCAGCCAGCGCTTTTCGTGTCGAGATGTTTCTCAACGTACTCATCAAAGCTGCGGAGGCAGGTCCGATAGAGTTCGATTCGCTCTTCATTGGTTGCCTGACTCGGCTGAGGATGGGACGAGTTACTGTGTCCCGTGTCAGATTGGCATGACGGTTTCCACTGAATATTCATAGGTGGGCTTCGGGCCAGGAGGCGTTTGAGCGATTGTAGCAGGTAACCATGAATGCGAAATAAAGCGAAAAAATCGTATGGCGATCCTATGATTTTAGAAAACAATGAAGAGGCATACAAGATTAACCAAGTGTAGGTCGAGCAAGTGCTCGGGATGAACCAGCGGGCCACGCGAGTTCAGGAATCGGCTGGCCTGCCGATAGTATAGGAGTTGTTTGCCCGGTGCGTTCAAAGATTGCTTGTCCAGCATTTTCTATGTCAAGATGTCGATAGAGCGTTGCCGGAAAGTGCCTGGCGCTGACGTGGCGTGAGTCAGGATCTTTACCGTGAGAACCGGGAACGAAACACCTCTGTAAAATGATCCAATTGCCACCCACGGACAATGAAAATGGTTTCCACAGGAGTTGTTGTCCGTCATGTTTTTAGAACTCAAAGACGAAGCGTTGGTTCTACTGCAGTGAAATCATTCAGATGCCAGTGCAGCTTCAAAGTTTTGATTCCAGAAAATACCCTGATTGGCACTAAGATTGACAGCCAAAGGGGAAAGATTAGAATTCAGGCGTTTGTTTTACTTAATGGATTGCAAGGTTTGTAGAAAACAAATACCTGCTCTGTTTCTCTTTTGCTAAAACGTTCATGCCGAATACACTGCGGATTCCGATCGGTTTGAGAATTCTTTTGACCCTGGCCAGTTTTGTAATTGTTATGGCCGGTATTTCGGCGGCTCGACCGATACTGGTGCCGGTGTTGTTGGCCGTGTTTCTGTCGATCACCTGTGCCCCTGGGATGAGGTGGTTGATTCGGCGGCGTGTTCCAACCCCCGTGGCTGTCCTCGTGGCAGTCTTGTGTCTGGTGGGCATTGGTGGCACGGTAGTGACCGTGATCGGACAGTCGGTCTACAATTTTCGAGATAATTTGGATACCTATAAAGAACCATTGCAGAAAAAAGTGGCGACAGTGACGGATCGGTTGGGCGAGGCGGGCATCAAGATACCGAAAAGCTTCAATACCGACTACTTGGTCGATTCTTTTGGACTGTTGCTCAGCGGTCTGACTGAGCTCTTTGGGAAGGGGCTGTTTATTCTTTTCTGCTTCGTGTTCATCGCGCTCGAAGCGTCGGAGTTTCCCAACAAGATCTCGGTGATCCCCGGAGACACGATGGCCCGCCAGGAACGCTGGAATAAAATACTTTCAGAGACCCGCCGCTATGTGGCGTTGAAGACAATCATCAGTCTGGTCACGGGGCTCACGATCGGGGTGTTATTGTTCTTGTTGGGCGTCCCCTATCCTCCGGTGTGGGCGTTACTGGCGTTCCTGTTAAACTTTATTCCCAATATTGGTTCGATCATTGCGGCGCTACCAGCCATTCTGGTCACTTTTGTTACGCAAGATGGTGCCACGCTAGCCTGGGTGATTGGGATCTATGTGTGCGTCAATTTAGGAATCGGAAACATTGTTGATCCCCGAGTCATGGGCAAAGGTTTGGGGCTCTCGGCCCTCGTGGTCTTCTTGTCGTTGGTTTTCTGGGGTTTTGTGCTGGGGCCCGTGGGCATGCTGTTGGCGGCCCCGCTGACGATGATTGTCAAAATCGTCCTTTCGGCCTCCGCAGAAACGCGTTGGTTGGCGGTTCTTTTGAGCAACGAAGTGGTTGAGTCTGGTTCGGTGTGATCCTCCGTGCGGTTTTCACAACGGTGCGGTCGCTTCGTGGCACCACTGTCGCAATCCCAACCAGGGCAGGGCAGATAGAAGCAGGATCAACGTGGCGGGCTCGGGTATCGCTGTAAAGGTAATCCAATCATCGTCGTTGCGCATGCCCCAGATGACCGGGTTGTTCTGTCGATACTCTTTGCTGATGATGGTATCCATTCGCTGGGCACCGCGCGCCTCGTAATCAAAAAATAACGAGTCTGGCATCAGTTCAAACAGAGAAATCCATTGGTCGTCGCTGGTATCATTGAAAAGCACGGCAACATCAAAATCATTGGATAGCCTCATGTCGGCGTAGCCTAGAAGGTCGCCTGCTTCGACGGTCCGTGTGCTGTAGCTGGTGTCGTCTTGTTGGTGTGTCCAGATTCCGGAAATCGTAGGGTAGTCATTAAAGATTTGCGGATAAGTATTGTCGAGGTTCAGGTGAAAAAGGACGGCCGTGTAGTTGGTGTTTTCGCTGGCAGTTATTTCTACGCGTTTGTTAACGATGGAGCTATCAGCCTCTCGTATCTCTTCCGTGACACGAGTGATCATGCCCGGAAAAGGTGCATAGACAGGGATGGTTGTGTTGTCGCCATGGTCCTGTTTGTGATGAGCATACGGCGAGTAGTAATGCTTCATACTGCTTTCGGGCTCCGATTGAACCGTTGCAAAAAAATTATCGATACTGTCGATCACTGCCTGGGTTTCCGCGGTCAGTGATTCTCTCATGTAGGTGAAATCGTGTCCGGCCCCTGAACGAAATTTGGATAATTCGAAGATCATGTCAAGATTGGTGACATGGGCAGTGACCAGTTCCGGGTGTAAGGTTGCATCTTGAGAGAAACCAGGTAACGCGGTACAGCCTATTACGTAAATGAGAACGAGAGGATGTGCCAGTGTCTGGACTGTTTTTAGGACAAGCGACTGCCGGAATGGGAACCAGATGTTCAACCGATCAATCCTCCATGGTTACCAGAGTTTCGAGAAAATGGCGTTGTTTGCGAATGACCAGGTCGCTAGTGACTTTGTCGAGATCTTTGGAATGAAGTCCCTGGCATTAGTCGTTATCCCGATCGTGAGTGCTGAAAACGACACATAGATCTATCCTACCTAGGGTTCACTTGCCTGACAACAGTTTTTCCTGAAAGGCCAGCCGAGACGGGTTAACCTGGCGAATGATCAAGCCGTGCGAGGTAACGCCCGCTGGAGGATGCGTGGATTGGACCATCCCAGATTCTCGTTTTCCGGTGTCAGGTTTCTTTCCTAGTGGTCTGTCCTTCATCTCCGCGTAGTGAAACCCCGAACCCAATCCCTGGCGGTACCGAAACACGTCCATCAATAATCGAGGGCCAGCCTTCCAGGGCGTTGAACCAGGTTCTTGGCGATTCGGCGAGCGGTTGGGGGTCGACCGCGGCAATGGCCGGAATGGAGTACGGTTCTGAGCCCCGGTGCGGACAGACTCGGAGGCCTGCTGCTTCGGCTATTTCGTAAATTTGTAGTAACGTAGTAAGCCCGCCACACCAGTTGATGTCAGGTTGTAAGATGCTGTGCATTTCATGGTCGATCAAAAACTCGAATCCTTCGCGAAGATACTCATGTTCACCACCTGCTATTGGCACGGGACAAGCCTGGTTAAGTTCCTGGTAAGCCGCTGTGTCATTCGGAGCAACCGGTTCTTCGATCCAGTCGACCTGGTAGCCTGCAATGCGCTCTGCGACTTCTAGCGTTGATGTCACGTTCCATGTTCCAAAGGCATCGATCATCAAGCCTCGCTCGGGTCCCATGATTTCACGGACCTCTGCCACGTGATCCACGAGACGGTCCACCTCGGGTGGTCGTCCGAATCGCTCCACGTGGAGTTTCACGGCACGGAATCCGGCTTGGGCTGCTGAGATCGCGTCTTTGGCAGTAAAGACGGTGGTGTAGGTTTCCAGTTTCTTCGGTGGCTCGCTGTTGCTGTTGAGAAGCGAAAAAATCGACTGATTTAACGTTTTTGCGTAGGCGTCCCAAAGGGCCAGATCGACACCACTGACCGCCATGACGACAACTCCTTTCCGGCCAAAAAACGATGTGAAACGACACATGGCGGCATGCAATTCACTGGGATGTGAGAATTCCTTGCCGACAACAGCGTCGCGCAGCACCGTTTCCACGATGTGAACCCCCGCCGGTCCGCCCCCACCAACCCCGTAACCGTCGAAACCATCGTCTGTCTTTACTTGGACAATGATCTGTCCCAACTGAGTCCTCCAATCTGGGGGAGACCCGGGAGTGTCGGGTTGCCAGGATTTGATTGCGATGATTTTCATGGAAATGAAGTCTTCCTCATGGCACGGCTGTCTGCAGTCACCGACCTGACCGTAGCAGTTTTTCCCTGCGCCGCCCTGTTGTCAGTGAAGAAACAGTACATGACTGAAAATAAGTTGTTGAAAATGGATGTATTCCAATGCATGGTATGCTGCCTGTTTTGGTGTGGAAACGGTTTGCTATGTTAGGCGAGGTAGACGATTGGGTGGTTTCACCGTCGTTAGATCGAAGAGGCATTCAGAATGTTCGCTGTTCACAAGCGAAAGTACGAATTGTCGAGCGTGTGAATCGCTTTTTTTGGTACCAGGATATGATTCGAACATTTCTGATCCCCGGTCGCGAATTTCCATCATACGGGACTTGTAGAATAAGGTATGGTAGCAAGGCGAGTGAAGGTGGGCGGGTAACTGAAAATGCTTTCGTGTTTGTAGGACGCGTTTGCTGACCAGATTGTTAATGCAACATCTTCTATTTCAAGCAAATTTTCAGATGCCTTGCGTAAGACCTTATCAGTGAAACAGGATAGGAGATAGTGCAAGACAAGAAGACGATTTCGGAGAATCTATCACGACGTTAAATATCATGAAAACAGGTAGTGGTTAGGCTGGCTTGTTACAGCAAGTGACCTTGTGGAAGAATTCTTGCAGTCGAAAATCACCTGCTGACGAGTGAACCTGACCCTGGTATCTCCGCAGTGGTCTTACCAATGTCGAAAGCGCCAAAATTGGCAAATACAGTGTTGATTAATGGCCTTAGAGGGGGCGATACCGTGTTTTACGAACTCGCAGGGTAAAATGCTGCATTTGCCAGCCACCGTCCGTCATTTGATAAGGTGCCGATGCCTGGGAGGCCAGTACCGAATGGTTAGACCCACAGTGGCAACTGGGGCCTGCCGTTCGAAATCTAGGAAAAGCGGCAACGAGCGGGGCGCGTTTTTGTGCCAGTAGTGATATGAGGTTCGCGCAAGGATTCATAAAAAAAGGCAGGTCACCAGGAACGTTGTTTCATGGGAGCATGCTGGAGGCCAACGGAAAGCTCTGCTGGTTCCACTGTGGTGGGAACGTAGCGCGGTGTGACATGCTATTTTTCTCACAACATGGGAGGAAATCACCAGTATTTCTTGGGGGCGCTGCCATCGGTGGCGGTTTTAGTGTAGATTGTTTTCAACGAACCAATTACCGACGATGCACAAGAAAAGGTGGCTGCTAAATCGTCGGAGGTTTTCACGACTCATATTGATGGTGACAGGAGAAGCCTATGTCGATGCAACGTCGTATGTTCTTGTATTCATTGGGTCTGGGAGGGATTGCGACGGCAGCTTGTCGCCGTGCGACAGCCATTGCGCCGATCAAACGCTCGCAAACAAGTGGCTTGAAAATAAGTTTGGCAGCCTATTCATTGGGATCCTACTTGCAGAGAAAACCGGATCAAGACGGAGCGCTTGATTTGTCTGGATTCATTGACTACTGCGCTTCACTCGAACTGGAAGGTTCGGAGCTGACCCAGTACTACTTTCCTGAACTTGTCAGTAATGAATATTTGTACGGACTCAAGCGTCAAGCCCACTTGGCGGGATTAGATATCTCCGGCGGTGCGATTGGTAACCAGTTTACCATGGGGCCTGGGGATGCGTTGGATCAGCAAATGGCTTACACCAAAAAGTGGATTGAGCATTATGCCACATTGGGGGCACCCGTCATTCGTGTCTTTGCCGGTTTACCGCCAGATGGCGTGACGGAAGACGAAGCAATCAATCGTGCGGTGTTGGCGCTCAAAGAAGCCTGCGAATTTGCTGGACGACATGGCATCATGCTGGCGATCGAAAACCACGATTTTACTTCCAAGGTAGATCGCCTTTTGCGTATTGTCGAAGCCGTTGACTCACCTTGGTTCGGCGTGAACTTTGATTCTGGCAACTTAAGTCACAGCCAGGATCCTTATGCTGACATGGAACGCCTAGCGCCGTTCACCGTGAATGCGCAGCTCAAAGTTGGGGTTCGTTCGGCGAACGGGAATAAACCAGCAGATCTGCCGCGCATTGTCGATATTTTGCGTGAAGGTGGGTACGCGGGGTATCTTGTGCTGGAATACGAAAAAGGAAATCCCTATGAAAATATACCGCGTTATATCGATCAATTGCGAAAGCTGATATAAAACCCCTGATGTTACCATGCAAGTGGTCGCTTGTTGTGCGATCCGGGAGTTACAAAAATGGAAACTTGCGAGTAGGTGATCTGGTTCAGCGACGCTTTCGACAACGTCCAGTTAGCGGTCAGCCACTGCAAAATTCCGGGTGAATTTGGATTCCCGGTCTATAATCTTTCTGGAGTCTATTTTGTAGGTGCTGTTTTTCTGGTTTGTGTGCCAGCGGATCCAATGGGTCACAGAATTCGCACAACTTCCGGTGACGGAGGTTATCGCTTGGGAAAACATAGGCTCGCTTGTTAAATCACTCCTTTCTGTGCGTGGTGCCAATGTCCACAATCGCCAAGGAGGCTAGGGATTGGCTGTGCCAAGGGATGGATTGATGCTTCTGTTTAGCTGATATAGTTGCGCGTGACGTGGTTGTCACGGCCACCGATCACAGAGATGGCATCCAGCATCGTAGAGGGCGTTTTGCGATCGATGATGGTACATCCATCGATGACACAACGCTGGCAATTTCTCAGTTCAACACCACGGAAAAGTGGGTCAAGCACCTGGCAGTGTCCGATTGTCATGTCTTGACAGTTGTGCAGAGTGATGGCGGCTTCTCCACCTGGGCTGCCGTAACACAAGTGTTCTGTTTGTAAACCGGACAAAACACCGGCGGAGCACTCTACAAACTTTAACCCATCTTGTTGAGGAGCATTTTTGTCACTGCGCCAAACGAAGGTATTACTGCCGATTGTGAATCCGTGACAACGTTCAAAGTAAACCGACAGTTCTTGGGAATCATAAATGGTATTTCCAGTCACGGCAATTCGCCTGCCATTGCGCAGGTCTAAGCCACGAGTCTGACTGCCAAGAACATTGCCGGTAATTGTCACGATTCGGTTAGAATGTTGGACAGGATCGGGACTTCCCCAGATTCGTACATTGGCTCCACCCGGTTGAATCGTGGCTTGGAGCGTGTTACTGGCGATGGTTACTTCTGAAATAACGCCATCACGCGCATCCAGCCAGATTTCCGCTCCAAGAGGCTGGTTGCCCTGGTCCACTCCGGGATGGTTGTTGTATTCGATATCGTTGCCCGTAATCTGTAGGTTGTGGACATCGCCATTAAGTGACTTGATGCCAGATTTCTTGTTCCAGGAAATGTGATTGCCATGCACGTTGGTCTGGTGCAGGTTGCAGTTGTCAAAGAAGAGGCCGTGATGTGTGTTGTTGAGTAAGTGGCTGTCAGAAAGAATGAAATCGCGGTTTCGTTCTACTAAGTGGATACCGAACTTACATTCACGGACCAAGACATGAGAGATGACTGTTTTTGTCGTCTTGCGTAGCTCAATACCCACCGCCTCGGGATGTTTGCCAACGACCTCGAATCCCTCCAGGATAGGCATTCGTTCCTGGTTCCAGGTTTCCTGCGTATAACTCTGGGGCTGAGCTGTTCCAGTGTGGTTTCCCAGAACGCGGAGGGCGGGTCCTGCTCCTTCCATGACAAAGCGAGACGCTCCACTTTTACCGCGAACACCGCCATATCCCTGGACGGTGGTATCGATGACCAGTGGGCGCGTAATGCGATAGCTTCCCTTCTCAAGTTCCAGGATGCCATCGCCAGATTCCAGGGCATGTTGCAGGGCTTGGGTGTCGTCTGTGGTTCCATCACCCACAGCGCCGAAATGATATACGCTCATGGTTTGCTCTCAAGAAATACACGTGCATCATTAGAATGGATCCATCCGGTCATCCAGAAACGATTCGACGGTTGGAGATTCAAAGGGGATGCTGCTGGACCGCGAGCCATATTGAATCAAAGGAATGAATTGGCAGTGGCTGCTGTAGATCATTCGAAGGTCGATGAGTGTTGGTGAAAAGCGTTGCTGCAACATGACAGGCCAGAGGAGTTTCAGCACGGTATATGGTCAAACGCAAGGCTTTCTGTTTCTGGCATCGGCCATGAAGAGGTAAAGGGCTGATAAATGCCTCATAGAATGTTGTGCGAAACCTGGGCACCTGCAAAAGATTCGTGGCGTACCGGACTCAATCTGGTGAGGACAACAAAAATATCAAAAAGAAGTTAATTACATCAATCGTCTACTCAGGTTTGGCTTTGACATGGCTGACTGGCGCTTCTGCTTCTTCTCGTTCTAATTCGGCAATGGATTTGAGTAGGAGCCTGGCTTGCTCCGGTGAGAGGTCTTCCGATTCTATTTGTTTTTCATCAGTCATCTAGAATGCTCCCTAAATAGATTGGTTTGGTGTTCCTCCGATTTGCAGCAGCATAGAAGAAATGATGCATTGGGCCAAGAGCGTCGTGGTAGGTCCCCTCGATGAGGGCGTGCGACAGCTAGCATTATGGGCAGTAGTAGTTTCTCTGGCTCGCTGCGACCGGCAGGGCCACCACGCATGTTGTGACTGGTGGTGTGAACCAATGATTGTTCTCAGACAGTTAGCCGTCATGGCAGGTCTAGCGTTGGGGCCATACGATGATGATGAAAACCCGGTGAACATGACGGATAGAAAATGGCAATGCTCGCTGAGCTTGTTGGTAAGACTGCCGCAAACTTTGCAGCCGCATCAGGAAATCGGTTTGGAAAGATTCCAGAAACCCTGCTGATGGAGCACTGGGCCCAGCGTCCTGACAGCTTTGCTCCTTGTGTCCTGGTGCCTCTGCTCAGGTTTCGTTCGGTCGTGAGCGCCACCAGGAGGCGAGCATCGAACCTGAAATATTCATCCAGGGTCCAAAGATCGCTGGCGCGATCGCTGCTTGGGTACTCTGTAAAGTATTGACGGCCAGGGCCGATGCCATGCCCCCATTTTGCAGCCCCACTTCGATTGCCACCGTGCGCCGCGTCGATTCATCCAATCCCAAGCACCAGGCACCCCCATAGCCCAGCAGATAACCGGCACTATTGTGCAGGATGGCAGTTGCGACCAGCGCCAATCCGACCGTCAGTAATTGGTCGCGCGATAAGGCGGTAATGATGGCGATGATCACACAAATGGCGCTCATGGCCAGGTATGACAACAGCAGGTCCAGCCAGGGCCCACGCAATCGAAAATGTCGCAGAAGCCAGTTGGCAATCAGGCCAGCAATAATTGGTAGAATGATCAGTTTGACGATGCTCCACATCATTGTGCCAACGGCAATTTCAATATATTGTCCAGCCAGAAACTTCATCAGCAAGGGAGTCAACAATGGCGAGACAATGGTTGAGCAGGCAGTCATGGTGACCGACAAGGCGACATTACCCCGGGATAAAAAGGTCATTACATTGGATGCGACACCGCCAGGACACGATCCGATTAACACCACTCCGGCTGCCACTTCGCCCTGGAAACCAAACAGGGTTGCCAAGCCTACTCCGACCAGAGGCATGATCGAAAATTGTAACGCCATTCCGATCAGTACGGCGCGGGGCATGGTAAGGACCCGCTGGAAGTCCGCCAAACTAAGCATTGCCCCCATGCCGAACATGATAACCTGAATTAAGGGGACAATGATTTTTTTCAGTTCGAAGTTACCGACACGCTGAAAAGGTTCGGGATAAAACAGGGCGGCTACCACGAACGCTCCCACCCAGAGGCTGAAGGTAAAGCCTCGCAAGTACGTGGAACAAAAGCAGGCGGTTGCCAGGCAGATGCAGGCTGCCACACACGTTAACCCGGTGAGAAGACGAGCCTCTCCCTCGGGTGCCAGCCAACCCATCGCTAGGAAGAGGCTGGTGAGAAACAGAAAAAGAGAACAGGCAGCACTTATGGTGGCGACAGTACTTCTCTTCATGGGGGTAACCTGTTTTTCGTTTGCGGTGGCTTGTCTAGTTTGTGAAGATCATGTAACAATGGCTGAAAAATGCGGCTTGGTTGGAAAAGTGCTCTCTTTTCAATCCTGGATCTGCAATTTGAGCTCATCTGAGTTTCCGCGTAGCTCGGGTGCGTACATGGCAAAGGCCCGTGCCGGTAGCGCGCTGAACCTGCCAGGGATTTCGGCACGCAGACGGTACGCGACACTGTGGCGACCACGGGCTAACTGGCGGACAAAGAACGCCGTTCGGTTGTCGCGCAGTTCCATGTAGGCACCCATTCCGTTACGTGTGTAACCGCTGCGCAGGTCAATCGGTTCAAAACCTGCGGGCTTCATATCCTCAAATATGAGGTATTCATAGTCGTTTTTGCTTTCTATTTCCAGTTCGACTTCGACCAGATCACCAGTTGTCAAGATGGACAGGTCTTCCAATCGGTGACGCTTGTACTTTTCCACATGTTGGCGTATGGCCTGGCCGCGGTTCCCTGGGACAAGGGTTGTTTGGTCGATTGGTGTAAGCCGGTAGTAGGTGCGGTTTACTTTGACTTCCAGGCCAGCACGGGAGATGGTGTCTTCTAACGAAAAATTTGTCAGGTAGGCATTAAAATAAACGGGGCCACGGCCGGTACGGCGCAGTTCGATTTCGTGACTGCCGTCGCGCACCGCCTCGCCGGTCAGAACGAACGAATTGTCAAAAGTGAATAAATTGTCAGGTGTGATTTCAACAGATTTTTCCAATTTTCCATCGATAGAAAGGTGAACCACCATATGAGGGGAAAATTCATCGCTGGCTTTCAGGTAATCGGCGAATGCTTCGACGCACAGTGCCGTGTCACGTGTCGAAGACCAATACGTGGCATGCTTGCGATGATTGAGCAGGTATTTGACCAGGCGTGGTGCGGTTTCACCACGTGGTTCGATGACGGCCAGTAATTTTAAATAGTAAGCGTTCGCCTCTGTTTCGTTGCCATACCAGGTCCACCAGGGTGAGTTGGCTGGTAACCGCAGATAAGCAGTTTCATTTTCAGTGTCTTGTACAAGATACTGTCGGATATTTCTTGCGAGCATGTCTCGTTGTGGAACCTGTCCTTGGCGATGTAAGGCAAGACCCAACATCGCTTTGCTGTAAACGGCAAGTTGATTTCGGTCCCGGTAAAGAAATTCACTCATCGGAAGCTGGTTGATTCCTGCATCCACAAGGATCAAATGGACCATCGCGTCCAAGTTGTCAGCGTGGTGTTTTTTCGGGCGTTTGTTGTCCTGGCCCCAGTTTTTGATTCGGGCAATCTGCTCTTGCTGGTAGCGTTTCAGCCAGGCAATTCCCTTGTCGAGGACATGTGGGACAAGGCTCACGCCGTTCAGTTCGGCAAGTCGTAGTCCACGGACAACGGTGGCAGTGGTATGGGGCCAGCTGGCTTCGCTGTGCCCGTTAAACCAACCCCAGCCACCGTCAGGATTCTGCATTTCAGTCAATCGTTTGACCCCTTCTTTTGCCATCCGCATGACTTCGTGTTTATCAAAAACCGGATTCTTCTTGGAGCGTTCCCCGTTCCTGGGTCGGCTGGCAGTGTTGCCGATTTCCTGGGCATTGAGGTTGGTCCGTTTGTCTCGAATGGCGGCTAAATCGAGGTTCATTTCCAATAAGATATTTTGAGTGATGACGGTGGGTAAGAATCGGTTTAATGTCTGTTCCGTACAGCCGTAAGGATAAGCGGCGAGATAAGGCAGTGCATCGACCATGGCGCCGGCCAACGTTGGCGAAAATCTGATCTCGAGCCGGCTTTCGGCAACGCGACGCTCCGAGGGTACCTGGAAGGTCAGGCGACTTGTTTCCTGGTTCGGCCTGAGCGTGCCGGCCCATGATTCGGTCTTGAGCATGCCGTGGACATAACTGGGGAAACGCATCTCCACGGCATCTGACTCTTCGTTCGTTCGTGCGCTCATGCGGACCAGCGCCATGCCTTCCTGGACGACGCGAACTCGCCAATTAACACGCTGTTCACCTCCAGGTGCAATCGTCACTTGTTGAGTGGTCGTATCGAGGACTTCCAGTTCGTTGCCGGGTAATTGAAGTTCCACGCTGACGGTCTTGGCACGGTCCAGGTAATTGTGGACGTTTGCTGATAGAACCACTTCGTCTTTTTGGATAAAATAGCGTGGAGCCTGGAGTCGAACGATCAGGTTTTTTCGCGTGATGATTTCGGCCGATCCCATTCCAACCTTGGTCCCGTGACTCATGGACCACACACCGATTTTCCAGGTGGTAAGGTTTTCAGGCATCTGCAGCGTAATGTTGGCGAGGCCTTGATCATCGGTCTCTAACGCACCGATCCAGAGGGCCGTGTCTGCAAAATTGCTGCGCACGGTCGGTTCCCTCAAGGTGCCATCCTGAAAAGATCCGTCGGGAGGTGCGTCGAATGCGACCTCTTGGTCGCTGCCTGCTGCGTCCGCAGAAGCACTGACTGCAAGAGCCTTCTGAAGGAGAGGGCGTTTCATGGCGCGGCGTAACTCGTGGGCTGCGCCGGGTGCTTGCTTGCCGGTGAAACCGTTTGCCTGATCAAACTGGTGGGCCACTCCGGCACCGAAAATTCCTATCGGTTGAAGAGTCGGCTGTTTAGGGGGCGGTCGGTTGTGGAAATAGCGGTCCAGACTGCTGACCGTAGAAGCTTGATGACGCCGCCGCCACTTCCAGAAAAACTCCCGAATATCACCAATGTTACTACCGCCGGTGATAGACTCGACGGATTTGTCGTAGACGGAGACGACGGTCGAACCAACCACCGGTTTCCCAATAAAGTCGGTCAAACGGAGTTGAATAGTGGCTTCTTCGCCAGGTTGTAACGTGGCCGCCGAGGGTAAGACATCGACATTGACGACGCGCTTTTCAGGAGGCACGATGATTTCTTTTGTTTCTGAATGGACTTTGCCGTCAGAAACCGTGATGGCCTCTATAAAAAAATTAGGCATATCACGTTTTGCTACGGTAATCTCCGCAATCGTACTTTTGCCATTTAAACGCAGTATTCGGGGAGCAAGATAAACACCGTTTGCCGGTCTTACAAACAGTAACACGGTCGTGTCAACGCGGTCCGTATTGATTTGTAGTTTGACAGTGTCTCCAGGAGCATAGTCTCGTTTGTCTGGCAGTAACTCGATGCTATTAAACCGGAAATCCCGGCCGTCGAAACCTTGTCCCGTCACGGTAAACACATAGCCTCCTTCGATCGTATTGTTACCAATATCCGTGACACGGCAGGCGAGACGATACTGACCAGGTTGCGATGCGCGCAGTGTTTGTCGTGCATGCCCTTGCTGGTTTGTGTGAAGGTTCCATGTTCGGACAGGGATTTCGATGGGATTCCGCTGATCGTCATAGGAGATTTTGAAAAGCGTCATTTCGCCAGGGCCGACGACCGGTTTACCATGCAGCGATTGTGCCTGGAAATGAGAGGTGATGGTATCACCGACGCGGTAGTATCCGCGGTCGACCCATGTGAATACACGGAACGGTTGCCGTGCCACGAGTACTTTGCCTGTACCCACGATGGTGCGACGTGATGCATCGATGACTTCAGCGGTAATCGTGTATTGGTGGTCCTGATCGGAGTGTAGTTCTTTGGCAAGGGTTGTATCGATGTGGACATCGACGGTACCGTCAGGACCGATCTCTACTTCGTGTTCCGCAACGATTTCCGGTGGTGGTGACGGCCGCTTCCACCACCAGGGAGCGGGCTTCACACAGCCGACCCAGCGTTGCCAGCCTGGGTACCATGGATAGTCGTAACCGAACCACCAGTATCCCGGTCCGAAACACCAGTCCCACGGCGCAACAGGATACCAGTTTTGGTTGTAGCTGGAGCGGGTAACCTTGTACTTAACACGTGCCTGGGTGACCGGCGAACCAAAAAAATAGTCAGCTTTGATTTGGGCCGTTATGATTTTACCAAGCATCACTGGTTCTGTAGGAGGAACCACCGTGACTTCGAATTCCGGCTTTTTGTATTCTTCTACACGAAAATGGCCGCTTCCCTGAACTGGATGGCTTTTGGGCAAGGAAATTAGATTGATACTGTATTGTCCCAGGGTAGCGCCGACCGGCAGCTGGTACTCCCCGGCGATCCCGCCATAGTCATCTGCCGTTAAAGTCTCCTGTAGCATTTCGGCACCATGTGGGTCTCGTATGACAATTTGAAAGGAGTGTTGTGCGAAATTCGACGTGTCAGACATGTCATATTTGGCGTGTCGGACCCAGAGTTTGAAATGGACTGTCTGCTCAGGTCTGTAGACCGGTCGGTCAGTGATGACGAAAGCTTTGCGCAAGTTGTATTCTTCGTTGTGGTATGGTTGTCTCCAGACGTGATGAAATCCGTGATACGCGAGTCGACCGTCAGCGGTACGCGCGATGACGATCCATTGCATATTTTGCTTTAGGTCGCGAGGATCGGGGATGACTTGGCCGTCGCGGTTTGAGCGTTCGGCAAAATTGGTGGTGATGATGCGAAGCGGCTTGTCCTTGACGTGTTCGCGGCGAAATCCAAAAAACTCGAGGTTGGCATTAGCAATGGGATGTCCAGTGACTGCGTCCGCAACGTAATACCAGTTCTGACCGGAAAGCCGCTTGTTGACGATGGCCGTGTCTGCGACCCATAGGATGATGTTACTGTCGTTGCCATTTTTGACCTTGGCGGTTACCAGGTAAGCGCCAGGTTGTTGCAGCGGCGTTTGGATCGTGATGCGGCGATCCATGTGGTTGGGACGTGGATCGAGTTCCAGTTTCCAATCCGCGATATGTCTTGCGATATATTTTTGCTGGTTTTGTTCTACGATCCGATAGCCGATGTCTGATAGATTGATTTTTCGGTGATCGAGACGTTTTGGCTGGGAACGGATGTACTGTTTCACATCCTCCAAGAGTGTCTCGATATTAAGTTGCCGCGCTGTGAGATGGAGCTGCGTGGCATTGCGAAACAGGAAATCGACAGAAGCTGCTTGGTTTGCAGGTTGCGTGGTGGTCGTTTCAAATCGCCCCCAGTTTCCCACGATCCGTTTCCGTCGTTCCTGAGCTTGTCGGCGAATATGTTTGTTGCGGTGTGTAATCAGTTGTTTCCAGTAACTGGCAGCCTTGGGAAACTGGCGTCGATTTTCGAAGATTTCTGCCAGTGCACGTAGCGAATGGAAGGAACCAGGTTTCAGGTCAGTGCAGATTTGCTGGTGCAGCTTGATGTGATTGAATTCGTCAGGTAATTCAAATCGTTGAATACCTGTTGCTAACCGAGCGATGGTTTCGTGTTCCTCCAGGGTGTGCAACGCAAAAGTACCACTCTTGTCTTTGGCGTCCACTTGACCGTGTCGAGCGATGATCCCGAAAAAATGGTCCATCGTTTGAACCCCAAACTGTTGCCGGTAGAACTCGGCCTGGTAACGCAATACTTCGGGATGTTGGACAGGGGAATGGGCCGAGACCTGGTCCAATGCCCAACGCCAGCGCTGCCCATCCGTGCTGGCGTTTTTCCAGTGGGCAACGGAGGCATGGAAAATAGCATTTCCTTCGGCGTCCACGGGGGCTGCGGTGGTCTGAAATGTGGAAGTGTCCGTCTGATAATCCGGCAGGTTTTCGATATCGGTCAATGCTTGCAAACGCCACGCATTTTGATTGGATTGGCCAAGGAGAAGGCAACGCGCAAGATTCCAATAGAAATCCGCCACTTTTTGGTTCTTACCTTCGTTGGCAACCAGTGGCATCGCTTGGACCATCAATTGCAGTGCGCGCACGCGATCGCGCTCCGTCACGTGGGCTGATTTTCCACGCCCACGGTGGTGGCCACGTTGGAACTGGCCGGCGATCAAATTTCCGTAGTGTCGAACGGTACGATAGTGGCGGGCCGCTTCCGATAAGAGTTGCCAATGATCGGGTTGGCTTGCGACAGCATTTTCCAGCAAGTGGTCAAACTCACCGATGCGTCCTAGCCGGTTTAAGCAATGGACGGCGTTTGCTAGGTCCGTGACGATGTGCTCATGATTTTCGGGGGCGACTGTTAAATCACGAAATAATTCCAGTGACTCCTGAAAATTTCCAGCTTGTTTCAATTGAACAGCACGTTGACGTTTTTCGGACAAACGGGGTGCGGCGTTCGTAATACCTGGGTAGTTTGTGACGAAAGCGAGGCAGGCCCAGGTCACAAGAGAAGCGCAATAAAGGTAATGGAAACGCATGGGGCAGTCCTGTTCCAAGAAAAAAATGATGGTGATGCTCGTTCCCTTAACGCCGGTGACATGGGGGATATCTCCGCTCACCTCCCTGGCACTTTCGACTGAAAATACTCGTCATACTCGTCATGGAACAGGGCAACTCGGTCACGGTTAACCGGCAGCTACTGTTTTACGACGAGTGGTGAACGTCGGGCGTTTAGGATTAGACGTGACATCCGTCCTAAAAGTTTCCGTGCCATTCGTAATTTTCCAAGATAACGGATTCAGGCATGGAAGGCACGGTGAATTGGCCCCTTGTCGAATGGCGCTGGTGCACCCTATATTTCAGTAGCATGTGGAAGTTTTTCCTGTGCGGCGAGGATTTGCCAAGCCGCCGTTTGGTGCTGTCACTACCTCGTGGAAAATAATCTAAAAATTTGTCTAGACATGAGCGGTAATCGCATTGACTGAAATATCGGCGGGAAAAGCACTGCGTGAAATGGTCGAACAGACGACGATCATCATTCCGGGGGCACCGTTTGCGCTGGCGGGGCGATTGATCGAACGGTACGGCTTTGACGCGATTTATTTATCGGGGGCTGTCGTGTCGGCCGGGGTTCTAGCATTGCCTGACGTGGGGATGTTTACGCTCACGGAACTGGTGCAGCAAGCGACTTATTTAACGCGTAGTGTTAATTTGCCAGTGATTGTCGACGCGGATACGGGATTTGGGGATGTGTTGAACGTGCAACGAACCGTGGTTGACCTGGAAGGTGCCGGTGTGGCGGCAATTCAGTTAGAGGATCAACAACTGCCAAAACGTTGTGGACATCTCTCGGGCAAGGCGTTGGTGGAACCTGAACAGATGTGTGCCAAATTACGGGCAGCGGTGGCTACACGTTCTGATTCGGATCTGGTGTTGATTGCCCGGACGGATGCTCGCAGCGCGGATGGTTTCGACGCCGCGCTACGTCGTGCAGAGCGTTATGTGGAAGCTGGTGCAGACTGGATCTTTCCCGAGGCATTGGAAAGTCCCAAAGAATTTGAACAATTTGCCAAAAGGATCGAAGTTCCTTTGATGGCGAACATGACCGAATTTGGGAAAAGCCCTTTGTTGAAGGTGACGGAACTGGCCGAAATGGGGTACGCAGCCGTATTGTATCCGGTGACTGTTTTTCGTGTCGCGATGAAAGCCATGGAGGCGGCACTGGCGACGATTGCGGATGAAGGGGGTCAGCAAAGTCTGTTGGATTTGATGCAGACCCGTGAAGAGCTATACGAATTATTACAGTACGAAGATTTCGAGCAGCGAGACCGGAAGTTTTTTGGCGGAGAAAAATAGCGTGGCCCAATGGTCAAATCCATGTGCTCAGTTATCTTTGGCAAAACAGAGCTCAAGTCTCTCGTGTGGGCTCGTGGGGAATCAGTCGACAAATGTCTGGCTTTACTGGAACGATGGCACACCAAACAGGCAGAATTAATCCATGAATGAATTGATCTACCGGCCCGGTTTAGAGGGTATTATAGCGGGTGAAACAGCGATCAGTACGATCGCAGATGGATTGAGTTACCGCGGCTATTCGATTGAGGATCTGGCCGAATATGCCACCTGGGAAGAGGTCGCTTATTTAATCCTACACGGACACCTACCGACCAAGGAGAACCTGTCCGAGTTTGGGCAGCGTGTAGCGCAGGCCGCGGATCTTCCCCAGGGATTGATTGCCACGCTTCGGGCATTACCGCCAGAGGCGTCTTTGATGGACGTGATGCGCAGCGGTTGTAGTTTACTGGCACACTGGGACCCTGATGCTGGTGACAACAGTCGCGCTGCGAACATGCGCAAGGCAGAGCGTTTGTTGGCACAGTTGCCAGTGGTCTTGGCTGCGCGGTGCCGGATTGCCAGAGGCGAGCAACCGGTCGCAGCAGATGCCCAGCGTTCGTTGGCGAGTAACTTTTTGTGGATGTTGCATGGCGAAGAGCCGCAAGAGCAACATGTCAAAGCGATGGATGTATCCCTGATCCTTTACGCTGAGCACGAATTCAATGCGTCGACGTTTACGGCGCGTGTGGTTTGTTCGACGATGTCCGATTTGCACAGTTCCATTACCGCTGCCATTGGGGCACTCAAGGGGCCTCTGCATGGTGGAGCGAATGAACGTGTCATGGAGGTTCTGCAGCAAGTGGGTAGCCCGGATCGCGCGGAGCAATGGGTGCGTGAGGCACTGGCGAACAAGGTGCGCATCATGGGTTTTGGGCATCGTGTGTACAAAGATGGTGATCCGCGGGCGCGGTATTTAAAAAGCCTGTGTGCCATCCTTGCTTCGCAAACCGGGAATGTGGCAATGGAAGAAATGGCCAATGTCATTGAACGGATTGTCGGTGAGGAAAAACATTTGCCGCCCAACCTGGATTGGCCTAGTGCACGGTTGTATCACTACATGGATTTGCCGGTACCGCTTTATACGCCGTTATTTGTGCTTAGCCGGGTTGTCGGATGGTCGGCACACGTTATCGAGCAGTTAGAAAATAACCGACTCATTCGTCCCAGAGCGCAGTATACCGGCTCTGAACCTCGGGCGTGGGTAGCTCTCGAAGATCGCGTCGCGACACACCATGCGTAGCGAACGGTTATTTGTAAAGTGCTCATGTCAGCAGAAAGATTGAAACGTTGTGAAATCGAAGAACGGCCAGTAAAATCGCAATCAGTTTATCATCGTGTCAGGGCACACAATCTACCGTCGAATGCTCTGACCGGTTCATTCATTAACGGCCGCATGGACGAGATTTGCTGTTGCGAGCCAGTGGGAAACCAATCTTGCTATGAAGATAAAGGCACTCAGGCGATTTCGTCAAAAGCTTGCACAAGAAAAACCGGTCCACGGTTTGTGGGTCACTGTTGAATCGGCATCTGTGACTGAGATTGCTGTTGGTATAGGGCTTGATTGGGTAGTCATCGATGCGGAACACGGACATCTTGACTGGAAAGAGGTTAACGAACATGTCCGCGCTGGCATGCGCAGTGATACGGTTGTGCTGGTAAGGCTGGCAGAACGCAGTACGGCGTTGACAAAACGCGCCCTCGATATTGGTGCAGATGGCGTTGTCATTCCCTGGGTCGAATCGGTTGAGCAGGTGGAAGCAGCAGTTCGTGATTGCCGTTTCCCTTTAGAAGGTCGACGAGGCATAGGGGGTGAGCGGGCAACGGTTTGGGGACAGTGCCTTGTGGAGCATACTGCTACCGCGAATGATCACGTACTGGTTGTTCCGTTGCTTGAAAGTATGGCAGCCATCCCTAACGTCCCGGCGATGTGTGAGGTAGATGGGATCGATGTATTCTTTTTCGGACCGGCCGATTTCTCGGCGACGGCTGGGTTCCGTGGACAATGGGAGGGGCCAGGTGTTGCCGACCATATCCTGCAACTGAAGGACACGATCAATGCTAGTGGGAAGCATTGTGGTTTGCTTGCCACCAGTAATCAAAACCTGGTGGAACGGACCCGGCAAGGATTTCGCATGTTGGGACTGGGTGGTGATAATACTTTGTTGTTGCGCTCAATACACGAGGCACTCCAGGCCGTAAATTGTGACCGGACGATTGCCACCAGCCTTGATCCTGCTGACGGGCATGCTGTGGTAGCACCCTTGGGGCGACCACCGGAACACATGCTGCCGGACCGAGCCGAAGTGATGACCGATTCTGGTCGTGGTGAGATGGTGGAACTTCAGGCGGGGGTTTCTTTTGAGGTGTTTGTAGGAGATTTCAATACGGCCAGAAACTTGACAACTGGTGTCGTCGTTTTTGATCCTGAATCAGAGTTGGATTGCCACACACATCCCTGTAGTGAATCGATTACGGTCCTGGAGGGCGAAGCGGAGGTCAGTGTCGAGGGGCGAGTTTATCGTCTAGGACCGCTGGACAATATTGTCATTCCACGTTGGTTGCCGCACGCGGCGCGCAACCCTGATACGGTGAACGCTGTGAAATTGCATATTGCATTACCGATGAGTGCTCCGGGCCTCAATCCTAACACGACCGCTTTTACACGGACCGAGATGCCTGCCGATTCGCATGGTGTGGCGGGACTGGAACGCGTGACGCGGTTTCGATCGGCGGTGCGGTCTGGTGGAATTGGACCGGGTACCGAGTTTGTTGACTATTTCAATTCCGACTTGGTACCAGGTATTGAAATGAGTGGGGGCTTCGGCCGTTTTCAGCCTGGTGGAAGGCTCCCTGCACATCTACATGATTTTGATGAATCGATCTGTATCATTGATGGAAAGGCGAATTGCCTGGTAGAGGGGCGGCGCTATACTCTGGAAAATTGTGCGACCGCAATGGTGCCCCGTGGGCGCGTTCATTATTTCATCAACGAGTCAGAGGCGGTGATGGAGATGGTTTGGGTCTATGCGGGACCGTTGCCGGAACGGATTGTCATCGAAGATAGATTGGCGACGGGTGGCTAGGCGTTAGATGGTTGTCTGCCCAGAGTCTTGGGCTCGTCTGGCGAATGTTTATTATTACGTGAAACCAAACAAAGAATGGTAGACAGGAATGGTTAGCCCTACCCAGAATCCCTTTCGATTCGCCCTTTCCGCAGACTTTTATGACCAGGCTGGCGTACTGAAATTTCCTGATGTAGGACTGGACGTGTTGGATGGTCATGCTGGTATCCAAATTACGAAATTCAGCGAACATCGTGCGGAAGTGACGGCAGATCAACTGGAATCCTGCCACGGTGTGCTGGCATTGACTCCCCGCGTGACGGCAGATTCATTGGTCGGTGTTGAGGACCTGCTTGCCATCGGACGTTTCGGCGTGGGTTATGATTCGGTGGATGTCGATGCCTGCACGGAAAGTGGTGTTCTTGTCATGATTGCAGCCGGTGCAGTGAACCGATCCGTCGCCGAAGCGACCGTTGGCTGGATGATCGCTTTGACGCACCACGTCTTGGTGAAAGATCGGCTCGTGCGGACGGGATGTTGGGACGACCGTGTGGGCTATATGGGCTCTGAGTTAAGAGATCGTACCCTCGGAGTTATCGGCTTGGGGGGAATTGGGCAGTCTTTGGTTTCCTTGTTGCAAGGATTTGGTATGCAGCAGCCAATTGTCTTTGACCCGTTCGTTTCGGCGGACCTGGTGGAAGAATTAGGAGTGCGGTCTGTTGGACTGGACGAATTATTGAGGAGTACTGATTTCGTGTCCATCCATTGTCCACTCAACGACAAGACACGAGGATTGATTGGAGCCGATGAATTGGCAAAGATGAAGCAGACTGCATACCTTTTGAATACGGCTCGCGGCGGAATTGTTGACGAGGATGCTTTATTTGATGCGTTGCAAAATGCTCGAATCGCCGGCGCTGCTTTGGATTGCTTTGATGTAGAACCGGTGACCAAACCACACCGATTTGGTAGCTTGGACAACGTACTGCTCGCGCCCCACTCGATTGCCTGGACGGATGAACTCTTTCGGGACATTGGCCGCACGGCCTGCCAGAGTATGCTTGACCTTTCGCAGGGGCGGCGCCCACATGGTGTTGTCAATCGTGATTTATTGGACAGTCCTGAATTTCAAGAGAAGTGGTTCCGTTTAACGGGGAACGAAATTTCAAAATAAAAAGAGATTGCAGGTTCTGTGTCCAGTGGGGTGACAACGGGGGTATGGATCTGCGGTCCCTCACCCCACAATTTTTTTGAACGGTAACTGGTTTCGCTGGCAGGGCGGATTTGGATGCAAATGTTGGTCTCCATCGTTACGGTAAAGAGGCAATGGGCCAACATGAAAATAACATGTCGAGTTGCCCCGAGTTGTCGTCTGAACGGTAACACGCTGAAAAGGAAATAGGGTGTAGTCGATGATTTACACGAATCTTGGATCCACTGGCATCAGGGTTTCACGTATTGCATTCGGTGCCGGGCCGGTACCCGAAGTGATGACAAAAGACCGGCCGGAAGAGCAACGGAAATTGGTGCAACATGCGTTAGCGGCAGGGGTCAATTGGTTTGACACGGCAGCCACCTATGGGAAGGGACAGTCCGAACAGAGTCTGGGTTTGGCGCTGGCGGAATTGGGCGCCACGAGTGAAGTTCACATTGCAACTAAAGTACGGATCATGCCTGATCAAGTGGACGATATACCGAGGGTAGTCCGCCAAAGTGTGGCCGGTAGTCTCGAGCGGTTAAAAATCGACCAGATCGCTTTGTTGCAGGTTCATAATTCAGTGACAGTGCGACGAGGAGATGAACCGACTTCATTGACGCCTGCTGATATCCTGGATCCAGGTGGAATGCTGGAAACATTTTGCCAACTTCGTGAAGAGGGAGTCATTCGTCATTTGGGAATCACAGCGATTGGCCAGCCCGAGGCGCTTTATCAAGTGATTCGGAGTGGTCAATTTGACACCATTCAGGTGCCTTATCACTTGATGAATCCCACGGCCGGACAGAACCTGGAGGGACTTTTTCAAGAGTCGAATTATGGCAATGTGATTGCCGAGTGTGAACGGCAAGGGATGGGTGTATTTGCAATCCGTGTGTTTGCAGGGGGGGCTTTGGTGGGGCGTGCGCCCAGCGCTCATACGCACACGACGAAATTTTTTCCGCTGGACCTTTATGTCAGGGACCAACAGCGGGCGGCGAAATTGGCTGATTTACTGGGAGGCGAAATGGGGCTCAAAGAGGCCGCGATTCGGTTCACCTTGGGGCATCCGGGCGTGAGTTCGGCGATCATAGGGTTTGGTGAACCAACACATGTTGATGAGGCGGTTGACATGGCCGGGCGTGGACCATTGTCGAAGGGTTCCGTCGTGTGCGCCAGGCAAGGGGATTATTTGATTGTGTGACGACGTGTTGCCGTGGGGCATAAGACTGGGTTTTCATGGAAAACGATGCCAGGAAGAAATCTTGCCGGGTGACTCGCTCAGTTGGTTTCAAATTCAGCCAGTCGTTGTTCTACCTGGCTGGCGGCTTTTGCCAGCACCGACTCCAATGTCACTGGAGATCCTCCAAGGTGTTTGCTTTCGTCGGCGGCCGTCATAAAAGCATAGATTTCAATCGTTTCGTTGGGATCGATAGGAACCTCGCCGGTGCGGAAAAACTTGGCGATTACATCGACTAACGGTTCGTATCCATCGTAACTGCCTACGGAGGCTTGGCCCTTTTCACCCGTGGCGGTTCCACGGTAACCTTTGCCCTCCCGAAATACCCCCTTCCGATTGTCAGACCAGTACCCCACGACTTCAATTTTACCACGACCATAGGTGCCGCGGCTGACAGTGAGGCAACCCTTTCCCATGACAGTAAACAGCGATTCAACACCATGAATCCCATACCAATACAGATCAGGATGGGTACTTTCCAGGCTGGCGGGACTTTGCGTCGAGCACTCGCTGACTTTGCCGATTGACCCTTGACGGACGGTTTGAGTTAGCTTCGCATATCGTAAAGAGGACGAGGTAAATAGGGGGACTTGATTCCGGTTTGCGACAGCAAAGATTGCCAGGATATCTACCAGCGAGGCAGCCATCGGCTTGTCAATGAAAATAGGTTTACCGGCCTGCAAACAGGGAATCGCCTGCTTTAAGTGCGGCCGCCCGTCATTGGTCTCCAACAGGACAACATCTACTTTTTCGAGTAAATCGTTGATGGACGGTACAATTTCAACTCCCAGTGTTTTGACCTGTTTCGTGTATTCCGGGATGCGGGAGACACTCGACTTGATGTCAGCACTCCCGTGGGGATAGGCGGCTACGACACGACAATACGCCAGATCGCCGGTGGCCTGGGGGTCATTCATGATTGTGGAGAAATGTACGGCGTGTGAGGTGTCGAGGCCAATGATTCCAACACGAATTTGTTTGTTGTCAGCACTTGCACAGATGTTAGGTGCGACTAGAAAAACGATGGATAGAAATAGGTGAGTACGGTGCATGGTTTCAGTTCGATGTGAGGGTTTGTTAATCAGGATACTGTTGAGAAATAAAGGGTCTGGAACCGTTGTGAATATGATGTCAGTAAAAATTGTGGCGACGCGTTGTGTTCGGTGCCCCAGAAATCTTGAAAAGTGCTACTCGTGTTCAACGGACAAGTGTTGGTGGAATGACAAAGGGGTTGGTGGAATTACAAAGGGCTCGAATGGTATTTTAGATTATCGAGGTGTGTGTCTCAACCTGTCTCGATAGTCCAGAGTCTACTTCGGACAAGATTTCGCCGTTGCTAAGGGGCTATCTGGACCGCTTCCTGGTTGCTGCGCTGGTAGCAGTTTGTCTGCTTTCTTATGGAAAAGGGTGACAGTTGCCCTTGAGTTTCCATGATCCCATTTTTGCACCGTGAATTCAGCGTCCTATGCGTGTTGTATAAAACTTTAGCACTTCATGAAAGCGACGCCTTGTAAAGTTGTTTATTTGCTTTCCGTTTTCGCTGTGTTTGCGGTGGCCTGTAACGGGAGAAGGAAATGGTCCAATCGTTAAACACGGTTATGACGACCAACAGATAGTTGGTTTTTAATTGGCCCTTACATCTCGTACGTTCTGGTTCACAGTTAGAATCCGTCCACACGGTCAGCGGGAGATGGTTTGATGCGAGATAATCATTTGTCCTTTCGATCTGTGATATTCCTGATTTTATGGGGGGGTCGGCCGGAAAACGCGGTAACCAGTACCTGGGGTTTGTGGCCATCCAACCAAGGCGTGGTAAAGACAAGGGCTGGATCGAGTTAACGTCCAGTTCGGACGGGTTTCACTGGTTTCGTTCTCCATTACGTGAGCCTTACATTCCACCTGGTCGCGAGGGAGAATGGGACGCTGGTCACACTTGGATGCTGACGAGCGTTGTCGAGCGGGGGCATTTCCTCTACCTCTATTACGTTGGCGCGTCCCAGCCCTGGCGACCAAGGTACCCCGAAAATACTCGATGGCGCAGATTCGCAAAGACCGGTTTATCGGCCAGTACGGTGACGTGAACGGTGGGTGGCTGTTGTCCCGCGAAGTGAAAGTGACAGGTAATCGACTTTTGGTCAATATTGCACCGGAACACCGGGCCTGGAATCACCAACACCACGGCTACGTGAAGGTGGAGCTGCTCGATCGCCATGGCGGTGTGTACAGCTACCAACATTTGCCCGGATTTGGCCAGGACGACTGCGCCCAGTTGCGAGCCAATGAATACGAAATGGTTGTCAGCTGGAAAGGCAGTCCTGATATTTGGTCTTTACGTGGCAAGGCAGTCTACATCCGTTTTTGGCTGCAGTCAGCTTATTTGTTTGGATTTCGATTTACAGATGGATAGTGGTGTGGGATTTTGGTACTGCGGGTCGTCCCAGAGGGAATGGGACATGATAGCCTGACACCCTACGATGGATTGCGGTGTCGCGTCGAGCGAAATCGTTATCGTCTTCGCCGAAACTGGTAAGGCATGGCGGTTTTGCCGAATGGCCTGTCTTGAGCGTAAGTTTCTGGCCAGGTCTGCCCCGGTAGAAATCACTGTCACAGTAAAACTCTATTTTTCAAAGTGACAGGCAGCCTGCATTCGGTATGGTGTGTTCTATCATGCAACAAATCGCCCTACGGAATTGCTATGGGTGAAATCGAAGGTGGAACTAGGCAAAAGGGAAAGGGCTGGACAGGAAGTCCAACTGTTGGATGACAGTCCTGATGGAGAGGGACTGCCAGTCGCATTCGATGTCTATGCGGGGTGGACGGTCCTGCTCTCTGGGCAATGAACACCAGGGGGCCGTGAACACAATGGATGGAACTTTAGCTATAAAAGGATGTCAAGCACACGGCAGCTCAAGTTGATACAATTTGTAATGATGTTGTCAGCTACGATCGAAGCAACCGAAGGTGAAAGCGAAGGTGAGCAGGTGGAAACTGGTAACGGAACGATTGTCCGTGTGGCATCCATTTCGTTTGTGCCACAGAAATGTGATTTGCAAGGTAACTCGAATCGTTTGGAAGCAATGTTTCGGCAGGCCGCGGCGGGTGGGGCAAAGATTGCTGTGGGACCAGAGGGGGCATTAGACGGTTACATTGTCAATGAAATCATCGCAGGTAAAATACCTGCGATACGGATGTACGAAGTTGCTGTTTCTCTGGGTGATCCGGTGATCCAGCGGTTCCAAACGCTGGCTCGCGAGCTGGGGATATGCCTTGTGTTTGGACTGGCGGAACGTGTGGACGAGGATGTCTATAACTGCGCTCTTTTTGTTGATGATCAAGGTCACATTCGCGGTAAATACCACAAGATGCAATTTGCCGAAGGGTACGATGATTCCTGGTGGTACAACCGTCTGGGGCAGGAGATTCGAGCTTTCGATACACCCTATGGGAGGTGTGGTATGTTGATTTGTAACGATCGTTGGAATCCATGTCTGGCCCGGATTTCCGTGTTGGACGGGGCAAGATTTCTGCTCATTCCTGCGATGGGAGAGCGGAGCACGGTACAAGATGTTGCCGTCTTGAATCGCGGCAAAGAAAATGGGGTTCCCGTGGTAGAAGCTAACGTCGGTGTCACATTAGTTGTCAATGATGGCACCATTGTTGCCGTTGACCGGGAAGAGCTGGGAGTCACATTCGCGGATATTACCATTCCACCGCCCGTGGCTGTTCAATTGGAGGACCGAGATCGTGTCCAACAAGAGTTTCTTGACTGGCGCAAAGTGGAGATGAAGACACGTCTGCAGAATACATGGAAGAAGTTAAAGGAAGAATAGAAAATATCGCGACGATTGGAAAGAGATCGGGTGGTTAGCGAAAACCATGAAGATTCCAGTGGCGAGAACGTTTCTGTCCACGTTGGTGTGGCAACGCCGCTGGTACCCGCGCTGGTAACGACGTATGGTCCAGTGACGCTGGTCAGCACCAAGTTGATCGTCGTGTTGATTTTAAGGACGAGACGTGACAACAGTGGCAGGTCTGGATCGGTATGGACAAAGGGACGTTTGAGTATTCCGTCGACGACTTAAAAAGCGGCCTGCTGCGACTCGGTAACAATGACGACGGCAGCCGGGGTATTCAGTGACTGGAAATGGAACCAGGAACCGCTCTCAGGCAGGCTCTGGAGGACGCTGTGGTGTGCGTTGATGAAGTACGTGTCACGCACCAAGGGGGCTCTTTGCAAATTGGGACGGCCAAACAGATTTTTGTTGGACTCTGGGCAAAAGATGGACGGGATGTTTTCCTTGTTGAATCGTTGGAGGATATCGAGATGACGATGGATCCAGCCCACGTTACTGGTGAAAGGCTCGGCGTTCAGGACAAACCGTGGGAGGGAGCGGGGATTCTCGATATGCGGTTAAAATCCCTGGATGCATTGGAGGTACAGTTGAATGGCGCATTCGCGGGCCAGGGCCGAATGGAAGGTGACACGATGGTTTTTACCGATCCGGCTGTAAGACGGGGGTCCAATGAACTTTTGATTAGCCAAATAAATACTGCTGGCGAAACGATCCGCATTGAAGGGGCCGATCTGACGATTCAATACAAGCTGTAATCTCGAGACATGCCGAAGATATTGTTTGTTCGTTCGTTTCATTTTTGGCAGATTGCGTTGAGGGTATATCCAGGGGGCAGCGAGGTTGACTTCGTCACGGTTTCACTAGCAATCTGTGCTGGGTCAGTGGCCATTTGGTACCCGTCACGTCGAGATCTTGCAGAGTGTCCCCTGTCCTGCGAAGATAGTAAACCTCTGTACCTTGGGTGGGAGAGCATTGCATGCTGCACGAACGAGATCATCTCGAAGAATCTGGTTTGGATCTTGAACTGCCGTTAAATCGTCGGAGCCTAACGGTGGTGGTTGTCGTCTTGACGATGCTCAGTGGTGGTTGGTCGATGATTCCTGTCTTTGCGCCTCGCATCATGGAGCTATACGATCTTACTAACGAGCAATATGGGACTATGATTGGCTTGCGTGGGATTGCTGCCATTCCAGGTTACGTGGTCGTTGGGCCTTTGATCGTAGCGTTTGGTACTCGCCGGGTGGCAGAAGCATCGCTTTTTGGGACGGGGCTCTTTTTTTTTATATGGGGAATCGTTCCGACGCTGCTGTCATTGCAGTGTTGCGTTATCGGTCTGGGATTTTTTCTTAGTCTATTTTCGGTTGCCATACCGGCGCTACTGATCTCTCTTTTTCCACAACGGAAACGAGGTATGTTTGCCGTGAATTTGGTGGCGTTGGCATTGCCGTCGATGTTTTTTCCATTTATTGCCGATCGAGTGGTGCAGTGGTCACTGGAAAACGATAGCCCTGACATAGTCGTGCATGAATCTGCAGCGAGCGGGCCACAGGACAGCGAGTTGATGGCCGAATCAACCGAGGGAGGGTCGAAGGATGTGGAGAAAGCGTTCATCGCAAAGAGGATGTTTGTACCCTTTGCCGTGGTGGGCGCGGGCCTGCTACTGGGTACATGTTTCTTATGCGTGTGGAAACGCAACCTACCATTGGATTCGAAAGGCAGTTTGCCACAAGGGCAAGACAAGTCGTGTTTGCCCGATAATTCATCCTCTCTAATTTCCCGTGTGCAATTGTTCGTACAGCAATTGCTGAGTGTTCGTGCGTTGTTAGTGGTGGTACTCATTGCGTTACATGGATCGGCTGACAATACGGTTTATATGTTTTTACCAGCGTTCATGGAGAGTCAATTTGAACATTTGCCTTTGGCGACCGCCTGGGCCGTGTCCGCACACGGATTGGCGTATGTGGTGACCCGTAGTATTCTGTCTGTAACTCCCGAAAACATTGGTCAGCGGGCAATTTTGACACTCGTCGGTCCCATCGGTGGTTCGGTGGTGATTGGCATGTTATGGTTCAGTCCTGCCCTGGCGGTACCAGCACTTTATTTTCTGGCGAGCCTCTTGTTCGCAGCGGAATTTCCTACCCTAGTCAGTGAGCTTTCATCGCGATCGATGGGGGCGTTTGGAACCATTCTGGCGACGGGGTTACTGGTGGGCGAAGTGGCTACATTCACAATGCTTAAAGGAACGGGGTGGTTGGCGGATAGGACGGGAGGCGACTATCGAATCGCGTTAAGTGTGGCAGCGTGTGGTTTTCTCGCCTTTGGCTGCATTGCAATGGTGAGTGGCATTGGGAGAAAGGGAGAGATGAGTTTTGAAGAGGGGTGAACATGTTGCATGAGTGAGAAACAAATGGGACCAATTCGAACCGTAATCGTCGTAGTGTGTGCCTGCACGTGGTGGAGCCAAATTGCCACTGGTTATGACTTAAGTGATCCGACAAAACCGTGGTCTGCGCTTCGGATGGGCGATGAAAAGGACGTTCCAGCTACCTTTGAGGCTTTGCGCAGCAAGGGCTCTCGTATCTTCATGTGGGGACGCACCTGTGAACTGGGCGGGTTGTTACCAAACCAGATCGAAAACCAATCCGCACCTATGTTTCGACCACCGCCTCGTGTGGTATCAAGCGTCGCAAGCGGGCGTCAGGTGGTGGA
This sequence comes from uncultured Pirellulaceae bacterium, assembly GCA_964393615.1. Taxonomy (GTDB): domain Bacteria; phylum Planctomycetota; class Planctomycetia; order Pirellulales; family Pirellulaceae; genus CAYMUR01. The sequence continues at coordinate 45,492 of CAYMUR010000023.1, forward strand.
ATCAGGCAGGACTGACTTTACGGCACAGGCCGAATTGTTGAAGAAACGTCAAGCGTTTGTCGTTGCCAGTGAGAACCTGCACTTTTATCGACCCCATGAGTTACCCGAGTGGTTGCAGGTGCGTGTGGAAATCGAGCGTGATGGCAAGCTGGTCACGGGGGACAGTGTTGCGGGTGCGTATTTGAGTTCGGATGACAACCAAGTGTTGTTGGTGGTGAGTAATCTTTCTGATCAGTCTGGTGCGTTGCGGCTCCACGTGGCGGCGATTCGCGGAAAATTGGGCGAACGAATTGAGGTTGCAGATGCACTGACTGGTGCACCTTCCTTGCGAGCTAACGCGGATGCAGATTTGCGATTGTCGATCGCCGCGCACACCTGTCGGATGTTGCATGTGTATCCGCTCAAATAGTAGGATGGAGGTTTTATTTGAAATCGCTTGCTGAATCCAAAGGGTGGACGACACTTCTGGGTGTGAAATGTTACATCGCAAAGCATCTTGGTGCTCGTGCGATCAAAGGCTCTTACCGTCAAAGATAGTTAAGCTCGCTTGGTAACGGCCCTGGCAGGAATTGGAGTGATGCGAGAAAGGTTGCCTGGAAGGAAAAAATGATCCAGGCCATGGATCATTGCCGGTAATAAAATGACTTGTCATGGATTGTAGAAAGGAGTGGTTGTGATTTCACTTGCCACGTTAGAGGCGCTACGGGACTTCGATACGGCATTACTTGCCAACACGCTTGGATATATTTCAACGGTTCCTGCGAGCGAATTTTATATGGGAGGCGCGATCCGTTCTCTCACTCCGGAAATGGGACCCGTGGTGGGTCTGGCGCAGACTTGCCAACTCGATTCTAGTTCGCCGGGGAATGATAATGAGATGGAGCTATATGTGCAGCAACTTGAGCAGATGGCGGCACTTTCTTTACCAACAGTTTGGGTGGTGGAAACCGTCGGATCTCGGCCAGATCACGAGTGTGTCATGGGCGATGGAATGGCAAAGACGTTTTGTGCAGTCGGCTGTTTGGGTGTGGTGACAGACGGATATTGTCGTGATATCGCGGGTTGTCAATCAGTTCCATTTGCTGTTCACTGCCCTGGTACGATTGCACACCATAGCGCCTTGCGGGTCAAACAGATTGATCTGGAGGTTGAGGTTGGCGGTTTGAAGGTCGCTCCCTTGGATGTCATGCATGCGGATCGCGAAGGGGTGATCAAGATACCAGCAGAAAGTGCTGAATTGCTAGTGGAACGTGCCCCGCAGATGCGAGCATTCGAGCACGCTGCTCATGTGATCTTACGCCGTACGGACATGCGTCCCCGGGAAAAAACCCAAAAGGTCCAGGAGATTCTGGCACAATATGGGTTCGCTAAGCCTCCCGAAAAATCTTAAGAAAGTAGGAGTCTTGAACGGCTCGTGTTTATTTGGCGAGTGGGACCAGCGGTTGGGAACGCCGCTGAGACGGCCGGCAGTCGAGGGGGCACTATTAAACGACAGGTTCAGCGTGCTCCAGAGAGATCCAGGGGTTGGTCTTCGCGAACTTTTTCAATTCGGCATGAAGTTGTAGTTCGTTGGCAACCGCCAGCAGGTCGAGGCGTCCGAGAATGCGTCCCGTGACGGGCCGTTTCGCATCCCAGAAAATGAGCGATGATAAATATTCTCGTGCCGGGTCCGAGTGCAACAGTTTGACGAATAATGTTGCCTCCTGCTTGCTTTGACAGGGAAGGAAATAAACCGTGTCATCCACAACCGTTGGTTTTCCATGGCAAGGACCTGCCACGCTAAATTGGAGTGACTTGTAGAATCCAGAAATGGCAATTTTCCAGGGAGCAAAAGAGTAACTTCCCACCCCAAAGATGGAAAAAATTGGTCGGTTTCGGTAAATCGAACTTCGACGTCCCGCAAGAAGATCAGCATGTTGGCACAAGTAAGTCCATGTTTTGGGAGCGCGAGATTCCATGCTGGACGTGTCTTCTCCGATTTTCCGCTGAGGTACGATCAGTCGTCGTACAGGACCTGTCTTTGAAACTCGATTCAAATCAGAACTTTTTAATAGTGGGTAGAGATAGGTGTCTTCGAGGTTAACGTTTTCACCGAATCCATTGATCAGTGAACCATGATCTTGGATCAATTCCATCACGCGCGAACAGTCATGTTTGATGCCAGACCTCCACGGTATGGATCGACGGGCGATAAGGTGATGCCATTTTGTGTAGGCCGTGTCGTCGGAAACCAGCATGTCGTCGCGGATGCCGAATGTTTTACCCGGTTGAGGGTTGTCCAGGTGATAGGTGGTACAAATTCGGCTGGATGCGTTCGGTTCCAGAAAGCATACCAACAGACATGCGTCGACAGCCGCTGCGAAATGTTTCCTGGTGTCGATACGGTGGAGTTCGGCTTTGCGGATGGATAGGTTTTGTTTCCAGGCATAGGCCAGGACTTTGCGGGCAATGGTGGTTTTGCAGAGCAGGGCGAGGGTTGCGGTTCGACCCTGCAGCGATTCCAAAAGACGGATTAGCATCCACTCGGAGATATCAAAATTGCTTTTTCCGGTCAGGGCATCCCATCCGGTGTGTCCTTGAAAATTGCTTTTCTCTGGCAGATTGCTACTGCCCAGACGTCCCAGCTCGGCGTTAGTGACCCAGGGGGGATTTCCGATGATGAGTAATGGTTCTGCATGTTGTTTTAAAAGCGTGGGCCAGTCCGTGCAAAAGAAATCAGCCAGATCAATCCGGCAACGGGTAGTACCAGGCAATTTGGCAATGCGTTGACGAGCTGCAGCCACGTAGCGAGGATTCAGTTCTACTCCCAGGCTATCCCTCGCTTGGGGAAAAGCTTGAAGGGCTGCTTCCAATAACATTCCCTTGCCGCAGGTTGGTTCAACGATGGTGGCCGGAGTTATCTGATGAGACACAAGTAAACGACATACCTGTCGGGCAAGAGCGGATGGCGTTTGAAAATCACCAAATTCGACTTGTTGGCGTGCGAGTGCAATCGGATTAGCCATGGGATCTTGATGTCTCAGTGGGACGAGCCATCGACCAAGTGGGGCGTGCGAGGCGATGTACCGGGGCCGACAGTGCTTTGTCACGTTTGCGGTGAGCGTGTGTCCCACAGCAAATGCGTTGCCAATAGGTCGAATTGTTACCATTCGGGAACTCTTTACAATCCCGCTTGTGGATTTGCCGGGTAACGCATTCCAGCCATACCACGGTGAAACCGTCCCAGGTGTGCCCGTATTGTTGGGAATGAGACGGGAATCTTAGGGTTTCTTAGGCAAAAACAAGGAGTGGGCATTAACGCGCGGGTATGACAATTGTTTGGATTTAAGTGGCGGGGAGAGAAAAACATCACCACAAGAAGGTGCATGTGGCCAATGGCTGGGGAAGCTCTCGCAGTGACCGTACCTGTGTTATGGAAGACGCTTTCATCAATTCTTTCTGAGGGCTTTCAAATAGTTTCTGGGGTGCTAGGAATTTCCTTGGTTGCGATGGGTGATTGAATCACTGAAAATAATGACCTGGAACAGGAACGGCAAAAAAATACAGGGTACACCCAGCAGCGAAATGACATCGATAAAACAACCGCCGGATCGGTATACTCTGCAGTGGTAGGGATGTCTACAATGAAAAGCTCAGTGGGTGACCGGTGGGCGAAGTAAGATTTGGAGGTGGGTGGATGCAGTGGATAAAAGTAGGAGCTGCGGTTTTGAATCAAACGCCGATGGCGTGGGAATCGAACACAAAGCATATCCTGGATGCGATCCGTGTGGCACGCACTGAGGGAGTGAGTATTCTTTGTATGCCGGAATTGTGCATTACGGGGTACGGTTGTGAGGACGCGTTTCATTCCCCCGGATTGCAGCGGACCGCTTTAGAGATTTTGCAGGAAATAGTACCCCAGACTCATGACATGATCGTGTCATTCGGTTTGCCCTTGCAGCATGGAGGAGCACTTTTTAATGCGGTATGCCTGGTAGTGAATGGCCACATCGCCGGTTTTGTTGCAAAGCAGCATTTGGCAGGGGAAGGAATTCATTATGAACCGCGCTGGTTCAAACCCTGGCCTGATAACGCCTTGGCTGAGATAACGTTAGGAGCGAACAGGTACCCAATGGGTGACCTGGTGTTTGATTGTGGCGGTGTAAGGTTGGGTTTTGAAATTTGCGAGGATGCCTGGACTGCAACACGTCCTGGAAAAGACCTGGCGAGCCAAAGCGTAGATTTTATCCTAAATCCAAGTGCCAGTCATTTTGCTTTTGGCAAGCATGCCATAAGACGCCGGTTAGTTTTGGAGGGGTCCCGCACCTTTTTTGTGAGTTATCTCTACGCCAACCTATTAGGTAACGAGGCTGGCCGCGCGATTTATGACGGGGACGCCATGATTGCCTCGTCGGGGGAAATATTAGCGACAGGTCCTCGTTTTTCTTTCGCTGATCATCACTTGGTGACTGCTGCGGTCGACGTTGATACGACGAGGATGTTACGGTCGCGGAGTGGTACGTTTCAGCCACGTGTGGGTGGTACCGATGAAGAAGTCGTCAAGATGCATTTTGCTTTTCCTGAAATCGAGTCCACGATGATCCGGAGCACTCCAGCTGGTTGGGAAACAGGCGCTTGGCTGAAAGAAGAGGAATTTGGTCGGGCCATTGCGCTTGGATTGTTCGACTATATGCGTAAAAGCCGGTCACATGGATTTGTGCTTTCTCTAAGCGGAGGGGCTGATTCCGCTGCGACCGCAACGCTGATTGCCACGATGGTTCAGGAGGGTGTTCGTGAGTTGGGTGTGACGGGATTCCTTGAAAAAATCAGTTACATGGAATTGCCAAGGCTGAGTTCTGCACATGAAATCGTAGGATCTGTTTTGACAACGGTTTACCAGTCGACAAGAAACAGTTCTGAGACTACTCGTCGTGCCGCCAGGTGTATTGCCGAAGGTTTGAATTCACGGCATATGGAGTTGGATGTGGATCCGATTGTCCAGAATTATATGTCGGTAGTTAGTGGCGTACTGGAACGCGAACTGACCTGGACGCAGGACGATATCGCGTTACAGAATATCCAGGCCCGTTCCCGCTCACCGAGTGTGTGGATGTTAGCCAATATACAACGTGCGTTACTTGTTTCTACAAGCAATCGGTCTGAGGCAGCCGTTGGTTATGCCACGATGGATGGAGACACGAGTGGAGGCCTCAGTCCGATCGCCGGCATCGACAAAGCCTTTTTGCGACACTGGTTGCATTGGATGGAGGAGCATGGCCTAGAAAATATCGGGCCGGTTCCGGCTTTGGCTGCGGTGAATGAACAAGACCCCACGGCCGAACTGCGACCACCGACAGCCGGTCAGACTGACGAAGCCGACTTGATGCCATATGATGTTCTCGACACGATTGAACGAGCTGCTATTCGCGATAAATTGACGCCTATCGAAGTTTTCCGGTCATTGTCCGTGCAACAGACCGAAGCCGATCCCCGTCAGTTAGCAGGTTGGATTGAGAGGTTTTTCCGTTTGTGGTGTCGTAATCAATGGAAACGCGAACGTTATGCACCTTCGTTTCACCTGGATGACGAGAATCTCGACCCTAAAACATGGTGTCGATTTCCCATTCTGTCTGGTGGGTTTGAGCGTGAACTCGGTGAATTGTGGGCTTATGTTGACAGGCTTTAATACCTGCCAGCTTTCCGAACCCAGTTGAGTGGGTATTCCAGTTGAGTGGGTATTCCAGTTGAGTGGGTCCTCAGGAAGAACGGCAGCTGCCGGTGCGGTGAAAAATCGGGTCACGAAAGAGGGGCAAATTATTTTCGCTGGTTCCCGCGTTGGCCACGTCCGCGTCCCCGTGATCGCGATTTGTCGGATTGTTGTCGTGATGAAATATTGCTATCGACAACGATTCCTATTGTTTCGCTCCAGGATGGAATTTTTCGGTGAACCGTTCGTTTGCGGCTAGGGGAGTCCTCGACAGGATCCAGCGGCTCGTCATCGGTGGCGGCAACAGCTGGTGCATTGTCAGCAGGCAATTGAGTGTCGTCGAAAAGTTCATAGTCCTCCTCTGTAAATCCAATTTTTTCCGTTGGACTATCTGGCGCTGCGGATTCTTGGGAGGTTTGTTCGGTTTTTCGTCCTCGACGCCGCCGTCTGCGGCGACCAGAGCGTTGGCCATCCTGGTCGTCGGAACGGTTTTCAGACTTTGTTTCGGACGCAGATTCCGTTTGGTTTGTCGAAGATTGTTCTTCCGAATCGGAATTTAATTGGGGTTCACTTGGTGTATTGTTACCGCTATCGGTTGGGCGGCGTGACCGCCTCCGGCGTCGGCGTGGTCGAGTCCCTGTTTCTGTACTTTCTTGTGCTTCTTCAGAGGAAGAACTGCTTTCAGGGGCTTTGCTGGCAGTCGTCTCCTCTTCATCGAATATACTTAGGTCAAAAGCTGTTTCGTGAGAGTGAGGTCGAACGTCTTTGACGTTAGCTTTTTCTAAAACGTCATTCATTTCTTCCACCGTGGGTACGTCATCAAAGGTAAACGACGGAATGTCGTCCGTGGAGAGATTTTTGGTGGATTCGGAAGAATCCTTGCTGTCTGAGATTTCTGTCGAAGGCGCCGGTTGTTCCTCCACAGGGGATTGTGCGGCATCATTGTCGAATGTGGGGTGCGACTCTACGGGTGGCTCGCTTGACGTATCCAGCGTGTCAACGGGCGAATCGTCGGTGGCCGGGGCGGCGGTAGGTTGGGACTCACGTACCTCCATCCCTAATTCACCTGCCAGGTTGTTCCAATCTGTGGGTGCCTGGGATTCACGGCGGGTTGTCTTTTTTTCGCCAGGCATGGGAGGGGACGGTTCAGCGGGAAGTTCGAGATTGGTCGACTCCGGTTCAGAGGGGTCCAATTCTGCAGGCACGTTGGCGCCGAGTTTTGAAGCCAGTTGACTCCAGTGGTTTTTCTTGTTTGGGTCACTTGGCATGATGAATGTCCATGATGAATGCAAAGAAGGTAATGCAACGGTGGATTTTCACTTTGGTCAGGCCTTGTTGCAAAAAGGGTAAAAAAAGAGTATATCCTTTTTGCAAGGAAAATGAAAGTCGAGGGTATAAAATGGGTACGATTCGCGTTGGTATTATTGGTTTAGGGGCAAACTGTCGCTTGCAGCATGTCGCTGGCTTGCGAGCCTGTCCGCAGGTTGAGATCTTGGGAGTGGTCAACCGGCGTGAGGAATCGACTCGCAAGGCAGCCGCAGAGTATTCCATTCCAAAGACCTATTCGCGTTGGGAAGAGCTGGTAGACGACGCAGAGATTGATGCGGTTGTCATTGGCACTTGGCCTTATCTTCATTGTCCAATTACTTTGGCCGCATTGGAGTCCGGCAAGCATGTGCTGACGGAAGCACGTATGGCGTGTAATTCCGAAGAATCGCATCAGATGCTAGAGGCAAGTCAGCGGCACCCGGAACTGGTTGCCCAGATTGTGCCAAGCCCCATGGGGTTCACGGGTCTGCGGACCGTCCGACGAATGCTTGCGGAAGGGTACATTGGCCGGTTGCGTGAAGTAGTGGTGCTTTCGGTGTCGGATGGTCTAGCGGATGCGACGGCGCCTTTGCACTGGCGACAGTCTGCCGAATACAGTGGACTGAATATGTTGTCGTTGGGGATTGTTCATGAGGCTACGACGCGCTGGATACCGCAACCGACGCGGGTGATGGCGCAGACCCAAGCGTTTGTGACGCATCGAAAAGATGGCGAAGAGGATGGCACGGTTGCGGTTGGCACACCGGACAGTGTGCAGGTTCTTACCGAACTGCCTGACGGCGCACGGGGATTGTATCACGTGAGTGGGGCATTGTATTTTGGCCCTGGCGAGCAGGTGCACTTGTATGGTGATGAAGGGTCGATCAAATACCAGATGTCTCCACAAGATCAGATATGGGCCGCAAAACGCGGCGACGCTGAGTTGCAGCGGGTTGATGTGCCTCCCGAGGAATCGTATGGCTGGCGTGTCGAACAGGAATTTATCGAAGCGATTCGAGGTCAGGGTGAAATTGAGTTAACGGACTTTGCCACGGGGGTATGCTACATGGAGTTTACCGAAGCGGTCGTTCGCAGTGCACAAACTGGCCAAGCCGTGGACCTGCCGTTAAGCAGGGGCGGTACCAACTAGCCACCTGCGATGCCGTGATATGATGCCCGACCCGGGAAACTACGAGTGGACTGGGTTGTCGTCGGTTCTTCAGCGGCGATCAATGAGCCGGTTCAGATTTCGGCCGGTTCAGATTTAGGGGGCAGTGGCGGCGATTTGTTTGAACCGATGAATACAATGACCACTGGCAGATGGTGTCAGGCAGTAAACTTCTCCGTCGGCGTCTTGGCCGAAAGCGATCACCGGTCGGTCGATTTTCGCAACAGCAAAATTGGCAGTCACTTTGTGCGTTGTTGGATCAAATTTTAAACCCCATACTTTACTGGCAGCGTAGTCGCCATACAAATAAATCCCCTGAAGCGTTGGGATTTGTTTGCCACGGTAAACACGGCCGCCGGTGACAGAGACTCCAACGCGATGGTCGTATTCCCAGACGGGATCGATCATGGGATCCACTGGAGCGGCGGGGTTGGCACCGAATAAATGAGTTCCTTCGCGTAGGCTCCAGCCATAGTTGCCTCCTTTTCGGATGATATTGACTTCCTCCCACAAATCCTGACCGACGTCTGCAGCCCAAAGCGTTTCAGTGGGGGGATCGAACGCGATTCGCCAGATGTTACGAAAACCGTAAGCGAAAATTTCTGGCTGGGCCTTGTCGCGGTGGACAAATGGGTTGTCTTTTGGAATCGCATAGGGCCGCCCATTTTGTCGGTGATCGACGTCAATTCGCAAAATTTTTCCCATCCAGGAGGTTAAGTCCTGGCTCAGGCCGTGGGGGTCATTGCGGCTGCCACCGTCCCCGAGTCCGATGTATAGGAATCCGTCGGGCCCGAATTCGATCGACCCCCCATTGTGGTTGGGATAGGGTTGTTCCAGGCGAAGCAGGATTTCTTCACTTTCCGGGTCGGCGCGGTCGGGGTTGTTAGCTGACACACAAAAACGAGAAATGTAACAGATCTGGGGTTCGTCTTGTGACGAATAACTGACAAAAAACTGACCGTTTTTCGAATAGTTGGGATGAAATGCCAGTCCAAGCAATCCATGTTCATCGAATTGTGCCTTGGAGGCCCACTGCAGGACTTTTGGTCTCAAGTCACAAAACAAGGTGGCTTTGGTGGCCTTTGCGTTATTTTGAAAAACTTGGATCATCCCATTTTGAGCAGCGGCGAACAGTCGATGACTGCCATCACCCGCATGCGTCAGTTGAATGATGCGTAGTGACTGGAGCCGGCCTTGTTCATCTTCTGGGCTCCATTGGTCCCATTGAAGCTGCGGAAAGGCGACCTCAGCCTGGATGGGCAGGGTTCCGTCGATGGGGTCAGGGACCGTTTCGTCGTCCCGCAAAATCCTTACTTTGATGTTACGGTAGGCAACCGTATCGCCGTGATCCTGAAGACAAATATGGCCTTTGGTTGCCAAGCCGAATTTGGGGGAATTTGCAAACTTGCTCTTGGCAACCCGTTCGTTCCATTCCTCGCTGCCTTTTTGAAAGTGAAAGTAGCTGACTCCGTTAAGGGCGACCTCACTTTGTTTTGCGACACGTAAGTAGATGTGGTTCCAGTGACCGGCAGGGCGCGTGGCATCGACGTCTGTGGAGCTGGTGCGGCCAACGGCTCGGTCGAATTCCTTCACCCAATTCGGGACAACTGGTTGGTAGAGTTGGTAAAGCCAGCCAGCCTTTTGTTCATCACGGCCAAGCCTGTTATCGAGGACTTGTATTTCAGGTCCCGAGTACAGGGCTCTGGGCAATTCCTCAGTGATGTGAAACCCGACGCCACTATTACCGCCTGGTGTGATACGATATTCAAGAGAAAGTTCAAATTTTTCGAATTGTTGGTTTGAGATAATATCCCCGGCTCCATCCATGACTCGCACCAGGGCACCTTCTTGGACCTGCCAGCCCTCCGAAATGCTTTGTTGACGATAGTTTCGCCACCCAGCGCTTGTTTTTCCATCAAACAGCAATTGCCACCCACCACGCCGTTCTGCATCGCTGAGCTGGTTAATGGTATTTTCTGCCCAGGTGGGGCTGGCAAAAAAAAGTATTGCCAGGAGGTATTTTTGGGGGCCCTGCAAGCTGGATTGTCGGTACATGTTGAAATTCCAACAGAAATGGGTTTCACGAGCTTAAATACCAATGAAAAGTTAAACCAACAGAGATAGAACGTCAAGCGCTGAACGAGTTCTGGAGGCGTGACTCGCCGACATACCGTTCTTTGCCGAAAAATAGCCGGATGCATCGGAACAAGCTGGTTTGACATTCCAAGTGCGACGAAGCACAATTGACGAATAGAGTGCGTTTTTGTTGAATAGTGACGGCTACTAATTTTTGGGTTATTTTTGCTCCTGTTCTGGGAGGAGCGATTGGTTTGGAAATGAAAGGACTGATTGGCGTGAGGTGTATGAATTCCAAGCTGTGTCGATATTGGATACTCGGTTGGCTCTTGGCAAGCTGCCTGGTGAGTTCTGTTTATGCTGCTCCCAGTGTGACTCATTACTGGCCACTGGCCGTTAAGCCAGGCGGAACAACGGATGTGACGTGTTATGGTGCGGAACTTGCCGCCGTCCATTCCATCTGGACCAGTTTTCCGGTCCGGTTTCAGGTGTTACCGAATGCAGAAGGTGTGGATGCGAACAAACAGATGACGCTGCGCATTGTTCTGCCTCACGATACCTCGGTATCAGTGGGAGGATTACGGCTTGTCTCGCCTACCGGAGTCAGTCCCTTGCGGTTGCTTTTTGTCGATGACTTGCAAAGTATTCGTGATGCAGGAAACAACCATCAGGTCGAAACGCCACAGCAGGTGTCACTGCCCACAGCAGTTGACGGAAATTGTGACGCTCTGGTGTCTGATTTCTATCTCGTTAGCGCGACTGCTGGACAGGCGTTGTCAGTCGATGTTTTTGCGCAACGGATTGGTTCGCAGTTGGATCCCATTGTGAGATTATTGAAGCGCGATGGAGTTGAATTGGCACATGCTGACGATTCACCGGGGATTGGTGCCGACTGTCGCTTGCGTTATGAGTTCACAGAAGACGGAGAATATCTGTTGGAGATACGTGATGTACGTCATCAAGGTGGTGAGCAGCATTTTTACCGATTGCGGCTAGGAGATTTTCCTTTGGTAACGGTAGCTTATCCGATGGGAGGGCGTAGTGGATCGGTCGCTTCCTTCCAAGTCAAAGGACAGACCGCAGCTGACTTATCTCCGATGCATTATCTGGTGCCAGAACAGTCGAATCGGTTTTTGTCGTTGGGACTTCGCCATAAAGAGGGGCAAGGCTCGGGTTTTGTAACGTTGTTGACGAGTGACTATTCCGATTTTCTTGAAACAGAAGAAAATGATACGCTGGAGGGGGAAACCAAAGTTACCTTACCGATTGTGCTGAACGGAATCTGTGAACAACCGGGTGATGAGGACTACTTTCGATTTGACGGTGTCAAAGGCGAGCGTTGGATGATACGCGCCGCCACGCGTGATTTGGGGTCTCCAGCAGATTTGTACATGGAAATTTTGCGAGCTGATGGGAATCGTTTGGCGAGTGTGGATGACGTTGGTAAAGACGAGGGCTTCATGGACTTTACGGTTCCAGAAGATGGTGCTTACGCCTTGCGAGTCGAAGATTTACACGGCAATGGCAGTCCTTCGCACGCTTACCGAGTGGAAATCAAGCCATTTCATGATTGGTTCAGTCTGTCGGTCGATGCGGAAACATTTACCGTACCACATGGAGGCACCATCTCGGTGAAAGTAACGTCACAGCGTCGCGGTTATGGAGGACCCATTGAGTTATCTGTGGCAGGGGCAGGGGAGGGAATACAGTTGGCCGGGCAGACTATTGCCAAAGACAAAAATGAGACGCAACTGTTGGTCACATTCCCGACTCGAATCGTACCTGGTTCGTTGGAAATGGTTCGAATAGTGGGTCGGGCCAAGATTGAAGAACAGGATTTCATGGCAAGCGCCGAGACACTGACGGCATTGCGTACGGCGATACCAGTGGCTCCCTACTTGCCTGCCGCGTTAGGTGGTTCCCTGGCAGTAGGTTTTGGTCCGGAATTTCCGGCATTTTTTGGAGTTTCGCTGGCCGACCCGAGTGCCTTTTATCCTACTGGTAAAGAAAGCAGTCAATTCAAGGTGCTGGTGAATCGTATTCAGGAAAAGTTTACAGCGGCTATTGAAGTAGGCATTCACGATCTACCCGAAGGCTTTGCGGCGAAAGTGGAACCAGTCGAAGAAGGAAAAGCTGAATATCTTGTAACGCTGACAGGTCCGGCCGATGCAGCCGAAGCGAACCATAAGTTCCGGATTACCGGGAAAGGCACCTATGAGAATCAGACGAAAGAAGTGACACTTGGCGACGTGTCTTTAGAAATCGTAAAACCGCTTGTCGTTCGAATAACGGCACAGGGCAATATACCGCCAGGAGGTCAACAAAAGCTGCTCGTGAAGGTCTACCGATTCGAAGAAGAAAAGCATCCAGTCACCGTACGCTGGAAGGAAGGCCCCTCCTGGTTATTGACACCGGTCGAGGTGACTATTCCAGCCGACCAGGACCAAATCGAAGTCGTCTTGGCATCGGTAGGGGAAACGGCCGCCGGTACAGAAGGGAATTTAGTCGCATTGGCGACATCGCAAGTAGGGGGACAGCCCTTGAACGTGGAAAGTCCGGCTGTCGTGCTGCGGGTCGAAGCTCCTCCAGCAGAATAAGGTGAATGTCTTGTCAGTATATGGCAGGTTATTTCAGTTTTGTTCTAGTTGTTTCTGATTTTCTCCCGGAAATAAACGTTTAGCGGTTTGTTTCAAGAACAAAGGGGAAATGGGATGTCGTGAAGGTGCCAGTAGACCTGTTTGTCATGAAAATCAGGTTGTGGTGCATAAGATCAGATGGGGATTTGACGACCGTCAAATTGGGAAGAATAAAATGGGAACTTATCGGTGTCGTTTGCTGTTGTTTTTCGTTTGCTTCTGCGTGGAAGGAGTGTTGGTTGAATTGGTCCGCGGCATTGAATGGAGTGGAGCAGTGGACCAAGACTGGAACAACGATGCGAATTGGACCGGTGGCAGCCAACCGCTGTCTTTCGATCCGGTAACCGGAGACGATGCCGAAATTAATATTGGTAGCGGTGGGAATTTTCCGGTTGTCAATACTGCGGGAGAATTAGCCCGTGATATTGTTTTGGGGCAGGGGGATGAAGGTCAACTCGAAATCCAGGCTGGTGGCACCTTGTCGGCGCGATCTTTAATGATGGCGGATGGGGCTGGCACATTCGCTACGATCACGGTGTCGGGTGGATCCATCGATACTTCGAGTCGTGGAGACGTTGTCATAGGACAAACGGGGGATGCAGAACTTCTGATGTCAGGGGGAACCTTGTCTACCGAGAATCTGGCGGTAGCCCTTGACGACGGTAGCGGCTCTGTAGAGTTATCGGCCGGTTTGATTCAGACAGGCCAGGACTACCTGATCGCAATGGATCAATATGCTTATGGAAGCGTGGACCAGAGCGGTGGGACGATTCGCATTGGTGGAGACCTGTTGATGACCGGTACTTCGTCAGATGCCTACGCGGTGTACTTTCTTGGGGGGGGCACCTTGGACCTGACCGGTGGTGACGTGCTTTTCAACTCGGGTGTTGCGGATTTTACGTTTTTTGGTGGCCGCTTGGAGGATGTTGTCGTGTTTGGCGCCACCTTGGATAATGATGGAGGCACTTTGGCACCTGGTGATAGTATTGGTCTGATGACTATTCAAGGTGACTACAATCAAAACGGTGGAATTTATGAAGTAGAAGTTGATGGTGTGACCCAAGTTGCTGACCGCCTTGACGTGCAAGGAACAGCGGCATTGGGAGGGGAGCTTCAAATCGTTGCGTTGTCACAGTTTCCGACCAGCGGTGATTACTCAAAAACAATCCTCGATGCCTCTACCGAAGTGATGGGAACCTTTGTTGATGTACCCGATACCGTATCGACAACGAGCGGTGGGGGAACGGGGCACATAGGGCACGGAAATTTCCTGCAAGCATTTCATTACACATTGACTGCCGTTACCATCGATTTGTTTCAAGCATTGAGCGGTGACTCGGATGGGGACAGGGACGTGGATATCACGGATTTCAATGGCTTGGCCGTCCATTTTGATCCGTTAGGAAACAATGCTTCCAGCAACGATTGGTTCTTTGGAGATTATGATATCGACGGTGATGTGGACATTACAGATTTTAATGCACTAGCGCTTCATTTTTCTCCGCTGGGATATGCATCAACAGGACCAAGCCATGTTCCGGAACCACAGAACTGGATGCTGCTGACATGGGGTGTCGCGGCGCTGGCGGTCTCATGGCGAGCTACAAGATGTCCGTAAGAGTCGGCCAGTGTTCCTGTGCGGGATACTTGATGTCAGGGGGGCGAAAGCGACCGATCCAAGCACCCACATGACAAGCCGCGGGTGTCATGTCGTTCTAGTGCTAGTCGTCCTAGTACTATTTATCGGCGAAGCGAAAATTTGTCTTGCCTGGTAAGACGCGCCACTGAAATCGTTTATTTGTCTCTGCTCTTAGGGCGTTCGCCACTTCGTTTTTGGTCCGGTCGGTATCCCTTGCCGGGCGC
>CAYMUR010000024.1:0-20852 GCA_964393615.1 uncultured Pirellulaceae bacterium
CGGTTTTAAAAATCAAGACTCCACATTTCATAGTCGGCGCCTTTATCTTGCTTCGTACCACCGTGGGACAAACCCATCACAGAGGTCGGGATTCCTTCTACAATGTAGCTACACCAATCCACGATTTCGACCAGGTGGTACAACAACGAATTGGAACCTGGCCTATCTTGCAATCGGACCTGCTGACCACCTGACAACCGCTCATGGCAAAAAAGCATCTGCGGTGCACCAAGATGCGTGGCAATTAACTCTTTGAGACGTAGTGTTGCAGGCATAAATCGGCGAGGCAATTCCAGGGTAAACGCAATGCCAGACCTTTCAATTCGGTCTCGTACTTTTCGAGTCTCATCTGTCTCCAGTTCTAAAGCGCTCGCACAAAACACAGCCTTGCCATAATCACATGCCGCAAGAATAGGTAGCGCCCCATACCATTGCGGCGCAAGCATCAAGATAGCATCCACGTCGTCTCGTGCCGCCAAGGCCCGAAAACCATCCACAGCCGTCGCATTAAACTCTCCTGCCGCTGCGTTTGCCAGATGTGCCACCTCACCACAAACCGCACGCACTTCGTACCGATCAGCCAGTGCTCGTAGCGCAGGTCGATGTCGTTTTTCCCAATGATCGCCTAGCCCGACCAATCCAACCCGTAACTTCATGTTGAGTGTCCACGACGAGGAATTTCGGAATCCATTTCGTAACGGCGTATTTTCCGATCGAGCGTCGATCTTTCAATACCAAGGATCTTTGCCGCACGACTTTTGTTACCACCCGTATTCTGTAAAGTTGCTAAAATATGGCGGCGTTCCACTTCATCCAGAGTCGTGGGTTCGTATCCTGAAAGCGGCGACACAATTTCCGCCGTATCTCCAGCCGTCGCCAAATTGCTTAACATCAGATCCGTGACATCGATTGAGTCGGTACGAGCTAGTACGACGGCTCGTTCAATGACATTTTTAAGCTCACGCACATTACCCGGCCAGCGGTACCGCTGTAGACGATCCAATGCTTCGGGAGTAAATCCATCGATGCGGCGTCCTGTTTCAATATTGAACCGATGCAGAAAATGATTCGCCAGTTCGATTACATCGCTGGTCCGTTTACGCAACGACGGTACCCGGATTTCCAATACATGTAATCTAAAATATAAATCGCGTCGAAAACTACCAACCGAGACATCTTTTTCCAAATCTCGATTCGTGGCTGCAATGACCCGCACATCAACTTTGATCGCTTCACTTCCTCCGACGCGCTCATAGGGATGTCCTTCGAGCACCCGCAGAAATTTAGCCTGAATATTAGGACTCATTTCACCGATTTCATCCAGCATGATGGTGCCATTGTCGGCTGCTTCGAATTTACCTATTTTTCTTTCCGTGGCACCTGTGAACGCACCGCGTTCATGGCCAAACAATTCACTCTCCAAAAGTGTCTCTGAAAGTGCTGCACAATTCAAACATACAAAAGGCCCTTTTCTTCTCGGACTGGCAAAATGTACCGCCCTCGCAACCAGCTCCTTACCAACACCACTTTCACCCCTGATCAGGACCGTCGCACGACTGGGAGCAGCACGTTCGATCTCCTGGTGCACTTTATGCATGGGCTCACTTGATCCCACTATTTCACTTTCCGCCCCCAGACGTTCTCTTAACTGAACGATCTCGTCTTGTGTTAACGTCAGATTCTCAGTCAACTCTTGTTGCCGATTCAGATTTTTCAGACCTAAAGCAACGTTGTCAGCAACCGCCAACGTAAATTCCAGGTCATCGGGATCAGGCACTCGCATGGAAGATGTAGAATAAAGGTGAATCAGACCTACAACACGTTTTCCCTCACGGATCGGAGCGCAAATGATACTAGTTGCATGTAACTCTCCCTTGCTGTCTTTGACACTTAACATACTATCATCTTCGACGTTTCGCGCGAGCAATGCTTCACCTTCCTGTAACACGGTCGTCGCCAGAAAGTCGGATATACGATGGTAACTTGCCTCGCTATCCGCAAGAGATGCAATCACCTCCAAATCCTGTCCTTCGGCATCCCCCTCAAAGTCGCGAGATAATAACAACACTGCACCAGCATCCACTTGAGTGCTCTCCAACAAACCACTCAAAGCCAAATTGGAAACCGATAGCATGTCAGCCTGATTCGCCAATTCAAATGCCAATCGGCAAAGTTTCGCAGCGGCCTGCCCCAGCCGCGAAGTACCCGGATACCCTTCTGCTGGTGGTTCAAGAAACTTAGTTTGGCCTTTGCGATGCGTAATCGTAGTCGGTTCAACTTCACTGAGAACGCTCGATCCGTCCGCAGCCCCCAAAACATTTTCATCGTCATCCTCGGCATCCAGGTCAGTGTTTTCCCTGACGGTCATACTCGAATCAGCAAAAGCTGCTGATAAATCATTAACAAAAGCCATTTGAGCGTGGGCAATTTGAATCACATTGCCTGCCACCAACGAAACATCTCCTGTGACTGATTTATCACCCAATAAAGTACCGTTTCGGCTGTCCAAGTCCCGCAACGTCCATTGTCCTTGGGTTAGAAAAATCTCCGCATGGTGCCGACTACAGCGTTCGTCCTTGATGACAATCTGATTAGTGGGCGCACGGCCCACCGTTACCGTTCGGCCAGGAATTAACCGGAACACGTCGGTCCACTTTAAACCTTCACGGATGACCAAGTACGCAATCATTTGAGGTAACGGCGACTGGCCACGCCAGCCGCTTTCTGAGGGTTCTTGACAGGGTGATGCAAAATCGTACACCCCAGGACGCAAAAAACAGCTATATTTCTTTAAGATAGTCGCATACGAGACTTTACATCAACCGGCAGCCTATAAAAAACTACCCAGAAAACATTTACTGCAGTTTACCATCCGACAGATTGGTTTGTTACGCATAACACACCTTGTCGTTATAACCTTTGCAATCAGGCGAGTTTACGAAGTAAGCCTGCAATGAAAATAGCGATAACCAAGGTTACAAACACTACTTCGGCGATTTTTGCTGGTCAGCAAAGCATTCGACAGTCGGATGAAAGATATAAGATATAATTTGAAAGTCGGTTAAAGTTGAATTTTTTTCTTCCCAAGATTATGCTGAAATGAAAGGTTAACTTCTTCTCACTGGAACAGATTTTTATCGCAGCAGCTGAAGTTAACAGGTCAATCCGGGGCGGTTTCCGCAGGAATTTGTTCCGGCGGTTGGTGTCTCACGCCGCTCAGTCAAGGAGCAGAGGAATGTCGACGCAAAAACGATTTGGTCACGGCCTTGTTTTACCTTGTGCCGTGTTTTGGTCCCTTCTAACATTTACAGCACCTCACGAGACCAGGGCCCAGTTCGTTGGTATTCAAAACAACATCGGAGGTGTTGTTGTCGATCCCGATGGCGTTCTGCAACGGCACCCATTCCATCTCAATCCAGAATTACATCGAGATTTGATCGCCACACTCCGCTTGGCTCCAGATGAGTTACAAGAAGATGTAGAATTGCGGAAAATTTCCTTGCGACGTTTACAAGAAGCCATTGCAGTCTCGCTTTCTGACGAATCGCAATCTCTACCACAGGAAATACAATTCCTGGCTGGCTTGCATCGAATTCAGTATATCCTGGTCTACCCTGAAGAAAACGACATCGTTCTTGCAGGTCCCGGTGGTGGATGGACCGTCGATGATACAGGTAGAGTCGTGGGAAGTACCGGCAAGCCCGTTTTGCTGCTGGATGATTTGATTGTCGCACTACGCGCAATTTTCACGCCAGACAAAGAAATGATCAGTTGCTCGATCAATCCGACACAAGGTGGTTTACAACAATTTCAACAAGTTCTTTCTCAACAGAAACGGTTCCACCCAAGTGTCTTGCCCGCCATCGAGCAAGCCCTTGGACCGCAAAACATCACCGTGACAGGTGTTCCAACATCGAGCCATTTTGCCCATGTGCTTGTAGCGGCTGATTATCGGATGAAACGGATTGGCATGGGCCTTGACCCATCTCCTCTGCGCAAACTTTCGAGTTACATGGAACTTATTAAATCGGCCCGATCGGTAAAAAATGCGATACCACGTTGGTGGCTGGCTTGTAATTATGAATCGATGGCACGAAGTGATGATGGATTGGCCTGGGAAATTCGCGGCTCAGGAGTGAAATGTATGACGGAAAATGCTTTTTTTCAATCCGATGGTGCGATTCGCAAAGGGGGCTCTGCTGATCCAGCTGGCAACCAATGGGCGCAACGCATGACTGCCACTTATGATGAACTGGCCGAAAAAGAACCAGTCTTCACTAAACTACGGCATTCCATGGACTTTTGTGTGCTCGCCGCGCTTATTCGCGAGAAAAGGTTACATGAGAAATCCCACTGTGACCTGTCGCTATTGCTCAATGATGACGGCCGTTTGAGCACCTATGTAGGACCTGCCCCTCGTACCGTTCCTTCGCAAGCCAGTGTTGTGAAACGAGGTCGTGACTACATTATTTCTGCCTCAGGAGGTATTGAAATCGATGCCTTAACAGTCATTGACAACTCCGAGATCAGTGATACCATCCGTTCGATTCGTGAGTCGGTCAATGACGACACCAACAAAGTTTCCTGGTGGTGGAATTGAAATAGCAATCCTTTTTGGACGGAATAGCGGAACCTGGCTGCGCAACGTCTCAAAAGGGGATGGAAACGAGCCGGTTCTTAATCTTGCGAGGGACAGGCTCTACTCTTACCCATTACAAAAGAAGTAGGATTCTCTGGCATCAGTGCCTTCCCAGCTGCATTCCCCGCGACCAACATCAGCCCCGCCCACACCGATTTATTTGTTGGCGACGAGCCGTGCGATGAAAAAGGTCTGTTTCTTTGCTCTCAAGGGTAACTCGTGCACGGCAACAACGTGGTCCTAGAACCGGGGGTTCGCCTCCGGCACTGAATACGCAGACAAACCACATTATGCATTTGCCATAAAATAGGAATGAATTTTGTTACCATTCGCCAATTCATAACACCCACAGTACTGCGTACTAATTCACCGCAACACGCTTTGGCATGCTAGGACTCATCGGCATTCAAGTGGCCTTGCCAATGGAGGCCTGCCGGCCTGACCGACCACCGGCTCTGGCTGGTGGCATGTATTCATGAAAGTGAAAATTCGCATATCACTATGGCTCAGGAAACGCAAAGCAGCGACAACGGATCTTTGCAATTCGGTCCTAACGATGTTTGTTCCTGGAACGATTTGGTTCATTGTCACCGTCAAGCACAGCACGACTGCCGCCTGAATTCTCACCGCAACATGCATTTTGACCGCTTCGACTAATTATTCATCATTGGCATCCTCGTATTCTTCCATTTCCCTTCAAGAATTTCCACATAGTTTACATTCGATCGAAGGGGAACCTCGCTTCACATTTTATCGATATCCTGTCCCGCCCGTTGGTCAACAATGACCAACCCGACAGCGACAGCCAGTTCCACGCAGGCTGGCCACCGGTGTTTCTCTACGCCAGAAGCAATGGCTCTAGCCGGCAAGAATCCAAGACAGACGTAAATCAACGTGCGCTATCCGCCGGCGAACAGAACAGACAAAGAAACAAACCTCGTGGTGAAAAAGATGATGGGCAGAATCCACAACCTTGATTCCCGAAGATTCATTTCCCATACCTAGCCAACGAATCGCATGCAGCTCTCATTCCCACAAACAGTTCCTCTTTCCCCAACGAGCAGCGATGTAAAAATGGATCGAACATCTCCAAAACATACCCTGATCCATGAGCGATTCGCTTTTCGATCGTTGGCCCGCAAATACCATTATGGATTCAGCCTATCAGGACCAAATGCAATTCTGAATCACGAACAGGGCATTAGTAATCTGCCAAAACTAGCCAATACTATCAGGTGTGCCAATTCCTCCGCCGGAAACGCTTTCAAACGTTTATCACAAAGACAAGCTGTCGTTCAACATCCTCGGCTCCCAGTTTCAAAGGACAGTTGCCAAACAAATCGGTGATTCATCCAACGCTCACCTGACAATTCATATTCGCACCCGTGCTTTTTAACCCCCTTCCATGACTTCACCGAGAAGTCATGGCTGGTCAGCAAACGATTCAGACAACGAGCCTCAGGGCGATGAAATGTCTTCCAGCACATTCTGGCCACCACAGTGGAACACATCCCCCTAATAACCCACAGATCACATTTTCAGCGGGAGATGGACATGGGAGAAGTAACACAAAATCATGCCCAAACATCTTCACAACGACCCCAGGGAGCTAAAACATATTTCACACTCTACCTGGGCTAGCCACCTGACAATGGCTCTACAATGAATTTCTTTTTTTCGTGCCCAGAAACTACTAATGGTCTTATAAATCCATCGTTGCCTGCAAAAACACCCTACTCAAGAGGCGCAAACTATGTTTTTTACCGCCACTTCCTACGGTTCTCTTTGAACTTGGTTTTTACCCCACGAAATTGAATCGGCACGTCTAACACCGGACAATGGCACCCATTTAGTTAGTGACAATGCTGGAACGTTGCCCACCGGTACCGCATGGTAGAAAAACACTTGGCATGGTACCACTGCTCGACAAACGGCCACTTCTACCCAAAGTTGGCTCGCTATTGATTCCGGGTAGGCCAGAAAATACTGAAGTGGTTGCGAACATTGGCCAGTGTCCGTTTGACATGGCGGCCACCAGGCCCGCTAACGTTCCACCCGCTTGCCTTCCTAATTTCACACCTGAGAAAATGACCTGGCGAAAACATGTGTCGTTTTCTTTACGACGAATGATTTGCTCAGAAGTATTTTCAAATCAAGTGATTCTGGTCCGCCCTTCCTCCACAACAAAGGACCAATTTGTGAAAAGAGCATCGAAGATTTTTTTCCCTGGCAGTATTTTTTCCATTGCCAGTCTGGGCAATGGCTGCAGAACACATCCCAAAACCTACCGTTTTCCATGGTCTCCTGAGACAAGCGTACGTTTTCCCAGAAATCTGTACTGGTCCACTATCGAACGAGAGCAGCGGCCGTTTTTTATCACTCAGCGACGTGCTGATGGTAATCTACAGCGGCTCGCCGCTGTACGACGATATCACATTTTGTGAGAGTCAGGCAGCGTCACGCTTACCATCAATCAGAAACTCGTACCGAGAACCTCCCATGTGTCAGCTGGTGCAACAGAGAGCCGTTAACAGACTTGTCCTCCATTTGGCTCCCCACCTCTTACCGCCCAGCCAACCGCCTTGCAATCGGCGGCGGCCAGCCACGCCGCAGACAGCCGTTCCCAGAATAACCAAGCTCGCTAGTTCAAAATCTCAAAGACTTCAACGTCGTCGCCTGACGAACATCAAGCCAGCACCCAACAGCAGCATGCTGAGACTTGCAGGTTCGGGGACGATTGTAAGCGTCAAATTGTCATAAGTTGAACCGAGGTTCGGACCAAGACCAATAGTTGTCGGTGTCCAAACCATGTTAGCACCATAGGTGCCTCGATGTTGCAACGTGTCGCCAGCCGGACCTGAAAAGACATCCAGGTGAGTTGTATCAAACTCATAGCCACCGTGAAATCGCTGCTCAATGACGAACTTGATCTCCGTCCAACCAGCCTCCGTTCCAAGGGTAATGGCAGGCTCTGGACCTAAGGTAGCTTGAATCATATTACCGCCACCGCTGGCATTCATGGATATGCCAGCATACTGGTCATTCGGATTTGAGCCGTCACCTAAAGTATCGGTGCCAATGAACAGGTAGCTTCGACCTGCCGCAGCCTGTGCTGATAGATCAACGTATACGGACATTTCAGCGGTCTCGCCGGCTGCGAGGTCAGGAATGGCTGGCAGAGCTCTTGTAGTGCCTTTCGAAGCAGTGGAATCAAAATTGGTCAGTCCAATGCTGCCGCCATAGCCACTGGATGCGCTCATCTGAGGAGCCTCTCGCGGTGAACCAAACAGATATATGTCTCCCCAACCACCGGCTTCGTAAGAGCCGTCATTGTCACCGGCGCTAGCTTGAAACCACTTATTGCCATTGTTAGCGTTTGTAGCAAAAGCACCGTAGCTTTCGAAATCATCGCTGACGCTTGTCGAAGCGTCAGCAGAAACTGCCGTGAGCAGCAGCGCGAGGCAAATAAAAAACAAAACACCTTTTTTCAACAACAACATTAATCCAGCTCCCTCTAAAAACGAGGACCATAAATTCAAATGGCACAAAATAAAAGCAAAGGGCGGTCACCGTGAAGGTTGCACATGGAGGCGTGCGATACGACGGAAGCGGCCTTTAGCTTTTCTTTTCATTCTAAGTCCGAGATGTAGGATTCAATCAATGCAGTGGCTGTCTTACTTTGCCTTTGCTGAAGATTTCAGTTAAAAACGACTCACAAATAGATAGACCATCAATCTATTGGGCCGTAAAAAATAAAAACGTTCTGCGATGGATGCGTTGTGACACATTGTCGGCAGCAACGCCTGATTGGAAGTTCGCGCACCCTTCGAGAAAAAATACACAAATCCAGTTTCCCAGCAGGTTCTCCACTGGAGGTCGAACATATCAACAACAACCAACCCCATTTAGGCCACTGGGGCGCTGACACCTCGTAGAATCTACCTTTACAAACAATGGATTATTGAACATGAAACAAAACCCGTACGTTACGACAATGAAATCCTCTGGAAACAACTCGAATCAGCAGCGCGGCCGTTTATCAGTTCTACGGCACACGCGACAATTCTGGCATCCTTTAACAAGTAGTGGTCCACAGAGCATCATTGGAGGCGTGTGGGCGTCATTGATCTAAATGCCTTACCAGCCAGCAATGCTATACTCTTTGTGTTAACGGTGTTAACGCAAACGATAGCTCGCATGTTACATCGAGTCAGCCGTGGACCTATCGTTGTTGTAAGTTATTACCAAGCAAATCGCTTGTTACGTCTCTGATGAATACCTCGTTTCCAGTTCCCCTTCTTAACCTTAGTCACACGGCTAGTAGCACTACGACGTGACACAGGCTGCCGTCGACTACGGCTTGTTTCATCACGACTAAGGGTTTGAATTTCGGCATTTTCCAAATCTTCTGTAAGTCGAACCATGGTCATCTCCTATAAAGTTCAAAACAACAATTACTGGTTTCATTACAAAACAATGCACACAAGTCTGTAGAGACGAATTCCGTCCCAGCAATACCGGAAGGTTGCAGGTCTAGAGGTGAAGGTTATCGCCATCAAGACACGCTACCATCTATAACGACCGGAGTTTCGCCGGCGAACAACTATCTATCGTTGTCGGGAGGGTTAGGCCCGACCCAAATCGTTTGACACACACAAATCCGGGGAAAGGCTTCCCGAGAGTTGCGTCTCCAGACAGCGAGGTATCTTGCTGCCTGGAAACGCCACCGACGGTGGCGTCCGGTGTTTCACCGGCGAACGACTCTATTTGTCTTCGGGAGGGTTAGGCCCGATGGTCCGGGGGGGTTAGTCCCTTTCCAAACGTTTGACACACAATTCAGGGGAAAGGCTTCCCGAGAGTTGCGTATCCAGGGAGCGAGGTATCTTGCTGCCTGGAAACGCCACCGTCGGTGGCGTCCGGTGTTTCGCCGGCGAACGACTCTGTATGTCTTCGGGAGGGTTAGGCCCGATGGTCCGGGGGGGTTAGTCCCTTTCCAACGACGTTTGACACGAATTGCGGGAAAGGCATCCCGTGGATTCGTTTCCTGAGGGGGATAAAAGGTGCACTTGGAGCGCACGTTCCCCGTCGGGAGACGCTTCCGCGGCTGACGTTCACGGAACGTTGATGATGGATGCACCAACTCCGCTTCACCAACCCCGCGGCTGGCATCAAAGGACTCGTCATTACCACCTAACAGGTACACGAGCAATTCCTCCAGGGTGACGCACCTTTCATTGCGTCACCGATTAGGCGGTGCCCCTGGAGGGCATTCCGCCAACAGTTAGTTACAATCCGCTATTGTCAGCGGTCGGCGTGTAACCGAACCGCTCCACTACTTCTTCTTCACTCTCCAGCCGTCACCTGGTGGTGATGACTGGAATTTCCAATCTCTGTCCGCCCCTCGTGGGACACGGCGCAAACTGGGAGCCTACCGTGTCTCGTTTACCCCAAACTGTGCCACTGACCACTCAGTCAGTGGCGATCACTCTTTTCTAGAGCAGCGCGTCAACTGCAACTTGTCGTCGTTGACGCAAGCCGTAGAAGACTAGCAAGCCCAAGCAGCCCATTCCGGCCAACGCCATGGCGTTCGGTTCCGGAACAACAATGTTGTCCCACTGACCGTCTAAAACGTTTTGCTGGAAAAGACCAACTGCACCCGGACCAAGCATGCCGTCGAAAACCGTCGCACTAGCAACATGGCCCGTTCCTGGACCAGCACCGAAGAAGCCGGTGGCTACGTTGTTAATGTCGACACTAATTTCACCTGTCACACCATTTCGGGCCATCTTAAAGTCGTACACACTAAAGGGATCGAGTCCGACCGAAGGATCATGAAACAGAACTGTTTCCGATCCAGTCCCACTGTGTTTGACAATCGAAAAACCACGATCTTCCGTGTTGGCGTTGTCGGTCGTACCGAACTGGAAACGATAGTGGGGATGTAGCAAGTGATCGGAGCCAGAATTGACATAGTTCGTCACTAAACCAACGACTGAACTACGAACAACATGACCAACGCCGAAAGTCGCCTCAAAATGAATGTTTTCCACATCATGAAAACCGGCAGGAGTCGACGTTTCGGTCGTTACGGCCAAACCTTCACCACGACCTGTTTGCATGGTCAGCGGATCTGGTTGCAACATTTGGAAAGGGCCAAAAATCGGTACTACCCGATCGGAATTGAGCATGAATGCATCCGGACTCAGGTCGTCCGTGATCGGCTCTGGCAGAGGATTCGTCCAAGTGTCCCGAATGTCCGTATTAGCGACGGAAAACGAGGCGCCGAACACCGAGTTGGTGCTAACAGCGAGTATCAAAAGAAACAACAATGCATGCGTAGAAAAATAGCGCGCAATCGTAGCGCAGAGGTTCTGAATTCTCATCTGGAAATGCCTTTCAAAAATAGATAACCCAAAAATGTAGTGTCAAACGTTAAAAACCCAAAATTTAAAACCCATTACTCGATGAACATCATTGGCTGTTCCTCATTCCTTTCGTTGGGGGCACAAAAAAACGCCCGTGATCCGCAGCTAACAAGATCCAGCCGTATTCCAGTTCCCATTGCGTACGAACGAGCGCACACAGAGTGTGGAATAGTTGGCTAGTCCTGCTAATTGCGGATCACGAGCGCTATAAGTTTAAATAACACGCTATAACCACATTGCGGCCTACACTGACCACAAGCCGTTAAGCTACAAACCGTCGTATGCTAGATTCACTCCAAATCAAGAAACAAAAAAAGCTCGCTATCCCTCACCATCCTGCGCACCTATCACGATTCTTTCGTTTCGCAAAGCTGCCAGGATTAGGCGAAGGTCACGAGCAATTAAACCCAATGTTTCCGAGATAACATTTCCAAGAAACAAAAATTGCCCGTTATCACCCACCAAGCAGCAAACGCGAATCTAATTTCCGCGAAAGGGGTGCTGCTAAATTGTGGCGAGGATCACGAGCAAATAATCTCTTGAAAATGAAGTTATATCTACTGCATTAAAACCTTAGTTTACTTGGTCGAAAAGGCTTGTCAACCCCTTGGACCAGATTTTTTTGTCATTTACCGTTTTTTGTTCCCAAAGCATCAAGAAACGAAAAAATGCCCGGAACCTTTGCAAAAACAGTAAACTAAACCACCAATCCTTCTGGTGATGAAATTTGCTGTTTTTAAGCGGGGGTCACGAGCACCTATTAACTTGTTTCGTTTGTCTGCTGCTATCTTACCAAGCCAAACAGGCCTGTCAAGAGCCTAGCAATATTTTTCTTTCAAAACAGATCTTTTCTCACCGCTGTTAGAACGCCTTTCTTTCCTAACAGTGATAACCTAAGTATAGTCGGGCAACGGACACTGTCAATACCCTGAGACAAATTTTTCTGAAAAATAAATATTCCGTAAGCACTTATCATCAAATAACTTACGTCACTTCATGATCCACTAAGCAACTCGCCGTACCCGTCAGGAGACAAGCTCACTGTTTTTTGATAGCAGTGTTTTGAGCCTGCGGCCGATTTAATTTCATCGGCCCACTTACCAATCGGTTTCCCACCAAAAAAAACCTCAGCTGCAGCCCGGCCGCCCTTGATATGCCAATTCGCGGTGAACAAGCCCATTCGCCAGATGGCAACAAACGCCCGTCTGCAATCCAGAGCTCCTCGCCCTTCGACAAATCCCAACCATCCCATTCCAGATTCAAACCGAGTGCTTCGCACAATCGTGCCGGTCCGCGAGTCAGGTCACGTTCTATACAGGGTCCACGTCGGGTTTGCATTTCTTCAATACCCTGGGTTGGTTCAATCGCTCGAATCAAGACAGCACTACCTTGCCCCGGTCCTTCGGTGACCGTATTGAAACAGAAGCGACCATGAATCGTATAAACATAGGCATGCCCTGGGGGGCCAAACATTGAGGCGTTTCGACGAGTTTTTCCGCGGGCAGAATGACTAGAACTGTCACCTTCTGCCAAATACGCTTCTGTCTCAACGATCCTACCCTGCATGGTGCCTTGCTCCGTTTTGCGGACCAATCGTTTGCCCAACAACTCACGGGCTACGGTTGCTGTGTCACGATTGTAAAACTTGCGAGGTAGAGCACGGGCCATGATCTGGTACCTTTTTCAGAGCCAAAGAACACATTTGACCAGTGCATAGGTTGCCTGCCAAGCACCTTGTATGATGCAACCTGTCAGAAGGCTCATTACGCGCGGCTCTTCTTTCCGAATGCTTTTCTGTATTTTGTCAAAGCATCCTCCAGCGGTGACATACCGGGCTGTACCTGGCCATCCACCCAAAACTGAAGTGGCTCATCCCGAAACGACAAAGGCGTTGAATTTCCCAGCACAACACCAAGCATTACTGCTGCCAGATTCTTCTCTGACAGAACACGCAATCCCACATAGGATGTGGTAATACGAGGATTGATCTCAATAATAACGTCTTCCGAACCATCTGCTGCAGGTCCTAGTATCAAATCCACCCCCACATATCCAAGCAGCGGAGGCAGACAAGTGACTGCCTTCCAGGCTAATTTCGATGCACGGCCACTCAGTCCCCGTTCCAATGGACCTTGTCCCCCCCGATACGCAAATCCAGCTTTTCGCTCAATGAACTGCTGAAAAGGTGGCAAACCAATGCAGTCCGTCGGCGAACATAAAAATGCCACACTGACAGGAAGCCCCGGACAGTATCGTTCCAGCCTTCTTGCGCAACGATCTGTCCCAACCGCTACAGCGTGTTTTGCCGACTCAATCCACACGATTCCTAGCGAACCGGCCCCATCTATCGGTTTACAAACAGCTGGAAATTCAAAATCAGAAGGAACAAGTGTCTCCGCTGGTACGCATTGACCTTCTGGAACAGAAATACCCTGACGCTGCAAATATTCGATTGTCTGCTGCTTATCTGATGTCAGACGCAAAGCCTTTAAGGACGGCCCTAACAATTGGCCACCTACCTCGTTAACCATTTCACACCGACGGAGAAGGTGTCCAGCAATTTCTGGAGCAATCACGATTGTCCAATCGGATGCGGCAGAGAGCTGTTGAAACGTCGCCACTTCTTCCGCGGCGTCCTGCACCCAATGAACCGTTCCAGGGTAGGGGGGCCGATGTTTTTCTTCGGCAAAGCGTTGGTCACACATCCAATGAAGATCCACCGCTGGCAAACGGTTCAAATCCTCGGCCAACGCCGCCAGCATGGCCGAACCCTCTTGCAGCAATGAGCCGACCGGCGCTTCGCCCGAACAAAGCAAGCCCCCTCCCGTCACAAATTCATAGAGAAAAATTCGCATCGGCCGTGGACACTTTCCTTGGTCCGGTCACCCGCTACTTAGAAACCATCCCTAAACGACGGTGGGTTCAGAAAGAAACAAATCTGGCCTGCCAGATTCAAAATATCCCAAGCTGGTCTCGAGCATCATCCGTCATCCGGTCAGGAGTCCAAGGAGGATCCATGACGATTTTGATCTCGACTTCGCCGATTCCGTCCATCTGGCTAACCACTTGTTTACTCTGCCCAATTAACTGAGGGCCTGCGGGACAGGCAGGGCTGGTCATTGTCATGTCAATTTTAATTTTCAGCTTGTCCGCCTCCTGGTCTGGCTGAATATCAACCACGTAAACAAGCCCCAGATCAATGATATTAACGAACAACTCAGGGTCGATCACTTTTTTAAGTTCTTCGCGTATACCTTCTTCGGTGACTGACATCACAGCTCTCCGGTGTTTAAGGTCAGTGTTCGGACGATACTGAAAGATAACAGCATCTTATTCAACGATCGGAGTACAACGCAAGTTTTTTTAAGCAGAGGTATCGGATGGAAAACAGAACCTCGCAGACTCAACTTCAAAAAGCTCCCTAGTCATTGAGCCTGACAAGGACGTCGCTGCCCTCTAATTTTACTTCGTGAACGGCGGTTGGCTCAGTAGCCGGCATGCTCAGTGCTTTACCAGAACGAATATCAAACCTCGCCCCGTGGCGTGGGCACGCGATTTCCAGACCATCCAACTGCCCCTCGCCTAACGGTCCTCCATCGTGCGTACAAACATCGTCTAGACAATAGAGGTCTCCCGCTGCCCGGAAGATAACGATCAGCCGCTCGTCCAATTCCGCGTACAGCTTACCACCCTCAGGAATTTCAGACGTTGTCGCTACTTTCGTAAATTCGCTCATGCGGTCTATTCTTCAAAGTCAAAGTCTGAATCCATGGTTTATTAGTACGAGTTAACCCTTTGACGCGAACATGGCTATTCATATTCACGGACCCGCCGCGAAATAGCGAGTCCGAGTGATTCTCGTACGCTCTCTACCGCAATCCGATCGAAAATCTGCTGAAAGAAACCGGTCACGATCATGCGAGTTGCCTCTTTTCGCGTGTAGCCCCGAGACTGTGCATAAAAGACCATTTCTTCGTCCACATAGCCAGTGGTCGAACCATGCGTGCAACGCACGTCATCTGCTTCAATCTCCAGGCCAGGAATCGCATCGGCCCGTGCCTGTTTTGACAACAGGAGATTGTCGTTGCGTTGGTATCCGTCAGTTTTCTGGGCCGCACGATCCACCTGAATCATGCCGCGCCAGACAGTACGGGATTGATCCTGCAGTGCAGCCTTATACAAAAAGTCACTGGTGCAGTCCGATGAGATATGGTGCTGCTTGGTATGATAAGATAAATGCTGTCTTCCTTCGGTGAACATCGCACCATTGACTTGGCAATTTGCCCCTTTACCTACCAGTTCTACATGTTGGTTTACTTTGGCGACACGACCGCCCAAGGCCCCAATCGTCCATTGTAACGACGCATCACGATCAATTACCGCTTTTTCATGGGCAAAATGCCATACGTGGTCAGCCCAATTTTGCAAGCTAACATAACGCAAATGCGAACCTGGTGCGAGCAGCAATTCGGTGGCACCGGTATGCAGACCTTCACCACCATTCTCGGTACTTGCCGTTTCGACCAACACGGTGGCTTCCGCCCCATCTTCCAAGACGATCAGGATACGGCTCAGATCAACCGCTCCATCCGAAAGCACAGAATAGACATGAAACGGTTCGTCAACCACAAGTCCTCGAGGAACAAATAAGACAGCACCTGAGGACCAGGCAGCACAATTCAATGCCGAAAATTTGTCAATCTCGCGCCCCACCACATGCTTCTGTAAATATGGCTGAATCCGATCGCCATGCTGAGCCAATACCTGGGACAAATCTCCGAACACAACCCCACGTTCTTGCCATTCTGGACGAATAGCACACGCCACTGAAACACCGTCCACAGCAACGCAGTTCCCCCCCAGGGCCACCCCCTCCGACAACAACGCAGTTGGTAAATTTTCTTGGCTGACAGGAGGGCATGGAAATGCGTATCGGTCCAGTTTCAATAGCCGAATATCGGTCCGCATCCATTCTTCTTCAGAACGCTGGGGCAACGGTGTTTCACAAAACACCTGCCATGCCAACCGGCGATCTTCTGTGAGCCAAGCCGGTTCATCCCGCGGCTCAAGATAAGCTTGGAAATTTTCATCGGAAAAACCGGTCGTTGCGGTCGTTTCAGTCATCGTCATCGTGTTCGGTCAACCCTCGCGGTTTGCACCGCCATTTGTCATTACGCGAGCAGTCGTTTTCCATTCTTATCGTACGCTGCTCGACAACAAGTCCACGTGACTTCTTTGACGAAGAAGTCGCACCAGAAAAAGAAACTACCCCACCGAACCTTCCATCTGCAATTGAATCAGCCGGTTCATTTCAACGGCATACTCCATCGGCAGTTCTTTGATAAGAGGCTCGACGAACCCATTTACAATCATAGTACTGGCCTCGGACTCCGTGAGGCCACGGCTCATCAAGTAAAATAACTGTTCCTCGCCAATTCGCGAAACACTCGCCTCGTGTCCAATCGTGACATCCTGTTCCGCTATTTCGATATAAGGATAAGTATCACTACGGCTGTCTGTATCCAGAATCAATGCGTCACAAACCACATTGCTTTTGGACCCGGTAGCTCCCTTTTCCACTTTCACCAGACCTCGATAACTACTTCTTCCACCGTTCTTGGAGATGGATTTCGAAATTATCTGGCCTGTTGTGTTCGCGGCACAGTGCACAAGTTTCGCCCCAGCATCTTGGTGCTGGACGCCTGATGAAAAAGCAATTGACAAGATCTCTCCTCGTGCACCAGGTTCCAACATGTAGACCGCTGGGTACTTCATCGTCAACTTGCTTCCCAGGTTACCATCGACCCATTCCATCGTGGCATCCTGATAGGCGACAGCCCTCTTGGTAACCAGGTTATAAATATTATTGGCCCAATTCTGAATGGTGGTATAGCGACAACGGGCATTACGTTTCACCACCACTTCCACGACTGCCGAGTGAAGACTTTCCGTGCTGTACATTGGCGCCGTACAACCCTCGACATAATGCACCTGAGAGCCTTCGTCACAGATAATCAAAGTTCGCTCAAACTGGCCCATACTTTCTGCATTGATACGAAAATAGGCCTGTAGTGGAAAATCAATCTTGACGCCCGGTGGTATATAGATAAACGAACCACCAGACCAAACTGCCGAATTGAGAGCCGCCATTTTGTTGTCGTGCGGCGGAATGATTGTCGCAAAATATTCACGCAGTAAATCAGGATGTTCCCGGACAGCCGTGTCCGTATCAGTAAAAATCACCCCCTTTTCCCCCAACTCTTCCTGCAACGACCCATAAACGACTTCACTCTCAAACTGGGCCTTCACGCCAGCCAGAAATTTCTTTTCTGCTTCTGGAATCCCCAGTTTGTCGAACGTCTCCTTGATTTCTTGCGGCACGTCATCCCAGGTTTTTCCCTGAGATTCCGCAGGCTTCAGGTAGTAATAAATGTCCTGGAAATCGATTTTGATGTCGCCACCCCAACTGGGTGTCGGTTTGGACTCAAAGATTTCAAGGCTTTGCAAACGAAACTCTCGCATCCAATCCGGCTCGTTTTTTATGTCTGAGATTTGATGGACAATCTCAGCATCTAGACCTTTGCGCGCCTTGAAAACGGCCTTGCTTTCGGTACGAAAATCATATTTGTTAATTTCGCCAACAACGTCCGCTGTTTCAGTCGTAGTAATATCTGTAGCCATATGAGTAATATTAGTAGCTGATAATAGTTAGTGGCTAGTAAAGTGTGGCTGGTGCCACACAACAATACCTATGTCGAACAAAACGATTAAACACTGGCAGTCGCATCTTCCGCAACCATTGCCTGGTTATCCGCATCAGCATCCGGGTACTTCTTTCGTATCCGGTCATAGCCGTGTGCGTGCAGTTCTTGAGCCAGCTCAACACCTCCTGTTTCCACCACCCGACCTCCTAACATCACGTGAGCAAAGTCCGGAGGATTATGTTCGAGTAACTTGTCGTGGTGAGTGATTATAAGCAATCCCATTTTTTCACGACCAATTTCCGCAATGCTCTGACTGGCCAAACGAACTGCATCGGCATCCAGTCCGCTGTCGGTTTCATCCAGCACAGCAAATTTCGGTTGCAACATGGCTAGCTGCAAAATCTCGGCACGCTTCATCTCACCACCTGAAAAACCGTCGTTCACATAACGCCGAGCAAATTCGGAATCCATGCGCAACTGCTCCATCTTCGATCGAATTTCTTTGCGAAACTCTCGCATCGGAATCAAATCTTCTCCTTCTTTACGATCTGGGTTACGCACGTTCGTTGTTGCATGCCGTAAAAAATCGGCCATTTTCACACCGGGAATTGCCATCGGCCGTTGGAACGCCATAAACAACCCCCGACGCGCCCGCTCGTCCGTCGACATTTCCAGCAGGTTATCGCCACTCAAGGTGATACTGCCATCGACCACTTCGTAGCCCGGGTGCCCCATAATCGCCAACGCTAACGTGCTTTTCCCCGAACCGTTCGGCCCCATCAAAGCGTGCGTTTCACCACGCAAAATCTCCAGGTTAACTCCCTTCAGGATTCGCTTACCTGAGACAGAAACATTTAAATTTGTAATCGTAAGTTTTTCCATTTGGATTTTGTCTTTAACCGAAAGTCCGTGTGATGTATCTGTAACTGATTAGCCAGTGATTTTTTGGTGATCCAGTAAAGGCTCCTGGTCGGCAGGATCTGCCACATAACCGGAATGGTGGGGCAGTGGCAGCTGGTCTTCTACCTTGACACCCGCACCCAGTAAGCCGCTACCCGTCCCGGGTCGGCGGGCAATTTTGTGACCGCGAATTTTGTCTTGAATTCGCATCAAACCTTCCAGTAATGACTCAGGCCGCGGTGGACAACCGGGTACATAGACGTCCACCGGAACAACCAGATCCAC
The DNA here is from genome assembly GCA_964393615.1 of uncultured Pirellulaceae bacterium. Taxonomy (GTDB): domain Bacteria; phylum Planctomycetota; class Planctomycetia; order Pirellulales; family Pirellulaceae; genus CAYMUR01. Next base: position 18,954 of record CAYMUR010000024.1, read on the forward strand.
ACCCTTCACAACATGGTAACCCCACTTGAAGTAAGGACCACCACCCACGGTGCAAGCGCCCATCGCTATGACAAATTTGGGGTCAGGCATCAAGTTGTAAAGCCGACGTACGCGACTAGCCATCTTATAGGTTACCGTCCCTGCCACAATCATCAGGTCGGCTTGTCGTGGCGTGGCACGAAAAGCTCCCGCACCAAATCGGTCAATGTCGTAACGACTCGCACCCGTCGCCATCATCTCAATGGCACAGCAGGCCAACCCAAAAGTCATCGGCCAAACACTTGACTGGCGAGCCCAGTTGATCGCCTGCTCAAGGGTCGTGGTGATCACTCCCTCTTCCATCCTTCCTTCAATCCAAGGTTGAGTCATCGAATTTCTAAACTCCTATGCCTGTGCGAGGACCAACACGCTGGCACCTGCCAATGGTAGACCCGTCTGAAACAATTTATTTGATTTATTTTGTTGTATAACTTACTAAAAATTTCCGTAAAAAACCAACTCCATGCAAATAAATAAAGCGCTCACAAAATCCGTTCAACGGAAAATCTCAATTTAACGTAAAGGTACAACAGTGACCCTCGTCAAGACGACACTTGTCAAGACGTACGGGTTCCCCCGTCAATTCTGTAAACATCATATGCTCCACCGCACAAACAGACCGGTCCTGCTCAGCCAGCTCTGGATAGGGACAAGCCCAAACCGTCAACACCGGTAACTGATCATCCTCATCCACCGTGACGGGAATGTGACGTTCCCCCAATAACTCGCCAATCGCTTTTAATTTTTCTGCGCCATTGTCACCCTGAATTTTATCGGAATACAAACTGCCAAGACGCCGGGCAATCCGTTGTAACAACCCACGCCGAACTTCCGGATCCTCGATCCCCCCTATCTCTTGCCAGAGAGCGACCGCCAAATCGGCAAAATTCGCACCACTTTTACGGCGGCCAGCTTCCGTCAAGGAATATTGGTGAGCGGGGCGTCCCCGCCCTGAACCCGACACAGCACGAACAACGTAACCCTGTTCCATCAAACGAGTTAGACGCTGACGCACAGCGGTAGCGGTGACCTCCATGGAAACCGCAAGCTCAGCGACAGATAGGGTGTCGCTTTTTCGCAACAAATCCAAGATCCCAATATCCGAAGGAACAAACTTCACTGACATAAATCACCTCTGCTCAACACCCGATTTTCAGTCGTCCGATTCAGCGATGCATGCTCCAACGCCACCTACTATCTTATTCTTATTTCCATTTTTGACAACGGGATATTTGAAAAATCAAACGACAGCTGCATCTATTTTCGTAACTAATTTCCACCAAACGGTTTATAAACAACCCCCAGCCTCTAAAATCCTCTTTTTCGCCATGACACCAAGCCTATTCGGTAAAGGATATGAAAATTTAATGCTTTCACCTATCCGATGCGGTGATAGGTCCTCTCGCTCCCACTCGCTGCACCACCAAGCCATTCAAGGGCCAGGCCCACGACCGGACACTTATCTTGAAACGCAAGCACTTATACAACAACTACTTAAGGATACGACACCTGAATTCGCAAGGTCTATATGCCAGGGGGGTTTTTCACAATTTTCCGTCACGAACGCGCAGCGAACAGGCCAGATTGTGCGGCTGAGCCTAATCCTGGTGGCAATCTATCTGGGTGCAGTCTGCCAGCCACCAAATTGTGGACAAAGTAATGCTAAGAGCCACTCCGCCCATCCAGTCACTGACAATGACGCGGAACCCTATCTTTCTTGGAGCAGCCAATTCATGGAATCGTTGGGCCAAATCGGTCAGGCGGTGTGAGCTGCGCCTGACAAAATTGCACCATCGAAACAGTCTGACAAGAAGTAGACTCGTAAATAGGACAGCGTTTACAGGCGGCGAGCACTTTGGT
>CAYMUR010000024.1:20862-27471 GCA_964393615.1 uncultured Pirellulaceae bacterium
CTCGAAGGACTCGTGAGCGTTCTGAGGCCGGTGCCCTTTTTCGAGATCCTAATTCTTCTCGACAAAAAAAACGCCCCTGGCTATTTCGCCAGGCCCAGGCCGCCTTGCGCGGAAAATTCATTGCGCCCGATCCAACGATGCTTGAACAGCGCGAGTGCATGCTGCGGCATTATGACCTGGTAGTAGATCGGTTCGGCTCCCGAAAAGGGACTCTGCTCATGAGCAAATACGCCTGCTATGATGCTCAAGGACAACATGGCGCCCACAAGTTTCGATCGGCAGTGGTCCGGGTGGCCAATCCCGAGGAATTCCATGCCGTTGTGAGGGATTGCTTTCCCCGCACTGAATCGCACAGCTGATATTCGCTAAATTTTCTGAGGCAGGTCGAGTTCTCCTGCCTCGTATTTTTGCCAATAGATATCCAACTCGCGTTTCACACGCCCACTCAAAAGTGCGACTCCAAAGATATTTGGTAACGCCATACCCAAAATTAACAGATCGCTAAAGTCAAGAATATTCCCGGTGGTCACGATGGAACCCAAGACGGTGAACGCTAAAAAGAGAATCTTGTAATAGATCGACGCCGACGCTCCAAAAATACTGATCCAGCAACGCTCGCCGTAATAAGACCAGGAAACCAATGTCGAATACGCAAAAAGAACCACGGCTGTGTAGAGCACGTATTTAAACCACTCAATCCCATGCTCACCACTCACGGCAGCGACCGTTAAAGCCGCACCAGATTTATTCTCGCCCGCCACCAACTCAGGATTGGCTTCGACTGCCCCCGTAATGATGATGACCAAAGCAGTCATGGTGCAAATGACCACCGTATCAATGAAGGGCTCCAACAGGGCCACAATCCCTTCGCTCACTGGCTCATCGGTTTTCGCTGCCGAATGCGCGATCGCTGCCGAACCAATGCCCGCTTCGTTGGAAAATACAGCACGCTGTATCCCGATCACCATCACCCCTAAAAATCCGCCAAAACCAGCTTCCAGGCTCAAGGCCCCCGCAAAAATGGACTCCAAGGCACCATAAATCTTTTCAAGATTCGTTCCTAAAATGAACAAAGCCATCAACACATAGGCTACACACATGAAGGGAACGATCTTGGAAGCCACGGCACCGATCGATTTAATGCCACCAATGATGACAATCCCTGCCAAGAAGGCCATCACCACCCCATAAATCCAAGGGTAGTTGTCAAACAGTGGAACGTCCCCTCGAATCGCATCTAAGGACTGACCAATTTGAAACGCATTGCCACCTCCAAAGGAGGCACCAATGCAGAGCACGGCAAAGACAAATGCCAAAATACGCCCCAAAGGCTTTAACCCAAGATCGGCCAGACCGTCGCGGAGATAATGCATCGCCCCTCCGGACACCGCCCCATCAGCATTGACTTTGCGGTACATCTGACCGAGCGTACACTCGGCAAACTTACTGCTCATACCCAGTAATCCGACAACGATCATCCAAAAAGTCGCTCCCGGGCCACCGGTTCCGATCGCAATCGCCACCCCCGCAATATTCCCCAGGCCAACCGTCGCTGACAGGGCCGAGGCCAACGCTTGAAAGTGTGACACTTCGCCCACATCATTGGGGTCGTCGTAATCGCCTTTGGTCAGACGGATGGCGTGCCAAAAACCACGAACATTGATAAAGCCCATCCGCAGCGTAAAAAACGCCGCCCCAAGCAACAGCCACAAAACAACAAACGGAACACTTGTTCCTAAGAAAGCTTTCGTGCCAAAATCAAAAAAGAGGACCGTTCCGACTGGGGCTACGACCCACTCTCCGAAGACACGGTCAATTTTGCTCATCCAATCGGAAGTTTCACCAAGACTTGCGTTTTCTGCCAGGTTAGCTGGCGAGATCGAGTCTTCGGAATTGGACGCGTCTGGGCTGACCGCGGAATCCGCTGTTACTGGCCTCTCGCCCAACGCCTGCGCAAAAACACCGGTCGCTGAAACGCTGAGAAGCAGACCGACCCCAAACGTCGCGCATCGCAACAGGGAGACACATAATCGCCAGCGGTGATCAACTTTCCGAGCCATTGCTACATCCTTCCCACTTTTTTCGGAGAACCCTGGACTGGTTCCAGATTTCGTTGAGAGCACTCTCGCGCCACGCTGGCACCAAGTCTGCCCCACAAAGGTAATCGCCTTCTATCCAATAACCCTTGCAATGTCAATACTTTATGGCAAACTACTCGGCCTCTAATTTTTTCGCTACGTTACCTATTCTTAATGGCCCGAGTGCCGTAGCATGAGAGTGGAAATGGATGCCTGGCGTTCTACACGCGCTCTTCCTTTTACGCTGGCGCGACAGGGTAAATAACCACCGAACGTAAATAACCACCGAACTGGCAAAAATGTGTTTCGCTGACGATATCATCTTGAAATTGCTTCACAAACACGCTGCAATGAGTGTGGCAGAATGCATTGCTGCTTTGGGGGCACCGTAAACGCCATTGCCATCAGCCAGGGAGAGCCAGACGCTGTTTTTTAGATGTCGGTTTTTTAGATGTCGGTGGTCGCATTTTTTGGCATGAGCCTGAAATTGACAAGTTGCTCGTTTGCACAACTTTTTTGCACAACTTTACCGTCGAACCAAGCAAGACGGATCTGTATTGGGTGGTTGGTGAAACGTTCGGAAAATCCCTGGCAAATTGGTGGTCCAGGTAAACCATGGAAATTAAAATCCGTCGGGAAAATATTTGGCGCCGTTTATGCCTGTTTTGCCGTCATGGCAACGCTGGTTGGCCGGCTGCTCATCTCGGTGGCACCCGCAGGATCGGAGTGGTCACCAGCAAGTTGGTACCTTTGATGTGCAGTTTTTTCCCATGAAGCCGGTTAAGGTTCCGCAACAATCGCACATACGGCGGCAAAAACTGACGAACCAATGCGCGAAGGAATCATGGCGATGATCAGCCCGTTGATCGACACCATCGTTGTTTGCACGATGACGGCCCTCACCACTCTCGTTACCCAGACTCATTTGGACGCAAACGTGGGCGAAGAGCCAACGGCCATTGCAGTTTCGGCCATTGCAGTTTCGATGCTGGCCGACTGCGGACCTCTGCTGCCAAAACATCGCCAAGTGGCAGACCCCACGCAGCATCAGTCGTGTTTTCATGCGTTACCTCCACCCGCCTGCTCTAACGGAAAATAGTCAGCCACAACTTGGTAAAATGCCTCCGCCGAGTCCACCAGTGCTATGTGTGTTCGAAATTTCCGTGCTCCCGGACGACCCTGTGCATAACAACAAGCATATTTGCGCATCAACATGGTCCCATGACGAACGCCGAATCGTTCGACCACGTAGTCATAATGTCGTAACATACAATCCCGTTGTTCGCTCAATGTTGGATCGGGAGGAATCGCTTCCCCACGGATAGCGGCAGCTGCCTGTTGAAACAACCAGGGACGCCCCAACGCTGCCCGTGCAATCATCACGCCATCGACCCCATAATCTCGAAAAGCACGCACAACCATTTCGGGAGAATCCAAATCGCCATTGCCAATGAGAGGAATCCGTCGCAAACAACTCTTGAGATGCGCTATCTGGTCCCAATCAGCCTGCCCTTTAAAATATTCCTGGGCCGTCCGGCCATGTACCGTTAATGCTGCTGCTCCCGCCTGTTCAACGGCACGCGCTACTTCTGGCGCCGTAACAGAATCAAGCGTACAACCAAGCCGAATCTTGGCCGTGACCGGGGTTGGCGAACAAGCCGACACCACGCGTTCGACAATTCTACCGACCAGATCCGGATCACGCAGTAAATACGATCCACTGTGAGCCTGCTGGCTGACTTCTTTGACCGGACAACCAAAATTGAGATCAACCACACTGACACCAAACTCATCGACCAATCGTGCACCAACACGAGATAATGTATTGGGATCATTATCCCAAATCTGTACAGCCAAAGGGCGTGGTTCGTTTCGAATACCCCACAGCCTGTCTGGATACGCATCCACTTCGCGGTCCAACCAGGCAAATCCTCGTGCACTAATAAATTCGGTTGCTTGTAAACCGACGCCACCGTATTCACGCACCATCTGCCGAAAAGCATAATTAGTAAAACCCGCCATGGGCGCCTGCAGAATTGGTGGATCAATCCGTAAACTGCCAAAATAAAGCGGAGCTACCAGCGGCTGCTCGATGGCATCGAGATGTTCTATTGCCGGATTCGAATTGGGGGGTTGTGCAGTTAGCATCGCTTTGAAAGACTCAATTTCTTTCCTCATCACCCCTCAACTGATCTTCGATCTTTCATTCTAGAGGTGGTTCAGGTACCGGCAATAATCGCAACGCATCGACATCACGCACAGGCTTTAACCGATTGACCGGACCCTCCGGCACGGTACTTTCCGCGGAAACTCTACGGGTGACCCAACTCGATTCTCCCAGCTGGAAACCATCCTCAACCCTTGGCAATAGCAGGTTCACCACGATCCCTGGAGGGCATCGCCGCTCAGTGATCGCCAGAACGCATCTTCCAATACCCATGTTATAGCGTAAAACCGATGCGAGAAAATGCTCTCGTTCTAAATACCACTCAACATGGGCCGCCATGACGTCCTGAATACTGCCGCGCTTCGATTGATACCGGTCGGCCGTTTCTGTAAAATTTTCCATCGCAGCAACGACGACACCAACCTGATGTTCGACTTCTGACTGCCGATCCACTAAAGACTGGCGCAACTGCTTGACACGTTGTATGGAAATCTCTCCAGGACCTTGCAACCGGCTTGGATAGAGGTCCACGAATGGCCGATCGTTCGGTAATGGCAAGTCGTCGACGGACAACAACTGCTCCCCTAACCCTGCTTGGGTCACCATACGATACTGGGAGCGGATGGCATCAATATGGTTTCTGTGGGAACGTTCACGGGCCTTCCCAATGGCTTCGGCCAGGATCTCTTCGTCCGCCGCAGAAACATCGCTAAGCTGTGTTAATTCGGTGACACCATCCAACGCCAGGTGATAACGGGCAAGACGCGTGGCAAGAACCCAATAAGCCGTGATGACCCGTAATCTTTCCGTGGAATCGTCGATCTGGTTCAATAGCTCACAAAGTGAAATTTCACAACCTGCAATCCTATCCCTGGCTGGTCTTGCCTGGTACAAAAAAGTGACCAGGTCATCCCTGGCTGAAATCGGTAAACCTTCCCCACGCATCGGATCCGTGCCAACCAACTGCCGAAGAGAAGATGCTGGCGGTGAAGAATCAGAAACACCAAGTCTTTGATTGACGAATAATGGCGTTACCGGGGCAACGGTCCGCGACAAACCAACTGTTTCGGATGCAATTTTTGCCGTTACAATATCAACGTTGGGCGCTGAGATAGCGGTTGCATTGGAAAGCTCCTCGGCCACCGTCGGTACGGCCGTCGGAGTATAGAATTGATCTCGCGGAGACCATTGAGGTTCGTTTGCCAGAACCGCAGTCAACCATAATACCATTCCCATCGGACTTCCTTTCCCGCCTCGGCTCGTGGAATAGCGTCATTTCCTGACACATTTCATCCTGGAACATTTCATGAATAGCCCACGCCTATCCTGTCTTTTACGCGGTCTCAACCTGGTCCCTCAACTTGGTGTGTCTAGATAAGGATCCTGACCCATCTGCTGTTGGACCTTGCGTCGTTCGCGCTCGTGGTACATCAACATACGACGCTGGCGAAAATGCGTGCGTTCGACACGAGATTGTGCACGGCGAAATTTCCCAGCCATCCTGTCCACTGAATTCACCGATTGTAAACCAATCTTTTTCAACGCTAACGCTCGCTTGGGCCCCAGGCCTCCCATCAGAATATCGTCATCCAAGGACAAGTATTGCTGGACACTACCAGGATCACCTTGACGGCCACAACGTCCACTAAGCTGGCGATCGATACGTGCTGAATCATGCAATTCGGTACAAATCACATGAAGTCCACCCACCTCCGCCACCCCATCTCCCAACTTGATATCCGTGCCGCGCCCCGCCATGTTGGTAGCGACAGTTATCCGACGGGACAGTCCCGCCTCGGCAACAATTTCCGCTTCTGCCGCGATGTTATTGGCATTCAACACCTGCAACCGCATACCTTGCTGCCGTAACAATGAAGCCACCTGTTCCGACTTGTCGATCGAACGGGTTCCTATCAAAACAGGGCGTCCTTGTTCGTGCAAACGGACCACTTCAGCCACGATCGCCTCAAACTTGGCTTGGCTCGTCCCAAATACCTTATCTGCAAGTCGCTTACGTTGCACAGGACGATTCGTGGGAATTCTCACAAAGCGAAGGTTGTAAATCTTTTTTAATTCTCGCGCTGAATTGGCTGCGGTTCCGGTCATTCCGGCCAGCCGATCAAATCGCAGAAAAAAATCCTGGATTGTAATCCGCGCCGCCTGATTCGTCTCGACTGTAATCTCAACGTTTTCCTTCGCTTCAATTGCCTGATGAATTCCTGCTCGCCATTTTCGCCCCTCCGATAACCGACCAGTAAATTCATCGACAATCACGATTTCACCATCACGAATGACATAATGTCGGTCGAGCAAAAAATCCAATCGAATTTTCTTTTCTCCAATCAGTTCAAGCGCTTTTTTATG
>CAYMUR010000024.1:27481-59238 GCA_964393615.1 uncultured Pirellulaceae bacterium
CGAATTTTAATCGCACGCTCGATATGTTCATACAAATCAAACAGGCCAACCGCTGCTAATGCTTCAGGTTTTGGCAATTCACGAACCAGACGACGACCATCCGCATCGAGTGTGACCGATTTTTTCTGATGGTCATACTCGTAATGCGCATCTTCTTCGAACCGGTCGGCGACCGTGGCCGCCCAGCGGTAAGTTTCCAACGTGGCAGAATATTCGTCACCAGGCATCGCGCTGATAATCAATGGCGTACGAGCTTCGTCAATTAACAGACTGTCCGCTTCGTCAACCAATGCGAAGTACGGATCTCTTTGAATCGGTTTTTCACCACCATCTTTATTGGTCTGCCCAAGCATACTACCCAGCATGTTTATCTGGCCTTCATTCGTTCGCCGCTTCAACAAGCGATCTCGAAGAAAATCAAAACCAAATTCCTTGGCAGTACCATAGGTCACATGACAATCATATGCCGCCTGGCGTTGCATTCGTGCCATCTGCGATTCGACCACACCAACACTCATGCCAAGTGCTCGATAAATAGGCCCCATCCAGTCCGCATCACGTTGCGCCAGATAATCATTGGCAGTTGCCAGCAATACAGAACGGCCTGTCAAGGCAGCCAGATACATGGGCAAAGTAGCCGTCAAGGTTTTGCCCTCCCCCGTATCCATCTCTGCAATCGACTGATAGTGCATCGCCATACCGCCAAGAAGCTGGACATCGAAATGCTGCATGTTCAGCGTGCGCCCCGCTGCTTCCCGCACCAGGGCAAAACCTTCAGGCAGCAAACGGTCCAATGGCTCTCCACTTTTGGCGCGGTATTGTAACGCCAAACTTTGCTTACGAAGCTGAGCGTCAGTCATCTCTGTGTAACCCGACTGGAAAGATCTAATTTGCGGTAGTACGCCCGCCCATCGTTTCAGACGTAGTTGACCACCCACCCTTAATACAGCGTCCAAAACAGGCTCAGCCATTTGTTACACCTACGACAACGGAAACTTCACAGCAAGGACAATGGAAAAACATTTCCTGGTTTATAGAAAGAGACCGCAGCAGAAATCCGTTGTTAAAATTATATTTTAGCATATCATGAAAAAGTCGCACTACGGCGACGGCACGATTGTCGGACGCCATTGAGCAGAATCCACACGAGTCGTAGAAACCGTTGGATGCAAAGCCTGCGACCTGGAAGGGCCTGGCTGATTTCCATTAGCACCTGCCAGCATGGACTGTTGCGTCCGTGGCAAATGGGTAATCTCTGTCAATTGGCCAGGAGCCCGGAACCTGCCTGGTTCCTGCGCGACTCGCATTGCATCGTTCACCGGCATCGGTCGCATAGCTACTTTGCCTGCGAGTGATTTACCGACCGGCTCCACAATTCGAATCGGTCCCTGTACGAGCACAGACTGCTTGCGCGGTGAGAAACTGACAGAAGCCATTTTTGATGAGGGAACAGACCGGTCTTCAGACGACGGACTCAACGTTTTTTCTGGTAAGTTCGAAAGCGGTACGTTGGAATGCTGAATCAAATGTCGTGGAGATCGCCAGCCGGGATTAGCTGCCGTTTGTTCCTTGCTAAGATGTTCCTTGCTAAGATGTTCCTTGGAAACAGATGTCGTAGACCCTGGTACCGTTGGGCTTGATTTCACCTCAGTCGCTGGTTTTCGAGGCACTGAAAGCTCCGCCGTACTCTTAGAGCGTGTCAGAGAACTCCTGTTAGTACGATTAACCGGTGCTACAAAGCGCCCCACACGTGAAGCTTTACCAGGAAAAGCAGGTCCAACCGGTGTTCCATCAGAACGTGAAATTCCAACCTTAGGTGTCACGGTGGATTGATCATATACCGGTTTTGTTCCCCTTCCGATACGACCAGTAGCGGGTGGCGGAACCCGTTGGGGACCTGTCATGCTCCACGGACCAGGCTGCCGGCCAGGTGAATGGCACCCGAGCAATGCACACGTAACGGATAATACAATCGTCGCCCGCTTCATCGGCAGACTCCTTACCACCAGAAGACGTCTAAAACACGTACCGGCGTACCACACGGCTGTCATGGAATGCCCGTCAACTGAGTAAACACAAGAAGGAGGGAGAGAATAGCGGATTTCATTGACGTGTCCAATCCCGCTTTCACTCAATGCCATCAGTGACAGCACTGAGCTATACTAAAACAACCTGTCTCGACAACGACCATCGGCAGGAAGTCGCACCCCATTTCGTTGCCCAAACAACCGGACGACGACCCATGGAAATAGCCAGCGACTTCTGGCAACAAGACCGCGGCAAAGACGCAAACTCAGGTCGTACAGAATACTGCCCTTTAGTTTCCTGTGCGTAAAGCGAGCCCGCTATGCATTTTGCCTGCAAATGGGTTTCGGACAATCACGGAGACCGCTGTTACATGGCTTGTCTCTTCTGTCGGATTTCTTGGTTCCACGTACGGGTTGTCAATGTCCAGCGAGCTGTTGCTATGTTCGGGTGTTTTCATTGTCCCCGGATAAGCAAATGGACTGTAGCCATAATTTCGTGGAACGGCAGCACGGTAATAGACGGGCGGATGAAGCGAGAAATAAGGAGGGGTGGGAATACGGCCCATCGAATACGGCATCTCATAAAACCCGCCTAATCCATAATAACCCAGTCCGTAATTTTGGCACCCGCCTCCGCAACCTGGTAAAGGTCCAGCGGCATGAGCAACAATGGTCGCTAAACCGAAAAGCCAAAACATCAAAATCACGAATGCCCATTTTTGAATCACTGGATGCATAACAATCCTCTAAGATAAGTAAGTTAGTAAAACCAAGGAAAAGGTATCAACTGCAAGAAGTGACGTTCAGGCTACCAATTCAGCCATCAATTATTTTTCTAATCTCTCCATCCATGCACTACGGCGAGCTTGGGAGGCTCTTATAATGAACATCCCCTCGATGAGCTCTCCGGCTCCCTTAAGGGGAACCTAACATTTCAGATCACGGTTCTCTGTTGCACAGTAATCAGAATCCGGGCACAACTCAAGTTTTCTTACCAATCACACTACCTGAATCCAAGTTCTCCCGCCAAACTAGCCAAAACAGACATATTTTTTTTCTCCTCCCTAGTCATTGATCCCATGCATGCTCGCGAGTTAACGCAACGATTAAAATCCGAAGCAGAAAGACTTGGGTTTACCCTAAGCGGTTGCTGCCGTGCGACAAACCCACCCGATATTGAACTCTTTCAACAATGGCTCGACGCGGGATATGCGGGACAAATGAACTACCTGACGCATCGCGCTAAGGCTTATGAACATCCAGAACATGTGCTCACCGGTGCAAAAAGCATCCTGATGTTAGCAGTCAATTATCGAACCGAAACCGCACGCACATGTTCGACGGGTCAAGGCCGTGTTTCCACCTACGCTTGGGGATCACGGGATTATCACGATCTACTGCACGACAAGCTACAAAGGTTGGTCCAGTATCTACAGCAACTTGTACCTGACGCCCGAGCACGTGGCGTCGTCGACACGGCTCCTTTATTGGAGCGCGATTTTGCTCGATTGGCTGGACTGGGATGGGTTGGCAAAAACACCCTGCTGCTCAACCAGCAATTTGGAAGCCAGTTTTTTCTGGCGGCCCTGCTAACCGATGTGTTATTGGACGATGACCCACCCTTCCAGACAAACCATTGTGGCACTTGTCGCGCATGTCTCGACGCTTGCCCTACCAATGCATTCCCACAACCTTACGTGCTCGATGCCCGTCGCTGTATCAGCTACCTGACCATCGAATTGCGTGACGTGGTCCCCGAAGAGCTTCGCGAACAGGTGGGAAACTGGATATTTGGCTGTGATATCTGCCAGGATGTATGCCCCTGGAATCACCACGTCCCTCCCACTCAAGAACCCGAATTCCAACCTGCTGACAGGATGAATCCGGTCGATTTGACCGCACTGTTCCAACTGGACGACGACGCGTTTCGTCGCCTGTTTCGCCACACCCCTTTGTGGCGTTCTCGGCGTCGCGGCATTTTACGCAACGCCGCCATTGTCCTGGGAAATCAACGGTATCATGGAGGTCGTGCTGCGCTGCTCCAAGGACTCAGCGATCTTGATCCGCTCGTGCGATCTGCCTCCGCATGGGCACTCGGAAAACTAGGAGATGACGAGTCCATACGGGGACTCAAACAACAACTGAAAAGGGAACAGGACGAAGAGGTAACTCGCGAAATTCACACCGCGCTTCAAATGAATTGAACACATTGAAATGACTGGATACGACGAAACTCTTGGCAACCTGCACTTTGCCGGCTAGAGGTTGCAGCATTGGAAACTGGCCAGCATTATCAACGATTTCTAACCGACGCCTAAGCGGACTTTCGCAACCAGCTCTCCGCCAGCCCTTTGCCTACACGAAATCGCCCCAAACTCGCCCCGGAAAAGACAGATGCTGTTTTTTTGACACCGGGCTCAAATTCCCTCGGTCCGCTGTACTGAAACACTTCGCGAATCGTATAGTGTTGTTTGTTGTGGGCACCGAAGTAAGTTCGAGCATTCACCTCTCCCAACAATCCCAAACTGAAAAATTGAATGGCCGATGTTACCAATAGAGCGGCCAACAATAACAAGGGGTTTCCAGTCATGTCCACCCCACCAAACCACTTCATGGCAACCACGGCAATTCCACTGAGACTACTCCCCAAGAGACTCCATAGCGCAATCATGCCAAACAGCTTCATGGGACTTGCAAAGTAATCCAGCAGAAACTTGACCGTTAACAGATCCAAAACAACACGAAACGTACGCCCGATTCCATATTTCGTCTGACCAAATTGGCGCGCGTGATGCCGTGTGACAACTTCGGCACATCGCGCACCACGCTGGTATGCCAAAATGGGAATGAAACGATGCATTTCACCGTGCAATTCCAGGTCCTGTGCGATTTCACGACGGATCGCCTTGAGCGTGCATCCTAAATCATGGATCGCAAATCCGGTCGTCCTGGAAATAATCCAGTTAGCAATGCGCGATGGAATACGACGGTTCCATAAAGCGTCCTTGCGATCCTTGCGCCAGCCGTGAATAAGATCAAAACCTTCGGCCAGTTTGTCCACCATCATGGGAATATCCGCTGGGTCGTTTTGCAAATCACCATCCATGGTAACAACGACTTCACCACGGGCCATCTGCAGCCCCGCTTGCATCGCCGCGGTCTGGCCATAGTTACGTCGCAGCTGAATGACTTTGACTTGCGAATCGGTCGACGCCAACACACATAACTTTTGTATGCTGCCATCACGCGAACCATCGTCCACGAATATGATCTCATAAGAACGCTCATCATCGTGAATAACCTGTCGCAACTGCTCGTAGAGCGGTTCAATGCTCTCCACTTCATTAAAGATCGGTATCACAATCGAAACATTCACTGGAACGCTCATTCTATTTCCAACCTTTCGAACGCATAGCGCGCCGATCCGGGACTTTATCCGCAGTTCTTTCATTCCGACCCAGTAAAACAATCCGGTCTTTTTTCAGAAAATACGGAACTTCGGCCAGTATGTGAATTTCATCGGAAAAATCAGCTTGCAAATCGGCCCAATGACGATCCGTTGTGATCAACAGATTGTCCGTATCTGCCTGCAGATACTGCAGTGCACCAAGAGAATCATGTCCGAACTCATGGATCGTCTGGCCACTGTAGTACACCCAACTTGGCTCCAGGCAACGGAAAGAGGCAAGTTGTGGCTCACGGCTGCGCAGATTCCTGATCTGCAGTAAATGATCAATATTTTGGTAGCGACCTACACGGACGGCAGCGTATCCAAACAACATCACACAAAACAACATGCCAGTCGTTACAAAAACAAAGGCTGCCATGCGACGGCGCCGAGTCTCCAGGCACGCCAAACAAACAGTCGCACCAACTGGCAGGATTAAACCGACGGTCCACAGCCAACGCTCATCCGGTAAAAACCGCTGGGCGGCAAAATAAACTGTCACCGCTAAACCAATTCCCACGGCCCCCAGACAAGCCATGCTGACTCGTCCACGCCAACGGGACAACTCAAACTCACCACGAGTCCACTGATAGAAAAAACTACCAGCCAGCAACGCCAAAGCAGGATGCGTTGGTGTCACATAACTGGGCAGTTTCGTCTGTGAAACCGTAAAGATAAAAACGTAAACACCAATCCAGCAAAAGAGAAATATATATGCTTGAGACCAGGTATCACGTCTGCGAATCGCTCGTACAGCATTGGTCAACATCGCACCAATAAAAACAGATGCCGGAAAAAAACCTGCTAATAGGGTCACGAGATAAAAAACAGGAGTCCCGCCGTGATTTTCCATTGGAGCCACAGCCCGGCCGATGTTTTCGACCCACAAAAATTCTCGCACCCACCGTCCATCCGTCCGGTAATGGACCCATCCATACCATGGCAAACAGACCGCCAATACCACAATGATTGCCGTCAACGGCCACATAACCCATAGTGTCCTGAAAAAGTGGCCGGGTGCAATCGGCCTTAGCCACATGGCAAGTAACCCAATCAGTCTGGCAGCTGGCGACTTAGAGTTTCGAGGTTCGGATTCCAGTAGCGACGTCGACGACGGCAATCGGTCAATCAGTAAAAACATCCCAATCACCGCCATGGGCAATACCACACCCACCGGACCTTTGGCTAACACGGCCACACCCATCAAACCATACATCAATACAATCCAAGGCCGCTTCGCCGGAATCTGTGGAAAGGAAACATAGGCGAATACCAGCAATGCCAACGTGCTAAAACAGATCAATGACGAGTCGGGCGTCGCAGCTCGAGATGCCACATTGAACATCAAGCTGGAAGTCAGTAGCAATGCACTCCACAAACCCACCTGCGGATGAAATAACCGCTTGCCGAGGTGATAGGTCGCGAGCACGGTAAGCACTCCCAGCAATGCCGAAGGAAACCGTGCGGCAAATTCATTCACGCCAAACACCGCGTAGGAAGACATGATCAGCCAATACAATAATACTGGCTTGGCAGTTCGCAATTCTCCGTTGAAAACAGGCACCACCCAATCGCTACGCGCCAGCATTTCCGCCGCACATCCGGCATTACGAGGCTCATCGCGGTCCCACAACCGGGCCCCACCCAACGAAACCAGCAGCACCGCAGAAGAGAGTGCAACAATTAACACATGATGCCCGACCAGTTGACGCATCCTCGAATCGCCTTCCGTGACACAATTTAGAATGTATTGATTACCGTCAGCAAAAGTGTAGAAAAACTGTTGTAAATCAACAACTCCAGTGTCTACCAACAGCCATGTCGCCTGGAACACTCATTTTTTTTGCCCCATAGAATCTACCGTCGCATGGTGCTAGCTTGCCAGCTATACAAACTGTGCTCGAGTCGACCACAGGCCGAGCGCCGGATTGCGGATAAAGTAAAAGGCTTTTCCGCCGGGAGTTTCATGCCAACCGTCGTTCCGCTCGACAATATCGAATTCGTCGGCCGCTTCGGCATACGGTCGGTATCCAAAACCGACCGATTCCACTTCGTCTCGACTCAATCCATCCGCCGTACAATAGGTGATTCGAAATCGTCCTTCACTGGATCCATGGATCATAT
Source organism: uncultured Pirellulaceae bacterium (assembly GCA_964393615.1). GTDB lineage: Bacteria > Planctomycetota > Planctomycetia > Pirellulales > Pirellulaceae > CAYMUR01. The sequence goes on from CAYMUR010000024.1 coordinate 35,081, forward strand.
GGGCAGCGGCCGACAAATTCTCCCGCACCTGCTGGTCCACCGCAACAGCTTCCAGAGAAGCCTCCGTACCACGATAACCATAGCGCCGAATGAGGGCATCGACCATATCGTCTTCGCCGAATTTTTGCACACCGGGCGCCAACACGAGCAACTCACCATCATCTGCCATGGCCATTCGAGTGCGGTAAATCGCCTTGTTGCCCAGCCACGTGGAGTGAAATTCACGCGGGTCCAGATAAACAACACAACGCTTGATCGGTTCCTCCACAAGCGACACATTCACCTGGAGGGACAACGCAGCGGCCTGCTGATAACACTCTCGGTCTGCCCCTATGTACAATCCTCGCTGGATGGGACCGTCTAGCGTTTCCTCAATCACCGTGAGCACAAAACGGATGTCCGCCTGCGGGCGAACGAACCGCTCGAAACCAGCGTCGATCGCACGACGCACGGGTGTGTCAATTCGACCCATGATGGACTCCATCCCGCAAACGGCCCCCAGAAAATGAGAACGATGAATGGTGTCGCGTCCCCCCGTGCCAATGCATACATTCTTGGTGTAATTCGCAAACCCAATCACTTCGTGCGGCACAACCTGCCCTACAGACAATATCAAATCATAGCCACCGTCCAGTAAGCGATGATTGACTTCGACCGGCAAAGGGTCTTTAAATTGTCCCTCCGACAAGTGTTCGATTTCCTCGGCCGAAATCTCCCCCAGGCGTGTGATGTCTTGCCGCCAACGGTGTTGTAAGACGTGTTCGTATCTAATCGCATCACCGAACATCAACTGGCATTCGCCCGGCGTCATGGGCTGATGCGTGCCCAGAGCGGGCATCACGTCAACCGTTATCTGTTCCGACAAGCGTTGATACAACCAGGAGGTAATCGGACCCGCCAGAGAAAATAAACGTGTGTGGTCAGGTGGAAGCAATAGCAGGCTCTGAACACCTGGCGCTAGCACCCAGCGGTCTACCATCCGTTCCAGATGATCCTCAAGTTCTGGGCGCGTGATATGTCGTTCCGGTCCACCGTCTGCAATCAGTAAAGAAAACGAATCTGACAATGTAATTTCCTTGTGAACAGAGTCCATCCATGCATGACACGCTGCAGCATCTACCCATGAAAAACGCCACCAGAAAGATCTGCCCAAATACGGTCCCGACAGAATGTCACATTCGACGATTTCTGTGTTACCCAAGAATCGTACTGTCTTCTTCCAGTGCGGTTCGCCACCAACTACCCACAAACGGCATTTTCAATGCTGGAAAATTCAGGATCGCTTGCCAATTGAAAGTATTCCTTCGCATTTTCGTATGCTACACGACGCACAAGCTCTCCGAGCAAATCATCGTCAGCAGGAATTCGACCGCTTTCTGCATCGTGACCAACAACATCACACAATAAACGACGAAACACTTCATGCCTTGGAAAACTCAAAAAGGACCGTGAATCAGTCAACATTCCCACAAAAGTCGATAGCAAGCCCATATTCGATAAATCTTCGATTTGTCGCCGCATGCCGTCTTCCTGGTCCAGGTACCACCAACCCGATCCGAATTGCACCCTTCCCGCAACACCACCGCCCTGAAAGTTACCACACATTGATGCAAACAACGCATTTTGTGTCGGGTTCACGTTGTACAAAATAACACGCGGTAAATGACCAGCCTGGTTCAACCCATCCAGTAAACGCCGTAACCCTAATCCCTGACGTTCATCCCCCATGGAATCGGCCCCGGCGTCTGGCCCAAAATTTTCATATAAACTGGTATTCGTATTCCGCAGGGGGCCAAGATGCAACTGCATCGCCCAATCCGTCGCATGATTCAAACGCCCGACATGATGCAGTATCACCATGGTTAACGCATCGCGTGCCTCGACTGACGGTATGTCTCCCCGCTTCAAATACGTTACTGCTTCTGCGGCCAACACGTGGTCCGGACGCGCATCCGGAATAGCTGCCAAACTGTGGTCACTGGCGCGTGCGCCGTGTTCCACAAAACACTGATGTCGTTGTGCCAGGGCTGACAACAAATCATCCAACTGGGTAATCGTGCCCCCGGAAACCGTCTCCAGACGACCTACCCAGGTATTCCAGGCCGTGGGGTCATGTTGCAGATTATAACAGCGATCAGGACGAAATGTTGGTACCACGCGGACCGGCGTACCGGACTGAGCAATCCGTGAATGATGTTCCAAATCGTCTGCTGGGTCATCGGTCGTTCCGGCCAGAACGACACGAAAACGAGTCATCATCTCCACGCAGGTCATGGTCGACAATTGTCGGTTCGCTTCGTCCCAGATCTCACGTGCTGTCTGCTCGTTCAACAACAAATTGATACCAAAGTACCGCCGTAGTTCGAGGTGTGTCCATGTATAGAGTGGATTGCGCAACGTACGCGGGACAGTCCGTGCCCAAGCCAAAAACTTATCCCATGGTTCCGCATCCCCCGTAATTACCGACTCATCTTCGCCCACCCAGCGCATGGCCCGCCACTTATAGTGGTCTGATTCGAGCCAGGCCTCAGCGAGATTGTTAAAAACACGTCGTTCGACAATCTCCTCGGGTGAAAGGTGATTGTGATAGTCAATCAACGGCATGTCCGCGACCATTTCATACAGTCGGCATGCTGTTGCATTTGACAATAAATATTGACTGTCGAGAAATGCCATAGCTAGTGAAATATGATCCTTTACCTGTCGCCAAACGTTAAAGGGCAAAACCAGCTTCCCGGTGGCAACAACCCGCCGGGAAACCTACTTCTTTCCACTTGAAAACAATTGAACTATAATCGTAGCGTAAACCCAAATAAAAACGAACCAGGGTACCACCTGAAACGATCGGTCCGTTCGCAATCTTTACGATCGGTCCATTGACTTCGCGAAAAGACAGTAAGCGTATTTTTTTATTTGACATTAGCAGTTTTCAGGATTTCTACCATGGCAGTCGATTGGCGTAATCCTGCAACCATGAAAGCTTCATCACTCTTCGTATAACGGATTTGCAATGAGCCTCCCTTGGACCCCCATGATACTACCGCGACATTTTTCAGGCTTGCATCCGCTTCCTCGAGACGACAACCAACGTGACGAATTGCTCCGCTGGAAAACTCTTTGCCGACAACTCCATCTCTGGCTGTTACTTGTTGTAATGCTCCTTATCCCGACATGTGCTTCCGCGATTGACCTGAGCGAAACAATCGACGTGGCTGCTGAACACACAAAGCCAATAAGACTTGCCGCTGGTCAAACGGTTCAGGTTTCGGTCCGTTTACAAGATCCATCCCAAATGCCGGCGAATGCTCGACTGCAAGTCCGCTGGAATCTTGTGACTGCTGACAATCCAGCGCGCAAGCCACGTAAACCGACAGATGGCATCGTACCGGCCCGCGAAGCCAATGCGTTTGAAATCTACTCGCTACCCACCGCCAATTGGTCCAAATGGTTACACGCCTTGGATGCGGACATCTATATGATCTATCGAGCGCCTGCCCACGGCGTCTACGCATTGACCCTGTCGCCTGCCGAAGAGAATGTCGATTTGTTTCAACAACCTGTCTGGCGTGAACCAGGTGAGGTGGTGCAGCATCATGCCCCGCCGGTTTCCGTTCCCTGGCCCGCAGGCACCTCTGTCCCGGTTGAGATCTCACTACAAACCATCGACGTTTCATCCCCCGGTCAGACACGCATGTGTATCGAAGCCGAACCAAATGACACGCCGGAACAGGCTCAACCGATTCCGCTGGAAAAAACCTCCAAGCCATATACATTGAACGTGATCGGCACCAGTGATGATGCAGAATATTTCAATAATGGCTACGTTGGCCGCAGCGGAGACGACTGGTTCCGCATCGAATTTCCTGACAGCCTCGAACCCCGGCTGTTGACAGCTTGTCTATCCATCCCCGACCAGCAGGTTGTCGCACGTATTCGGACCTATCGCGTCGAAGCTGAACACGTTAACGGATACGCCACAACTCGTCCCGGGACCTGGCTGCCCATTGTGGAATACGACACCGGCAAAAACCTTAACGAACGGGCACATCAACAACCAAAGAATGAATCACATCGCACAGCAATCAACCGCACATTAGAACCTGGAAACGTTTACCTGCTGCGAGTTGAATCAAATGCTCCGGCTTACGACTTGGAACTACGAATTGTCGTCCCCGCACCGTACAAAGATCCTCACCAGGCAATCCGCCACGGACTGTATGACCACCTGGGCCAAGTCGATGCGTGGTTGACAAATCGTCCCCGAGGTGCTGCTGTCGAGCGCCGCATAAGAGACAGTGGGAATTTATTAGGCACCAATTGCATGAGCTGTCATACACAATCTGGTGTTTGGGGTCCATCCGTACCGTTCAGCATGGGATATCGGCCACAGAACATCCAGGCATGGCGGCACCTTGTCAACGTTTGTTACCAATCAATGCGTCCTACCAATGAACTGAAAGACGCTGCCAATAACACGAGCCTCAAACCGCTGGACATCGGCGACGGACCGGCCGGTACCCGTGTCGCAGGCCACGCGGTGGTAGCATTAGAACGCTTTGCAGCACCGCGAAAACTTCAAAGCTTGCAGTCCATCCGTGCCGCCAACTACGTTTGCCAAACCACCGATCCAGGAGGCATCAACGCAGCTGGTCCAGGTGCCAATGTTGGCAAAGGGGTCGTGTTCAACTATAGCGGAGAAGTTGTTGCGGCAGCCTGGCAAAAAACGGGAGATTTGAAATACTTCCAGCAACTTGAGGACAAAGCCCGTAAAATGCTCACAATATCTCCCAAATATACCGACGACCTGGCACATCGCATCGAATTCTTTTGCCGATATTTTCCACCGACGCTACCTGCCGCATCACAACCCCAAACAGTGCCACGTCACACTCGACCATCCGCCACTCCTTACGTCGAACAGGCAACTCAGGTAGCCGACAAACAGGGACTCGATGAAACCCATCGTAGCGAAGCTATTACTCAAGCACGAGCGTTGGCCGCGAGTATTCAAAAACAGATTGGCGAAGATTTGGAACGATTACGCACCATTCAACTTGCCGACGGCGGCTGGAACTTCGACCCAGGATCATGGGATGAGGAATCAGGTTCCTGGAAAATCAATACCGCAAAACCGGACCATCGTCAACCTTCGCCAACCGCACTCGCGTTGATCGCCATGGAAGCCATGGGGCTAGGCTCAGAAGATGAGCATGTCAGCCGTGGAATCCAGTCCCTTTTGCAGATGCAACATCCAACGGGTTTTTGGAATGGCGCATCAAAAACAGGCTTTGTGTCCACTAGTTACGCGCTCCATGCGCTGGCACGCTATTTCCCTGTTCCAGCACCCACTTACACACTCGCGCAGTTTCAGGCACCCGAAAACGAATCACTCCTCGCACGAATCCGCCGCGTACGCCAGCTTTCCATGACCGAGGATGTGCAACTCATGCCATTGTTGTTAAACGCCGCCAATGACACGAGTCCGTTGGTTCGTTACTGGGCCCTATTGGGCTTGGGATCGCTGCGCCACGCAGATGCCGTCAAGCCGCTCGTCCAAGGACTGGGTGACAACACGAAAGTGGTTCGTGAAGCCGCGCATTGGGGCCTCCGGCAACAGCTCACCGACGACACTGGCTGGGAGCAGGTCCTTGAGGCCGCCACGACAGGCGATGACTACACTCGCGAAGCCGCTCTCCGGGCACTGGTCATGAAAGTCGATGCGGTGCTTCCCAACTCACAGCTGAACCTTGATCGCCTGGCAACGGTATTGGACCACGCCTTGAATGAGGATCCCCACCCGGCCGTCCGTGCCTGGGCAACTCGGGCTGCATGGCAATGGTGGGTTTGGAACCCGCCAATTCGTCCCGCTCTTAACCTATCCTGGCACCGCCTGCTTACACGCGACGAACCAGAGGCGCTAGTCGAAAATGCCATTCGCTACCAAACGCAGGCATTATTTATCGTCAATGGCCATGCGGCCAATGCTTCCAATAAACACCAGTATCTGGAATTAAAATCATTGTTTGAAACGATCCTCACGACATTTCGCGAACACCAGGGTCAAGATACACAGCAACCGAGTCCATTAGTCCAACGACTGGTAGGTGTCGCCGCCACTTATTACCAACAGCGAGGTGCCGACGGTGGACCTGGTCAGCTCGGCTACTCCACTCCCGGTGGCGGAACACTGTTTGGGGAAGCCATTTTGTCCGAATTCGCCCAGATCGAAACGTTACCTGAGAGTGGACAGCGTGCGCTGCGTACCAAACTGACACTGGAGGCCGCTGCGAACATTCCCTACGAAACATTGCAGGAAAAGCTGGTCGATTATTCACTGAATGGCCCCGAGCACCTGCGTTCTGTGGCAGCTTCGAGTATTTCTGATCCCCGGCTTGTTCGCTTGCCGGCTGTCGCCGAACAACTAGAACCCATGCATGCTCAATTGCTGCGAGGAGCTGACGAACCGCCGCGCCGCAAAGACCTGTCGGATCCGATTTTAAAAATGTACGGAGGCGTCAGCTGGGATTTACCTCAATCAAATGAAGCCAGGATTGGCATCATACAATACCTGGTACCTGATTTTTTAAACTGGCGTTCTTCTGCCCAAATTGACGCGATCACCCAAGCCACCGAAAAACAAGACGCCCTGCGTGCTACCGACGCCGCCTGGTATCTGGCCCAAGGCGTCGGCCAGGCCATTCAAAAAAATCCCGATCTGCATTTTGATCAAATGGCTGCCGCCTTTCCAAATGAATTTGTGAACCATGCTGTTGCGAGGTTCTGGCTCTACAGTATTCCCTGGATCTTGACTTACGAACGTGAATTACCACAAGTCAACGTTGATCCAAAAGCAATTCCTCCAGTCGACCCCTACGAAGCATTGCGGACCCGCGCTCTTCGCTTGCTACTGACTCAACTGGATAAAACCGCCCTTTCCGAAAATCGAAAACTGGCCGTGGAACTGGCGAACCAAACTGCCATCCGGCGTAACCCCGAAGTTCTTAACGCATTGGCGACACTCGAGTCATTCGAAACGGACGACCAGGTACTCGAAAATGCCAAAAAAATCCTGTCCCAGGAGCAAGGCCAGTTTACCACCCAGCTGGCTACGGAAATCGCAAAACTGGCTGAACATTCTTTTGAAACGACCGCCGAAGGGACTCTCCAACTACCAGATGATTTTCTTCAGGACGTCATCTATTTTCGCGACTATGTGGTTCCCGAAATGTCGCGAGTCCTGCGCGCCGACGAGCGCAGTTGCATGATCTGTCACGGCGAGCCCGGTCGCGTCCCATCCATGGAATTGCACGCGCCCGATCGAGTGGGATACCTGCCGGTCGACCAGTTACTGGCAAACTATCGACAACTTCAGCAGCGGGTCAACCTCGGCGATGTCGAAAAAAGCAAGTTCCTCCGCAAGCCACTCAACATTCAAACCGGCGAAGAGGATGGCCATCAAGGCGGCCGCCGCTACCAACCGAACGACCCCGGTTATCTCATTTTGCGAAAGTGGGTTATGAACCAGGTCCAACTCCAGCAGAAACACGCGCTCTGACACACGCTTGCCGGGTTCCATCCGTGTCGGATTCAATTGCTGCCAGACTGGCTGGGCTTCTAAACGTGCCCGGGATCAGTCCCGTCCGACACAAACCAGACACATGTCGTCATTTTGTGGCTGCTGACCGACAAAACGCTGAACATCCTCGATCACCGTGGTGCCTAATGACTCGGGTCCCTGGTTGGCCACGGCGACCAATTCTCGCAATCGCTGGATGCCATATTGGTCGCCCGCTTCGTTCATGGCCTCATTGATACCGTCCGTGTACAAGGCTACCAGGTCGCCTGGATGAAGCGTTGTACTTTCTTGTTCGTATACAAATTGGTCATCGACAGCCAAGGGTACTCCGGCGACAGCTTCTCCAATCTCTTCGACCTCCGTTTGTCCACGTCGAATCATGGTTGCCATGTGACCCGCATTGACCACCGTCAATGTCTGGTCTGCCGGGTCAAGCACCGCTAACACGAGCGTAATAAACCGGTCACTCAAAGTTTCATTCGAAAGGCGCGCATTGAGCTTGGTCACGGCAGCCGCTGGAGCTGCACCGCCTGCCAAGGCAATCCGTACCTCCGCCGCCAGCTTGGCCATCAGAAGCGCAGCGGCCACACCATGACCAACTACATCGGCCACAACAATCGCAAGACGGCCGTCCGGCAACTCAATATAATCGTAATAATCTCCGCCCACATGATTGGCAGCGCGATAAAAATTAAAAAAGCGATACCCTTCCAGGGCAGGCGGGTGCTCAGGCAAAAATCCCTTTTGCACCGTTTGGGCAATTTCCAAATCGCGTTCAATTTCACGTTGCCGCAAGGCAGCCTCATGTAATTGTGCATTGACAATCGCCACAGCTGCTTGTGACGCGACACTGGCGTGGACTTCCAGGTCTTCCGGTTGAAAACGGCTACTTTGGTTAAGCGTGTCAATCTGCAACACACCAAAAGACTTGCCACTACTGTCCAGTAGCGGGGCACACATCATCGAGCGAATACGAAAGTCAGCAATGCTTTGACTCATCTCGAAACGCTCGTCACTCGCTGCATCAGCAGACAAAATGGCTTGCTGGGACTCCATCACCTGTTTCACAATGGTACGACTAATTCGCAAATCATCATTGGCGTCATCCCGGCTCACTTTGGTCCAGCGAGGAATCAACTCACCTGTTTGCGGGTCTTGCAATGCAATGAAACCACGGTCCGCTTGGATAAAAATCTTAAACAACCCGTCCAATACATTTGGTAGCACTTCATCCAGCGCTAACGCCTGTCCTAGAGAATGATTAATTTCAATCAAAGCCCGAAGTTTGACTTCGGGCTTTGCCATCACCTGAACACTACCTGCGTTTGACGCGGACACTTCGACCTTGGACATGATGGTGGAAGTCGAAGTATCGTCTTCAATCACAAACGTGTGAAAACGCGAATGAGTAAGCAACGGATCATTGGCAGCTGCCGGCGCCAAGACCCTCTCTACGAAGCGCAACGAAAGGTCGCAGATCTGAATCACGTCACCATGGGTCAATGATTCTCGGCCGTTGATCATTTTGCCGTTTACAAAAGTACCATTGCGACTTTTGAGGTCCTCGACAAAAAACCGTCCCTCCTCATGCAAGACTTGTGCGTGATATCGGCTGACTGCTCCCGTATCGACAACAATATCACATTCGGGATGACGTCCCAGAACATATTTTTCCTGGGAAAGGTCATATTGCCGGCCTTTCTGCGGCCCACTTGAGATCTGCAAAATGGCCATGAATTCGACCAGCTCCCGGAGCATGAGGGTAGGTAAATCAATGATGAGATTTTAAATCTTGATAGAACCACACGTCAAGCATCCTAGGAGGTCCGGTCTTGACGTAACGCACTACGAGCCATACGCTTGAAAAATAGTTTTGTGGCCTTCGTTGCCCCACAAGCCATCCAGCCTGGTACCTTGGGTAAACTACCTGCCGATGACGTACGATATGACACGTTCGCTGGTGTGGAACCCAATTCTGCCATGCGTTGATATTGAAGAGGAAACAACACGCAGGAAACACACGCAGGAAACACACGAAATGTCCCGTGGTGTAATTGGCAGCACGAGGGATTCTGGTTCCTTTAGTCTAGGTTCGAGTCCTAGCGGGACAGTTCGGCTGTTTTTCAACCGATTCACAACTTTTGCAAACGTTGCGTTATCCCAGGTTTCGTGAGGGTGACCTATTTTTGCTGCCATTCGGTGCCAGACAATATGGGCGTTGGATAGTGATCGCGGCATATCGGTAGTCTGCTTCAACACTTACCAGTCCAGCACAAATCGGACGTCTCTCTTAATTTCCGTTTCTCGGTGAACACAAGATTTGGAACCAAGTTTGGCCCTTTGCGGGTGTAAACATCGTGGGATTTTTTTTGGTCTGGTATCCAGGTGCTGTTCGGATATTGCACCGGCCAGGGGACAACCCAGCATTCAGCTTGACCTCTGGTTGCACCTATTTCATCAAGAAACAAACAGCACCGGGAAACAATGATACCTTTTCGAAATGGACGTTTGGTTGACCCAGCTACATCTGGTGGACCGTTACTGGCCTGCGCCATTGGAACAATTCGCAGCTACCCCTGAGAAGGAAACCCAGGTCTTTTTACAGCGATTGCAATCGACCCAAGCGACAAGTTAAAATGTGTTCACCTGGTCTCGAGTCCCACCAAGTTCAGTAATGCGTACCATTCTCCCACATCGAATTGCACTGTTCGCGGTAGCTACCGTGTCCGCCGTGGGAACCCATGCAGAGCAACAGGACCGGCCCCCATCAATCACCACGGCGAATGTACAGCAAATCGCCAACATTCAAGGAACCGTGACCTACCGAGCTGATCCCGAGCGGCCGTGGCGCTACGCCAGGAACTATGTGAAAGACCGAAACCAGGGGCAACTGGCGGAAGCCGTTGTGGCCCTGGTGAGTCCCGGTCTCACGGAGCCTGGTCGACGGCCACGGATGAGCGTGATTGACCAGAAAGATTTCACCTTCATTCCGGAAACCGTCGCTATCCGGGTTGGTGACCAGGTGAAGTTCAAAAACAGCGATCAAGCCGTTCACAATGTCAATTCGTTTTCCCTGGGTAATGCGTTCAACATAAACATTCCAGCAGGTAGCGAACATGTGGAAACGTTTTCCAGCACCGGTAACCTGGAACGCCCGGCGACAATTGGTTGCATTTATCACAGCGCTATGCGAGCATGGATCTACGTCTTCGATCATCCATACTACCAAGTGACAGAGACCGATGGACACTTTCTTTTCGATCGTGTTCCACCCGGGAGCTACACGCTGGAAATGGTTCACCCGGCCGGTAAGTTACACTGGAACAAAGCACTCGACATTAAAGCTGGCGAGCCGCTGACGATTGACATTACGGTCTCGCCAGATCACAAAGTGAAATCGTTACGCTTTCGCGAATCAAAATCTCAGCCGCCGAGACAACATGACAGGGAGAACTCCCGTGACTAAACCCACTACCAGCCGTCGGGAAGCTTTGCAAACAGGTTCTGCCGTTGCGGCAGCAGTGTTTGCGCAGATGTCGATGCCAGACTTTGTTTTTCCGGGCCAAGAACAGGCCGAAGCGTTAGTCCCATTTTCGAACATGCCCCGAACCGGACCGAATCGACTCGATTGGGAGACACTCGATTCGTGGCTCACTCCTCAAGACCAGGTGTTCAGCGTACAGCACTACGGCATTCCAGAATTCGACACCAAGGTCCACCAGGTCGAGATCACGGGCCTTGTCAACACACCAAGATCGTTCACGCTCGATCAACTACGTGAATTGCCAAAGAAAGAACAATTGATGACGCTGGAATGTTCTGGCAACGGTGTTTCCAACGGTTTCATGAACGCTATCTACAACAGCAAATGGACGGGAACTCCACTCGCACCGATCCTGCAATCATGCGGTATCAAGCCCGAGGCAAAAGAGATCGTTTTTTTTGGTGTCGACAGAAAGGAAGAAACACTGCGAGAAGGCACTTCGCGCGAATTAAAGGTCGAGGTTCCGTTTGGCCGCAGCATCTCGGTAGACGAGGCGCTAAATCTCAATCTACTGCTAGCCTATGAGCGGAATGGCCAGCCGATCGAAAATCGCAACGGTGCACCAATCCGTTTGATCGTTCCCGGTTGGTATGGAATCGCTAATGTCAAATGGCTGCAAAGAATCGAACTGCGCGACAGTCGTTACATGGGACGTTACATGGGACGTGACTATGTCACCGTCCGTGGAGAACGCCACGGTAACGAAGTCGTGTTTGTAGAATCATCGGTCACGAGAATGAGACTGAAATCAATCATTGCCCGGGTAACTCGTCAGCCCACAAACAATGGAAACATACCGACCAAGGCCTATGGCGCCGTTTGGACTGACGGAACCGCTGTAAAACGAGTCGAAGTTAAAGTGAACGACGGTGCGTGGCGCGAAGCGATTTTGGACAAGGAACCACGTTCCAAGTACTGCTGGACGTTCTTCTCCATCGATCTCGGTGGTCTAACGCCTGGCAAACACACTGTTGTGTCGCGTGCCATCGACACGAACAATCGCATACAGCCTGCCGTGGATGACGACGAAATAGCGCTCAAGAAAACTTATTGGGAAGCCAACCAACAATGGGTTCGTGAGATCGAACTGCAAGCCTAGTTTTTTCCAGGCGTATGGCCATGGCAGAGCGCACCGGGTGCGAGCATGGTAACGCACACCCTACTTTTTCCCAGCAAAGCCCCCCTCTTTCCTGAGCTGTCGATTTCCCGGGATCGTGAGGCCGTGTCGTTTGTTACAAGGCCAGGGAAACATGCCGCCCCGCCCGGGCAGCAACCACGACCGGCTGTCGGTGCTCGGCATCCGGTGTTGCCACAACAACGGCTGTCACCTCTGGAATTTCCAACAAGTCGTGATAGCCAGTAAAGACAGTGTGACAGGTTGTGTTCCTTGGCAAGGGATTGGGCCCATTCCGCATCGATATCGGCGACGTCAATCAATTTGGCTCCAGCAGTCGCAGCGATGGCAGCAGCATGTACGTTGCCCATACGTCCCGTGCCAATAATTCCAAAACCGATCGTCATGGCCGCATCACCCGTCCACCACTAATGACTAATGTTTGTCCCGTCATGAATCGGGATTGCTCGGAAAGCAGAAAGTGTACAACATCTGCAACTTCCTCCGGTTGGCCAATTCGTTTTAATGGCGTGATACCAATGATTTCGTCGAGTGTCTGCTCCTCCACTCCGTCCAAAATTTCAGTCGCAATCAATCCTGGTGCAACCGCATTGACGCGAATATTATCACCAGCCAAAGCTTCTGCGAGACTCTTGGTAAATCCAATCAGCGCCGCTTTGCTGGCCGAATAAGGGATCGACATCGGCCTGCCGATTAGGGCTCCCGTGGAACTAAGGTTGACGATTCTGCCAAACTCGCGTTTCACCATACTGTCCTTGACAGCCCAGGTTGTGGTGAAGACACCCGTCAAATTTGTATTGATCGTGTCATCCCAAATCTTGCGTGTGATTTCCTGGTGTGTAATAAATTGGAATGTACCTGCATTATTCACCAGTAAATCAACCGGTCCCAACTGTTGTGATACATCGTCGACCATTGCCAGCACTTGGTCCTCGCAAAAAACGTCCGCGCGGACCACATACGCCTCGCCCCCCACCTCTTGAACCTGCCTGGCAGTTTCTTTAGCTGCCGTCTCATTCCTTGCATAGTTGATGGCAACTCGTGCTCCGGCACTTGCCAACCGTCGACAGCAGGCACGTCCGATTCCACGTGAACCACCGGTGACCAATGCGACACGGCCTTCGAATTCCTTGGAAGTATTGCTTGTCATATCCTACCTCAACCGTCCATAGTCATGAAACATTTTTATGCGGTGTGTGCTGGTGACCCAAGCGATATTGGCGACGACTGTTCGCTATTATCTAATTTTGGCGTAACAAGACTAGAGGCATCGCATGAGCAAGATAAAGAAAAATTCGACCAACAAAAGTGGCAACAAGCAAGCAAACAGTCGGTTCATCAATTTTTATCCTCAGGATCATCTGATTTGCTTCGTCATTCGTCATCCTGTCACCTTCGAATTCAAATCCAACACTAGTGAACAAAATTTTGGCACGTGATGAAACGTAAGGAGATCATTGTCGTATTGATTTTTTCGGTTCTTTGCCGTGCGGGATGTCACCAACAGATCATCACCGTCCACCATTAAAGAAGCGTACTGAAAACCTTACAAAGGACTTGGCCAATTGGCAATACAACGCGTCTGGAACCAGTTCAAGGCGTCCAAACTATACATCAGCATTAGAAACCGTCGTTCGTTTCCAGGATTGCCCAAGAATCCCTGTGAATTCAGTTGTTTGCCCCATTCTACGTCTTGCGACTTTGTCGGCAAGTTGACTGCGGTCCAGAAATAATCGGTCCGTGGATCACGAATGATGTAAAAATAACCTTGGGCACCTGGCATGGGATGAAACTGAGTGAACTGATATTTCAAGTCACGACCACCGTCCATCACGTCGCCTGATTGTCAATGCGGCAGCGCAAAATAACGTGCAACTGGCCATCGACGTCCAAAATATTCGGTTCGAGCCAGTGATCACCACCGTCTGGAGGATGGTGAGGGTAAACCGCTCGATGGAGACGCTGAGGGGTACCAGGATACGTCAAATAAGGCGAGATACGCCATGCCTTACGACTCATCAGGTTCGTCGCTGCCAAATCACGAGCCACGACGACGCTGCGGGATCCCACTCGGTTGAAATTGCCAGCTTCAACAAACCACCTATGGTAGCCGATAATATTCGACCGCCTTGGTCAGTCCATACGGAGGGCCGGCTATGGAAATCTATGATGGATTTTACTCCACCAGGATTGCCAGAAGCGCATGCCGCGCCTTTTCATAGCTTTTCCAGTCAGTCGGCGCACTGAAAACCTCTGATTCGATCTCGATGAGCCGATCCGAGCATTCGGCGTGATTGCGCCGAACTTGCCGAAGTAATAAGTAGTCCTGAATTCCTGCTCGACGCGCTTGCCACCTCCTCGACGGCATGAAAGGTTCGTAAGGGTCTCGGGGGATATCTTGGGGCGCATCGTTCAACTCATAGATCATGGTGAAATCATCTGCCGTTTCGTCCCAACTCGTACCCCCACGAATGTCGTTGTAGCTCCATAAGCCAAGTCCGGTGATGCCAGCGGACCACGCCTGCCATGCGTGTTGACGATACGCAGTCACTGGGGTTTCCTGACTACAAACCAGATAGCTCCAGACATCTTTCCCGCGAGCCTGTTGTTGTTGGAAGAATTCTCGCATCTGACGCTTACCAGCTTCGTTATAAGCACGAGGCCAACCACGATGATCACCAGGTTGTAACAGAGAACTAGAGACCGACCACACGTCAATGTCGTCGACCAACTGGCGTTGCGCCTCGAGATCCTCCGGACCGAAGGCTACGGGATTGGCAAAAACCTTAATCCGCGGATCAATCTTGTGTAACTCGCCAGCAATTTCTCCCAGCGCTTGATATTCAGTGCGTCCAAGAATACCGTTGTCGTAAGTTTCGTCGAACGGATACATCAGTACCCGGTCGTGGTCGAACCCCTGAGACTGTAAATAGGCATACCAATGGGTGATCCATGTTTTCATTGCCTTACGCCAGGGTTCCGATAGCCACGGTAGCTTCTGACCAAAGGTCACATTACCTGGACTACCACAATCACCACACCACCAGAACAAGACTTTCTTGGCATCGGGAATAAACTGCAAAAAATACCGTTCCTGTCGAGAAAAGTCTGCCGCCTTGAGAATGGCACCGTTTTCACTTACCTCGGGCATAACAAACGCATCGACAACAAACGTGTTTTCATAATGCGATTTCAGATCTTTGACCGCAAATGCTTCATGATTCAACGTACTGCGTCGCGTGAGGTACGCGTAACTGAACACGTGCAGATCCGGGTCGGTTTCAAGTTCGATCGGCAGGACTTCGAGATCCAAAGGAACTTCGATATTTTGCGCCGTACCTGTCGACAGGATAATCCCGATCGTATACCGACCGGCTTTGAGGTGGCTGGAATCGACGGTCAGCCATAACCGACGTGTTTGGCTGGCTGCGAGCCAAAGCATGCCATCATGGGATACACGTGGCAGTGGATCATCCAGGTACATCCAGGACTTCTCACCACGGAGGACATTTTGCAAGCGAAGTTTCAACCAGTAACTGGCCCGAACCTGAACGCTCTGCGAAGGTACCCCCTCCGGCAAATCAAGTCGAATCCTAACCGGCTGCGGTTGGTCGGTCAGATTGGTCAGTGCAAGGCTGATTTCCTGGTATTCGCCGCGCAACATCCGCCTTTGTAAATCAACCGATTTTCCTCCCGGCAACTGCGTCGGCGAAAGATCCTGCCAGGGACTTATCTTCCAGGCAACCATCTGTTGCCCCGGCCAGATCGCGGACAGCACTTCTGTACGTAAGTTGCCAATCCGCGTTTCGATTTGTGTTACGTCTGCCGGATTTAAGGCGTTGACGCTGGCCAAGTCGTTTTGTATGTCGGCCAACCGTCCAGCCATTTCCACACCTAGTGACGCTGCGCCTGTCGCCAATTTATCCAATTGCTCATACAACGGAATCCTCAACAGGTCACTTTCACTGACAAAACCGTGCTCTTGGGGATCAATCGATTCGTCAAAATCAATCACCAGCTTGGGGTGCCGGCCCCCACGATCCGTTTCGCTGGAATCAAAAAACTTCATCGAAGGACCGCTTGACGATTGGTGGTCCGCTGCCAACAACAGCCCATGGTTTTCTCGCTTGCTACGGACCCACTGGTCAACCAATCGTGTAAGCTCCGGACCCCGAAGCACAATCCACCCTTTACCGTAGCTACCCGAAATATCAAAGCTAGCTATTTCCTTTCCGTCACGGTCCCCACCTTCCCACAGGTGGTCCTTGGTCCGTCGGTCATAAGTCACTTCCGCCTCGTTCCAGGCGGCATTGATAGGCCGGGCTACCAAACGCAAGGGACTGTTGTGGAACTGGGCACTCATGAACAGCATGACGGCAGCGTCCTTGACTGGCCTGTCAGCCGGCACTTCACCCAAGTCAAATCGAATCAGGCCTTCATAACTAACATTTGCCCGGGACACGTTAAGCCCGTCGAAAGATCTGTCCCTTGCTTTTGGCGCGGAATAGACCGACGCATCGTGGCAAACAGTAGGCCCCTGCACCACCACCGAAACAGCCCCACAAGGCATGGCGTGAACCAACAAAATAAACAGCAATAAAACACAACCCGGTAACCGGAAAGGATCCATCATTCGCATGAGTTAATAGTCTCCTGGCGATAACAAACAGCTAGATGAAACTTGCCGTCCAGGCAATTACCTTTCTTTTCTGGTGGCATTTCAAGGCGCCGTGCGGGCACCAATGCTGACCAGATGTCTCAACGTGCGGAGATACAGGCAGTTGTTGGCCACGGCTGGGGTAGCATGGGACGGCTCCTCCAAATCATTGACTGCCAATTGTTCGAATTTTTCCGAAGCGGCAACTACCACGACCTGGCCTTCAGTCGAAATACAGAACAAGCGGTCTTCGACCCATACTGGTGAACCGAAAAATCGACCTTTCACCCGTTCCCGCCAGATCGTCTCGCCGTTGCCTGCTTTTACGCAGGTTAAAATACCGGAATCACCCCAGAGAAAAAACAATTTTCCCTGGGCCACGCTGGTAGGCACATAGGGAATGGAACGTTCCAACTTATACGCCAAGCTAGGCAAAACCCTCTGCTGCGCGCTACCAGGATTGAGAGCTACCAGATAATTACCACCAGGGCCACTACCACAAGTACCTACCACCAGCCCGTCAACCACGAGACTGGAACTGATGGTGCGCTTGTCAAAAAGTCCATCCTGCTCCCACAACGTCCTACCATTGTTCGGGTCCACAAATGAAATTCCATGGGCCATGCTGTTGAAAAGCAGCCCTCTTGTACCGGATGGGTCGACAAATTCACAGGGAGTCGCAAAGCTTGCCTTGGCATCATGGCGGTCAATTCTCCACAATACGTCGCCGCTGGTTATATCCAGCGCAGACAAGAAACTTTCTCCGTCCTCATCGGCGGCAAGAATCACTCTGCCATCAACAATGATCGGCGAAACCCCACCACCGTGGTTACTAATAGATGTTTCAAACCGCCGGATCCACAGTACGCTTCCCTCCATATTGAACACCAGCACCATGTGCGCACTAGGCTCAGAACTTATTACCACCAGGTGTTCGCCGTCAGTAGCGGGTGTTGACGAAGCCAGATGGTTAAATTGATGGGTAGGGTAAGACTCCTGTGAAACGCCATACGACCAGAGTTCTGACCCATCTTCCGTGCTGAGACATTGAACCACAAACCGTTGCTTTCCCTCATCAAACCCTGTGACAAACACGTGACCTGACCACACCACTGGAGAAGAATGGCCCGCCCCCCTGAGCGGCACCCGCCACTGCGCATCCGCCAGAGAAAAACGACTGGGGATGCCCTGGGCTGGGCTAACACCCGTTCCATTGGGTCCCCGAAAACGCATCCATTGCTGTGCCACAGCAGGATTTGCCAAGCACAGCAAACTGCTACAAACAATACTGACTACGATTTCCTGGATCAACTTCATATTCATTCCTGCCACTGGATTAAACCTGAGGCGATCCACCCGCAGGCCATTGTTTTCTACAAGCGGTTTCTCGGGACAAAACTGTCAGGTAACGATACTGCTGATGTCGATCAGTTGCAATTGCCTGCCTTCATTTCCATGCGGAGCATCGATGCAAACCCATTGACTATCCGGGCTGAAGCGAGGATGGGTATCAACGCGCCATTCACCAGTGTACACCTTGGGCAGGTGAAAATAGCCGAGATCAATGCGACGATTTGAATTGACATGGTATAAATGTGGGGTCTGAAAACGCTCTGGACCTTGTGGATAGGTATCATTAAGTATCCATTCGTTGCCGGGCAAGTAACTCAAATGTCCACTGAAATCAATCACTCCCAAACCGACATGCTCCACGGTTCCTCCCTCTTTGTCTTCGAACAAATAATTGCCCCACTCGTCATGGCCAAGCCATTTTCTCGATTGTGAGAGAATGTGTTGCGGGTCACGCCAGATGAAATGAGAAGCGTAACCGTTGGGGATCACAAAACGGATATCACTGCCATCCGGGTTGGCCGTAATCAATCGTGTTAATCGCTTGCCATTCGGGTACCGCCAGCGGTGCAGGGCAATAAACCGCGAACCGTCGGGACTGAATAGCAGATGGTTGAAATAATGTTTGATACCCAATTCAGCATAGGGAATTGCACCCATCCGTACGATGTCGGCTATCGGGATAATCAGCTTCGATTCGCCACTCAGAAGATCAACGTGGAACACACCCGTATCTTGTGGTGCCAGATCACCCGCATAAAGATCCTTCAGGCCCGCATAACCATAACCCGGACGCACGCCGTTGACGCGCCCGAAGTCAAGCGACACGGCTGATTTTCCGTCAGGGCTCACTGCATATACCGCATTGGGAATCGTTCGCCGTTCGTTGGTCATGACGTCGAGCACGTGGCACACAAAACGTCCGTCCTGACGATCGTTCCAGAGAACCTTGGTCGTGGAACCAGGCAACCACTGCAACATGCACCCTTGTTGCCAGCACCACGCTCGACTCTCACCAAGTTCAATCCACTGGTCATTGTTGAGTAAATCGACCATACCTACCTTGATGACATCATTGCTGCGCGGGGAACGGTGTTCGAAGTCAACCTCCATACCCAGGACATAACGACTGGTCGGGTCAAATTGCAACTTGTCGTAATAGCCAAACCAGTGATGTTTGGGACCGCGCGTGATGACACGTGTGGAAGGAAACCTTTTCTCACGTCCACTGCTGACACTGCAAACCTCACCCGCACCCAAAAGTCCGGCCGCACTGACCCCCAGAAAAGTACGCCTGTCAACAGAATGAAAACTCATAGCCACTTTCGTCTCATGAATCATTTATTGCGGTGAATGTCCAACCATCCAGTCAAATTCCTGGCAAAGAAGCACGGAGACCATCCGACCTCGTTTGCGGAAACAGTATTTTAAAATAACCACCACGTTTATGACGGTCAATGTTACTGTGGATATCGCCATTACTTTTGCTGTGAACGAGATAATAATACGACGCATTTCCTTCGCTGTGATGAGCTGCCAAGTCGCGGCACACTTCCTATCAACTGCCACACTGGTTTTAGATTTCCTGTTTCATTACTATCGCATTTCATGAGCATTACAAATAAAATAGAAACCGGTTCCCCGACCCAAACAGCCACTGTCAATTCAAGAGAAACGGGTAACGAGTATGACAACATGGATTCTACTGGGTCTGCTGGCCAGCGCGGCCGGTGAACCATTTACAAAACTGCCAACCGCCGGAACAAATCTGGCGTTCGGCAAAGTCGTCCAATTCGATCCCGCACCGAACTACTACCAGTGTGACGACGATGACGACATCCGGCAGCTTTGCGACGGTATCTACAACGGATGCCGTTGGGCGGACAAGGGGACAGTCGGGTGGGTCAAGCGGGATCGTGTGAAACTCATTGATATCGACCTTGGCGCCGCATATCCAATCGACAAAGTAACCTTCGACACGGTCACTGGCCTGGCTTCCCAGGTCACTTTTCCTGCCGCAGTCCTGGTATTTGCCAGCACCAACGGTGAGCAGTATCGTTACCTCGGTGACGTACTGACGGAATCGTTGCCACAGAAAAGTGGCGTGCTCAACCACCGCTTCGTACTCGGCCAACTCAAAGGCTGGGGCCGCTACGTGCGTTTGGCAATTATATCAGGCGGTTTCTATGTTTTCTGCGACGAAATTGAAATTCTGCAGGGCAAGCATACTGAGATAGAAGCAACTTTCCTGGATCCGGACCCAATTCCCGCTGAGGCGGTACGTGCTTATGCGATGGAACGAATCAGCTGGTCCACCCAGAAAAACGCTACACTCACGTTGCTGCGAGAGGCGAAAACGGCTATTGCGGCGCGGGCTGCCCTGCTTAAAGACGACCCGACCATTGCCGCCGCGCAGAAGATTATCGAGCACGGTTGCAAACATGTCATGATCGATCCAACGGTTACATCTGCCAACTACGGACAGGGACCTCCTTACAGAACCTTGGATTGGCAGGCGTTCGCAGCGGTTGGCAATATCAACGCAGCATTGTGGCCTGGACAGTCAGCGGTCGTCTGGCAGGACAATGACTGGAACTGGTTACATCCGCTGGACTCACCCCTGGGGATGGAGACGGGCGCAAACGTCCATGTGGACATGATGCAAAACGAATGGGCCACGGCCAGTTTCGTGATCACTAGCACTTCGGATTGTTCACAGCCATTGTCCATTTCTGCGGACGTTTTCCAAGGTCCCACAGCGGTTACGTCTGGTCCAGTCTTGAAAATTTCACACGTCGTTCACAGCGAGGCATTCGGCTTCAATTATCGAGACGACGTGATCGTACCGATTGACGCAGAACCGGTTGTCCTGAGACCTGGAGTCGCCAAGCGAATTTGGCTCACATTCAAAACGCGTGACAAGAACATCGTACCTGGTACTTACACCTCCACGATTAAAGTGCTTTCCGGTAAAGCAACCATTGCCAGGGTGCCTGTCGCGCTGCGTGTGTGGCCGTTCCGGTTTCCAGACAACGTAAGTCTTCACAGTAACACCTGGGGCTATTTTGACCAAATTGCTCTCCAAGAACGTGAAAAAGCCGCAGCGCAGAATCTAGCAGATCACTACAACACGACTTTCACGTTGCACCACAGTTGGATCCCGTATCCCAAGCCGGACAGCGCAGGAAACTTCACCCAGCCCTTGGATTTCACACGGATGGATCAGATGCTGGAGTGGTGCCCGGATGTTCGCCTCTGGCTGATCTGGCCCGGTTTTGAATGGGGCTTTTGTCGACTTGGTACCGAAGAATATGGAAGTCCCGTGTGGGAAAAAGTGTTTACGCAGTGGGTCACACAAATCCGGGACCACCTGGGCGAGAAAGGAATCACCAAGGATCGTTTTGCCTGGTATTGGATCGACGAGAGCAATGAAGGGGAGGAGTGGGAAAAGCTTTGTCTGCGTCCCAGCAAATTAATAAAGACCATCGATCCGGAAATGCAGGTTTGGACAAATCCCCAGGTCAAGACTTCACAGGGCGTCCGGGAAATCGAAGAAGGATTACCCTATTGTGACATGTATTGTCCAGTATTCGGCAGTATCGCCAGAAATCCCAAGGTACTGGAAATATGCCACCGCACGCGGCGTAAATCCTGGACCTATGTCTGTTCCAGCGAAAAAAATCGCAACCCCTTCGCCTACTACCGGTGGTTCGCATGGAATGCCTGGAAACTGAACCTCGGCGGAATCGGGATGTGGGTCTACGTGGATGACAACAATATGACGTTCAGCGACTATACCGACGGCGTGAGTTACGGCATGGTCTACCGAGGCGACCATGGAATCCTTGATTCCAAGCGCTGGGACGCTTGGCGGCAAGGCATTGCGGATTACGAGTATCTGCGGATGCTGCGCGATGCCGTCGATGCCGCAAAAAGAGCCGGAACCGACCCGGAACGCTATCTGAAAGCTGAACGTATTCTAAGCCAAGATGTGGATCGGGTTGTCGGAAAGGAACAGCAAGGTGATCCTGCATTATCCGCATTGCCGGATCAACTTCGTGTACAGATCCTGAAGTGCCTGATCGCGCTAAGAGATGTGTAAACGGCCAAGTCCTTGTGGAGCGTGCAAAACAAATTTGTCACTATCAATGACATTGGCATTCTCAAAAGCATGTCACCAATCCATTCACTGCAGGACTTCGGTTCCGCTGGAAACGGCATGATCTTCAACGTATCATCTGCCACGGTTCATGACATCTTCGACAAGACCTGCACAATTTTTTTTACTGGCCAAAGAGACTGCTAATCTGGTTGCGGGACTTCATCTTCATTTTGGGAAACCCAGCTCGCAAAATACTCGGGGGACCATTTACGCGCAATGTGGATCGTTCGGCTCGCGTGCCTGCCGAATGGAAGAGATTCTTCACCGTCTATCCAAGCTTCTGCCGCTTCCAAGTTCGGTAACTCGATAATCCAGGCTCGATGCCATCCGTTTTGGGGTGTAATGAGCTGAAACCCTTCGAGCCGCATTAAACCATACTGTTTCGCGAGATGCCGCATCAATTCGACGTGTTTGGCATCACCTCTCTCTGCGGCAGTCAATGCCTCGGCTCCCGGACGATAGCGAACAAACATCAGGACGACTACACTGCCCGTGTCGCTCCACAATTCACTGATAACGTGTGGGTCCGCAGTCAGTGGCACCGTGGGCGGCGCAGGGTCGGTCACCCATGCTGAAAATAGTTCCGCTTCTAATGGCCGGGATAATTGATACTCGTAATAGCCGTAGAGTCCGTACGGCGGAGCCATCTCCGCTTGAATCCACTGCTCAGCCCCTTGCATCGTTGGGAACTCAATAAGCCAAAAACGTTGCCAGTCCTTTTGCGGTCCAATCAGACGAAACCCTTCAAGCCGTCTCATCCCATATTGACTGGCAACCGACAGCATCAAGTCAACATGTGTTTGGGAAAAATCACGGCGTTCTTTTTCCGTTAACTGGTACCATGTCCCCAGCCGTCCTCCTTTGAATAAAACAACAACATTGCCACTGTCTTGGTCTGGCATTTCTATTGGTCTTTCTACAACTATCATTGCGCAGGGGCGACTGTTATTTCATTGTGTCGACACCCCATCGAAACACAACCAGCCACTCTGAAACGATCCTACACGAGGAAACCCAAGGCTGAAAGCACGTATTCGCACCCAACGAGTTCGAGGGCCTAGTATCTTTTCCAAATGAAAGAGCCTGATCAGTTTTCTTGGCGGGCCGCTCTGACCGTGAAAACCAGGCCCCACACACAACGGCGCCCTGCGCAAATCTGGAAATTGGTTGCCTCCAGTACATCCAGCATATCTTGACACGGACCGGATGCTTTTCCATGGTCAAGACTAAATTTGGCTACATCCATTCCCGGAAACATGTCGAATCAAAGTAGCGTGAAGCGGACCATTGAACAGCGCGAGGAAAATATGCAGGAATTTCGAAGGTGGATCATTTTGACCTGGAGCGTTTTCGTCCCGCTGCTCGTGGCCCCCTTCCAATCCAAGGCAGACACGATCGACGACTCAGGTTTATGGCTTGCCCTGTTCGCACGTGGCAACATCCACGACAACTCCTCTTGTACAGGACTCAAATGGTGGTTCGACGGACACGCGAGGTTTTTCGACGACACAGAGGGTTTCGGCCAGAGTATCGTACGGCCTGGCATAGGATACGCCATCAATGAACGCCTTACGATGTGGGCTGGGTATGGTTGGATCCGCACATCCCCAGAGCCCAATCCTAATTTCGATGAACATCGAACCTGGCAGCAAATCACCTGGTCGGCACCAATGGCTCGTGGTTCCCTAGGATTGCGTTCACGGCTCGAGCAAAGGTTTCTTGACACGGGATCTG
>CAYMUR010000025.1:0-56492 GCA_964393615.1 uncultured Pirellulaceae bacterium
TTGTGCCAGCAAGCCAGCACGGTCACCGGGGCATCGTGGTCAAGTCCACCCGTTTCAATATCGAAAAACGAAGTCTCGGCGAGATATTGGTGCAGGATCCGCCAACGGTCTTGCGGAACCAAATGATCCACAAAATAACCAACGTCGCTTTCTCGCAGGGCCTGTTGGCAGCGTTCACATTCTTCGACAAGTTCCTTACAGTGGCTAAAAGGAATGCTGTCCGAATGGCGCAGCATGTCATCCCAGGTGCGCAGTCCCACATCATGCAGTCGCGATAAGCGAACAGGCCCAATCCGTGAGCAGTGCAGTAAAGCTTCCTGGATCAATGAGTTCGTGCTCGCTTTTTTTGTAGCACTTGGGCCGCACTTGCCAACCGCTGTCGCAGTCGATCTCCTTCAAGATCAGGTTCAGGCGATTCAACACCAACATTGGCAGGCAATTCAACGTAAGTCACTTCCGGTTGGACAATCTCACCGGTAAGTAACACTCGTAACAGGCTACAAGTACAGGCCACTGATGCATTCGACTCCACAAGCAGCTTTTCGAGTTCTTCATCGGAAACCCCCGGCGGCAAAGAGGTCACACAAGATGGGCATCCCGCGGTGCATACACATTCGTCGATGATTACCTGGCACAACGTCAATGCCTGCTTGAAAATCTCGAAAATTTTCTCGGCATATCCAACACCGCCTTCAATACTGTCAAAAACGTACAGCGCACTTTTCCATTTACCTTCGGCAACCTTGGTTAAAGAAACATCTGTTTCGATGTCCTGAGGATCACCTAAGCAGAGACTGGGTGCGGTGCGGCGCAAGATATAGCTCAGACCATGTAATGCGGCACCCACAAAGCGTTTGTCCGCCATACTCTCGGCCCATGCCGACGGCGGGTACATGTTAAATCCAGTGGTATCATAAAGAAAGGGATCAAGTGTGATCGGTCCGTAGCCAATGTTTTCCAACGTACGTTCGCGAATTTTCTTATACAATTTCGGTTGCCGATTGACGTTAATAAAGCCAAACTCCAAGCTGGCATCATGGAGTGTTGACTCGTCTAAAGTCTGGGTAATTTGTACACGGCTCTCCCAAACAGCCTCCGTATAATAGTCAACATCCACCGGGTCGACGCGGCAAAGCTTCTTCTCAAGGTCTAACTCCATGGACATATACCGCTTGCCCAGGTGTTGATAAATCGCATCTTTGTAAAGTGTTCCCCGAGCTCCAATCGGATCCAATTCACCAATTACCTCCGAGCCACAAAAAATTTCCACGTTGTAATCCGTCATGCCACGCAGGTTGACCCCTTTGGCTGGGTAGTCTCGCAGTGCATAACGATAGTTGCCATGGTATTCCGTCAGGGTACCGTCACCACGCAAAACTTCCAAAGCAGCTGGATAAGCTGGTTCCGGAAAAAAAGGCTCGTCGTTTCGCAAGGGATGTTCATGTGCTGCACAGGGTAGATGCTGCAAAAGAATATAAGGATTGTCCGCATTAAGCCATGCCCGGTCGATCGGTGCATCCATGACAAACTCTGGATGGTTGACAAAGTACTGATCGATCGGTGTATCCCGGGCCACAAAAACAATCACGGCTCGTGAACCGCGGCGACCAACCCGACCCGCTTGCTGCCAAAAGCTGGCCATCGAACCTGGATAGCCGCTCAGCAAACACAAGTCCAAGTCGCCAATATCAATCCCTAACTCCAATGCATTCGTACTAATAATGGTGGTGACACGTCCCGTCGCCAGATCCCGTTCTAACTGGCGACGTTCGTTTGGCAAGAGCCCACCACGGTAAGGTTTTACTTTGGTGCGCAGTTCAGGATGACCGTCCACCACCGCGCGACTTAAACGTTCCACCTGCTGTCTGGCCCGACAAAAACAGATGGTTCT
Source organism: uncultured Pirellulaceae bacterium (assembly GCA_964393615.1). Lineage (GTDB taxonomy): Bacteria > Planctomycetota > Planctomycetia > Pirellulales > Pirellulaceae > CAYMUR01. The sequence goes on from CAYMUR010000025.1 coordinate 1,892, forward strand.
GACCCCCGCACGCGTGGCTTCCCGAATAAGGGGCACCGTCACCGAACCAGTACCCTTGCGGTACATTGCGTGACCATGACTTTGAACCACCGGAGGATTAATGAGATACAGGTCTCGTTGTGGACGCGGTGCACCATCACGATGAATAACATGAAATGGCCGTTGAAAGAGCGCCTCGACGTGTTCACCTGGATTGCCTATCGTAGCAGACGAACAGACGAAGGTTGGATTGCTGCCGTGCATTTCACAAACACGCTTGAGACGCCGCATCACGTTGGCAATGTGGGAACCAAACGCACCACGGTACGTATGCACTTCGTCAATGACGACATATCGCAATCTCGAAAGAAACGTGCGCCAACGGCGATTGTGATTCGGAAGAATTCCTGCATGCAACATATCCGGATTGCTAATCACAAAATCGGCCTGCGCCTGGATTCTCGTACGTTCTTCGCGAGGTGTGTCACCATCAAACGTTCCCAAACGCAAATCCGCATTAGCTGCCTGCAATAGTTTGCCCAGCGCCCCTTCCTGATCACGTGACAGGGCCTTCGTAGGATAAAGTAACATCACACCAAAGGGCGCATCCGCATTGAGATAGGCATTCAGGATTGGCAACAAAAATGAGAGGGTTTTGCCACTGGCTGTGCGTGAAACCAAAACCGTGTCTTCACCCTTCTCAATCGCCTCGAAGGCTTCACTTTGGTGTGAATAAAGGTTGTGGATACCACTGGCGCGAAGTGCCTCTGCCAGATTCAGATGGAGTTGCGAGGGAAAAGTCTCAAACTCTCCCGCGGAAGGATCCAAAGCAGAAGTCGCAGCAATCTGATCAGCAAACCGCCGCTCCATCGATTCAATAAATGTTTCAATTCCCATACAATGGCTCCGTCCACGGTGAATGGCAACCCACAATTAGCCTTGGTCAGGATCCCATGCTTCCTAGGATATCGCCCTGACCATGAAAAGACAATGGAACCCTGGATCCTTAATACGTCCATACACGATTGATATGTTAAACAGCTTAAATCACGGGATTCGCTGACAACGAAGTGTCGCCGGCTGGGCAGATGATGCTGTGCAGGGTTGTCGGCGGAATGGCTTGCACCATTTCATTGCCTACGCCGTTGAGAATCAAATCTTGACCCTCCTGGGCAACACAAGTTGCCAAACGGCCCTAACCTGGAATCCTGGGACGCCCGCCTGCCCGGGTATTGGAAATTTAAAAACCACTGGTGGTAGAGCGTTAAGAGAATGAAGAGACATTTTCGCTTACTCTCTGCCAGCTTATCGGTTCTATCGACAATCGTGTTCGTCGGGCACCGAACTGGCTTTCCACAAAGAGCTCAAGAGACTGCTGGCCGAAGCAGACATCGAATCCTATCCGCAGGTTAAATGTGTTGTGAATTTTGGTGCGAAAGAATCATACCCCGTTCGGGTCACCGAGGTTCATCGCTATGACCTGGATGGCGGCCGCTATGTTGGACCTAAGCTACGTCCGGACGACAATGTCCACATGGCAGACCTTCGTCTTAAACCGGTGAGGATCCACTTCGATCAGCCATGGCACGTGTGTGAGATGCGCCGTGGACTTTATCGAGGTCATACGGATGTGGTGGAAGATCTGATTTACCCAGCGCAGGCTGAGCTGTACGCGTTGCTACCCTACGAGGTGCGAGACTTGGACATTGACGCTCAGTGGGACTCTACAGCAATTATGGTCAGTGGCAACATTTCGGTTGACGAACCGGTCACGCATGTGTCCCATGTTGAATTGAGTGACCCACAAGGACGTGTCCGCGGGGAACTGTCTCGCAACATCGTGGCGCCGCAAGGTCGCTTTCAGGAACGCTTCTTTGTTGGTTACAACGAACATCCGCAAGGCTGGAGTATTACGATACATGACGAAGCCAGTGACTTGGATCGTATTACCACGGCAAATGTTTGACCTGCAATAGTCGAATCCTCGAAAACGATTGCAAAGACTACAGCTGTACAATTCGGAACAATCTCCTGGAAATCTTAGTTGCTTCCCAGCCGACTCATAGGTATGTTAGAAGTGTATAACAAAAGGCATGGCTTGACTATTAAATCAAAGCAACATGTTCTCCCTTTCGAAATCACGCATACTCTTGTTGACATGTTGGGTCTGTAGCTTGGCCCAGACGGCTCATTCCGAGAAAATCTCTGGAACAAACGAAGTCAGCCAAGCGGACAATGATCGGCCCTTTTGGGCGTTCGAACCGGTCCAGCGACCGTCGTTACCCAAAGTTGCGTCGCACCGAGGACTCCAGGCACCCATCGATTTCTTTGTAAGGAGACGTTTGGAAGAACATGGCCTGACATCTGTGGGGCTGGCAAAGCGGTCCACACTGATTCGTCGCGCCACATTCGATCTGACTGGACTGCCACCAACGCCAGCTGCAATCGACGCCTTTCTCCATACGGACGCGCCAAATGCCTATGCCCGTTTGTTGGATCGCTTGCTCGCTTCGCCGCACTACGGTCCGCGTTGGGCTCGCCATTGGTTAGACGTGGCCCGTTACGGTGACAATATCCGTAAAGGTGGCAGTTTGTGTACACCACTGGACAACGCGTTTCGGTACCGCGACTGGGTGGTCGAAGCATTCAACGCAGACCTACCCTTCGACCGTTTCGTCATGCTGCAAATTGCCGGTGACCTCATGCCTGGTACCGTTCAAAACGACTGGCGGGCTGTCGGATTCTTTGCCACCGGTCCCACCTTCGAGTCTGATGGTGGTGACCCGGTTAGTCGTGCCAAAGCCAAAGCGGAATCCTTGGATGATAAAATGGATGCGTTTTCTCGTGGATTCCTGGGATTAACCGTCTCCTGTGCACGGTGCCATGACCACAAGTTTGACCCGATTTCATCTACCGATTATTACGCACTCGCCGGTGTGTTTCACAACACATCACTGGTCGAAATTCCGTTCGTTAATCCCGAGGTCGTCCAACAATACGATCAAGCGGTGGCTCAAGTCGAAGCACAAAAAAAACAAATTTCTGACGCAGAAAAAAACAACAGTGAAAAGACCGACCTGATCAACCATTTACGCATCGAATTAAAACAACTTGAGGCTCAAGTGCCTCCAAAATATCCGACCTTCCATTCGCTTACTGACGTTGGTAGTGAGGATATGCAAATTGCCATCGGCGGTAATCCAATGCACCGCGGCGATCGAATACCACGTCGCATGTTGCGGGCCGTTTCTCCCCAACAAGGTCGCCTGGCGTTTGACCAGGGCAGTGGCAGACTTCAACTCGCCCGGTCGTTAGTACAAACAGACAATCCGCTCACGTCACGCGTGATGGTTAACCGCATCTGGCAACATCACTTTGGCCGCGGGATCGTGGACACGCCCGACAATTTCGGCCAATTGGGGGCGCGCCCTTCACACCTCCCTTTACTCAATTGGCTGGCTTCCCGTTTGATGGAAAACAGATGGTCCATCAAAAACTTGCATCGAGATATCATGTTAAGCGGCACCTACCAATTGAGTAGTCGTTACGACCCAGCCCAGTACGCCGGAGATAGCGACAACCGTTGGCTAGGGCGAGCCAATCGGCGCCGAATGGAAGTGGAAGCCTGGCGGGACACACTACTGTTTGCCACAGGCTCGCTGGATCCAACGATAGGTGGGCCTCCTGATTCGGACTTGTTGACTGGACATCGCCGAAGTATTTACGGGTTTGTGAGTCGGGACAGTGCAACGGAATCAGATCGGTTTCTCAAGCTTTTCGATTTTCCTGATGCCAATATTTCCCACAGTAAACGTGCAGTGACGATCGTACCTCAACAATGGTTGTTCGCTATGAACAGCGAATTCATCATTCGCCTGAGCAAGTCGTTCTGCAAAACCCTGGACGCCCATTCGGATCATGACGCTACTCGAATTCGCCATGCGTTCCGGCAACTCTATGGCCGATCAGTTCAACCCGATGAATTGGCGATGGGGCAAAACTTTCTCGCAGCACATCGCACGGGTGGTTTGACATTGTGGGAACAATATTGCCAGGTCTTATTAGCTTCCAGTGAATTGATGTATGTGGAATAAACACACACCTCGGCAACTCCTGACAACAATCGTTCCACCCCCTTTACCATTGGACCCCACCGAGTAATGCGGCCATGATCACCGCCTGGAAACGGTGCTGCGGGCTTCTATTGACGGGCCATCTTTTGAAAAAAGCTGACTGCCTGTCAACCACGAACCAGACGCTCTGCCAGGTTATTCTGACCACCGACATCGGTTAAACGGCGAGCACGACCTTCAAAAAAATAGGTTAATGCTTCATGATCCATGCCCATCAATCCCAGCATCGTCGCGTGCAAGTCGTTCACATGCACTTTGTCCTCGATCGCGTTAAACCCAAAATCATCCGTGGCACCAATCGTCTTGCCACCTCGTACGCCACCTCCAGCCATCCAGGCACTAAATCCATAAGGATGGTGATCACGCCCATTGCTGCCTTGCATGATTGGGGTCCGTCCAAATTCTCCGACCCACACCAACAAGGTACTTTCCAACAAACCTCGCTGTTCCAGGTCAGTGATCAAACCCGCAATCGGCTGGTCCACTGACTTTCCCTGGAGTTGATGGTTTTTTTTACAGTCACTATGGGCATCCCAACCGCCTGAAATAAGCTGCACATAACGAACTCCCCGTTCCACCATCCGCCGCGACAAAAGGCACATTTTCCCAAACCGGTCTGTCGACGACTCGTCAATGCCGTACAGTGCACGCGTGGCCTCAGACTCCCCGGAAATATCAATCAGTTCGGGAGCAGCCGACTGCATGCGAAAAGCAAGTTCGTAATTGGCAATACGAGCTTCCAGACGACTGTCACCCGGTCGTGCTTTACTAAACTGCTGATTCCATGCATTGATCTGGTCCAATAACAATCGTTGTCCCGGCCCACTAATCGCAGCATTACGATTCAGATTTTGAATGGGCGCACCGCCCATTCGCATGGGAGTTCCTTGATATACCGCCGGTAGAAATCCCGAACTATACATCGACGCACCATTGCGAAAAATGCCGTTGGTCATGGCAATATAGGCTGGCAGGCTATCGCTTTCACAGCCCAGACCATACACAACCCAGGCACCAATACTGGGGTTTCCCAGCAACTGCGTACCTGAATGCATCATGATCATGGCCGAACCATGAATGAACAGCTCATGGTGCATCGAACGAATAATCGCCAATTTATCGGCATGCCGGCTCAAATGAGGAAACATGCTTGAAATTTCCTGCCCACTCTGGCCGTACTTCTTGAACGGGAACGCTGGAGCCATAATTTTGGCATCTGCAGTATTGATCTGTGCCAGATCATAGCCTCGCAGGCTCTCAGGCAAAAGCTTTCCATCATGCTTTTTCAATACCGGCTTGGGATCAACTGTCTCGAGTTGACTGGGGCCTCCCTGCATAAAAAGAAAAATAACGCTTTTGGCTGTTCCCGAGACGAGGGACGGCCGCGACACCAGCGGGTTGATGGGAGAGCCTCCCGCGCGGGACTCCATCGACAACAGATCGCCTAATGCCAAGGCGCCAAACCCAAGACCACCGTTTGCTAAAAAGTCGCGTCGCGATGCTAAACTCATTGTCTCAAAACCTCAGAACGATTTTTTGGCCTGGAACATTTTTTTGTAGCGGAAAAATCGTAATCCAGAAACATCACAATTGGCTACCATTTTACAATGGATTTTCCTGACGCAAATTGGTCGCCATTCAGAAAACCGTATCACTGCACTAAAACCTCTTGCTGTCTGAAACCATTGTACCAGCTGCTACTACCAACAAACATTCACTGATCCGTATTGTCAATCGATATATGCAAACTCGGACAAGTTAAACAATGCCAGACACAATTTGGAAAGCGCACTAGCTCGAGCCGGCGGTAGGGAATGAAGCGTTTCAGGGAGATCTTTGACCGGTTTCACGTTTTCCTCTTCCAGTTGCTCTAGAAGCCTCATTGCAGAATCTGCTTCCTCTCGCTTTGGCTTACGCCCCAACGCAATCCACCAAGCACGATCTATCTGGGATTCTGGCCGTTCGCCAGCCTCACTCACGATCCGACCTGCAAAATGCGTCGCTTGGCGAAAAACCGATGGATTGTTCAAACCCCATAGGGCTTGAGGGGCAACCGTGGTGATGTCACGAACGGGGCAGCTCACTGAATTCACCGGTGCGTCAAACACCTCGAACATCGGAAATTTGAAATTCCTTCGAACCAAAATGTATAGCCCTCGGCGTGTATGCTGGGCAGGGTCAGCCGAAACCACCCAATGCCATTTATTGCGCAGCGAAGCAATCTCATCAGCACTGAGTGGTGGGATAACAGGCGGACCACCCATGGCCAGATTCAAGGTTCCAGCAGCCGCGTGTACTGCATCCCACAGCACCTCTCCCTCCAGACGACGCCGGTTCATTCGCCAAAGTAACCGATTATCCGGATCACTATCCAGATGCCGGTCAGTGACATGGTAACTGCTCTGCCTGTAGGTGGCCGAATTCATGATCAATCGGTGCAAATCCTTGATTAACCAGCCATCTGCCACAAATTTCGTTGCCAACCAATCCAATAATTCGGGATGGGATGGAACCTGGCCCGCTCGACCAAAGTCATTCGAAGTTTCAACTATTCCCCGGCTGAAATGCCACTGCCAGACACGATTGACGATCACTCGTGCTGTCAGCGGATGCTCCGGTTGTGTCAACCACAGTGCCAATTGTTTTCGGCTCTCAAAAAGCTGAGGCAATTCGGCAGATGTTCCTGTCACCTCGGCCAGGAGCGCAGGTAAAGCGGGTTGCATCTCGGCCAGCGGTTTGCTTAATTCACCACGAGCAAGCACATGGACCGGCTTGATTAATGCCGGGTGCTTACGTTCGAGTACGTTTGCTGCCGGAATCTGCATCAGCTCTGCATATTTGATCCCACCCTGTCCGGGCGAGAATTCAGGCAAAGCAACTACCGCCTTGCCAATGGTCTCTAATAGCTTTTCCGCCTCTGATTGTTGTTCCGGTGTGAGTTGCGTTCCTTCTTCGATTTTGTTTCTTACTTTAAACTGGCGATAGCTGTTGACGGCCTCCTGCGCAGCCACCACCCTTGGAAAATGCTGCCTCCAATCCGCCTCTTCCATCGAGGTCCACAGATGGATCTCGGTTTCACGCGCCGTGGCAAAGATCGCCTGAAGCGAAAAATAGTCGTGTTGCGTAAATGGATCGAGCTTGTGATCATGACAGCGTGAACAACCCAGGGTCAGCCCCATGAACGCCGAAGCAGTCGAATCGACCCAATCGGTCATTGTCTCGTAGGCCAAACGCTTGCCGTCTAATCCAGATTCATGAACACGAGGCCCCAAGCTATAGAATCCAGTGGCAATCTGGGCCTGAAGATGGCGTTTTTTCTCATCCGACGGCACATAAACATTACGTGGATCCAGGTCCAGATCGTCAGGCCACAATTCGTCCCCAGCAATCTGCTCCTGAACAAAACCGTTAAATGGTTTGTCCGCGTTGAAACTATTCACCACATAGTCGCGGTAACGCCACGCATTGCGATAGTAGATATCTGTTTCGTAGCCACCACTATCTGCATAACGGGCCACGTCCAGCCAATGCCGGGCCCAGCGTTCACCATAATGTTTCGACTCCAAAAGCGTGTTGATCAACTCCGACCACGCTTCGGGAGAATCGTCGGCAACAAACGCCTGCACCTCTTTCGCAGTTGGTGGCAAACCGATCAGGTCGAAATACGCCCGACGAATCAATGTAGCACGACTCGCCTCTACCGCCGGTTCCAGTTTCGCTTTCTCCAAGCGATTGAGCACGAACTGGTCAATCGGATTGCGTACGCGAACAGCCTCACGCAACGATTCGCGAGCCGGTGGCTCAGGCCGCACCATCTTGCGGAAGGCCCAGTGTAATTCTGGTTCCTCCGAAATAACAACACGGCCCCACAACCCAAAAACAACTAAAACCAAGAACAGCCAAGTGCGACACATCATGAGATTCACATTTTAAACTCTGGTGGTACCTTTCGTTTGTATATATCCTGCCCCTGTCAGAAATGTCAAGAACTCAAAGCCTTCCCAGGAGAGGACTGCTTCTTTCACCAATGAGGCGCCAATTCCACCCACTGCATTCAGGAAGGTTGCCAACCTTGTCTAATGCCTATCATACTTTTCGCCAAAACATTTATCCACGTTGTCTTCCAAAAAAACTGGCTACTCTCGATATCGGACTCGCAATTCCAGTTTCTCCAACAACAAAGGCCGGCGAGTGCCAGTACGCTCCTTCACCCGTACGCCCGGCTGTGTCATCTCCTCTGTTTCAAGAGAATGGCCGGCACTCGACCTGGTTTCCTTGGGCCTAACGTTCATGTCCATGCGTTTCCGGATGATTATTTCAATCTGCTAAACATCGTTTCCAACTTATATTTTATTCCAGTTTTCGTTGTAAAACAGGGACTCCGTCATTGGCTCGATTTCAAAGAATTCTATCAGGGCTTGTTGCCAGATCAATTCGCCCGTATCCCACAAACGAATAGACCGCATACGGTACAGCTTACCGTCATAATTCACGTGGCGACATATCTCGCAAAATTCAACCATGGCACCGGGACCACCAAGATCTAACACAGCAGCATATCTTCTGTCGACTTGGCGGTTGTACAATGCTTCTTACTGCGAAAGATTTCGGATCACTGCACAGGGCTGCTCAGCACAAACCGATAAACTGTTGGTAGCAGATAAGCGAAATCGCCACCATGGCTGTCAGAAAGCTGAATATTTCTCGCCCGATTGCCTTTCCGATCGTGGCTCACAGAACTCGCAAACCAGCCAGCTTTCGTCTTCACCAAGTAATTTTGGTCGTCAAGAAGGTTTTGACCCACACGCGACAAACCATGCCTGCCTTCGACAAACCAGGGCCATTCTCTATCACAACTTGGCACTTGTACGTGGTTCGGATCAGTGTATTTCCGGTTAGCCCACTGCCGTTCATTCTGCTACGACCGATTCGGCCTCACCATCGAGGCTTGGAGCCTCAAAGGTAACAATCGCATTCCCATCACTTTTCCAAAAACGGACCACGCTGTCGTGACCGCCACCCACAACAACCTGGCCATTGGCACTGACATCCACCGAATACATAAAATCCGTTGCGCCTTCAAGATTGGTCGATTTATCGCCATTAATAGTCTTTACCTGCTTGTCACCACTCGACGCGACGACGACTTCGCTATCCGCCACAAAACGGACAGAAGTGACCTCTTTACTAAACCCACTGGTTGTTCGTGTTTGTTCACCATTACGAACATTCCAAAATTTGATCACTTTGTCTGCTCCACTGGTAGCTAACAAGCGTCCATCACATTGCCAGCTGATTCCCAGAACATGGTGGGTATGCCCTTCGAAGGTCCGGACGATTTCTCCACCTTCGAGATCAAAAATCTTAGCAAATCGATCGGCCGCGCCACTGGCAATCTGTTTACCGTCGGGCGAAAATTCCACACCAAAAACAGTGTCGCTGTGGGCTTCTGAAATTTCTTTCACCAAAGAACCGTCGTCGACTTTCCAAACCTTCAATTCGCCACTGCGTGACGGTTCACCCCCCCCCGTGACCAGCATTGTACCATCAGGACTGAAGTCGAGGGCAGTCACACGATCCACCAATTGCTGCGGTGAATCTACCGTGCCGATGGCACGCACAAGTTTCCACGAAGGGTTGGTCTCCCAGGCAATTGCCGTACCATTGGTAGCCGTTGATATCAGGCCACCACCTCGGGTATAAGCGACAGCCATGATCGTCGCTTCTTGTCCCGCATAGGTTTCCACGGCGGCACCAGCTTCCGATTCCCACGTTCGAACTGTTTGATCATCACCAGCGGTGGCCAGCAACCGACCGTCCGGTGAAAAGGCGATTGCATGGAGAGGCTTTTCAGTACTTGTGGCGACCGCATTGGCAGGTTCTAGACGCGTCTGAACCTGTTTGTGATACTCCTCGGCCTGCTGGTGTAATAATTCCAAACTGGGAATGGTCTCGACCACCTTGTCCAAATTCTCTTTGCTGTTCTGGAGGGTACGAGTTTTGTTTTTTACATTGGTCTCTGCATTGTCCTTTTTGCCGATTGCCTGCTGAACAGCTTCGTCCAGTTTTTTCTGTTTTTCTTCCGTTTCCTTCACTCCGTTCTGTGCTTTGGTGAGCTCTTCCATCATTCGCGTCACATTGGTTTCTGCGTCTGTTTTACTACTGCGTGCATCAGCAACGCCATCTGCAGCCATGGCTCTTCTCTCTTCACCAGATTTCTGGCTCACATCAGCTTGTTGCTGCACCGCCTGCGTGATCCCCAACACTAGATTCGCAAGCGCTTTGTTTTCTGCTTGTTCCCTGGCAACACCTTCCAGTTTCACCAAACCATCTGCTAAGGTATCTAATGCAATTTCTTTTGCCACGGCAACGTCCTGAACGTACTTGTCGGCATTCTTCAGATTCGCTTGTGCCTCGTCAATCACTTGGTCTGCAGCTTGAACTTTTTGCTCAGCCAATTGCTTTTCAGTTTCGTATTGCGATACCAGTCCCTTGGCATTTTGAATTGCCTTGCGACCTGCTTCCTGATCGGCAGCCGATTTCTTAACCGATTCGACTGATGCATTGAATTCTTCGTCGGCTTTTTTCAGATTTTCCTCGCTAGTCTTAACGCTATTTTCTTCATCCTCTTTTCGTTTGTTCGCAGCATCCAGATCTGCCTTATTTCCATTAACGTGTCGCAAAGCAACCGCCACATCACGAGTCACTTTATCGACGTGAAATTTCGCACGAAAATCTCCGCGCATTTCCACGATTTCCGCGCCATCTTCGACGTTCCATAGTTTGGCAACATGGTTGGAACTGGCCGAAGCAAAACGCTGGCCGTCCGGCCGAACAGCAACGGCGGTTACCGGACCCCCGTGGTTCATCTCACGAATCTGCGTACCAGCCATCACATCCCAAAGGCGCAACATCTGGTCCAGCCCCCCGGATAATAATTGCATACCGCTTGACGACACAGCTGCCAACGAAGTAACCGCTCCGCCATGGCCGGACAATTCTTTGACAAGTTGCAAAGATTTATCTTCAGCATTTTTTTCAGGCAAATCCCAAATTCGAACGATGTGGTCAGCACCTGCCGTCGCAATGAATTGCGGCTCGCCAATCAATGCGACTGAGTTCACTGCAGCCGGTGTTTCGACAGCGTTGACCTGCTGCCCAGCGGCGACGTTCCAAATACGAAGTGTTTTGTCCTGTGATCCGGAAATAAGCTGGGTATCCCCATGAGAAAAAGCCAGGCCACTCACGGCACCTTCGTGACCTTCGAGTACCTGCTGTAACATATTATCAACGAGTGTATATAATTGAATTCTGCCGCTTTCCTCTCCAAAAGCAACCCATTGGCCGTCACTGCTAACCGCCAAGGAATGTACCGAACCTTGCAGACCTGAAAACTCCTGCTTCCGTATATTTTGCGGTCGCTGCCAAATTTTTACAGTGCGATAGCCACCCGACGCAATCAGATTACTGTCAGGGCTGAATCGCAATGATTGCACCAAGTCAAGATGCGCTACACCAGGCCCCTTGTAGATACCCCGTTGCGACAAGGTTGGGTCGGTCAAACGACCCATTTCTCGTTTGCTAGGTACATGATAAAGGAAAATCTGGTTAGCCCGACCCGCCGCAGCATATTGGCCATCAGGCGAAATGGATACAGCATAGATTGGATTAATTCCAGGCGGCAACGGTTGCCAATCTACAACATGGTCCGTCGCGGATATTTCGCCTTTTGCCCCCTGGTCAATCCAAAGCTTAATCCAACCTAATTCTGCTGGCGTCAATGGTTCGGCACCGACTTCATTGTCCTCGGGAGGCATGTGAGGCTCTTCCTGCCATGTACCAAGTTTTAGCAAGAGACTCTCAGAACCTTTTCCCGGTACCACAGCGGGGCCATCGACCCCTCCTTGCAAAATAGTTTGCGGTGTCTCCAACACGAGGTCACTTTCTGCATCCGTACTGTTATGACAAGCCAGACATTTACGGCGCAAAATCGGTAAAACTACCTTTTCAAAGTCTACCGCCCCTTCGCTCTGCACGTCGCCTATCGCAATCGTACCGTTGGCATCGCCCTCCTCGGATAACACGGGCGTTTCGCTGAGCAAGGCGAAACAGGTACCAACAGCCCATAAAAAAGAACCAACCCAAAAGAAAGTTTTATCAAATCTTGCCATGACACCCGTTCTGCAAAAATAAAGTACTGAGAAAGAGGTTGCTGGGTTACCCCAACGTTTGATCCAAAACTTTTTTTTGTGCCGGCATGTTTGCGGTGGCACACATCCCCTGTGATGTTAACTCATACCCAGTCAACTGTCATTCGGATTTTTTGGCCAGTATGCAGCACACGTAACCAATCATCGGAACGACGACTCACGTACAAGTACCCTGTACTATTATACTGTTAACTCTTCTTGTAATCATCTCAGCTTTTATTCACAATTCCGAAAGTATGTGCTTGGCCTACGCATTACGTCCCTTGCATGCCGTACGCGTTAATTGTCGATTATTTTGCCACAGCTGTCAGCCAGATGGATTGAAAGCTGGTGTTGAGTCTTTGTGTCGTCCTCGCAACACGTCGCATCTCTCTAGGCTCCGTGGTGGTTCCAACAATTCGGATGGGGCCAGAAAAACTGTCACCCGTGGTGGAAAATTTAAAACTGACTTTTTCCGCAGTTTCTCCTGTCGGCTCAGAAACAACCGGAGAAGCGGTAACTCCAGGTGGCAAGCCAAGCGGTTCAAGTGTAATAGCACCAATGGATTCGTCGGTTGATTTTCGTCGTAGTATTTTCACTTCGAATTCCACTGGCTTTTCCGCGCTGACCGTGATCGTGTCGCTACTTGCTGATAGTTCAAAGTCAGGTTCTTCGAACCTGACCGTCAGACAATAAACATAGCGTTCACCACCGTGAAGATACTGTTCGCCCACTGTTAAACGATAATCTCCCGCTTGCGTTGCCGTATGCGTAATGACCGCTTCTTGGGACTTATTTGGCGCGTTGACTTCGGTAACCTGTGAACCAGATGGATCATAAAATCGTACGACAGGTGACAATGGTAAATGTAGATTTTGTGATTCTACCGAAATAATTACCTGTTCTCCCTTTTTCAGCGTTACTTGAAACTCATCCACTTCACGCGGAATCCCAAGACGCCCAGTCACCGCAATGGGTGGCTGCAAACGCATGGGAGCATTCTGGCCTGGTTCCGCCATTACCGAAGACGTCCCGTGCGGCGCCAGACGGACTCTCGCTGACCCACCGAAGGAAAGTGCGAAGGCTAATCCAATCCGAGCGTTGGGTGGAATCCTCAACGCTCCAGGAACCTCAAGCTCTGGACAACCCTCCAATAACGTCCCGCCAAAAACGACAACAGGTATCTTCGTGTTGGGTGGAATATTCCACCCCAACACCTCAACCTCTCCCGGCTCCGACTGCGAAACGGATAACGGTAGTGAGTGCGTGATAAACGGACCAGTCGTCAAGCTAAGACGGTAGATGTAGGAAGGCTCTCCTTGAAAAACGATGGACCTATTCGGAGTGGAAGGAAAAGCAAATAACCGTACAACGTACGTGGTCGTCCGCGGTGCGGTAAATGTTAACCGCGGGTCAAGTCCAACATCATCATGGTTCTCCGCTAACACAAATCCTTCCGCTGAAGCCACCTGTAAAATCGCGTCCATGGGAGACCCTAGCCGCGTATTAGCATCCACGGTAGCCACCAAAGTTTGTCCACGTTCCAACTTCACCATGAATCCGTCCACATCCCCATTCTCTTGTAACACGCCGTTGATCGTGACGCTGTTTTCCGTCAGCACCTGAGACTCATGGGGCAAATCATTAGGTTCTTCTTCACCGATTTCTGGAAAATTTCCAATTAAAAATGGGACTGGTGCCGAAATCCCCTCTTCGTTGTAAAGCCTCACCCAAGTCCGATCAGCGGCCAAATCTGCCGGAACAGTAATTTCCAACTTTCCTTTTTCCTCTCCTAACACAACATTAAGCCCTGGTGCCCAAACTTTTACAGGCCAGGAAAATTCTCCCTTACACGTGGTGACAAACTTAGAACCTCGTTGCCCACCAGGAGGGATTACCGTTTCAATGGTTGGTGGTGCCGAAAATGCCGTGAAGGGATGCATTGCAATCAGTAAACAAATCACAACAATCCGTAGGCAGAATGCTTTCCGTCTTGAAAAGTAGCGGAGTCGTTGATCCCTGGTATCGCCAGCTTCCGAATAAACGTCGTATACAACTCGTAGCTGCACGCTGAAAAGCTCCTTTGTCCGCAGGCCAATGCAACCCAGTTTTTGCCTGTAGTCCGCTACTTGCCACTCCAATACCTACATCAACTCCGTAATAGGACGTGGATCACTCACCAAATGAACCGGCCGACCGGAACGGTTATAAAGAATACTATCAGGTTGAATACCGAGCTTGAGATAGATACTTGAAACAAGATTCTCAGGACCATAAATCTTCTCAATCGACGTGTAACCATTTCGGTCAGTTGCCCCAACAATTTGGCCACGCGGAGTACCGCACCCGGCCACGAGAACCGAAATGGCATTTGACCAGTGGTCTCGACCTGGAGCACTTCGACCTGAAAGTTTCGTGATTTTTGGTGTCCTTCCAAACTCTCCCATTACCAGGACAACCGTGGTTTCTAACAACCCACGCTGATCCAAATCTTCGATCAGCGTAGCAACGACCGGATCAAATGTTTCAGCCCGCTCCCTAAATCTGGGAAAGATACTGCCATGATCGTCCCAGCCGCCATTGGTAAGCGTCACAAAGGGAACTCCCGCTTCGACCAAACGCCGAGCCAACAAGGCCCGTTGGCCAAATGCGTGCCTTCCAAACGCGTCACGCACCTTATCGGGTTCTTGATCTATCTCGAAGGCACGCTGTGCGGCAGGCGAAGTAATCAGTGAGACTGCCTGCTGAAAATTCTCATCGACACCAAGAACCGGGTCGGCTGCCGCCCTGTCCTGAAAACGCAAAAAGGTGTCCAATTGCTCGCGCAGTTTTCGCCGGCTGATCGTTCTAACATCCTCTAATCCCGGAGGAATACTGACATCTCTTACCTGGAACGATTCTTGACTCGGATCATCACTTACTACAAATGGTGCATGCCGCGCACCCAAAAAATTGGGTCCACCAGACCGGGGCATGGAGGGCATGGAGAAATAAGGAGGAAGCCCGTCGAGAGCACCTCGTTCGGCTGACGTGACAGACCCCATGCTGGGATGAAAACTGACATGTGCACCACAGCTCACCGGAATTCTCGTTGGAGCACCGGTCATCATGTAGTGATTACCAGCTCCATGGTTATTTTGATTGTGGCGTATGGAACGGACAATCGTCAGTTTGTCGCTGATGGCCGCCAGACGCTTCATATTTTCTGAAAAGAAAACTCCCGGAACCTTGGTCGAGATTGCCTGGAATTCACCACGAAATTCTGCTGGCGCATGAGGCTTGGGATCAAACGTCTCAAAATGGCTTGGACCTCCATCCAGCCAGATCAAAATGCAACTCGTCTTGGGCGATGCATTATTTTTCGCAATCGCTCTCAACCGAAGAGCGTCGACAAAACCTCCACCGAGCAACGCCCCCAATCCAAGCTTCAGGCAATCGCGCCGTTGTGTCCCTTCGCAATTACGATGGACCGCCATGATATCCCCTTTCCTCAATCAATGTACAAAAACTCTGGCGTGTTTAACAAAACCCAAAACAGATCCTCGACAGCCTCTCGCCGCTCTTCGGATACCGACAAACTGGCCAACGCTATTTTCGCTTCATCGGCTTTTGGCAAACGACAGTAAACCCATAAAAATGCTTCCTCCACAATACTTTCATTCGACCGTTCACTGGCGGCCAATTTTGCCGGTCGGGCAGAATCAAGTGTCAGCTTATGATTGAGCTGTGGAGAATTCATCAGGTGCAAAATCTGCGGCGTGGTAGAATCAGACATCCGCTCACAGGGTGGATCCTGGTTCGGGTCAGGACGACCAAACGTGTCAAGAAACAAGGATGATGACCGGTAGGTCCACAGTTGCGTCGCCCGCGACCCCGGTGGCATAGCCGAAAATTCTTCCTGCACATCTAAAATATCATTCACAGCATCTAACAGAACCTCAGCCTGAAATCTCTGACGATAGAAACGTGAAAAATTATTGAGATCGGAAACATTACGATCCGAGGGTGTGGAACTGATCCCAAACACATAGGAGTTCAAAATCGTGCGCAACAAATGCTTGATATCATATCCGTTTTGCCGAAAATCCTCGGCCAGATACTCCAAAAGCGGAGCATTCGTGCCAGGATTCGTCGCACGAAAATCATCAACAGGCTCACAGATCCCGTGGCCCATTAATTCCGACCAGACTCGATTCACCATGACTTTCGCAAAGTACGGATTGGATGCATCCGTCATCCAATCGGCAAGAACCTCCCGTGGGTCATTCCCTGCCTCAATGGAAACCGGTGATCCGTTGAGAGTCTTTGGTGCCACAGACGCACCGGTCCTGCCGTGTTTAATTTCGCCACTCGATGTTGTAAAAATCAGTTCTTCAGAACCCGAAATCGGAGGTGATAATCCACCATGGTGCCCTACCCGTGAAAAGAATGAAGCGAAGCCATAAAAATCATCTTGACTCCAAACCTCGAAAGGGTGGTGATGACACTTGGCACATTCCAAGCGAACCCCCAAAAACAACTGACTGACCGACGAGGCAACCTCTTCTATCTGCTGCCGATCACGATAGATGACTGTGGCGCCATTTCGCCATGTACTTCCCTGTGCCGTCACCAATTCGCGCACGAATTGATCGTAAGGTTTATTTTGTCGAAAGGCGTCACGGATCCAGGCATCCAGCATCCAGACCGCCTTAATTCCGACGCGGTACGGATTGGGCCGGAGCAAATCGGCCCACTTGTTGGCCCAAAAATCAGCGTATTCCGGACGGTCCAAGAGCTGGTCGACCAGCTTCTGATGCTTGTCCGGATCGCTATCCACTAGGAAGGCACGCGTCTCGTCGGGCGTTGGTAACCGACCGATCGCACGCAGATAAGTCCGACGCTGTAATGTCGTTTCTTTCGCAGGCGCCGATGGCAGCATTCCCAATAACTTGAGCTTGTTCCATACCAATTCGTCAATCGGATTGTTTTTCGGCAATTTCTCGTAAACTTCATCAGCTACATTGCCGGGTAATGGAATGGTCACGTGACAAACAGCAATGTGGTTCATATATCGCACCATGATCGCTGTTTCTCCAGGAATAGGGCCCGCCTTCAACTGACCTTCTTCCGAGATCGTGGCAATCGTTCCGTCATTGGACTGAAATGTGCTCGTGTCGGTCACCTCTCTTTGACTGCCATCCGTGTATTCCGCGACAACCCGTAACGGTACACTTTGCTGAGGTACTAAGCTCTGGGTGTCAGGCTCGACCAGAACACGAATTAACTGTGGAGCATCTACCGGTGTGCGAGGCGCCCCACCCTCGATCCAGCCAAGTAACAATTCGTAATAGGGACTCCCCAGCGAAAATCGTTCGCCCCCTCCATGCGGCACTTGACCGGTTGCCTTCAACAACAACAGACTCGACGCGGGTCCTGCCGAAAAAATACGACGACCACGCCCCGCCAAAACAAGCATGTCATAGTCAAAATCAGAATCAAAACCAAGGAGTGACAAGGCAAATCCATTCTGGCCGCCAGATTTCCCATGACACGCTCCTGCATTACAACCAAATCGTGTAAGCAATGGCTGAACATCCCTCTCGAACGTGATTCGAGCAGGTACTGGCGTTGCCACAGCGATTTTTCCCGCATCCGCCACTGGCGCGCCACACAGGCCAAAGACCGCAGACAACAAAAGAAGCCCGGCTGCCTGGTCACTATTTTTCCGTCTGGTATTTCTTCGCCTGATGGGATACACGAAAGCGCATGTCCTGCTGGTCTGTGGTATCGCGAGTCAGAACTTAAAGATATTATGGCATTTTGACTGAATTGCACGCGTAAATCAACCTCGTCTTCGCTCTTCCGGGACTTTCCTGCTAACGGATAATTTACATTCTTTGATGTGCATGCGATGATCGTAACCGTTTGGCAGAAAACTGGTTATTTCAAATTGACAAAAATTGCAAGAAAAGATCAATCACCCCAAACGGTCACCCGTAACAGGCTAGGGATACTAGCAAGTCTGCCTGGCACAGATGGCATGTCTGCCATATCCTGAATCACAGTCCTCAAAACGGATGTTTCACAACTTTAACAGCAGGACTCTTGCTTCCAACCCAATGCGTTGTTTTGTTTTGGGCCATTTCGAATTAGAATTTTCAAATGGCTATCGATCAGGTACCGCCGAAGCCTCATCTACCAGGTACCGTCGAAGACGATATCCAGTATCCCCACAGGACGCATCGCCCTCTTGTCACAACAGATGACCGATTAGTTATCCTAACGGCCCCCACAATGCTCGCACCTCTGGACGAATCGTTGCACTGTGTAATGAAACCTTTCACAGACTGCAACTACTTGCCATCCTAACCACTTCAAATGTCAAGCCGCGGGCACTTTCTTTTCAACATGTTGCAGAAACAGCTTGTCCACAATTATTGTTTTTGAAGTTTTACGGCCTGCTTCTCCCAGCATCACCGATCTGGACGCCAGAAATCACCCTGTTAAAATAACACCGATTCAAGCTGGGCTACGCATGCCAATGACGGCAAAAGGGAATACACATCATGTTCCATTTCACGATGTTCCTGTTGGTACTTAGTGCCCCCACGATTGATCAACAAGCAAACGCTGTGGAAGCGTTGGAACAATCAGGTGCCAGGCTCTTCCGAGACCAACAGGACCAGACAACCAAGATCGAATTTCGAGGGGCACAAAAAACAGACTCAACATTGGTTCACCTAAAGTACTTGCCACATTTAGAGCATCTTGATTTTTATGGCAGCCAGTTGACCGATGTCGAAATGGAACATCTCTCAACGTTAAAGAACCTGACATATCTTTCTCTCGAAGACACCCAAATAACAAACGCAGGTATGCCCCATCGGAGAAATCTTGTGAATCTTCGGACGCTTACTCTGAGTGGTACAAGAATCACAGACTCTGCCCTGGTCAATATTAAGAGATCCCAGGACCTTGAAGTGCTGCACCTATATCGTACGGGACTTACCGATGCTGGCCTGGTACATCTGAAAGGACTTGCAAAACTCGAGGTACTTCATTGTTCTGAAACGTTTCTCACCGACGCTGGTTGTGTTCACCTTGAGGGGCACACCAACCTCTGGAGACTTTCCCTTTACGGAACCGATGTGACTGACGTTGGGCTGAAACATCTTCGACGGATGCAAAAACTCACCATGCTTGATATTGGTCAGACTTATATTACTGACGACGGTTTGATGCAACTGGCCCTCCTTAAGAAACTCAACAATCTTGCCGTGTACAACACTCCTGTCAGCGATTTCGGTTTAAACCACTTGAAGAAACTTGTGAATCTCGAACGGATCGGTTTGAAAGGAACCCAGGTCACCGATGCCGGATTGGTACACTTGAAAACCCTGGCAAAACTTAGCTCACTGCAATTCAATGGGACCCAGGTCACCGACTCCGGACTCGCTGAACTACGCCGTGTATTTCCAAACTGCAAAATAAGCCGTTGACCAGAAAGCACGCAAGGCAAACACTTGCCAAGCCATTTGCAGATTAGAGTTGTGCAAATCAGATTTTCGTGGCGAAAGAAATCCTGTGCTTTTTCTGAATCCCCTGCCTCGAAACAAATTGCTCCTCGCTACCGTTGTGCCTTTGCCGACAGGCCTTTTGTGGACTCCGGTACCTGTTACCCCTTATTGGAGCATACCGCTCCTGGCAGAAAATCCAGTTCGACGGGACGGATCGAGAGCTACCCGTCTGTACTCTGGCCTGATGACATGTACCATTTAGATCCGTGACTCATTACCGGCTCGTCGCTTTGAAGTGCTTTGACACCGGTAACCGGCAGGAATGATAATATAGCAAATAAAATGAACTGACACATTCACTCAAACAATGGTAGCAAGATGAACTTTTTAAGCCAATTAACAGGCTCCTTTGCTCAACCCGCCGCCGAGAATCCAACCGTTGCCATGATCGAGGCCGCCTACCACCATCACGAGCTCGATTGGCGATATATCAACTGTGAAATTCCTCCCCACCAACTTGCAGACGCAGTCCGCGGAGCTCGTGCCATGGGATGGGCAGGTTTTAACTGCTCACTGCCGCACAAGGTGGCTATCATCGAGCATTTGGATGGATTGGGGGAATCCGCCGCAATCATGGAAGCCGTCAATTGTGCTGTGCGTCGCGATGGTAAATATATCGGTGAAAATACCGACGGGAAGGGATTTGTGGATTCACTACGTGAATGCGTGGATCCTGCCAACAAATCGATCGTGATGTTTGGAGCCGGCGGCGCAGCGCGTGCTGTCAGTGTCGAGTCCGCCCTTGTCGGTGCCTCTCATATCACCGTGGTAAACCGCAGCGAAGATCGAGGACGCCGTTTAGTCGACCTGCTCAATGAAAAGACGCCCGTCAACGCTGAGTTCGCTTTGTGGAATGGCACCTTCAACATTCCCAAAGGTACAGACATTGTGATCAATGCTACTTCAATCGGCTTATTTCCCGACGTCGACGCACGTCTTGATTTGTCACTGGACACATTATCCTCAGACATGGTCGTGGCAGATCTTATACCCAATCCACCTCGAACAAATTTAATTCGGGAGGCTGCAGAGCGAGGTTGCACGGTCGTTGATGGCTTAGGAATGTTGGTGAATCAAGGTGTCATCAGTATTAAGTATTGGACGGATGTTGATGTCGATCCAGCAGCCATGCGTTCCAAATTGGAAGATATTTTTGGCGCATCGTGTTGAAACTTGGCGCATCGTGTTGAAACATCGGGAAACAGAGAGCCTCCTCCTTCCAAACAACAAACACCTGGTAAACGGACTGAATTTCGACCCGAGATGGTCCTTTTTTGATTCGGGTGTGTTACACTGTCGAAACAGTTGATGGTACATTATTCTTGACAATCGTTTTTTAACTGGGACTTCGATTTCAGAATTGGTAACATAGAAACTGTGAATCGAACGCTTCTTTTTATCACGATTATACTGGGATGCCATTGCCACGTTGCACTCGCTGAATGGTCCGTATTCGACCCCATTCAATCTACAATACCACCGCAGGTAGAATTCCCAGAGTGGGCCCAGCCAATCGACGCGTTTATCTTTACGCGACTCCGTGCAGCGGGCCTGTCCTGCGCCCCCCCAGTCAACAGACGCGTTTGGATTCGCCGAGTGACGTTTGATTTGATCGGATTACCACCGACTCCGGAAGAAGTACAACGATTGATTACCGACCCTCGTTCCGATATCGAAGCCATGGAAGACGTCACCGATCGTCTGTTGGCTTCACCCCGATATGGTGAACGCTGGGCGCGACATTGGCTGGACGTGGTGCGCTATGCCGAATCGGATGGATTTGCCATCGACTCGGAACGGCTTTCCTTGTGGAGATACCGTGACTATGTCATTCGAACTTTCAACGAAGACCGTCCTTTCGATCAATTTTTTCGTGAACAGATTGCGGGAGACGAGTTGGAAGCGGGAGACGCTGGAAAAATAGCCCTCAGCTTTTATCGTTTGGGGCCCTGGGAAGCTGATAACATGGTCGCCGAACACCGTCGCCAGGATTACCTGAACGATGTCACTAGCAATGTAGGCAGTGTTTTCTTCGGTTTAACAGTTGGTTGTGCCCGCTGCCACGACCACAAATTTGACCCGATTTCACAAGTGGATTTCTATCGCTTGCAAGCATTCTTCACACCTATTCAACACACGTTTCTTTCTGCCGCTTTTTTACCCGGTGAGATGAATCCCGATATACAAACACGACGGGACCAAACCATTGCTTTTCGCCTGGACCAAATCAAGGCACTACGTGAAACGATTCGTGAAAAGATCGCTACCGCAAAGGGAGTAGCGGTGGATCAGATCGCCGACGAGGAATTGAATGAATCCATCGAAGCAAGAAAAGAACCTGTCACTGTTGAAGAAGCAGACAAATTAAAAGCCCTCCAAACGGAATCAGAACATCTACATCCAGAACAACGGTTTGAACCACGTGTCGTCGCTATCCGCAATCCCAATATCGACGAAAAAACAGCGGAAACGTTTGTGCTTAAAAATGGCGACCCCTTTGACCCCGGTGACAAGGTAACTCCCGGTTTTCTTTCGTCGGCCCCCACATGGTCACCTGAACTGCACTCCTTCGCAGCAGCCTCTGCCGAAACAAGTGGCAACCGCCGAAAAATCCTGGCAGATTGGTTGACCAGTCCACAAAATCCTATTACGCCACGTGTGTTAGTGAATCGGCTCTGGAATTATCATTTTGGAACCGGGATTGTCGCAACACCCAATGATTTTGGCGTAAATGGATCAGGCCCAAGCCATCCGCTGCTTCTCGACTATCTCGTGACGAGACTCCAGGAAGAGGGCTGGCGTCTCAAACCACTACATCGGGAAATGGTACTATCGCGTATTTATCGTGCATCGGCCGACCATCATGCATCGCAACGCTGTGCACAAATTGACCCAAGCAATCGTCTGTTATGGCGTTCGACTTACCGTCGTTTGGAATCAGAAACCATTCGCGACACGGTTCTATACGTAAGTGGTCAATTACGTTTCGAAAAGGGAGGGCCTGGATTCTTCTCATCTTTGCCCGCAGGAATGTCCAGCTCAGACCCCTTTTTCAAATGGACACCATCGTCAAAGGATCAGCAACGGAGACGAAGTATCTACATGTTTCAACGCCGAAACCTGATAGTCCCCATGATGGAAACATTTGATGGTGCAGACCTTAGTCAATCGTGTGAACGACGTAGCACTTCTGTCACGGCACCACAGGCACTGTCGTTATTTAATGGCCAATTCGTCTATGACAACAGCCTGCATTTAGCAAACCGCATTCGTGAGAGTAGTGATGAAGGTACCAATCAGATTGAAAAGTTGTTCTGGCTGGCTCTTTCGCGAGCTCCAACGGCCATAGAAGTTGACATGTGCCTTGATTTTCTCCAACGGAAACGGAAATCCTATGCCGACCAAACAGCGCAGCAAAAAGAAGAGGACCAGCAATCAACAGAAAACGACCTGACCGCACTGCGCGACCTGGGATTAGCCATTTTGAACACTAATGAATTCATCTATTTAGATTGACAACAACGAATACCACGTTTTTATTATCGCCGGCCTGATTGCAGAATACGAATCTACATTCCATTCCTGACTACTGACAAACTATCCTACTGGCTGCACCAGACACCTTGCTGATGATTCGCCAGAATTTCTAAAATCTAATATTCGCACAAAGTTTGCCATTCATTCTTACATTTAACCACCTTGAATTCTATGAACGGTTCGATTCAAAGCGACACCACCGACCGCCGTCAATTTATAATGCAAACTGGTGCCGCAAGTTTATTGCTGCCAACGCTGTGGGACGCTGCAAACGCGCAGGCAGCGCCAAGCGATACCTACGTCCACCAACTGTCTGTAAAACCTCCCCACCTCGTGCCTCGTGCGAAATCAGTCATTTTCCTGGTCATGACGGGTGGTCCCAGCCAAATCGACACGTTTGATCCCAAGCCAGCTTTGGACAAAGTCGATGGCCAGCTGTTTGAACGACAAAACGTGCGGACGGGCCAAGTAAGTGGTAAACGTTATTTTGTTCGCTCACCGTTTCTATTCAAAAAGCACGGTGAACTTGGCATGGATGTGAGTGAACTGTTTCAACACACAGCTGCTCACGTGGACGACATTGCGTTTCTCCGCTCGGGGCATTGTGACAGCGACAATCATCCAGCCGCCATATTTCAATACACCACCGGTTACCCGGTGCAGGGTAATCCTTCGCTGGGGTCGTGGGTTCTTTATGGCCTGGGAACGGAAAACTCAAACCTACCGTCCTATGTGGTACTACGAGATGGAAAACCTTTTGGTGGCACCACTTGCTGGGGCAATGGCTTTCTGCCAGCACTCTACCAAGGCATGCAATTTCGGGGTGGGGAAAAACCTGTTTTAAACCTCACGCCTCCCGCAGGGATTTCCCGAATGCAACAGCGTCTGACGTTGAACCTGCTACAAAAGCTGAACACGCACCACCTACAAGGCCGGTCCAAAGCAACCGATTTCGCAGCCAGAATCGCAGCATATGACCTGGCTTTTAACATGCAACATTCAATTCCAGAAGCGATCGACTTGGACCATGAAACGATGGCAACGCACAAGTTGTACGGCCTGGACAACGATACCACAAAAACTTTTGGCAAACGTTGCCTGCTGGCTCGGCGACTAGTGGAACGGGGAGTGAGATTTGTTCAAATCTGGGCCAACGGATGGGATTCACACAACAATTTAGTCGAAGGCCATCGGCACGCGGCTCGGCAAGTAGACCTTCCCATTGCAGGCTTGTTGAGGGATCTCAAGCAACGCGGATTGCTAGACGAAACCCTCGTTGTCTGGGGGGGAGAATTTGGCCGCACGGCAGACACGACCGAAGCAGCCTTCAACAAAAAGAAACCTGGTCGGGATCACAACCCCCAATCAACTTTGATGTGGTTCGCCGGAGGTGGTGTGCGCCGCGGGACGATTGTAGGTGCGACGGACGAATTTGGGGAACGTGCGGTTGAAAAACGATATCACCTACGTGATATCCATGCCACCATGCTTCACCTGTTAGGACTCGACCAGGAACAGTTGACGTTTTATCACGGAGGACGCCATAAACGACTTACGGATAATGGTGGCAAGATCATTCATGAATTGATCGCCTGATTAATCATGAACCAAGATCTTTGCGCTGCTCCCCATTCTTGAAAACAACCGTTCTACTCATGTTTGTCTGAACGGATAGGATATTTATTCCGTTAATTTCTTTTCGGGACACATATGGATCAAGGCAAGCGTCGCCCAGCTACTGGCTGCAATTGAAATAAATTGGTCTTTACCATGTGGAAACCCACTTTCAAAATAGGTCTGAAAGGGCTTGGCCCCGGTCACAACATGCCAGGTACCATCCTCTAATTGGCAATTGACAAGGTATCGGACAGCACGCCTGACACATGGGTGTGTTGTCTCAACCTCAGCTGCACGAAATAGGGCTACCAGTACGGTTCCAGTTGCATAGGGATCACTGTTCCTTCCGGCTGTCTGTGCCCAACCACCATCCTCGCGTTGGAGACCAATCAGCGCCGAAGTCGCCTCTTGGACAATTTGTTCACCAGCACCAACGGAACGCAGGGCCCAAAGCCGAAAAACATGATCTTCGGTGTCTTGGGGAGCCTCGCTTAACAACCATTTTTTTACCTGTTCGGTACGGATTTCGATGGCGGCTTGCTGTCGTTCGTTTCCAAATTCTTGCAGACCACGCAAAGCAACATACGTCGCGGTGAAATCGCTTCCGGAGGACGGAGGCCGATGCCCTCGATGCGACCAATGGTCACTATCTTTTTGATATTCGAGGAGAAATTTTACCACCGCGTCCGTCGTGTCATCGCGCATCCATCCGCTCACTGCAAGCGTCCATAGGGCATAGCCCGCACTGAGGACCTTACCACCCTGTCCGCGGCCAGCCAGGTAATCTTCTCGGCCACGCATTAAATGGTCCAGGGTGTGTCTGATTTGACGTTCGAATTGCTGCCCATCCATTGAAAACCCACGTCTCCTTGCCTCTGCTAACACAAAGACAGGTATCGCTTGATGGTGGCAGGTAAAGCACTGACGTTGGTCTGCCGATCCCGCCATGCCTTTTTCCAACGGTGGAATCGAGCGACGGATTACTGCGATCATTGCTTCCTGAGAAATTTCAACGTCATCTGCCTGTAGACAAGCACCCCTCTCCAAGTGACTTACCAAAATGATCACTATGGTAAAAAAAGAACGACAAGGGTGCATCAGGTTTTCCTCCGTCTGCAGGTACCAGCATGGGGCTTATTGTACGGCTTACCAGTTTTGGCGCACCACTCCGCCAACCCACTCATTGCTGGACATCTTAAAAACCGTCTAGCCCTCACCAATTTCGCCAGCAACAGACCTCGCATGATTCGTGGTTCGGCAGCTGAAACCCTGGCATCCAACGACTGCACCATAAGATCTCTTAAAGTCTTTGCAACACGACAACTCAAAAAAAACAGGCACAAGCGGCTGGCATTCGTAACCATAGGTACAAGTATTTGAAGATTGACTTGACAAGTCCTTCAGGAGGGAACCGTCATCGGCTTGCCAGAATCTTTTGGACCGAGTCCCAACAAGAACGGCACTGCTTTAACTGCCCATTGCTGGGGACTAGGATAGCTGGCAGCCCCGGCACCAAAACAACTCACTAACATCTCTGTATTAATCACACCTGGATTCACCGGTACTGCCGCCATACCTTGTGGTAAATCGTCAGCCAGTGCGCGCGTTAAACCTTCCATAGCCCATTTCGTTGCACAATAAGGCGCAACTTCAGGCGATGTAGTACGCCCCCAGGTGGAACTGAAATTCACTATCACCCCTGACCCAACATCAACCATTGCCGGCACAAAATGCCGAATCATATGAAACACACCTTTAATGTTGACATCGATGACTTGAGAAAATTCATCGGCAGACACTTCCCACAAGACAGAATTTTCGTTGATTAAGGCAGCATTGTTGATTAACAAATCAGGAGGATCCCCTTCGGCCAAAGTCTTTGTGGCCCAGGACGTCACACGTTGCTCGTCTGCCACGTCAACCACATCAAAACAATGTGGAGCGCCAAATTTCGCACGTAATTCGCTAATTAATTCGGGAGAACGTGCACAGCCGATCACCGTATGGCCGTGCTCCACAAAACCGGCGGTCATTGCCAGCCCAAGTCCCCGACTCACTCCCGACATCACAATTCTGTTGGCAGTCATTTTCAATGAAACATTTTATAAAGCAGTATCGCTCGCTCACGACTGGTCAAATAGAACCGCCCCTGCTCTATTCACGAACGGGCGTAAAATAAAAATCAAAACAAGCTGTTTATGTTGGCTGAGTCCATGATGCGATTGAACGTCAAAAAGGGATACACACAGGCCATTTTTAACTCATTCAGAACGGCCACTGCCCTTCCCATCGCCCTGTCCCTGCAACGTTTCGGCCTGTAAGGCATACAGTGAAGACGTCTCAAATTCCTTGGGAATCAAAGGAGCCGGACCTCCAAAACGTGCAAACCTGGCGCGTTCGCCGCGGAGGGGACGGGCAAGTTCCGACTCGGCGCGCCTACCAAAATAAATCGGAAACGAATCGGCTGCCCGGTATTCATAAATTAACGTGCGACGCGGTTTATCGGAACCGTTCGGCAGAGAACTATGAGGCAAGATGCAGTGCATGAAAATCACACTACCTGCCGGTGCAGGAAGCGGCTTCGGTGCGCCCACACGATCAAAATTCAAGTCCTCGGTAATCATCCCGGCAAAGTTACCCTCGGACGTAAAATGGTCAAAATAATGTTGGTGGTGTCCTGGCAACACCTGTAGACAACCGTTTTCCTCGGTGGCATCATCCAAATAAACAAGCGCCGTCACGAGGTCATCATTCGTGTGTGGAAAATAAGCCAGATCCTGATGCCAATGGACCACAGAACCAACACGTGGCGGCTTCATATTCAACTTACTGTGATGAAGATCGAACGAGGGACCAATCAATGAAACAATGCGATCAAGGATACGTGGCTCTTCTGCCAAGTCCCGAAAAGCAACATGCTGATCATACGGTGTATAAACACGCCGGGGAACATGCTGGCCGTCGACCTGTTCTGGTTCCCATTCGAGGATCTTCTGCTGGTCTCCTAATTGCCGCGCTTGTTCCGCTAATGCCTCTACCGCGGCATTGATCGTTTCCAGGTCTGCGGATCCGAGCAAAGACGGTACCACCACGTAACCATCACGGCGAAACTGGCTTAATTCTTTGTCGGATAACAAGCCGGTTTGGTGTTCATCAGAAAAGGAAACTACTTTCATCGTCTACCACTTACTTGCGTGCAGTGTGAGTTTTTTTGTGGATTCCAATACAACACATCTGCAGGCACTCACTACCACACTTGATGATGTATAATGCGACAACAATACCTGACCAACGACAGCCGCTGGCCGAGAAGCGTGTCAGTCAAACGAATGGTCAGTGTACAACAAGCTACTGCGTGACGCAACGCAAAGAAGCCTGGCACTTTTGCTGACTCCGTTATTGGAACAAATCTCAGCTGCCTACCACCTATCAATCATTGCTATCCAACCGCAACAATCAAGGGATGAAATTACGGGGTAGTACCTCCCGGTCACAACAAGTTATTTGTTATTTCGGCAGACAGGCTGTTGAGATAGAATGCTGCCTATTCTTGGATTCGCCACTGACATGGGCTTGGTCAAGAGATGACCTGTTTTCGCATTTTGTCGCCTCCTTCGTTTCAAGTCATTTCCAACACAAAACGATTCTGATTTCACCTACCACCAACTGATAAATCCAATGACCTTACAGCACCCGTTGTTCCGGTTCGCCCTACCAGCCCTAACGTGCTTACTCCTCAACCCCCACGACGCTAGCGCTTCTGATGGAAACAAGAGTTCTTTTTCGGAAATGGAATTAGGGCTGCACCCTGTCGATTGGGCAATCATTGTGGCCTACGCAATCGCAACCATTGCGCTAGGTGTCTATTTTGGGAGAAAACAAAAATCAGCCAGTGAATACTTTATCGGCAGTGGTCACATGCATCCTCTGCTGATTGGCGTATCGCTGTTTGCCACCTTACTGAGCACCATTTCGTACCTGTCACTACCAGGAGAAGCTGCCGGAAAAGGTCCTGTGATGCTGGTCGGTCTACTGACTTATCCTATTATTTATGTAATCGTGGCTTACGGCCTGCTACCTGTCTACATGCGGCAACGTGTCACCAGTGCCTACGAATTACTGGAAGCGCAATTAGGATTGAGTATCCGCCTGTTGGGAGCCATACTTTTTTTGTCGCTGCGCCTGGTCTGGATGACACTACTGGTGTACCTGGCTGCCAAAGCACTCACCGTTATGATGGGCGTCGATCCTAGCTGGATCCCCTGGATCGTGTTGGTAACTGGGATCGTATCCGTGATTTACACTTCTTTGGGGGGATTGCAAGCGGTTGTGATCACCGATTTGATGCAGACCATTCTGCTTTTCAGTGGTGCCCTGTTGGTGCTTCTAACAGTCAGCTGGCACGGGGATGGTCTTGGCTGGTTCCCAACACAATGGCAAGACCATTGGGACACCCAACCGCTATTCAGTTTGTCACCGAAGACCCGCATTACGGTTCTTGGCACCATTGTATCCATCGCTACGTGGTACGTCTGCACATCCGGTAGCGACCAAACCACCATTCAACGATACATGGCAACCCGCGACCTGCACCACGCGCGCCGCGCCCTGGCCGTACAATTATGTGTTGGGGCATCCGTATCGTTGTTGTTAACTCTGGTTGGTTTCGCACTACTAAGTTATTTCCAAACAAACACGGACCTTTTGCCGGCAGGCATGGAACTCAAAAATGACGCGGATGATTTGTTTCCACGCTTTATTTCATACCATCTGCCAATCGGCATCTCCGGCCTGGTGGTAGCAGCGATGTTTGCAGCTGCAATGTCCAGTATCGATTCAGGTGTCAACTCAGTGACCGCCGTGGTAATGACAGATTTTCTCGGCCGATTCAATTGGAAACCAACGACAGACAAAGGACAGGTCCTCGTTGCACGTGTTCTCGCCTTTTTGATTGGTGTGACCGTGGTATTGGGAAGCAGCTACATTGGTTACATTCCTGGAAATATCACTGCAATGACAAACAAGACAGTCAATTTATTGACATCTCCTATTTTTGCGCTGTTCTTTTTGGCCTTGTTCATGCCTCGCGCATCCGCCGCCGCCGCTTGGACTGCAGCAATTTCGGGTACCGTGGTAGCCATCGTTATTGCCTTTTCAGGACCACTGGTTTACTGGTTCTACGTAAGATATAGAGTCGATCCAAGAACGTTTGGAGTAGATTTTATTGAAAAGGTCGATCCTGTAACAGGTACTCCCTGGACCACATGCGAAGACCCGATCAGCTTTCAATGGATCGGAATAACAGCCTTACTGGCGAGCCTGTCATCCGCCTGGTTAGTCAGTCATTTCTTTCCACGACGGCCTTGATTTCACACATCACGATTTCACTGAATCGCATCATCTGGTGAAATGCAGCAATTGACTTTAACCTTGCCCGGCAACCTCTAAAACAAGTCGTTTCCAGCTATCCTTTTCGAACTAAAGTTGAGTGACTAGCCATGTATTAGTAGAAGCTCTTGCCGGCTCGTAGCACGGTAGCAACATGACAATTTGAACCAGGCAACGAGAATGCCTCGGCATGTCGCCACTTGGATTTACGCAACCACATGGCAGTGCATGTGTACTTCCAGGAAATCAACCCACACCGCAGGCCTATCTCTTGTCGTCAAAGTTTCACCGGCGGTATGTCAATACATACCTAATTCGAACTATTTTCATCTTAGACACTTACGCCGCAAGGCCACGCATCGACTCATGGACGGCAGACAACACGCGTTCCAGTTCTTTGTCCGAATGGGAAGCCCCCACATACCACCGCCCACCTGGCAGATTGTAGATACCACGTTCCAGCAAAGCAGCAGTGAATCGCTGGCCAGTAACATGATCCGCCTGCATCACATCCCGGATATTGTGCGGTACGTCGTTTAATCCAAAATGAACGTGAAAGGCCGTTCCGGTTCCTGTCGTGACCAATTGCTGGCCGACGTCACGACCAGCCGCTTCGATGGCTTCGCGTATCGCAAATCCGTGCGCATGCATGCGATCGTAGATACCAGGTTCTGAAAGGATTTCGATCGTAGCAATCGCGGCGGCCACCGAAATCGGATTGCCATTATACGTACCAAAATGACTGGTCCGTCCATCCTCCAAGGCCGCGAAGATCTCCTGGCGTCCACCAACGGCAGAGATCGTAAACCCGCCTGCCATCGCCTTGGCATAGGTGGACAAGTCTGGTACGACTTTCAAATATTCTCGCGCACCGCCTAGAGCGACACGAAAACCTGTAATGACTTCGTCAAATATCGACACCGCACCGTGTTGCCGACAGAGCTCCGTCAGCCCTTCCAAATACCCCGGACGTGGCATGCAGGATCCACCGTTCACCAAGATCGGTTCACCGATGACGGCAGCAATTTCACCTGGATGTTTATCAAAAATTTCTCGTAATGCTTCAAGATCGTTCCAGGGACAAGTAATGGTAAGTGAATATTCTGCTGATGGCTGACCGCCACAGTCAGGCACCGTTGTGCCAAATTGTTCCGAAGTGGGATGACCGCTAACCAAGACATTGTTTAACCAGCCGTTGTAGTGTCCTTCGAATTTGACAAACTTTTCACGACCGGTAAAACCTCGCGCCAATCGCAAAGCCGCCTGGACTGCTTCGGTGCCTGAATTTGAAAAAATGACGCGTTCCACGCCAGGAATAACGGAAATCATTTTTTCCGCTAATTGAATCTCACCACGGTGCTGAACCCCATACGTGTAACCTTGTGCTAGTTGGGCCGTGATCGCCTGCGTCAAGTGAGGATGGTTGTTGCCGACAATCAATGGCCCCCAGGCTAAACCATAATCGACCCATTCGTTGCCGTCAGCGTCATACAAATAAGGGCCATCAGCGCGGTCAATGTACAATGGGACAGGGGTCACCTGCCGTCGAAATGCCGTTGATACGCCAGTCGCTAAAGACTCGCAAGCCCGTTCGTATAGTGCTCGAGATTCATCTGCTTTCAACATGGTCAAGACAATCCTCTTTTATTTGGAGAGAAATAATTTTGCTTAGCGGCCGTAGGATGGCCTGTCTGGGCTGACTCGTCAAGCTACCATATCCTGCAACACTCTGTGAGCCGACTTCCCCAACGCGAGTTCCGAGGATAATATAGAGGGTAAATATGAACGCTTCCCACGATGCTTCCACCAACGTTTCGTCCGGCCTCGACGACCAACGCGACGCTTTGCTGCAGATTTTGCGGTCTTATGGCAGCTGCGCCGTCGCATTTTCGGGAGGCGTGGACAGTGCCGTCGTGGCCCAGGCTGCACAATTGGCATTGGGAGATCGTTCCGTGGCCGTGACAGGTACAAGCGATAGTCTCGCGGAAGGCGAACTGGACAACGCACGTAAAACCGCAAAACAGATTGGTATCCGGCACCTGGTCCTTGGAACCAACGAATTCACCGATCCACGCTATACACAAAACAACAAAAACCGGTGTTTCTACTGTAAAACCGAACTCTATTCTCAAATGACAGTCCACTTGAACGAATGGAATGTCGAGGTACTTTGCAACGGTGCCAATGCGGATGATTTACACGACTTCCGGCCTGGCATGATTGCGGCAGACGAACACCAGGTTCACAGTCCACTAGCCGATTGCGGGTTGAACAAGGAAGCCGTACGTCGACTAGCGCAGCACTGGAATTTACCCGTCTGGGACAAACCCGCGATGCCTTGCCTGTCCAGTCGAGTGGCGTATGGTGAGCAGGTTACCCCCGAACGGTTAAAAATGATTGATGCGGCCGAACAATTACTCAGGTCGTTCGATCTGGTTGACGTACGGGTTCGCTACCATAGCGGCGACATGGCAAGAATCGAAATCCCCTTGACAATGCTTCCCCGCATCGTAGAGGACAATTTACGTACGATAATCCTGACCCGATTCAAAGAAATTGGCTTTCGTTACATTACGGTAGACATAGAAGGTTTTCGGTCAGGAAGCTTAAACCAATTGGTATCTATTGACGGTTTGGATTTACAATCGGATTAAGTCCGAATAAGATTGCCCCACAAATTACCCATGTCCAGGCAACTATCCCATGTCCAGACAACGTCAAAGTTTACCGGAATTACAGGATAAGATCATGGTAAGACACAAGTATTTTTTCACATCCATTGCGTTTTCAATATGCTGGCTGCTTTCAAACGGTGCGCTGGTCGCGGATGACCAGCGCATGACGATCGTTTGTTCAACAACACAAACAGCTGATTTTGCCCAACATGTAGTGGGAGATATCTGGGAAGTTTTTTGTGTCTTGGCCCCCGGACAGGATCCTCATCTCTATCAAATCAAACCTGATGACTCCAAGCTCATCGCCCAGGCTGATTTGTGCATCAATAATGGCTGGCACTTGGAAGGCAAAGACTGGATGAAAACGCTTGCCGAAGATGCCGGCAAGCCAATGGTGACTTGTATTACGGGTGTCAAACCTTATGAATTGGACGAGGACGAAGGTATCGTCAAAGACCCACACGCTTGGTTTTCACCCACGAACGCCGCAATCTATGTACAAAACATCCGGCGCGCTGTGTCCAATCTCGATCCGGCGCATGCTGACGAATACAAAGCACGTACCGAGCTTTATATCTCTCAACTAAGGACTCTTCACGCCTGGATCCAAAAACAGGTGAATCAACTCCCTGCAAATCGACGTGTCTTGGTAACCAGCCATGACGCTTTTAACTATTTTTGTCGTCAATACGGATTCACTGCCCAATCACCAGCAGGATGGTCCACGGGGGAAGTGGCTGCTGGTTCCACACCGCAGCGACGACAGCAAACGGTTCAATCAATTAAAGCAGCAGGAGTGAAAGCAATTTTCGTAGAGACTAGTGTCAATCCCACCCTGATTGAAGAGATTGCAAAAGACGCAGGAGTCAAAGTGGGTGGAAAATTGTACTCCGATTCGATGGGACAGAGTGGTACTGCCGGTGAAAGTTATATCGGCATGATGCGAGAAAACGTGTTGAAAATCGTGCAGGCTCTCAAGTAAACAGTCGTTCCTGGTTGATCCACGGTGAACACTCATGCGCCCCTTGCTAGCCATCATTATATCTGTCGCTATCTTTGGTGGGCTGAACCTCTACATGCAGCACCGCGTTCGTCAGAAAGTGAAGGTGCCACAAGTCGCCGAACAGTTTGCAGCTGGGGTTTATTCACTCGATCTGACGTTTACCTTTCAAGCCGATTACGATGCCTTCGCGTTGGAGGACGATCCGATTGTCCGCATCAGCTTTCGGGGAGAAGACCTGCTGTTGATGCAAGAACCTGTCAAAGCTGGCGAAATCCTTTACGTTGACCAGATTAAAAACATCGTGG
Source organism: uncultured Pirellulaceae bacterium (assembly GCA_964393615.1). GTDB lineage: Bacteria > Planctomycetota > Planctomycetia > Pirellulales > Pirellulaceae > CAYMUR01. Next base: position 36,277 of record CAYMUR010000025.1, read on the forward strand.
CAGGCCAGGATGACCAATCTGGCGTGAACGAATTCTATTACGAGATTCTTACCGGCGATACGGATACATCCGTCGTACACGCCGTTCGCTTAAGGCTTTTCCTGGACGGGCAAATCGTAGCAGATCATACCGCATGGTCCGATCCGGGCGAACCAGTACGTGGAACATTTCGACCAATCGTTATCACGGACGAAGCTACCCATGGTAACCAACAAGATTTTTCATCTGACGACACGGCAAAGATTTCCGACACCTCCCCGTCACATTAATATCGTGCCGAGCATCTGCCTCACAAGCATCGCACTACACTGAAGCAACCAACGCACGATGAGACAACGGATCCCATGACCAAAACAACGAGTTCGACAAAAGGCGGCTCAGCAATCGTCGTAGACAACTTGACCGTTAGTTATGGACCAGTACCTGCCCTGCTTGACATTTCTTTCCAAGTCCAGCCGGGACAATTAATTGGCATCATCGGCCCTAACGGTTCCGGAAAATCAACGTTGATCAAGGCGATCTTAGGGTTCGTCAAACCAGATTTTGGTAATGTCCAATTATTTGGTGAACCGGCAGAGCATGTCACAGGACGAGTCGCCTATGTGCCACAACGTGGCTCCGTGGACTGGGACTTTCCCATTAGCGTACTGGAAGTTGTCCTGATGGGCCGCTACGGCCACGTACCTTGGTGGCGCAATTTGAGTAGACAGGATTACCAGGTTGCACGGGAAACGCTCGACATGGTTCGGATGTACGAATACCGTGGACGTCAAATTGGCCAGTTATCCGGTGGACAACAGCAGCGTGTCTTTATGGCACGTGCAATGGCCCAAGGCGCCGACATATTACTACTGGATGAACCATTCGCCGGTGTCGACGCCGCGACAGAGCGTGCCATCCTGGACGTCTTGGAAACGACCAAGAAATCGGGCAGAACCTTAATGGTGGTACACCATGACTTGGCAACGGCTGCTGAATATTTCGATTCACTGATCCTGCTTAAACAACGGCTGTATGCCTTCGGACCGCCCGAAGCGGTACTACATCGCCAGTTACTTAGCGAAGTCTACGAAGGAAATCTTCGCATTTTTGCCGACATTGACCAGGGCCATTAACCGGTCTGTTAATAAAATGGAAATGCTTTGGAACCTGTTTATTGAACCACTCACGGCGGTTCATTTCCAAAAAGCACTGATCGGTGCAACGTTATCAGCCGTTGCCTGTGGTGTCATGGGAGTGTTTATCGTCTTGCGGCGGATGGCCTTTCTGGGAGACGCTTTATCGCATGCCATGTTGGCGGGAGTCACCGCTGGCTATTTATTCATGCAAGTGGTATTTGGCGCAGAAGCGCATGCCGCTGCAATGATCGTCGGTGCACTGTTTGCCGGCCTGGCAACTGTCAGTGCGATAAGTTTCGTATCCCAGATTTCAAGAATCAAAGAAGATACAGCCATCGGCATCATGTATACCGGCATGTTCGCATTGGGCGGTATTCTGGCCTCGATGTTCAGTCATCGGATCCATATCCATTTGTATGACTTCATCGTAGGTATGGTGCTGGCAGTCGAAGATGGTCACCTCTGGATGATTGCCTGGGTATGTATGTTTGTGCTAAGCGTAGTGATTCTTTTTATACGTCATTTGCTCATCAGTACCTTTGACCCGATTATGGCCGCTTCGATTGGTATTCCCGTAGTGGGCATGCACTATCTGATTACAGCCTGTACGTCCTTAGTCGTCGTCAGCGCAGTACCAGTGGTTGGCGTGGTACTCGTCGTTGGACTCTTGATTACACCTGCAGCAACGGCTTATTTATTGAGCGATCGCTTACGTTCCATGTTAATCCTGTCACCGACCTTTGGTTTGACCACTGTAACCGGCGGCCTCTATCTTTCCACCTGGATCGGCAGTGTTTCCACAGGACCAATGATGGTAGTGCTAGGGACATTGCAATTCCTTATTGTACTCTGCGTGGCTCCGCGTTATGGACTAATTGCCAACGTCTGGCGACGTTGGCAATTAGTTCCTCAACAGTTGATCGAAGACATTGTTGGAGCAATTCGTCGCGATGGCCGGCCCACCGTACCACTAAACACAATCATCTCAACAGTCCATGCCGCGCCAAATCACGTGCGTCAAGCAGTCCGTTCTTTAAAACGACGCAGCCTGCTGGAAGAAACCGTACAAGGCCTGACGCTAACGGAGCTAGGCCAACGCGAAGCACGACGGTTGTTGCGGGCACATCGGCTCTGGGAATCCTATTTGCAACACGTCGGCGCTCCCAACGAAGACCTGCATTCTGAAGCACATCGTCTGGAACACCTGCATGATGAGCAGACCGTCGACTACCTGGACGACAAGCTGGGACATCCCTTGCGGGACCCTCATGGATCAGCGATCCCCGAGGACTTTGTCCATCTTGTCCCCGGCAAACAAATTCGTGCAAGCTTGCTCCGCAAAGGACACCGTGCCACGGTCACACAAATGGAGCACACCGCCAATACTTCGCCTCTCAAAATTGGAATGACTATCACGGCCGGTGAGCGAGAGGACAACGAATCACGTTGGACGTTTTTCTTACCAAGTGGTCATGCCATCCAATTGGACCATGACGCGGCTGATTCTGTCATCGTTCGCCTCGAATACGACGACAACTGAATCTGAAAAAACTTCCTAAGCAGTTCCGGAATCAAGAAATACAGAGGTCGATTTGTAAGCCAACCGGTGGTACAATGTCGATGTGATCTGGATTGGGACCGACGTCCCGACCAGCGTGCTGGCCATGCTTTCACAAACAGTTATGCTATTCATATTTTACAAATTAGCTCCGGACGGTGGTCCCGAGCTACCATATGTTTTACGGGTGGCCTCAGCGTGAAACTGCTTCGAGAGTTGATGCGTTTGCAACATGCGCGAGGATTTCTCGACGACGATAGCTTGCGGGAAATCGCTCAGCAAAACCAAGTCCCTCTCTATCGAGTGGAGGGACTGGTCGGTTTCTATCCGTCCTTTCGACGGAGTCCCCCCTGTCCTGTAAGCATCGACGTGTGCCGGGATGTGTCTTGTGCTTTGGCTGATGGTGCTGAACATCTGGAACGACTTCGTGAACAAGTCGGTTACCGTGAGGATATCGAAATTCGAGAGGTTTCTTGCCTGGGACGATGTGATTCCGCTCCGGCGGCAACGATTGGCGACATACCGCTCGCCCCGTGTACGTTGGCGGATAGTGAACGTTTCATGCAATTTGTGGACGAGCCGAACTGCTTAATGTCGACAGCCACAACACCAGGCCATCGCAGTTGGAAATGTGACCCCTATCCAGACCAAGGTGATCACTACTCAACGTTAACTGGCCTCGTCGCTGATCGTAAACAGCTTGCAACCACCTGTATTGCTCGCCTACAGGAAAGCGGACTATCAGGCATGGGTGGCGCAGGATTTCCGACGGGACGCAAATGGGACCTAGTTCGTCAAACGGAGGACGATACGAAATACGTTATCTGTAACGCCGATGAAAGTGAACCCGGTACTTTCAAGGACCGGGTCATACTGGAACAACTCCCTCATCTAGTCATCGAAGGAATGCTGTTAGCCGGATTGACGATCGGAGCGCAACAGGGGATCGTCTACTTGCGACATGAATATTCTCGCGAGCGAATCTTACTGGAACAGGAAATCGCCCGCGCACGAAAAATCGGCATGTTAGGTGCAGACGCTGCAGGTTCTGGCCAACCATTCGATATTGAAATCTTTGTCTCACCAGGCGGTTATATCTTGGGTGAAGAAACAGCACTGCTGGAAGCGTTGGAAGACAAACGAGGTGAACCCCGCAACAAGCCACCCTATCCCGGCACCCATGGACTGTGGGGAAAACCAACACTTATCAACAATGTGGAAACACTGGCATTGGCAACTGCCATCATTCATTTTGGCAACGCCTGGTGGCAAGACCAGGGCCGTGACAATTTTTCCGGCCTTAAGTTCGTATCCATTTCCGGTGACATTGAGCATCCGGGTGTATACGAAATTCCGGTCGGTACTACCGTCTCTGCGTTAATTGACCTGGCCGGTGGAATGAAAGATTCCAGGCCGCTGAAAGCGTTCTTACCAGGCGGGGCCAGTTCAAATTTTCTGACCGCTTCCCACGTCAACACACCACTCGCCTTTGAAAGCATGAAACGTGCAGGAAGCATGCTGGGAACCGGCGCGGTAATCGTGATTAACGAAGAGAGAGATTTGTTCGCATTAGCTACCAACATTGTCCGATTTTTCCGCAATGAATCGTGTGGCAAGTGCGTTCCTTGTCGAACAGGCAGCGAAAAAGCTGTGCAATTGTTGGAGGAAGTAATCCAAGGAATCTCTCCCCCTGATGAGTTAGCCGTGTTGACGGAACTGGGTGATACGCTGGAGCAAACTTCCATTTGCGGACTCGGACAAGTCGCCCTGAACCCAATCCTTTCCATGATGAAACATTTCTCCGAAGAAATTCCGATTCACCAATGAGCGAGTCCATCACCCTCCAGATAGACGAACGCCAGATCACGGTACCCACAGGGACGACCATCTGGGAAGCCGCCAAGGAAATGGGTATCGACATACCTGCCATCTGCCACACTCCAGGGTTAAACCCGGTGGGCGTGTGTCGCATGTGTGTGGTTGATGTCGGCGAGCGGGTTTTAGCCGCATCCTGCGTGCGAGCCTGTGAAGCCGGTATGCAGGTAACTACAAGTTCCAGTCACGTGACGCGCCACCGTCGAATGCTGACAGCCCTATTATTGGCCGACCACCCAGTCCCTTGCGCCAAGGAACAATCCACCGCAAACTGTGAATTAGAACAACTCGGACGAAATTACGGGTTGCTATCTTCTTCTGCAGAATCAACAACCAGTAAAGTAAGCTCGCTGTCTAAACGCTTCAAGCCACTGGTTTCTGCAGAGACACCTACGACCAATTATGACACTTCATCTCCCGTAATTGCAGTCGACCACCAGGCTTGTATTCTTTGCGACCGATGTATCCGAGCTTGTGACGATGTGCAATCCAATGAAGTCATTGGCCGCACGAACAAAGGATTTGGTACACGCATTGCATTTGATTTAAACAATCCCATGGGTAAAAGCACTTGCGTATCGTGCGGCGAATGCGTCAGTTCCTGTCCAACTGGCGCGTTGAGCAACAAGCCAATTACCTTGCCGATCGTCGCCACAGACAACCATAAATCCGTCGACAGCGTTTGCCCTTACTGTGGTGTTGGCTGTGCCGTAACCTTCCACGCCAAAGATAGCCAGGTTGTTTATGCCGACGGTCGGAAAAGTCCCGTCAATCACGGTAGGTTATGTGTAAAAGGGAGATATGGCTGGGACTATACCACCCACGTCCAACGCCTCACTCAGCCCCTAATACGCCGCGATGCCTTCTACCCAAAACGCGCCTTATCTGCCGAAGTTCAAAGTTCATCCTCTTCCCAGAAGCGCCGGCCTGGCGGTGTCGTTGACTATGCCGAAGTGATGCCGGCTTTTCGTGAAGCGACATGGGAAGAAGTACTGGACATGATCGGCAAGCGTTTTGGCGGTATTCAAAAACAACACGGTCATTCGACGTTGGCAGGTTTCGGCTCGGCGAAATGCTCGAATGAAGAAGCGTATCTGTTTCAAAAACTGGTTCGTGCCGGTTTTGGCACAAACAATGTCGATCACTGCACACGGTTGTGTCACGCATCGTCCGTTGCTGCCTTGATGGAAACCATCGGATCGGGCGCCGTCACAAATGTATTTGCGGATGTGGCCCGTGCCGATCTGGCTTTGATCGCTGGTTCAAACACAACAGCCAACCATCCGGTCGCGGCAACGTTTATAAAACAGGCAGCCAAACGAAATACGAAACTGGTCGTTGTCGACGTCCGCCGACATCCTTTGGCTGAATTCGCTGAACACTTTATACAACTAAGACCTGGCACTGATGTGGCGTTTTATAATGCTGTCATGCACGTTTTAATTCGTGATGATTTGCTGGATCATGAATTTATAGAGCGGCGCACCACTGGATTTGAAGCATTGCGTGAACTAGTACTTCGTGATTATGCGCCACAGCAAGTGGCAGCAATCTGCGGCGTTTCCGCCGACCAAATCGATGTGGCTGCTCGTACCATCGGGCAGGCTGAAAGTATGATGGCATTTTGGGGAATGGGTATTGCTCAACACACAACAGGTACGGACAACGCACGTTGCTTGATTTCGCTGTGCCTGTTGACCGGAAATGTCGGACGGCCAGGCACTGGCCTGCACCCACTACGAGGACAGAACAACGTTCAAGGTGCGAGTGATGCTGGCCTGATTCCCATGGTATTTCCAGACTATCAATCGGTCAGTAACCAACAGAACCGCGAAAAATTTGAAAAGGCATGGGACCGAACATTAGACGACAAACCCGGATTAACGGTTGTGGAAATCATGAAGGGGGCCTTGGACAAGACGATCCGTGGCATGTACATCCTGGGTGAGAATCCATTTATCTCCGACCCTAATAGCAACAAAGTTCGGCAAGCCCTGGCAAGTCTTGATTTCCTGGTGGTGCAAGATATTTTCCTTACCGAAACAGCCGAATTCGCAGACGTAGTCCTCCCGGCAAGCAGCTACTTTGAAAAAACAGGGACTTATACCAATACCGATCGCCGTGTACAGCTAGGAAGACAAATTTTGGATCCACCGGGAGAAGCCCGCCAGGATTGGCAAATCATTTGCGATATCGCCCGCCACGTAGGACTACCGATGGACTACAAATCCATTAGTGAAGTATTTGACGAGTTTGCATCGTTGACAAACAATTATCAACAACTGACACACGACAATCTAGGCTTGACAGGCAAACTCTGGCCGTGCCCTGACCCAGAAGATGACGGAATTCAAATCCTGTTCAGCGAGCGATTTCCTACCGATTCGGGTCGTGGAAAACTGGTCTCATGCGAATACCAACCCACCGAAGAACAGCCTGACACGGAGCACCCATTTATATTGAGTACCGGACGAGTCCTGGAACACTGGCACACGGGCAGCATGACGAGACGCAGCCAGGCATTGTCACACATCGAGCCAAATGCTTTTGCCGCGATGAACCCAAAAGATCTTGAAGAACTGGAAATCATGGACGGAGACTGGATCCAGGTGGGTAACCGTCGTGGCGAGATAGAGCTATCTGTCCGTTCAGACGCCAGCATTGAAACGGGAGTCGTATTCATACCCTTCCATTTTCGCGAAGCGGCGGCGAATATATTAACCAGTGATGCCCTGGATCCCGATGGTAAAATCCCCGGCTTCAAATTCTGTGCAGTACAAGTTTCTAAATCGTCGGCCAAATGATACCGCATGCGCCTTCTACTGCTGGTATCGAACGCCAGCCACTTAGTCCAGCAAGCCAAAACGTTTCATCTTATTGTAGAGCGTGACCCGGCCAATACCAAGCTCCGTGGCCGTATCCTTACGACTATATTTATTACGACGCAGTGAATCTTCAACGATACGACATTCGAGGATATCCATCTGTTCACTTAATGTTTTTGGATTCTCATTCGTAGCTCGTACCACTGTTTCCGATGCATCTCCAATAGAACTGGGCAGGTCGTTTACGGTTAATTTTCCACGACGGCAATAAAGCACTGATCGGTGGACCACGTTTTTCAGTTCACGAATATTGCCTGGCCACGTGTATGACCGGATCGCTTGCATAAAAGAAGAATCCGTTTCACGTAAAATAATATTGTGGACCCGGCTGTAGTCTAACGCAAAACGGTAAGCCAGATACTCAATATCCCACGGCCGTTCCCGTAATGGAGGAAGGTGAATATTAACAACGTTCAAACGGTAAAAAAGATCTGAGCGAAACTGGCCTGCTTCCACCAGGTCAGGCAATTCATCATTGGAGGCAACGACCAACCTCGCCTCCGAGATCTTGGTTTCGTTACTACCAACGGGTTCGTATTCATTGGTCTCGATCACCCGCAGCAATTTTGCCTGCTGCTCCAGCGGTAGCACGTCGATTTCATCCAGCAACAGCGTACCGCGCCCTGCCACCGAAAATTTGCCTTCTTTGTTTCGATCCGCCCCCGTAAAAGCCCCTTTCACATATCCAAACAACTCGCTTTCTATCAAATCCCCAGGAATCGCACCGCAAGCCACGGTTGTAAAACGTTCGTCGTATCGAGGTGACAATTCGTGAATGATTTGGGCTAGGTGCGTTTTACCTGACCCTGTCTCTCCAGTGACCAGCATCGTCACATCATACCGAGCCGCCAATTCAAGTTCGTCCAACGTACGAAACATGTCTGGTGAAAAAGTCACGAGTGAATGCTGACCACCAATCAACGAACGATAGGACGTCGTCTTGACTAAACGCTCCAGCTGACCGGTCAAACCCTGACTATTCACCAAAGCCTGGCTGAGCTGGCCAGAAATCAAAGGCAGATCGACACACAGATCCACCGATTTTTCAAAACATCGCAGCATTTTGGAAGAGCATTCCGCATCGACGAGCGCATAGATCGGAGCTAGTTCGACCGCTTGTGTCAGTTCTGTCACGAAACGATTAAGAGACATTTTTCCGAAGGCGCTGGGATTCATATGCACCAGTACCGCCCGATGGGTCGTCGACTTAAGGTGCATTTTCAACGAATCCATGGTTTCACATTGGACTAAATAATAGGAACTGCCTAGTTCAGAGGCCAAGTCACGGCGCAACATAGGGTCACAGCCAAGCAGAAGTAGGGCATGTTTTTCGTGGGAAACCATACCCTCGTTCACGGTGAAATGAGTATCTACCGAATCTATTGCGTGTGCCATGATGAGTCATCCGTAGTCAATTGCTACTGTTTCAATTAATGATTACTGCTACCCAATCAGTGTTTACTAGCCAAAATAAGCGTGCCCACTCCGTCACTCGCATGCAGGGAGATCGTCAAAAACGCTCCCAGAGCAACGCAGGCGCAGAATAGCCTCTTGTTCTTCCAATTTGCGGACCAATCAACCAGACAAATCCTGCGGAGAAACTGTGTCCGTGTCAACGACGAACATTTTCCACACTTACCTACTGCCAACACCACACTTCCCAGACTGTCGGTGGTGGATAGTCGAGAAATAATTACCATATTTATTACCCAATGTTATCCGGTCAAAATCATTCATCACTCACTATATCAATATCAAAAAGGGAATTCTGGCAGCGGTATAGAACACAGAGACAACGACGGAGTGACATCAACCAAAGCTCGGATCGATCGTCTGTCAGGGCAGCCCAGACAAACACTCCTATTGAACAGGAATCCGATGAACGCTCTAGTTCATAGACACTTCGAGGTCCGGGTGAAAACCTCCGTCAAAACTGGATGTCGCGAGAATCGTTACTGACCAGGCATTTTCGGCTCACGCCTGGTCAACTTTCTAAAACTAAAAGCCCTTCTCACAACTTGCAGAAACTGATGCACCCTGTGAGAATTGCAAAGATATGTAATAGACATGTATCGCATTCAGTATCTTTGTTTTAATAAATTTAACAATCGATGTCAACAAATTAAAACCGAATAGTCCAAAAGTTTTCTAAATGTTAAAACTATGAAACGAAACCACTTCCAACAACGTGCCTCCGTAATTCATACTGAAATTTCTATTCAACAATTTTTCTCGGAAAAGCCACCATCTTTCTGCGAAAACATAACCTGATAAGGCAGATGCGCTATGAGTGAATTACCAATCCGACAAGACCCGTGCACCTTTGATTTTCTTGCACTGGGAGCCCTGGTACACCGACTCGACCCCGGAGTCGTTCCTTTTCGCCGGGCAAGCTCTTTTGACGTTCATGTGTCAGGGGGTGAATACAACGTGGCTGCAAATTTACGTGACTGCTTCGGGCTTAACACTGGAATTGCGACAGCAATGGTTGACCATGGCATCGGGGAACTGGTACAAGCCGCAGTCCGCCAAATGGGTGTGACTACTTTTTACAAATGGTTTGAGCACGATGGCGTACGGGGTCCCAACATTGCCACGGTTTACAGTGATCGGGGACAAGGCGTGCGGGCCCCGGTGGTTTTCTACAATCGGGCCAACGAGGCGGGTGCCATGTTGAAACCCGGAGATTTTGACTGGGCAACCATTTTCGGACAAGGTGTTCGCTGGTTCCACTCTGGAGGAATCTTTGCGGCACTTTCACCGACAACGGCCGATCTCATTGTAGAAGGCATGCAAATTGCAAAATCGACAGGTGCCTTTATCTCGTTTGACCTGAACTATCGTGCAAAACTGTGGAACACGCTTGGCGGAATTAACCAGGGTCGTGAAACGATGTCGCAGATTGTCAGCCACGTGGATGCATTATTTGGAAATGAAGAAGACTTGCAACAGTGCCTTGGAATTACGGGGCCCTCTGTCAATTCAGAAAAATCAAAAATAGATCCCGAATCTTTTTTTGAAATGATTCAAACCGTCGTAAAAAAATTCCCTAACATCAAAATGGTAGCGACCACTTTGCGAGATGTACAATCTTCAAATCGGCATAGCTGGGGCGCAGTGCTATGGCTTGACGGACAACGTCTTGTGAGCCCTACGTGCCAACTCGATGTCCTGGATCGCATTGGAGGTGGTGACGGCTTTGCGGCCGGACTCATCTATGGCCTGCTTTCACAACGCCCACCCGAAGAGGCACTTCGACTTGGCTGGGCTCATGGCGCACTGTTACCAACGTTTCCAGGTGACGTTACCATGGCTAAACTGGCCGAAGTGGAAGCTCTCGCCAAGGGAGGCTCCGCACGTGTCCAACGCTGAATCAAAAATCCAGAGGGTCAAACCTTAGCAACTCGTTAAAAAAAGTGACAATGCATACTGCCAGACAATGCATACTGCCAGACAATGAAGAGAAGACCATGAAGAGAAGACCAGCTATGCCACTGACAGGCAACAAGTTTTTCCATCCAAGCACTGCCTGCGTTGCTATTTGGCAAACGCTTAGTCAATGTGGTTCTTGATATCGTCTTCTTCTAGTGTGGCGATGTACGGAAGGTTTCGGTAAGCGTCCTCATAATCTAATCCGTACCCCACAACAAATTCATTAGGTATGTGAAACCCGACAAAATCAGGGGCCTGTGTCACCTCTTGCCGACCTTCTTTGTGAAGTAGCACAAGAGATCGTACCGATTTCGCTTGCAATTCCCACATCTTGGCGGTGACTTCTACTAACGTGTGCCCTGTGTCGAAAATATCGTCTACAAGCAGCACCTCTCGCCCTTCAATGTCAGGCATTAGATCAGCGTTAATTAATAGTTCGCCACGATTCGTTGTCGCACCATGATAACTGCGCGCCTGAATGACCCCCACTCGAAGTGGCATATCAAGCTGGCGTATCAAATCTGCCAGCAAAACAACACTACCAGTCAAAACCCCTACGATTGTCAACGGACCACCTTCGAAACAGCCTGTGATTTCTGCCGCCAACCGGAGAATTCCTGCCTGTATTTTTTGTTCCGTTAAAAGAATTTTCACAAAACTCTCTGGTTCGTTTGTTTAATCGCAAGCCCCCTTTGACCTTCGTAAAAAACAAAACCTTTCAAAATGTTCAGCCAATACCTTTGCAAAATCCCATACCACCGTAGCCTTGTCATCCAACGTACCGGGCGACATGTTTCTCACGATATCATAATAGTACACCTGCCACACAAGCCGTCATAAAAGCAGCCAAAGTGCCCCCCAACATTGCCCGAAAACCCAGTTTGGCCACATCAGTTCGGCGATCGGGCGCGATACCCCCTATCCCACCAATTTGAATTCCAATACTGCCGAAATTCGCAAATCCACACAACGCGTAAGTCATTATCACTTTGGTTCGTTCCCCCAACACGACCCCAGAATCGGGATCTAACCATTCACTTAATCGAGCATAAGCCACCAATTCGTTAGCAGCCATTTTTAAACCTAACAACTCACCAGCTCGTAAACAATCACGCGTCTCAATACCCATTAACCAAGCCATCGGCGCAAACAAGTACCCCAAAACGGTTGCCAGCGACCACCGCCTCTCCGCTTCAAAACCAAACCAGCCACCGCTCCAGCCAATCGCAGCATCCAACATGGCAATTAATGCCAGGAAAGCGATCAACATGGCTGCTACATTAATGGCGAGCTTCATTCCGTCTGTCGCACCGATTGCCACGGCTTCAATCACGTTAGACGTTGGTTGGCGTTGTGGAACTTCAATTGAGCCAACCGTTTCTGGCTGCTCTGTTTCAGGCATCATTACCTTGGCAATCAACAATGCAGCTGGTGCGGAAATCACAGATGCAGCCATCAAATGACCAGCTTCTATTCCAAAGCCAACATAAATCGCCATCACACCACCTGCGATCGTCGCGAACCCCGCCACCATGACAGCCATCAGTTCGGACTGTGTCATTTTCGTTACATAAGGCCGCACCACCAAGGGTGCCTCTGTCTGCCCCACAAATATATTCGCTGCCGCGCAAAGACTTTCTGCGCCCGAAGTATTTAACGTTTTTTGCATAATCCAGGCAAATACGCTGACTACCCGTTGCATGACTCCCCAATGGTAAAGAATAGCCATCAACGATGAAAAAAATATAATCGAGGGCAACACGCCAAAAGCGATCGTTCGCAAAAGAAGAAAACTCGGCGGCAACTCCGGATCCTTTTCCTGCGGATGAATCCCGAATACCAAACCTGTGCCCACGTCGACATAGCCCAACAACTGGGTCAGAAATTCACTAGTGACCTGAAAAATCTCTTGTCCGGGCGGTGTGTAAAATACAAATACCGCAAGCAGGAACTGTAACGTGATACCGCCGCTCACGATACGCCACGAAATCTTGGTTTTGTGGGAACTCAGCAACCAAGCAATGCCTACCATGGCAAACAAGCCAAACAGGCTGATGATCCGCTGTTGCATGAACGCTATCCGAGATTATCAATTGGTGGTGAGACAAGCAATGAAACACCCTACCAGATTCAACCAGACAATACATCCCAACATCCCATACACCACGACAAACTTTGATGCGATTCACTGACCGGCCGCGACCAGCTGACCACAAATCAAAATTTTTCCGCCTTGCAAATACTTTTGATAACCATCACGGCAACCGCTGCATGTGGATGTTGTTTCTAACGTTTTCATGGTACACCTGGCTGCTGTACAGAACCAATGCCGTTAATTCTTTCCACGTTCCAGGAAAATTCCGACAAGACTGAACCTCTCTCGAGAAAATGTAGTAGACGTAATTAACCCCTGTTCAACCGCCGGCACAAAAGACACCGATTACAATTTCAACCACGCGAGAAAATCTACTCGTTCAATCATTGCGGCGTATTGAATATGCGGTCGCCCGCATCCCCAAGACCAGGCAAGATACATTTCTACTCGTTCAACTCTGGATCAACGGCACAGACAAATACCTGTGTCGAGGAAAAATCCGATTTTAGCCCAACAATTCCATCCTGAAAACTAATCACCGGCAAACCGAATCCTGTCAGTTCTCCCAATCCAACGAACGGGAAACCGCTTTTTGCCAACCCGCGTAACGCAAGTCCCGATCAGCCGCGTTCATTTTCGGCATGAACTCCCGATCGAGTACCCAGTTCGTAGAAATGTCGTCCAAATCGTCCCAGAAGCTCACTGCCAGTCCCGCTAAATAAGCCACTCCCAGTGCAGTCGTTTCAGCCACAACGGGTCGGCGGATGCTGGCACCCAGGATGTCGGCTTGAAATTGCATTAAACCATCGTTCATTGCCGCCCCCCCATCCACTTGCAGCTCCGACAAACAGACTTGCGCATCCTTCTGCATCGCTTCGATAAGATCACGAGACTGAAATGCCATGGACTCCACCGCAGCTCGCGCGAGATGCCCGGCAGATGTCCCTCGAGTGATGCCGAAGATTGCCCCACGGGCAAAGGGATCCCAATACGGAGCGCCCAGGCCTACAAACGCAGGCACCATATAGACTCCACCAGAATCATCAACACTAGCGGCAAGCTGTTCGACTTCAGCTGACGATTTAATCAACCCCAGGCCGTCACGCAACCACTGAACTACTGCCCCGGCAATAAAGACAGACCCCTCCAGGCAATACGTCACTTGGTTACCAATTCCCCAGCCAATCGTCGTCAGCAATTGGTTCTGGGAAACGACCGGCTGGGAGCCAGTATTCATCAACAGGAAACAACCTGTCCCGTATGTATTTTTAGCATTACCTACCTCAAAACACCCCTGTCCAAAAGTCGCTGCCTGCTGGTCACCTGCGACACCTGCAATTAGTACTTTGGAACCCAGCATCGATTCGTGCGTTTCACCGTAGATATGGCTCGACGGCTGAACTTGCGGCAACATGGCAAGTGGAATACCCAGAATCCCTAAAAGCTCTGCGTCCCACTCCAGCGTATGAATGTTGAAAAGCAGTGTCCGACTGGCATTGCTAACGTCGGTCACATGACAAGCTCCCTGCGTCAGTCGCCAGATAAGAAAAGAATCCACCGTTCCAAACAGAATTTGCCCCTGTTCGGCACGTTTTACCAAACCGGGATGCTTGTCCAATAAATAACGGATTTTGGTCCCTGAAAAATAAGGATCCAGCACTAACCCAGTTTTCTCGCGAAATGTCGGTTCGTGCCCCTCGGTTTTCAACCGGACACAAATGTCTGCACTCACACGGCTTTGCCAAACAATGGCATTGTCGATTGGCCGGCCAGTTGATTTATCCCACAAAACAGTGGTCTCGCGCTGATTCGTCACTCCGATGGCAGCTAGATCGGTTGCAGCAATTCCAGCATTCTGAATGGCTTCCCGTGCTACAGAAATCTGTGTCGACCAGATCTCTTCGGGGTCGTGTTCCACGTGACCGGACTGAGGAAGTATCTGCTGAAATTCCCGCTGAGCCAACGAGCAGACGCGACCGTCGTGACCGAACACAATCGCCCGACTTGAAGTCGTCCCTTGGTCGAGCGACAAAATGTATTTGGGCATATTTCTTCCTCAATCCGTTGGCAGTTCAACAAGGATCAAAAACAACCATCCTGAAAGAATAGACATCGTTTTACAAAGAAGACACATCATCCTTCGGAACATAGCCTGATTCCCAAGTGGTTAACGGTTCACGCTACACGAACAATAAACACCTGAAAACACTAAAGGTTTTGGGCAACCTTTGATACTTCGTATCGCACTGACCAGTCACAAACAATCCTACATTGATTCGTTTAGCCCGTATCACGACTCGTCTCAGAAAATGGACCTGCCATAACGCTGTTGCAACTGTTGCATACAGTTTTTCACCGAAGGTTCTACAAATTCCTCTGAGAGAATATGTTCCTCCTGAAGCAAACGTGCCAACTGTCTCAAAGTATCTTCATTTAACTCCGGGTCGTGAACTAACATCAAACGTCGCTCGACAAGGTCCGACAAAGTTCGCACCCATTCATGGCGAATCATCCAGCGAATCAGTGGCACAGGAATTTCTGTCTTGGCAACAGTAATACTGCCACTTCCATAAGACCGATCTGTCATGCATTGCTCCAAAACTGCATCGGTCCGTGTTCCAAACCACTCCCAAGCCGGCTGCACTTGCTCCCTTGTCAAACGGTGAGAATCCGCTACCTGACCAATCATTGTCGCTTCGGAATATTTGGTCTGTGGAAAACCCTCCCCTCCCGCGACGGTTCGATTGTGGGACCTTACAGCAACTTCACATCCCAAGCGTTGCAATATTTTTTCTGCAACAGACTCGGCAAGGGAACGACAAGTCGTCAATTTCCCACCAATCACCGAATAGAGTGGCAAATCAACCGTATTATGTTCCTCGATACGATGGCGCCGTGTAGTCGCCGCTGGCAAATCACTATTTTGAAAAGGTAATGGCCTCACCCCACAGTAATGAGCAACCACGTCGTTGCGCGTCAATGCAACATCGTCAAGAATGCTATTCGCGGACGAAAGCAGATAGACGATTTCTTCTTCCGAAGCAACCGCGTTTCGCACATCACCCTGGAACGGTATATCAGTCGTTCCAATCAACACCAAATCTCCATAGGGAAGCACAAAAACCGGCCTGCCATCAGTTGCTTCGGCATAGATTCCTCCGTGACGCAAATATTCTCGTAACCGGGAATGTCGACAAACAAGATGACTTCCTCGAGTACCCCCAATTAGACGACTTGCATCCACTGGCAATCTCCGCAACGTTTCGTCTACCCATGCTCCCGTGGCATTAACAATGGCAGCAGGTTGCGTTGTGGCAACCGCCTTGATACCTTGCTTTTTATCGCGTCTGTCAGCATCTCTCCCTGCCGTGCCAGTCTCCACAGGAAAAATGCCGATCCGTTGTCCTTTTAACTGGACTTGGTGGTACGTCCAGACGCGAAATTCAATACCCTTAACCTCTGCAGCCCGTCTGGCATCTTCTAAAAAACCAAGCACAAGCCTTTCAGGATACTGCACCTGGGCATCACTGTAAGACGACAACCAGCGAAATCGTTGAGAGTTAACACGCGGAACGTCATGGTCGCTGAGCGTATGATTTGCTCGTTTTGGAAAATCCGGATCATTCACATACAAGTCATACAGCTGCAGAGCGAGGCGGACCAGCCAAAAACCTCGGGGCACGCTTGGAGGCTGCCGATGTATAGACCAACCCCAATACTGTAACAGGGCTCGCCATAGACCGCCGCAGCGAGTCCCTGTGGGAATAAACAACCTCAACGGCTTGACATACTGCGGCGCAAGCTGAAGTAAACGACGCCGTTCCAGTAGCGATTCTCGTACAAGATCAAATTCACGATATTCAAGGTATCGCAGCCCACCATGAATCAACCTCGAAGAATAGGCTGTGGCCCCTGAAGCAATGTCTGAGTTGTCGACGAGCCAGACAGGTATGCCATTCAGCAACAATTCGCGAGCAATGGCTACACCATTGACGCCTGCGCCAAGAACCAGAACCGGACCTGTTGTCTTCATCTGAGATCGCAAGTTATCCCAGTGTACGGTGAAGTCGGTCAACCTGTGCCCGGACACCGTCCAGCCCAGGATTCAGCTTGAGCGCTCGTTGAAAACATTCCAACGCTCGCTCCGACTGTTTCTCTTGTAAATAACTGTTGCCCATTCCAGAGGCTGCCAAAAAATGGAATGCGTTAAGCTCCAGAGTCTGCTGACAATCCCTGATCGCTGACTCGAACTGCCCCAGCCCATAGCAAGAAAGCGCACGCTGATTCCATGCTTCGGCGAACGACGGTACCTGCTCAATCACCTCCGAAGCCATCTCCATTGCTTCCTCATACTGAAAAGAAAAATTCAGCCAGGAGATTACCTCAATTTTGTGATCATACCACTCACCTGCAGCACGATTCCATAACGAACGGATCCCGTTTTCCGCCAACATTCGTACTGCCCGGTCACGGTCACGCAAGGACTTACCTAAGATAGCATTAGATCGAAATGTACCAACAAAGCCGAGTGCCATGGTCGCCGCACGACGCGTTCCACGACGCTCCGACGTTGCTAAGCGCATCAACGTATATTCCGTGTACTTTGAAGAAACTGCAACAATAAACTGTGCAGAATCCTCACTTTCCAAGTAAGCCCGGAAACATTTTTCAATAAAAGGTATTTTTCGTTTGCTTCGCGCCATACGAGCGGTCTCACCAAGGAATCTATCACCCGCAACTATTCGTTTCGCTTTTTGCCCGTACCATCCTTACCACTGTTCACTCACTGGGGTTTACCATACGCTTGGGCATCAGGATTAGCATTTGAGCCTTTACTCTATCAACGTCGAGTGTACTTACTTACTGCAGACGCCACAAGAATATGACTTAGCATTTCTTTTAAGAGAGGCAAAATCGACATGCCTCGCTATCTTACCTTGCTTTACACTTGGATTCGTGTGGTTGGTCATATCAAGTTAATTCGTAACAATGAGATAACCTCTGACAACAAGAGAAAATTTTTGTTTACGAAAAATCTCCAATGCGAGACACGGCGCATGGTTAAATTAGCATTCCGTATTATTTGCCTGATTCTCTTGACACATGGTCTCGGAATTGCCTCCGAACCAGTCATACCATGGCGTACAGATACAGAATTGGAAAATTTTCTTGACACCGATGCGGGGATCATGTGGAGTGAAACCCCCTTGCGCCAGGGACTGAAACATCTGATGCAAAGCCAAAAAATTTGCATTTTCCTTGACCGCCGCATTGATCCAGGTCAGAACACTGGAATTTCTGTACAAAACGTCTCTTGGAACGAAATTTTTCGCCACATTGCCCTGCAGGTTGGTGCAGATACCTGCCGGCTTGATTCCATTATCTACCTGGGACCTCCAACTGCTATTCAGAAACTACCTACCCTCGCTGCCGTGAAACGGCAGCAAGCAAGGCAACTTGATACCTCGGTAGCACGCCACCTATTTCGTTCTATACGGTGGCAGTGGCCTGAGCGGACCACTCCTCGCGAATTGCTCGAACGGGCAGCCAAGGCCGCCAATTTCTCTGTGAACAATCTCGATGTCATTCCACACGATCTCTGGCCGGCCGTCGAACTGCCACCAACCAATATTGTTGATTTTCTCACTCTGGTTACCGCTGGATTCAATTTGAGCTTTGAATTTGCAGCAGAAGGCAACCTCATCCACCTGATTCCTGCCCCGGCTGAAATCTATCTGAGCGAAACCTATCCTGCCGTTAAAAATTCCGAACGGCAAGTACTAAGACTCCGCCAAATAGCTCCCACAGCAACATTTGAAATACATGCAGACCAGATCATTGTCGTCGGTAGCTGGCAAGATCACCAACAGATCCGACGTTTATTCACCGGACGGACGAAACGTGAAACCACTACCCACCTTGAAAAACGGTACGATTTGCATGTCGAAGCTCCGGGTGAACAACTTTTAATGACCGTCGCAACACAACTAGGGCTAACACTAGAGTTAGATAGCCTGGCCCAAGAACGTTTGGAATCTCGCATTCGTATCGACGTGACTCAAGTTACCGTTAACCAGCTGCTTGACACAATGCTTTCACCACTAAATATCGAATTCAAAATTGTGGATGAAATACTATACATTAAAGGTCAGTAGATATTTGCCACGGTGCTTAAAGTTGACGTATGGATGTACAGTGTGTTGTCACAACAGACCCATTACCCGCTAAGAAAAGATAGCCAGTCTCGTGTTGTTCAACGGATAAAACCCTGTGATTTATCAGCCACTGACTGAAAAACCCGAATTTCAAAGGCCCTGTTGGACAACACTAATTCGCCAACACAGAACTCCGGCTCTACCTGGGAAGAATTCGATTAAAACTCCACCGAGTTTTTACGATGCTGATTGAATGGAGCGGCAACGATCATCAAGCCAAGTATCCCGTCGAACCCCTCATGAAACTATGACAATACTTTCGTGAGCTCTCCGCGAATCGATTCCTCGATCTTCCCCTTGAACGCTACAGCTGCGAATGGCAATTCTCCCGTAAACTCTACATTTTCTGCCAAAACCGTTCCCGTTCCTTTTATTGTAAAACCATAAGTCTTGAAAGAAAAAGCAAGCTGATTGTCATCCCAACTTTCTTCGAGATCTGTTATTTGGGCCTGATATTTTTCACGGACTTTTTGGAAAAACCCTTTCAAACGCTCGGTGGCTTCCTCCTGTCCAACTTCGTGGGGGACTTCGATGGCAAATGCTGGCATGTCGTATCCTTTCATAATCCTTCTAGACAGTCCACTGGAAGCCTAATCGAACCCGCCTCTGAACACCAGACCGAAAACCAGACCGAAAACCAAGGCCCTTTAAAAGCCGCATCCAAGAAAAATCGCTTCCTGCCACTGCCTCCCTTCCAGCCTCTCAACACCTCCACCGATTACGATGCATCCCTTTGCGAAATACATTTGATGCGTCATCAAGCATGCAAGTAAATCTATCACTCGCACACTACTGGAAAAACCGGAGGACTGAGAGAATTTACCCCACCATTTTACATGCGGCATCAGTGACTACGCTTCACACACATCGTAAGGAATACGGCCATCTGGAGGACCCAAGGGCAATTTTGTTTGACGCGGTCAGCCATAGCATTTAACTTTCCGAGTGACCATGGTAAAGCGTTTATTCTATGATGCTCCGCTTCCACCGGGTCTTGGAGCTCAAAGTAGTTCGTGAAGGTCTGTTTGCCTTTGAGCT
>CAYMUR010000026.1:0-40295 GCA_964393615.1 uncultured Pirellulaceae bacterium
TGACCCTAAACACTTCCTCCCATTGAAATGCGTCCGGAGAGAAAAATATATGAGCAGAGTCGTCATGAACACCGGGCCCAATCTCATTCGCTGTCGCCAATAAATATCCACCATCTTCTAATCGCTTGCCGTACCAAACAGGCCCGGGAAACACCTGCGTTCGGCAAAGTTGGTGTGTTTTTCGATCAAACACACAAAGATAGGACGTTTCCAGCTGGGAATCCATTCCCCACACAATATGCTCCGGCAAGAAAAACGGACAACACGTCCGCCATGACTGGCTGCCATCTCCAAAAGTTCTTATTTCACTAAATTTTTCATCTGTCCTGATGAGAAAGTTTTCGCCTTCAAAATCTCCGCTGCAGATCCAAATCCGCTCTTCATACGGATCCCAATAACATCCGTGTA
Source organism: uncultured Pirellulaceae bacterium (assembly GCA_964393615.1). Taxonomy (GTDB): domain Bacteria; phylum Planctomycetota; class Planctomycetia; order Pirellulales; family Pirellulaceae; genus CAYMUR01. The sequence continues at coordinate 409 of CAYMUR010000026.1, forward strand.
AATGCTTGATAGTATTGCCAGGAAATTCATGAACTATCTGCCATGACCGGCCACGATCATAGCTACCATAAACTGGTACGGCGGCACGGCCACCATTGTTCCCATACTCACCAAAGAAAAGGTTCCCGGCGGGAGTAGTACAAATGGATTGGTGCAAAACGTTCTGACAATGCCTCAGATTCCTTACCATGGTTAAAACGGAAGTAGCATACTCCCAATGATAGATGCAGCCCTGACGAATTATCACAAGCGATTCAAGCACACCGTTGTCAAATACAGGGGTCACGTTGCATTTATCGACGCGGAATGCTCTTCTCGCTAAACGAAACGGTAGGCAAATTCGCTTCCAACCCAATTGTGGTAATAAACAAGTCCTGCGTTCACCAGCATAGTCCACATGAACTCGATTGGCATGGCTCACCACCATCAACTCGCTGGAACAATAGTGAACGATTTCAACGCTCGGAATCGGTTGCAGCGAAATCTTCATGTGCTTCAATCGACAATAATCTGTCCAAGAGTTGAAGACCTCTTGCAAACAGCTCATTCCACTGATGCAAGAAATCAAAAAAATAACTTAAAGCGGTGGCATTATAACGATGGTGATTAACACCTCGCAACACGAATTGCTCACCACAAATATAGACCTCTAACCTCTCCACCATCGCCGGCAGTAAGAACTGACATTCTTTCCCTGATCTATTGCGAAACCGTGTAACTGTACAAACGCGATCCGCTGCCAAAAAAAATCTGCCCTTGCAAAAAGTCACCTCCTACACGAATCGGTACGGGGGATTCCGCAACCATTCTCAACTCGAAGGTAACAGGGTCAACCCGTACAACACCTTTAATAAAAAGTATGTAAATCTCATTTTCTGCCGCACGGACAAACACACGTGGTCCTTGTTGCATAACAGTCGACCCAAACCTGGTACCCGTATCGGCCTGGTGAACTATTTTTCTCTGCACCGGATCAAACACAAAAAAACGTCGATGGTCTACGATTCCCCAAACGCAACCATTAGGCCCAAGACACAAATCGCTATACTCTTGTGCCTGGGGAAAAACCGCCTCATGCCAAACGACGTCCCAGGATCCTTTCGCGAGCAGATATAACTCGGACTGGGAAACTTTTTTTTGCCCCCCTGTCCCAGGCCGAGTCGTGGTCCCTCCTAAAATTCGACCGTCTGTAAGCTCTACCAGACTCATGGTCGAATGACCAGGCAGAATATCCCGGTGGTCTAATAAAATCCTGCGATGAGTTTCCCGGTTCCAAAATAGTAGTCCGCCCCCGGTATAGCCATACCCAGGCGTACCGGCCATCACAACGGTCTGACCATTGTCGATCGCTATTAGGTCATGGGGTCGATCGATAATCGGTTTACAATCTGTTAAGAAACGCGGATTAGATTCCACCTTGTCTCGACGGGTAAAACTCCACTTTTTCACTGGATTCCATGCCAGTAAAAAACCGCCACTGTATCCACCGACATAGAGACGATTCGACTGAGTAAGAACCGTGTTTGACTGGCCAAAGCTTTCCCAGTTCAACCACTCAAAAGTCGCTGGGTCGTAGCAAAAGAAACGCATCGGAAACATCGTGCCGCCACAAACCGTTTGGTTCGGAGCAACCGCTACGGTCGTCAATGGTGCACCCTGGCCTCCATATTCAAAGGTAACAACCTTTTTACGCCGCGACCCTGGATCCTGCACCACTAACTTGCGTTCAATAAAGTCACAACTCTCCAATCTTTGCCCATCTGGAAATCTTTTATAAAAAAGGTTTTGACTACCTGAGACAATCTTTTTCTTTCGCATCCGTTCATGTTCGCTAATACGAGTTACCTGCCCACGGTACAATGTCAGCCACCGAGACTGAGATGCATCACCAGGTCTGCCATAAACCTTTCCGTTTACATTTCGATAAAGATAGGGATACCCTTTGCGCCGCCTTCCCTCTCGGATCATCGTTTTGGCCTTCCGTATGCGAGGATTAAAAGCGACAATCTGACTGCGCGTCGTGCCAATTCCCACATAGATCCAACCAGTGTCGTCAGCAGCAACATGAGCAGGGTATTGTGACCACTTTTCGCCGTGAACCGAACCATAGTCGGTTAATTTTTCCGTCGCTGGATTGAATGCAATGAGACCACAACGAGGATAAGTGGCACACCAGATCACACCCTCATCGTCCTCGGTAAAACTCATCGCCATTGCGGATTCTGTCTTGCCGACAAAGGTAAATTCACGCCGCGCCACATCGAATTCGACGAGATAGCTATTAAAGTGAGTGTAAAACCTGTTTCGACTCGACAAGAGAGACGCATACGGCGCCGTGTTTTGCGCCGGAAAGGGCATGTCAAATTCTTCACTGCGTCCTGTCAGGGCATCGACCATCAAAAGTTCATAACCACCGCGATGGTCCGATAACCAGGCAAGTACATGGTTTCGACGGTGCTCATCGCATGTCGCAACAACACCACGATGTTTGCTTGCTGACACAACCACTCCATGGTCAAAAAATCCCTGACCAAGGTTTGCCGGCGCAGCGAGTGCTGTTGCCGCTATCAAGAACAGACACGTCAAATACCCTAACATGTTCCACAGCACGGATCGCAACCGTAGAAATGCGTTACCGCGCACCTCCATCAAAGAGAGCGTTCTACACCGACGGATTACCCATCTTGTTAATTTCACGATCAATCCGGGGGGATGCCACCTTTTGTAACAATAGGAATTAGGAATATCGTCATTCTGCGCCATCCTAACACACTTGATACCGGCTCGCCCGTAAACGATGTAACCATTGCAAAACAATTCTTTTGTCACCAAACCGACTGGTGGTTCTATCCTATTTAGCAACCAGCCATACTTTTACCGCATGCACCACCTGTTTGTACTCGTTCGTATATCCGGGTAGAAATGATTTTGACGTTCGCAAACATTATTCAAATCCCGTTGGAACCCTGCATTTTTCTTCAATACAACGTATACTTGACTTCAACAGGATACAGGGAACATGGTTTTGGTATCGTGCTTCCCTAGGAAGCACTATGAAATAGCCCCTACGTAAAACGTTTCCCAAACGTTCTTCGTCATGTAAAGACGAATAGACTGTTGCGGTAGTACACATGCAAGACACTCCCTTCTTTCTTGATCTGCCAATCGTAGCGGCAGCTATGATTCTCATCGAATCGATGATCATGCGGCGCAACTACCGCCTGGCATCTCCATTCACACTGGTCATCGGTGCCTTCGTTTTCCTTTATTTATTTCCGTACATTGGTCACTTTTACGTCAGCCCACAGTTTATGCTGGCGCGGCTTTCCGAGAAAGATTTTGAAGTGGCGTTCCGCGTGTTGCGTCAGTTCTTTTACACATGGTGTGTTTTCTCGATACCATTGATGTTTTTCCTGTCGCGAGTTCGGTCAAAACCATTTGTTCCCGTCGACGTGCAGGTAAAAGCTCGTTTTATATGGATCCTTGCGTTTTTCCTTGTCATTCTGTGCATCTATCTTGGCGTCGGTGTCGGATTTAATCCTGTACAGATGCTGATACGTGCAGTTAGGCCACGTGAATTTCTGCATATTAAAACTGGACTCGGCCCACTCACACATGGCTACAATGGAATGCGACTCCTGCTTATCACCATAACGGCCGTCCTCTGTATCCGATCAAAACTCACCGTCAAATCGGTGAGTTTAGGACTTTTAGTTTTTATCTTAGCCGTGCTGGGTGGCACCAAACAACATTTTATTCAACCCGTTATCGCATTTATCATGATCTGGCAGATGATGAAACTCGTTCAATCGAGTCAGATCAAAAAACTGTGGCAGTTGACTTTAGTATCGGGAGCAATTCTCACGTTCTTACTGGTTTCGTTCGTAGCATTCGCCTCCGATATTAGTGCAAGATGGAATCCCATTCAGGCCGTTTTCCAATACCAACGCGAAGCCTATTATCTACCCTTGGTTGTCGACCGTTGGGACTGGTCAGCAGACCGTGTTGCGAGTGACTTGACCGTCAGTTTCGTGGCGTTCGTTCCACGAGCCATTTGGCCCAACAAACCTTTTGGTGGCCTATGGGCCCGTCACTTCAGGCCGGCGTTTTCACCCAATTCGGTGGCTTATCACACAACTACCATGGGCTGTCTTACCGAAGCCCACATGTTCCTCGGGCAAGCAGGCCCGTTTGCCTACGGCGCGATTTGGGCGCTACTTTGCTTCTTGGTATACCGGTTCATGTTGAGGCCTTCGTCCTGGCTACGAGTTTTTGTTGTTTCGGTTTTCGGCTGCTGGAGCTACTTGATGTTCCGGACTGGTTTTACAGGCACCAATCTGGTAATCATGGTTTTATACTTTATTTTTGGCTTGACATTTCTATTCAATCTACGAACGTTAAAAACACCTCCTGCCGTGCAGCGCTTTATCAGGTCGCTTTATCCTCGCCCTCAGTCCCCATCCAAACTTCGATCGACCTAACTGATTCCTGGTAGCATCTGTCAAGGGACCACTACGGCGCAGACCATTGGCGGCGACCACCAACCGCAATGCAGGAAATGCTCTCGCCCTGTAAAGCTACTTCGGCTACGCTCCAACACGCGTTACGGGATGGCTCCCTGCCCAGGATGACATAAGTATGGTATTGTCTCCCTGAGACAGTCCGAGGCATTTGATTGTGTTCCAATGATTACACGACCAAATTATTAGGACGCTCTTTTTCTCCAGTGGAATGTAGAGCACTCACCATGCACCTCTATTCAACCATCCTTGTGCACGTTTAAAATACGACCTCGCCTGATCAAGGTTTCTCAAAAGCGGAACGAATGAACATTCTCCTGGTCCATCAAAACTTTGTAGCGCCAACTCATGCTGGTGGAACTCGTCATTTTGAACTGATGTCATGCTGGGCGCGCGATGGGCACAAAGGAACGATGATTACCGGAACGGTGGATTATCTGACCGGCAAACGTATTGACGGTACCCAAGGCCTGGTCACCGAACAATGGCTGGAAGACATCCGCATCCTCCGCGCTTACACACTGCCGACGCTGCACACCAGTTTCAACCATCGCATTCTCGCTTTCTGCAGTTTCATGATTTCCGCCGTCTGGGCAGGATTACGTGCTGGGCCTGTCGACATTGTGATCGGTACCAGCCCTCCGATTTTTCAATTGGTCTCTGCATGGTTGATCGCCACACTGAAACGCAAGCCGTTCATACTTGAAATCCGGGACTTGTGGCCAGATTTCGCAATCGACATGGGCGTATTGAAAAATCCTGTATTGATATGGCTCTCGCGTTGGTTGGAAAATTTCATGTATACACGCGCCAACCATATCGTTGTCAATTCACCCGCCTTTCGGGTACATCTGATTGAGAAAGGCATCCCTGAATCTCGAATCAGCCTGGTGCCCAACGGTGTTGACCCTGACATGTTCCAGCCAGGTGAAAACGGGGACCAGATTCGTCAAGTCTTAGGCCTGACAGACAAGTTCATCGTCACCTATGCCGGAGCTTTAGGCGCAGCAAACGATATCAGTACCATCTTGCGGGCAGCTGCCAGGTTGCAAGAAAACAAATCCATTCATTTTCTACTTGTCGGTGCTGGAAAGGAATCAGAAAATCTACAGGCTGAAGCCGAATCATTACAGTTGACGAACATCACGTTTGCTGGAACATACCCCAAAAACCGCATGAGCGCGGTTCTGGCAGCGTCGGATGCTTGCCTTGCCACGTTAAAAGACATTCGCATGTTCCGTACCGTCTATCCCAATAAAGTATTCGACTACATGGCCGCCGCCCGTCCCGTCGTATTAGGTATTGGAGGAGTCATTAAGGATGTGGTCGAAGACGCTCAAGCGGGAATTGCAGTCGAACCGGGCAACGATCTACAGCTTGCCGAAGCGGTCGTGACACTGGCGGATGCCCCAGAGGCTGCTCGCAAGATGGGAGAACGCGGACGTCATTACGTCGTGGAACACTTTCACCGTAGTCAGCACGCGCAGAAATTCCTACAAATGCTAAAAGAAACAATGACTCGGAAGCGGTAGGAAGACGAGTCGGCTCATGAAGTGAAACATGGAAATTCTATCCAGTAGTCTTTTGAATTGGCCCCATGGTCACCGGTATGAATCAATTTTTTCGAGAAAATGGAAAACGGGGCTTTGACCTGGTCATCGCAACAACAACAGCCGTCATCCTATTGCCAGTTATTATTAGCGTCGCGGTCCTGGTACGTTGGCGTTTGGGGAGTCCGGTCTTGTTTAAACAGCCACGAGGTGGTTTGCATGGGCGGCATTTCACGCTCTTTAAATTTCGCAGCATGACGGATGCGCGGGGAAGTGATGGACAGTTCCTCTCAGACGAAAAACGGCTTACACCAACAGGTCAAATGATCCGCAAATGGAGCTTGGACGAATTGCCCCAACTTTGGAATGTGATCATTGGAGACATGAGCCTGGTAGGACCTCGTCCGTTGTATACTTCTTACCTGGAAAGATACAGCACAGAGCAGTCTCGACGGCACGAAACACGACCTGGCATCACAGGTTGGGCACAGATAAATGGCAGAAATGCAATCTCGTGGGAAGAAAGATTTCGGTTGGATGTCTGGTACGTCGATCACCGGAGCCTCTGGCTTGACCTGAAAATATTAGCACTGACAGCTCTCCGCGTGCTACTGAGACGGGGAATCTCTGCCGAAGGACATGCCACAATGACTGAATTTACAGGTACAAAATCTTCTTAGCTCGCTCCACAGACACACCGTTTGTTTTCAGAAAACAGCGACTCAGTCCAACAAGACAAATCGTGTGGTTTCGGCAATTCCCAAATGCAATGTTTCACAATTTTCTGTTTTTTCCAAGGGGTAACTTGCGTCTTCATCGCAACCGGGAGCATGAAGAAAAAGAACTCGTCGCCAAAAGTCAATCACTTACCATTTTTGCTGCGGATCTGACGTTTTTGCTGAAAAAACGTTGTCAACATTTCGCCACACGGTTGGTGGAGGATGCCGGATACAACCTGTGTCTCATGGTTGAGCCGTTCGTCTTGCAACACCTGGTAAAGTGAGTGAACCGCACCTGCTTTGGAATCAGCAGCGCCATACACTAACAAGGGAATCCTCGCATTTAATATGGCACCTGCACACATAAGACATGGTTCCAGGGTTACATAAATAATACAATCCGTAAGATGCCAACTGCCACAAACCTCACCGGCTTGGGTAATGGCGATCATCTCGGCGTGCGCTGTGGGATCACGCAGTTGTTCACGTTGGTTGTGGGCCGCAGCGATCACCTTGTCGTGCTTCACAATCACCGCTCCTACTGGCACTTCATCCAGATCAGCGGCTTGTTGTGCCTGGGCTAATGCCATCCGCATGTAAGACTCGTGCATGGTTCTTACCGTCCTGTAGAAAAGGCGTCCTGCCTGACACCGCTGAAGCTCCGAGCGCAGCACGCCAACAAGACCTGTCACCGTTATAATCCAGCCATTCGTTTCAAACACCCCGGCATGCAAATTTGCTACCATCTGCTTCATAAACCTCCATGCAAACGCTCCTTTAGCTACCAGAGATCAAAACACGCTCGCTTGTTCCACCAGGTTTCATGAGTGCACCCCGTTTTAACTGTTATCTCCCGGTTTACACTGACGTTGCTGGCAGGTGAATTTTACCGCATGCCCTGGGAATCCATCTCCAAATTCATGACGAACACCTCAAAAACACGTATATTTATAGAGTGTTCATTGTATTCCGTAGACAGCCCCACCTATGACCGCCATCCTTGGTATCTCAGCATATTATCACGATTCGGCTGCGGCGTTGGTCGTCGACGGTCAGATCGTGGCTGCTGCGCAGGAAGAACGCTTCACGCGAAAGAAACACGATTTCGAGTTTCCCCTGCAAGCCATTGCATACTGTTTGACCGAAGCCAAACTAGAACCAGAACAACTCGATTTCGTTGGGTTCTACGATAAACCATTCTTGAAATTCGAACGACTGTTGGAAACTTATCTGGCCTATGCACCGGTCGGATTTCGGTCCTATCTCAAAGCAATGCCACTTTGGTTACGAACAAAACTACATTTACCCCGTGAAATGCAGCGTGGATTGAAGGGCGCCTACAGGAAACGGTTTGTGTTCACGGAACACCATGAGTCACATGCAGCCAGTGCATTTTTTCCATCGCCATTTGAACAAGCCGCCTTGTTGACGATTGACGGCGTGGGTGAATGGGCAACAGCGACGGTGGGCCATGGCAATGGAAACCGTATCGAGTTGACTCATGAATTGAAGTTTCCGCACTCACCCGGGTTGCTGTACTCGGCATTTACATATTTCTGCGGATTCAAGGTCAACTCGGGTGAATACAAACTGATGGGACTTGCTCCCTACGGAGAGCCAAAGTACTACGATCTAATTCTAGAAAAGATCGTTGACCTGAAAAAAGACGGATCGTTCAGAATGGACATGTCGTATTTCAATTTCTGCCAGGGCCTGACAATGACATCTGGCAAGTTTGCCAAACTTTTCAACGGCCCACCTCGGGTTCCCGAAGCTCCTCTCACACAGAGAGAAATGGATATCGCAGCATCCATACAACAGATCACTGAAGAAATCATGCTGCGAATGAGTCGGTTTGCCCAAGCGCAGACCGGTGCGACCAACTTATGCCTCGCTGGTGGTGTTGCTTTAAACTGTGTCGCTAACGGGCGAATCTTGCGTGAAGGTCCATTTGAAAACGTGTGGGTTCAACCAGCAGCTGGCGATGCGGGTGGTGCCTTGGGTACCGCTTTGTTCATTTGGCACCAATTACTGGAAAACAAACGAACGGTCCAGGAAACAGACAGTCAGAGTGGCTCATTACTCGGTCCAGCATATTCTGAGAATAACATCGGTACGTATCTGGACAAGAAAAACGCACATTACCATCACTTTAACGATGACCTGACACTTTGTGATTTCGTCGCTGAGCTATTGGCTAACGAAAAAATTGTGGGCTGGATGCAGGGACGTATGGAATTTGGACCACGCGCCTTGGGAGGACGAAGCATCCTCGGCGATCCACGCAGTCACAACATGCAGTCCATGATGAATTTAAAAATAAAGTTCCGCGAGTCGTTTCGCCCGTTTGCGCCTTCCGTATTACGTGAACGTGTCGCAGATTATTTTGAGATGCACAGCGGTGTGGAAAGCCCCTATATGCTACTCGTGGCACCCGTGCGGGAACAGCATCGAAACCCGGTCAATACCGAATGCCCTAAGTCAACTGGATTGGACAAACTAAAAACCTGCCGCTCGGACATTCCGGCCGTTACGCACGTGGACTATTCGGCCCGCATTCAAACGGTTGATCCGGAGCGACACGGCCGGTATTACACGTTGGTTCGCAAGTTTGAAGAAAAAACCAAATGCCCCGTCGTCATTAACACCAGCTTTAATATCCGGGGAGAACCTATCGTTTGCTCTTTCGAACATGCCTATCGTTGCTTCCTGGCTACCAACATGGATGCGCTGGTGCTGGAACGGTTTGTGTTGCTTAAAAAAGAGCAAGCCGGTGCCGCAAAACACGAAATTGACCAGTATCTCGAAGACTTTCAACTGGACTAGGCTATTCTCATGGCACTCATTACCGTCAACAAAAATCCGTCTCAGAACGAATTAAAATGGTTTGGATTGCTGTTACTGGCTTTTTTCGGAGTCATTGGATTCATCGCCGTGTGGCGATTTGACGCATGGACGTTAGCAACCGTACTATGGGTCAGCGCAACAACGATCACTGTGGCCTATTACCTGCTGCCGCCTATCCAAAAGCCACTTGTTGTGGGTTGGATGTACGCCATGTTACCGATTGGTTTGACAACATCCTTTGCACTCATGTTACTGACCTATTACGTAGTCCTAACACCGATTGGTTTGTTACTACGATTGTTTCACATTAACTTTTTCGACAAAACACCGGACCAACAAGTAAAAAGTTATTGGACCACTCATCAAACACCTTCCAAAAAGCAACGCTATTTCCAACAGTTTTAACCAAAAGCATTTCCTAACTGGCAACACTTCACCTTGCCGGAATGACAATTAGCACTACCATATCCTGTTGTCAGGTCATTCATGATCATGACAATGCACAAGATATTTCCCAGAACACAATCAAGAAACCGTATGGAACCTTGTTTGCCTGGAACAAAGGATGGCAACCATGAACGACGACCAACAGCCAAAATTTAGCGACCTGGCCGAACAATCGCAAACGGGAATCATCCGAGAGTTTTGGGATTTCCTGCGTTACAACAAAAAATGGTGGTTGGCGCCTATCGTGCTTGTCTTACTTGCTATAGGCGTCCTTGTCTTGCTGTCAGGTTCAACGGCAGGTCCGTTTATATACACGTTATTCTAAGGAACGTGGTGAAACTGACGATCGCCCACGGCAAAGGTGCCGGGTCCCCCAAATGCCAGGCTGAGATGTGTTTTACCAGCAAATGTGCCGCGCAGATTCACTTCATGCCATCCCGGTTTCAACGTGACAGGTATATATTCCACTTTCTGCGAATCACCTTTCCTGGCGTGGATCAGATCACCATTGATGTACAACTGAACGTCACCAGACACCGACAGTTGAAACTGATAAACATTCTCTTTTAATACTTTAGTGTACCCCGAAAGCAGGTACGATTCCTGCGGCTGCATACCGAGATCAACCAACCAACTCGACGGTGTTGTTTTCTGAATAGAAATCTGTCCTGTCACATTCTGTCGTTCGAGCGAAAGACCTGGTATCAAACCAGTCGGTGGATTGGACAGTGATGATCTTGCCATCGGGGGTTTGATATCGATGTGAATAGGCTTCGACAGTAATACTTTCTGTGATCCACCGTTGTTCGAAATTCCCGCCAACTGCAAACGAATAGGCCCCAGACCAAACTGGTCTGCGACCAGTTCCAGATTTCCTTTGGCTCCCTGGATCTTACCCAGCACGCGCCGATTTTGAAACACAATAATTTCGCGAGCTCCAGTGGATTCCGCCGAAACGGTGAAAGAATCATTCCACCGAATCCCAGAGACAGGAGTGACACTGGCGCGAATTACCTTATCCGTATTGGCAATCGTCAAGGGAACAACATCTCGTCCTTGCATTTGCAGGGCGGACGCCTCAAACGCCACCACCCGGAGTTCATGATAACCGTCCGGATATTCAGATGTGTCAAACAGCCAGACTTTTCCCGGACGTACTATGGCGATCCGTTTCCCACTGAGAAAAATCTCGAAATGGTGAACCTGGCCCGCCAGAGAACCAACGACTGTCGGAGAAATCGCAATCATTCCCTGTACCGTCTGGTTCGCTGTAATTCCGCCAACGTTCACTTGAGGTATTCGCGCCCATGGCATACACAATGGGTCACCAACAATTAATAACTGGTGTGGCCCGTGTACCGACTGATAGAATGCTTCGGCCAACGAGCAGCCACGAACATAATGAACATGCATCATCGGATGTGGAAACTTTTGAATAATACTAAACGGCTCAACCACAGTTCCACTCGACGCTGCTGCTCCATAACGCAAAAAGTCGGTCAATGGAGTCTGAGTTGACGATTCGCGCAACACGCCACCAAAACTTGTAAAATTATCACAGATTGCACCGGGCAAAATCTGGTTCCCAGCAGTTTTCCATTCAAAATCGGCAGCCCCCATTGCCAACCCGCTCACGTCTTTCCGTCCTTGCGGCAACGTACCATTAATAACCTCTGCATGCACACCTAGGCGACGCAGTTCATCGACTACAAGCGGATAAGCAAAATGGCGCGTCGTGGATCTGATATTACCTGTGCGGGCAAAATATATACTTCTCTGGGGCCGACTGCCATCGGCCTGAGAACTTCGCCGAAGGTAATTGATAACTTCTGAGACTGAATTGCCACGTCCACTGGTATAGCCAAGCATCGTTGACAATGAATAATGCTGTCCACCTGTACGGCCTATCTGGCCATCTTCCATCCAACTAAAAACGGTGCGAAATCCACGACTTGTAGGAATGTCCGACACAGCCTCTCCAGGCCGCATCTGCCACGGACGCATATACCAATTGACGTTGCGACCACGATAAGCGATCTCTTTGAGCATCACCAAGGGCGCTAAGTAAGTTAAACCTGTAATGGAACCGACGGCCCAACGTTCCTCCTGTTTCAGATCACTGCGGTAGTTGATTCCGTAGGGAAAATCTGCGGAATAGACGATATAGTCAATCTGCTGGCTCAATTGTTTGTCTTGAATAGCTTTGATAACAGGTTCTAAAATCTCTTGTCGGAAGGTTTCGACGTCCGTAATCTCAACCGGTTTACTCCAGTCCAAATACACCACGTGACTGTCTGGGATGCCACGTAGTGCTGAATAATAGTTAGCAATCGTTTGAGATGCCCAACTACGTTCGTTCACGACCAACAACAAGTTTTCGGGGCCGCCGCCCGCCTCGACAGCCCCTGGCAAGCAGGTCACTATTAGCAGCAAAGCATGAACGGAGAGAGAAAAAAAGAACAATTGAACACGAGACGACGGAACAAAAGACAATGCAAACCGGCTAATTGATTGGTTATAAAACATCCTTGAAACAGCGTTCGTACTGTCCTATGCTCACGACGTGGATCGCACCAATCCGGTATGCATTTAAGCAGCAATTTCGCCTGAATCCGGTTCAGAAGGAAACAGACCCGTGTTAAGGATCGGCAAAAATTCTTCAGCAAATCGCCGTGCGGAAGATTTTTCGATATCTTTGTCTCGTCCGTTAATTGGAGCAATCAAGTACAATTTATACAATGCTGGCCGCCCTGCAAAGTGTGGCTTGGCCCACGTTGGCCCGACCCAAGTTCCGTTGTCGGTAAAAGTCCACAAAATACGAAGGTGTTCGGTTTCGGCAAAACTGTTTCTAAGAAACGTCGTGGTCGCAAATTCCGGTTCCATAATTCCAGGCCCACAGTCAATGCTGTAGTTACGTGGCTTTTCTTCCATCTCAAAGCCGGCTCCCACATAACACCAGTCAGGTGTGTGGATCGTGACATGCCGGGCCGTCCCTGAAACAAGATAGACGGAAACCGATTCCCCTGTCCGCTTACTCGTGTACAGCCGAGAAATACACGCTCGGCAATTCGACATTTCAAATTGCTCTTTGTCGTATTCCTGTTCCGTCCCTTCCCATTCACCGACAGTGAGAGGAACGTTTGCAAGAAGACGGTCAGAAAATTCGTCCAATAATTTGGAATCATAAAGTGACCAACGTTCGCTATAAACACCTTGATAATAGGTCCCTATGAGAAGAATTACCAAAACGCAAAATATAGGTGGAATTATGCGCGTCATTTTGATCACCTTTTCGTCAATGGAATACCGGCAAGGAATTCGAAAGAAACTCCTTGCCGATAGACAAAACTAAGTTAACTGCTGTCCTATCCATTCGACAATCGAATGGGGCCTTCACCTTACACCTCGAAGATATCTCCTTCACTTTGCTCCTGATCATCAATGTCCACATTCGCCCCGAATTGGGCAGGACGAAATTCCACACCAACACCGCTAATCACAGCCCCCATGACATCCACACCGACTGCTCGCAGACGATCACAAGCTTCGTTGATTTTAGGAATACGACTAACGTCACGACGGACAGAAACCAGTGAAGTATCGGCATGTTGACCGAGTAAAAGAGAGTCTGCCCCCACAAGCACCGGCCCCGTATCAATAACAATAAAATCAAATTCCGAACGAAGCTGTCCGAGCACTTTTTGCACCTGATCGCTGGCAAGCGCCTGTAAACTGGCCGGGTCATTATACCCAGTGTTAATGAATGACAATCCCTCCACAGAGACGTGCTGAACCACCTCATCCAGGGTAGCTTCTTTTCTAAGCAGTTCACAAAAACCGGGTCCAAACGGCAATCTAAACAAATAATGCTGCTGCGGGTTGTGCAAATCTCCATCCACCAACAAGGTGCGTCGACCCGTTCTGGCCAAACTAATCGCTAACTGGTTGGCGACGGTCGTCTTGCCTTCTTGGGCTGTTGCACTGGTAACCATCACTACGTCAACCGGATTATTCGTATCACGGCACAAAAGGGCCGTACGAACACTGTCGATACACTCCGTCAAGGCCGATTCAAGAGTGCTGCCACGCAATCCACCGAAAGGCCACACTCTTGGACTATGAAGTGCCGGTAATGATCCGACCACGTGGATGGATGTTTCCATGTTAATATCGTCGGTCACATTCACACGTCTCGCCTGATACTCCAGCATTGCCACACCAAAAGCCGTACCGCCCAAGGTTACGGCAAAGGCGATACCAAACAAGGTAAATCTCAAGATCCAGTCACTGATTTCGGGAACGATTGCTGGCTGAATTTTGGAAATACGCGGCTTTGTCTTGAGATTTAAGTCCACGGTTTCCATTTCAGTTGATACCGTTTCCATCATGCGACTCATATTATCCAGTTCCGTCTTTCGCAACTCCAACTCGGCACTTGAACCGATACTTTCTTCAAGAGTTTCGCTTTGTTTCAAATAATTCTCATGCACTCGTTTCAATTGTTCGCCATAAATAGAATTCTGTGTTTGCAACATAGACATCAAATCGGTGGTCTTTGATTCATCGTGACCAGCAAGACGTCGTATCCGATCCACAATACGAGGTCGCAACTGCGTCTTGATTCGCTGTACCTCAGCGTAAGCAGCCTGGAGTTCAAGCTGTAACCGTGGGGATGGAGCTCCACCCCTGGCGGCCATTGTCCGCTGTTCGTTTTGGGCTAACACCAATCGCACCTTCGCATCCGCATACCAAGGATCAGTATCCAGATAATCTTCGATTTCATACTCTGTCGGTGTGTACGCTACCTCTGCACGCCGACCCAACACGATCAAGTCCGCTTGCACCTGCTGTACTGTTTCTTCCAATTCATCTCGCCGTGACTTCATGCGCATTAGCGCGTCGAATTCAAGTCGATGCTTGAGTTCCGCCTCATCCGAATCAGGAGACCCTACTTCCTGGGCCAACTTCGCAATCAGCTCCTGCTTCTCCTTGATATCCTGCATATGTTTGCGCGACGTACGCTTAAGAATGTCAAGTCGCTCCAAATCCGCTTCCCGCTCCGACTGAACAATTTCCTGCAAATAGGAATCCACCACGGCATCAACCAGTTTCTTGATGTCTTCTCTGTCTTCCCCTTTCAGGGTAATACTAAGAATTTCAGAGTTCTGCGGGTTGGCAACACGCATGTTTTCAGCCAACCACACCGCCTGATCCTCTTCCCGCTTGATCATCGGAAGCTGCGCAAGGCCTGGCTTGCGTAAAGCCGCATTGATCACAAACGTACTTTTCATAAGGGCAGCCTGCGTCTTCTTGAACGTTTCATAATCATGCATATTGTTTCCGAAGTCGCGTTTCGACAAAACTGTTTGTTTGTCGCGCCGCACCCGCACCAAAGATTCCGCCTCGAAAGAAACGGGAAAAGCGAAATACAACACACCGACAAGAGAAATTGCCGCAATCATTCCAGTTAGACTGGCAATCAACCAGCGGCGACGTAACGCATGAAACAATCGTTTCAAGTTAAGTTCTTCTTCACCCGCCGTGCTGCCATTCCATCCAATGGCATTAGTGGGCATTGCCGTTAAATGTCCGCCCGTGCCCGAGACGGCAGGCAGGTTAACACTAGAACCGTCCGAAATATTATTGCTGTGAGGATCATTGACTGACATTGGCTCACGATCTCCTTGAGAGAAATAAATCAATGGGGTGTGTCAAAAACACAATTGGACTCAAATCGTTTGGTGCTGCAATTACCGCACCAATTATACCTTTAGCTTAAAATCAACTGGAATTAAACGGATAAATCGGTCACCGACCTCAAATATTACCACCTGGCGTTACAGTACGTTGTAAAAAGTCAACCCGTTTATCTACTCGTGTTTCATTTATTCTCAACCGAACCGCCATCCTCTTTCGGATAAACGACAAAACCTTCCAAATGACTGGGGAAATTTCTGCCCCTTAGCCATTCTTGATGATACCCGTGGGATGGTGACTTGTTTCTATCACCAATCGTGACAACACCTGCATTTCCAAAAAGAGGAAGCCCAATGCAATCGGCATCATGATGTAGCCCGCCCAGTCGTGAAAAATATGATTTGCCAATTCACTATCGACCTTCAAATTATACAATAGTCCAGTCAACGTAATACGTATCACATTAACCAGGATCGCAATTGGTACAGCACTAACAACTAGCACCAGGCGTTCCCACATGGGGCGATGTGTGAGAATCATCGCAATGGCTGTCGCCAAGGCAATGAAAATCGTCAACATACGCAAGCCACTACATTGATCAATCACACCCAATTCCATATGGTCCAAATTGATTTTATTACCAACACGGTAAGCTTCTACACCAAGTGTCTGCAAAGCATACGTACTGGCCATCGTGGCAAATGTTTGTAATGGTCGTAGAATATTGTCCACCAAAAAACCGGGTAATGGATACATGAATGCCAGGAAACAAACCGGAGCCGCGCCCCAACGCAATGCCTTGAATCCACCAACAATGATCAAAACAGCAAGAACGCAAGGAATAAAAGACAAATTATCGATCGTGAATAACACATAACGAGTACCAGCTACTCTCGCCAATACGCTTATTGCCATGAGACCGACTCCAAACCAAATTTCGCTGGTCGGTGGTTGCGCCCATCGTTCTCGTCGAAGATACAGCAACACCCCCGCGAAGATGGGAATCAAGTAACCGTGCGAATACTGTGGATTCGCCCACAAATCTGCAACTCTTGACAACGAGTTATGGTTCAGCCCAAAAAGCACCAGCACGCCCGCGCCAAATATAAGCCATTTGAAATTTTGGGAGACCCAATGATTCAGCTGCCCCCATACCGATTCCGTTGGCGGTGGCGGTGTCACATTGGTACCTTTAGGATCTTCCTGCATAACACATATTCCTCTTAGATTTCACTCGTAAGTTGGTTTGACTGATCGTTTCTCAATACAAATCTTTGTGGGTCGCCAAACAAATGAAACACTTCGTTTCAACCGGCAATCCCAACATGGATCCTTCAAAAACGTCTCCCCCCTGCAACGATAAACTACCTTAGCAATCTTGCGCATTCACTCTAAGTAGGCTGTTCTAAATTGTCAAACAATTCAACAAGCTCCGCTAGCAACGTGATGGATAATATCACTCCTTCTATGCTGGTACGCTGAATTGATATCACACCAGACGAGTTACTTGCGCCGAACTTACGGCTACAGACAAAAATGCTGTCAATTTTAGGTAAATTCAACGTTTTTTACCGCACATCGCCAAATCATAGCAAAGTATCTGACAAACTTTGCCGATTATTGCGACTGTGCCGGTCGCGTAGATTTCGGCCATCCCTACCCATCCGTCCGAAAAGGTGTTGGAAATGGACACTCACAAATATCTGCCCGTAAACCACTGGCTTATTTTGGCCATTTGCTGGGGCACATTGATTGGTTGTAAAACGACGACTCCTTCGGGGATCACAAATCCGTTAGATTTTACGGGTGATCTGATCGGTGAATTGCCCGACAACGCTGATCAAGGACCGGCTGACACTACGAAGCCCAAAAGTAAAAAATCGAAGCGCAAAAGTAAAAAATCGACCGCTCGTAAAATGGATGCAGCAGTCAAAACCAAAAAGCGAGTCATCGACAGCAAGGTGAAACAAGCAAGTTTCAGCGAGTTTGGCCGACCCGATATCCATGCCGACCTGGGTGGAAATCCCCCCTCTAATAATAATCGCAGCGAAGTTCCCAGCTTGCGGCTAGCGTCCCCAAAACAAGAACCTCCTAAAGAACTAGCTAAAATGGCGTTACCCAAGTACCGCTTGGAACCGCCCGACGTGTTACTCATCGATGTATTACGCTTGGTACCCAAGTCGCCCTATACAATCCAACCATTTGATGTACTGGAAATCATCGCACCTGGCTCAAATCCAGATTTTCCGTTGGCTGACTTCTTTCAAGTGGAACCGAATGGAAACGTCAACCTAGGTGCGCTTTACGGCACGGTTAAAATTGCCGGGAAAACAGTCCGCGAAGCTCAAGACGCTATCGTGCGTGAACTCGCAGGTGAACTTTCAGTCCCGCAAGTTTCCGTATCGTTAGCACAAATCGCCGGCCAACAAACAATCGCCGGGGAGCATCTCGTAGGCCCAGATGGGTACCTCAACCTTGGCACCTATGGCAGCGTCTACATCAATGGCATGACCCTGGAAGAAGCCCGTGAAGCTATTGAAATGCATTTATCCAGATTCCTCGAGGAGCCAAAAATCTCACTCGACGTATTTGCATACAACAGCAAGGTCTACTATGTAATCATCGAAGGGGCCGGATATGGTGATTCTGTCGTGCGGTTGCCAGCGACCGGAAATGAAACTGTTCTGGATGCGATGTCGATGATTGGAGGCACACAGCGACAGTCCAATAAACGCAAAATGTGGATCGCGCGCCCCGCCCCCAGCGGAGTCGGTTGTGACCAAATCCTACCTATCGACTGGGTAGCAATCACCAAAGGTGGTTCCACCCAGACTAATTACCAGATTCTACCAGGTGACCGTATTTTCATCGCCGAAGACAAGTTCATCCTTCTGGACGGTACACTTGCAAAATTCACCGCTCCGTTTGAAAGAATCCTGGGATTCTCCATGCTGGGTGGCCAAACCGTTCAACTGCTACAAAGGTTCCCAGAGGGACGGTATATGCCCTACTAACCTGCCCTTTGCCAGTGCATGAAATGATTTGCCACTGTCCAGCGAAAAGTATAAAATATTGGTATGACAACAAGAAATCATTACGGGGGTCGTCAAGTGGGAAAATATCACTATTCCTTGTTGGGGGTCGTGTTCGCAACCCTTATCCTGTTAACAGAACTTGCCAACGCCCAACAGGGTCCTCTCGCCCTGCAATCGTTGCGCTCGCGCATCCCGAGCACTCCGACGGTGAGTCCTTATCTTAGCTTATTAGCCAATCAACAAACCGGCCTGCCCACCTATTTCACAAGAGTTCGCCCACAGCTTGAGGCCCAGCGAAGAGCACGTGAACAAGACCGACAAAATGACCAACTGCAGCGACTACAAAGTCAAGTCAATACGGTACGCCGCGACTTGACGCAGTCGCAACAGAACACAGGTGGTTTCCCTACAGGGCATGCTACCAGGTTCGCCAACGATTCCCACTACTATCCAACGCGTAACCGCAGATAACGAACGAGAGCCCACAAAACAATCTTTACACCTCGGCTATTCGGCGGAGCGCTGGGTCTTGCCAGCTGAAGAAAGAGGAATCACCGAAACCACCTCGACAACACGAGGGCGTTGAAATTCCGTCAGCAATTCGACACATTTTGTTGTCACGCTTCTCTTGACCTCCACCGCATCCGTGCCGTGAGCGACTACAATCTCGCAACTCACCAACTCACCGGCAATCGAAGACGATTTTCCGTAAACTCTTACATCGACGACATCTGGAAATTCACGGATGACACGCTCGACTTCATAGGGATGAACCTTGTTGCCTCCCACATTGATGATTTCGGACTTGCGCCCCACAAAAAATACACGGTCGCCACGTGTCTCAGTCACATCACCCGTTGCGGTCCATTCGTCCAGCTTCGCATCAGGCTGATCAACATACCCGCTCATACGATTCGCCGAACGAACCCAAAGCTCTCCTTCATGGATGCGCAACTCGACGCCATCTGAAGAAATGTTTTCAAGGTAGGTCTTTGGAAACCCGGCCTGTCCATCTGTTACAGAAAAACAACGGCCAAGTTCCGTGGTGGCATATATATGGACCAGCCTCGCATTAGGAAATAGCTGCGCCAATTGAGTCAGTATTCCTTGATCTACGGGCTCCCCGCCCAACGTCACAACACGCAATGGAATACCAGCCAGCAAAGAGCGATTCGCAAACAACAGCAGACGTCGCCAATAGGATGGTGTGGCTGAAGCATAGGCTACTTTGCCGCGGCTCATTAAGTGGATTACTTCATCAGGAGTACTACCTGGCAGTGGAGACACCAAACAACCATGATTGAGCAAGGACTGCAAAATGACCTGCAGGCCTGCATAAAGATGTGGCGCGTAAGATAAAAGCCAACGAGGCGGGAGATCGACTGGACTACGTCGCACTGGCCGAGCCAAGCTTTCCCAGGAATGCCGCACTGCCTTGGGACGTCCACTCGTACCAGAAGTTAAAATCGTCACACCATATTCATTGACTCCTACCTGCCCATCGGCTGTCCGCTGTAGTTGGAAATGAGGCCAGGGTTCGACCGCATCTGGCAATACAAGCCCGCGTATGAGTGCCGTCACATGAAATGGTTCGACTAACGCCTCTGCTTCATCCTGCCGCAACTCATCCGACAGCAATATCGTGTCACACTTCAATCGGTCAAGAACAGCAAGCAGTGCCAGACATGTTCCACTAGCACGGAATTGCAAGGCGACACGAGTGCCTGCCAAGTCAGCTAACTCCCTATAAAGTCGGTCTACCACGGGCGGAAACTGGTTCCAGAACACCACCTCGTCAGGAGTGACAAGTGCCTCAGAACTTGCATCAAATTGACCTGACGTTAATAAGCTATCGAACATTTGTTAAATTCCATGGCCGCATTCATCTTCCAGTACACCTACATTTTTCCGGTCCGCAAGCGATGAGTTCCGTTATTAATCAAAGACACTGACAGCAATGTTACCTAACTCACTATACATGGCTGGACTGGCGTAGCCATAATGGCTGACAGTGATTATGCTCGGAATAGAGTCTCCCAGGCCTCTGCAGAAAAAATTTTTGCGACCATTTTCCAACACTTGGTATTCAACACCTTACGTTATTCTGCAAAAAAGGAATTTCATTGCCCTGGCTCCCTGAGACACGTCCGCGTGCATTGGTCGGCTTAGTCGTCTTCTGGTGTATTCTATTCACCCTGACTCATATTCCCGGAGACCGACTACCAAAGATTCCTTTCACTATCCGCGATCTGCTAGCTCACTTTTTCGCATTCTTGATTTTAACCATTTTATACATGTCGGCGTTTCCACGTCGCCACAAATCATTACACCAATATCTGTTTCCGATGCTCTCAATCCTGGTCATCTATGCAGGTCTTGATGAACTACTACAAATTCCAGTGCCAGGACGCCACGGCAGCCTTCACGATTTTTTAGCCGATGTTTGTGGCGTCATTTTGGCAATCATCGCTGTCGAGGGATTTCGATGGATATTTGTGGCTGTTAGAAACTCCACGGACAAAAACCTGGGATAAATCAGCCCGGCAGCATCGGACCGCCGTTTCAAAGGACGAAACATGTGGCTGTTCACATGACTTCCAAACCAGTGAGCTTGCCCGCCAGACCGCAACGAGAGTTTCGTCGATGATACACAATGCAATTCCGCAAATAACATAAATCGCCGATTCTTCACGACATGGCTTCAAAGTTGGGAGTTGGTGGACGGTATTGACCCAGATCGATCTGTCGGAACCATTCGATCGTTCGTTCCAGCCCTTGACGAAGTGGGACCACCGGCTCCCAGCCTAACGTCCGTTTGGCCAAACCAATATCCGGACGGCGTCTCACAGGGTCATCTTCTGGCAAAGGACGTTGTACCAATTTTGAGCTGGTCCCGGTCAATTCCATGACTAATTCGGCCAGCTCGCGAATCGAAAATTCCCCGGGATTGCCCAGGTTAATCGGCCCGACAAGCTGCGGATCAGCATTCATGGCCCGAATCAGCCCTTCTACCAGGTCATCCCGATAACAGAACGACCTTGTTTGTGTGCCATCTCCAAAAATAGTAATGTCCCTACCCGCCACCGCCTGAGAGATAAAATTGGAGACAACACGACCGTCAAATGGGTGCATACGTGGCCCATAAGTATTGAATATCCTTACAATACGAATATCAACTTCATTGATCCGATGGTAATCCATAAACAGTGTCTCAGCCGCCCGTTTTCCTTCGTCATAACAGGCACGAGGACCAATCGGATTGACGTTTCCGCGATAGTCCTCGCGTTGCGGATGGACTTCTGGATCGCCATAGACTTCGCTAGTGGAAGCTTGCAAAACGGTCGCTTTACACCTCTTGGCCATGCCCAGGGTATTGATCGCCCCCATGACAGACGTCTTGATTGTTTTGATGGGGTTATACTGGTAGTGGCCAGGAGCGGCTGGACAGGCCAAATTGTATATTTGGTCGACTTCCAGCCAAATTGGCATGGTAATGTCATGCCGGATCAGTTCAAAGTTTTTCTTGTCCAGTAAGTGTTCTACATTTGCTTTTTGACTCGTAAAAAAATTATCCAGACAAATGACATCTTCACCATCCGCGACAAGCCGTTCACACAAATGCGAGCCGAGAAAACCGGCTCCTCCCGTAACGAGAATGCGTTGAATCGTTTTGGCTGTCATGCCTTATACACCTTCCCCAACGTGTCTTCGATCTGAGCCATAGCATTACGAGTATCAACGATCAATTGAGAATGCTGCATGATGAATGAATAATCGTAAAGGGTATGATTGGTTACAATTAATACACAGTCCTGGGCGGCAAGATATTCAGCCGTTAATTCGTGACTGGTCAAATCGGGAACGTCGTAATGACGCATCAAAGGCAAGCGTGGAATATAGGGATCGTTATAAGTCAAATTTGCCCCTTTTTCCGACAACAATTCCATCAGACGAAATGCGGGACTCTCCCGAGGGTCGTCCACATCCTTCTTGTAAGCAACCCCCAAAACACCAATTCGACTATCTCTCACTGGCTTGCCATGATGATTTAGTGCATCCGTCACCCGGTCAGAAACGTACCTTGGCATACTGGCATTAATTTCCCCTGCCAACTCGATAAACCGCGTGGCCATACTGTTCTTGCGGGCTACCCAACTTAAATAAAACGGATCGATGGGAATACAATGGCCGCCAAGTCCCGGTCCGGGATAAAATGCCTGAAAACCAAACGGTTTCGTTTTGGCCGCATCGATCACTTGCCAGATATCGATGCCCAGTCGATCAAACAAGACCTTCATTTCATTGACCATCGCAATATTAACAGAGCGATAAGTGTTCTCGAGAATCTTACAAGCTTCAGCAACTTCACAACTCGGTACTGGTACTGTCTGCACAACGGCAGCTGCATACAATTCGTTGGCAAGCTGGAGACTCTGCGAGTCCAAACCACCGACTACCTTGGGAATTCCTCCGGCCGACAATTCCGAATTCCCCGGGTCCTCACGCTCTGGACTGTATGCCAAGAAAAAGTCTCGGCCTAATTCCAGTCCAGAACTGGCTAGAATAGGATGCACGACATCTCGCGTCGTACCAGGATAGGTGGTGCTCTCGAGAACGACTAATTGGTCAGGACGCAAATGCTGACTGATCTGGTGGGCAGTTGACTCTACAAACTGCAAATCAGGATCACGACTTGCGGTCAGCGGCGTCGGCACACAAATCAAGATTGCATCAGGTTCGGCCAATTGACGCATGTCACTAGTCGGCCGGAATCGGACCGTCTTCACGGCTTCAGCTACCCATTGGCCATCAATGTGTCCAATGTAACTTTTGCCAGAAAGCAATGTCGCGACTTTTGTTTCGTCGACATCAAAACCGATTGTCCTGAACCCGGCCTTGTCAAAGGCACGTATCAACGGAAGACCGACATAACCCAGCCCGATGACACCGACCACCGCTTTACGGCTAGCAACCAATTGACTAAACGAGTTTGACATTCGAATACTTCATTCTAGTTTTCCCGTCACAGCACCCTACGGCAATAGCTTAACAGATCCCCTGCCAAAACGCCTACCCAATCCTTGGCACCGGCCTTCGGCTCCATGTGCCACGGCAAATCCCTTGGATACTACGCTGCGGAAATCGCTATGTTCATGCAAAATCTCAGACAGCCGAAAATGGGCATTGAAAACATGGTGAAACCGGTTTCCTGAGCATTGCCACAATCTTCTGGTGGATGCCATTGCTTGTACCGCACTCGACTAGACGCCAGCTGAATACTTATTGTATCCTCCCCCCTTCCTTCCAGGAGCTTGCCATGTCCGTGTTACGACCTGTATTTCCACTCGTTGTTATGTCATTGTTTTGGCTGATTGCCTCCTGGTCCTCTGCTGAAGGGACCGATTTCAGGATTGAGACCTCCGTCTACATCGGTCACGAAACAAAACCTGCATCTCGTCTACTAACCCTTTTCGACAACACACAGGTTTATGATTTCCCGGTTAGTCAGTCGGGTGATATCGTCATCCTTGATAGCAAACAGAATCGTTTTATTCTTTTCAGTCAGACACGCGACGAACACACTCTGGTCACCACCAAACGCCTACTGAAACACGAACAGACGGTTGAAAGACACATCCAACGAGACAATATTCCGATCTGGTTCAGGGAACTGGCACAACCCAAGTTCGAGTTAGTGACGGATGGAAGCAAACCCTTTCTGAAATTGACTGGCAGCGCAGTAAATTACGAAGTCCACGGATCAAAATTCAAGGACGATGCTTCATTGCGACTTTATTTTTTGTTCGCGGATGCCACAACACGGCTAAACTACTTTCTGATGAACTGGCCACCACAGGCAAGATTATCATTGAACCAGGAAATGCTAGCTCGTCGTGTCATGCCAGCGTTGGTTCTACTATCCATCGACTCTCGTGCAACAGGTTCTACGTCGCCACCAGGCAACTCTCGTTATCACCAAAAAGTCAAACATCACGTCGAATGGCACTTGACGAAAGATGACCGGAAAAAAATCGCACAAGTGAAACACAACGTGAGCCAATCAGAAATGGTTTCCTTCGATCAGTTTCTGGCAGCCACACGTTAACCGATTCATTCAAGGTGGAACCATTCTTTTCACCTAGCGAGACACTTCCTCGCTCCGCCATGCCCTCGCTCACAAGCCATCTCTTTCAGGGCGGTTCCCTCTCTCTACAACCTAAGCCCCAGCATTGCCGACCCGCTGCGCCATGATTAATTTCTATTAAAAAAATTTATTGATCGTTCTTTTATCTTGCTGACTAGTCAATAACCGCAATAAAAAAACCCGACCCATTTTTCCCTTCTTTCCTGCCAAAGCAAATCCACGCATTTTGCCGATAACAATTTGTAGAACAAATTATCAAGGCGAAGCTCCACCTGAGACTCGAGTTCATACCTACCTTGATTTTTTGATTGGCCTATCTATTAAACGGAGACCATACACCCCATGCTGGCCCACGCCTCAGATATCCAAACAGTCCAAGATATTAGAACCTACGTCTACGAAAACATTTGTGAACATAACACACTAGAACCCGGCGTTTTTCAGATGACCGAGCGTCTCTTGACTCGTGGCGACAAACCTTGTGGCATCTTCTTCTGCCTGCATGGCCCGCGCAGCGTGCGACTCACCGCGATTTGGGAAACCGACAGGAATAATCTCTTATTCTACGATTCAGCTGGAGAGCGTACTTTGATGACAAAGCTCACCCAGCTCCCCAAACTAGTTATCCCCCAAACAACGATAGGGCGTTGACCAGACCGTCTGATGAGAAGCCACTTCTCATCCGGCATGTCTCGAGCGTCAATCGATCGACACTTTCAATCCCCGGAAAGCCATAAACATGCTAATTTTATCACGTAAGCAATCACAAAAGGTAAAACTAATCACGTCGAATGATTCGATCGTCATCACCATCCTTCGAATTTCCGGAGAACAAATACGAATCGGCGTAGACGCTCCCGGCGAGGTGCTTGTCCTTCGTGATGAACTGGAGACAAACTCTAACGTTGCCGCCTAGCCAGAAACCTCAATGCCCACGACAAATGCTACGCAACCGGCAACAGTCTGTAACCGTCACTTTCGCTTAACAGTCCAAGAATTGGGTGAGACACCTTTCGCCAGAAATCAGCTGCACCGCTCGACATCGGACCGTTTCGCCTGCCTCCCTTTGACGCATCTCGCCTCAGCATAAAAAAAAGGCCTTCATAAGAAGGCCTTTTTATTTAAATTGAAATCGTACAGTGGTCCATTTCACTGCTGCCTGAGAACCAAATACTATCAAATGCTAGATTTGTCTGGCAAATGCTAGATTTCACTGGATTGTCAATCGCGAGGTCGGACGACACCCGTTAACCCAGAATAATCTGAGCGGTCCTCGTCATGCCACAACGGGAGCCCTAATTCAACACGCGCCCTCAACTGCTCAATCTTTGACATCGAACCAGCAGGAGCGTCTGTGGGATCAAATTCATCTGTCATGGAAGGAGCAAAATCCTCGTCATGACCATACTTAAGAATCGCATCAAATACATTTTGCACTTCTTGCATCGACTGTTTGTTCCTCCAAATACAACGATTACCTGCTGGCACCATAACACCGCCCAGTAACCAAACCCACGGTTCGAAAAACAGTCACCTAACACATCACAAATTTACCCGAAACACATACACAATGTCCGTGCTTATTACTGCAAGATGGCCACAGATAAAAAAGCAACCATAAGGCGGGAAAATACTGATCTGAAAGGTGCCACTACTCAACATCTAATTATTGTCACTGATTACGTTTTGTCAACTATCTTCGGGCAAATTTCTTAAGATTTGTGACCTGAAACCGATTCTCCAAGACACAGAAGACTACCGGTTACACATTCCTGGAAAAGTAGACCAATTACACCAATGACAAGGTCAATCAACTGTGCTAGGCATGCAAAATACTGTTATTCAACAAGACAATCATCTGTTGGCATGGAACTGACACAACCAGTGCCTGGAAGGTTTAGCAGGTAGCACCCTGATCAACACGCTGTGATTGCTAAGTTTTCATCCACATCCACAACATCAGGGAGCACTTTCCAGACTTGGGCGACCGCAACCGATTGTGTCGGAACAATCAATGTGCCAAATCGTCTACCCAACACTCGAGCAAAGTAGACACATTGGCATTGGCTTGCAATTGGTCGACCGCCAACAAACATCGCTCCAGCTTTTGCGCGACGCGCGTCTCGTCACCGTTCCCTTCGTGCAAAGCCCGCTGAACCGTTTCTTGCAGGCCTTTCTGTTGTTCGCCAAGCTGGACACCGGTCATAAGACGGATCAAGCCAGAATAAAACTCTGCACCCGACAAAATCACTTGGCGCATCCTCTGCCGCTTCCGCGGTACGTCTTGTCCAACATCATCCAGAAAATCCGTTAACAAGCGGCTCAATGCCACGGAATCGGGATGGCGTTGCGCCAAGAACTCAAACAACTGTGTCCGGATTTCATACAAGTCCGAATCTGCATATTCAAGCGCTCGCTCTAGACTACCTTCCGACTGCTGGGCTAATTCGGCTGCTTGATTCGGGTCTTCCACCAATCCTTGCTTCAGGAGCAATTGTTGGACCGCCGACGTCGGCAAAGCACCAAACCGAATTACCTGACACCGCGAACGAATCGTGGGAAGTTGTTTATATTCACTTGTACCAATTAAAAACAAAATGGAACGCGGAGGTGGCTCCTCAAGCGTCTTGAGCAAACAGTTAGCTCCTTCCTGATTCAAAAAATCCGCATCGTCTATAATAGCGATCTTGCGGCCCCCACAAAAAGGCTTCAAGTTCATACGCTGGCATAGTCCCTCCCGCGTGCCATGCTCTCTGTCACCAACAAACCTCTCTTTCGGGATAAACCTTTCGCCATCCTGTTTGCGCACTATTTCCAAATCCGGGTGCGATTCGTTGTGTACCTGCCGACAGGCAGGACACTCGCCACACGACTCCAACTCATGTTCCGGGTGTTCTTCGCACAACAAAGCAGCTGCCATTTTCTGGGCAAATCGAAACTTGCCGATTCCCGCTGGGCCAACAAACAGAAAAGTACTGGCCAGTCGTCCGCGCTGGACACAACGGCGGAAACGCTCTACGATCGATTCGTGGCCTAGAATCTCTTGCCAACTCATCATGAAACTTCCAACAGGATAAACCGCGAACTTCACAGTAACAAAGCAACTTTGATGATTCCGCCAGCCTACGGATTAAGGTTGCTTGTCTCCATTATCTTTTTGGCCGCCTCTTTCTGAATGTCCGCTTGGACCGCGTCGATTTCGCGTCCTGCATCAATGACGACAATCTTATCAGGGTTACGATTAGCCTCCGTCAGATAACCTTGCCTAACACGCTGGGCGAAGGCGTCGCCCTGGCTTTCCATCCGATCTTTTTGACGATCGATACGCCCCGTCGCTGCTTGAACATCTATGTCCAGGACAAACGTTAAATCGGGCATTCGACTAGCCGTTGCTACCTGACCAACGTCCCAGACGGCACCAACCTCCAACTGACCACCATAGCCTTGATAGGCAACATTGGCCAGTAGATACCGATCAGACACAACAATTTTACCTGCCTCTAATGCTGGCTCGATAATCTCTTCGACCAGCTGAGCACGGGCAGCCATGTAAAGCAGCATTTCAGCACGGCGAACCATACCAACTTCATGACTAGTTAACAAAATATCACGGATCGCCTCGCCCAACTCAGTCGTTCCCGGATCACGACAAACAACCACATCGTGTCCCGAATTACGTAGCCATGTGCAAAAAAGAGTAGACTGCGTTGATTTCCCTCCCCCATCGACGCCATCTAATGAAAAAAACATGCTGCATCTGCCCTCCGAGGGTACTGCATTACTAGGACTCAGGCAGGATCTCTCACGCCATCACAACGTCATACGGATCCAGAGAACAAAACCCAAAATCTATTCTAAGGAAGGTCGCCTGATTTGGGGACACCCATTGACAAAGAACCCCCAAATCGGTGGTAAATAATTTCTGACAAAATCGAGGCCATGGGAACACCCTGCCAGAAGAAAATGGGAAAACCACGGACAAAAACAAGGTGAGGTATGGTAGTTCCGTTACGAAACTTTTCCCCCACTAATCACTTTCCGGCGAAGAAAGTGACAAAGGAAGTCCAGCCCCAGCCGCGCGCCCAATCGCTCCCCAGTCGAATGATGTCCCTTCCATTGTCGCAGCAGGGCCACTCCGTACCGGACCGGCAGGATGTGACGACTGAATTCCTCCTAACCCAAGTCCACCCCATGTGAATGGCTGGTCGTCAGCCGATGTTCGCGACACTGCTGATGGGGTCTGTTCTTGCGGAATGATGGGTTGAAGGGTACCCGCAGAAGGTATCGGTGAAAGTTTTGTATCACCATCCGTTGTGCCGTCCGAATGCTGTGGATACAAACCACGACTAATCACCTTGGGGCGAGTAAATCCGAAATCCATGTACGTACTGGCATCTCGACGGCGGGCATGACCCAAGGCATCCCAATAAGCCTTGGCAGACCACGGCCCTTCGGCGAGCGAAATATTGTTGTATTCTAGCAATGACCCTTTCCGCATGTGCACTTGGGAAATCGTTTGATTATAGGCGACCAGGGCACGGAAATAAGACCGTTCAGCTTGAGCCAGGCGGCGCTGTGCATCCAACAACAAATCAAGCGTCACGGTTCCCGCTTCGTAGGCGACATCAACCGCTTCCACCTCCTGGTGAGCGGCATCAAGTGTATTGAAATTATTCTGAGTTAACACATAGTGACCGTCGAGATTCTGAATCGCATCAGCCAACTGATGACTGGCTTCCAATTCCATATTCTGCAAGACTGCCTTGTCACGCGCTACTCTCAGAGTGGCCTGCCGGACTCCCGCCAATTCACGGCGAAATCCAACCGGAAATCCAAATTCGAGTCCTACACGAAACTCCTGGTAATGACCTTCTGTCAATTCTTGATAGGCAGTAGACCCGATCGCTGGAAAATTCACCGTCTGCCGATCCGCCGATGCCAACTCGTCGCCGACTCCCAACCAACGGTATAAAGAGGTTGCATCCAATTGTGGCAACAAGTTATTCCGGGCAGCCATCAACTGCATTTCACGCTGTTTAATACGCCACTTCTGCGAACGCAGTTCCACGCTTCTTGTCAATGTCTCACACAGAATTTGCCGCCAATCAAAACTTACCTGGGAAGTAGTCGGTTTATCGATCGGCCTAATAAAGCGACCGTCTGACACTGCCAACCCCATCAAGAACCGCAACCTGTTCTCGCACTTGAAGAGTTCTCCCTTCGCTGCCAGCACGCGACCTTGGAATTCAAAATATTGCTGCCTGGCTTGGGCCAGTTTATCAGCTTCTCCACCCTGTAATTTTCCTGCGAGAGCGTTAATCTTTTTCCAAGTTGCCAAAGAACTATCACGACCTTGGACTTCCGCATCCAAAATCCGATAGCAGAACAACAGTTCCCAATACGCCGTTTCCACCTGAAACACGAGGTCTCGGACAGATTTCTCAAAATCGGCGATTTCGATGTCGGTTTGGATTCGTGCGACAACCACTGGTATTCGATTGATCTGGACACCACCACCACGCATCAACGGATGGCGAAACTCCATTTCCCATTCAGCGGTCCACAAACTCGACAACGGTTGACTGATGGTTCGAGCTCGCATGTTGTCGTATTGATGGCGTGTTCGGATCGCTAACTGCGAACCGGGAGCGGTCCGTTTGGTTAGTTCTAACTGGCTGGTCGCCAAGTCCTGGTAATCAAGGCTGCTGAAAAACCCAGCGTCAATCGACAAGTTACGCGGACGATCTCGACGGTCCCAAAACAAGTTGGCCGCAAATTGTGTATCAAAAGCTGCCAGGGCACCTTCAACCCCTAAATTCGGATCACTCTCCTGTATCGCCGGTTCATAGACGGTCTGTGCAAAATCCGGGTTTTGCATCAGGCTTGTGGGAACCCCAGGTCCCCCATTGAACGAACCAACGGCTGACTGCACTAGACTCCCACCAAATCCGGTTCCGATCGTCCGGATCACTTTACTATTGTGTAACGTGGCACAGATTGCTTCTTCCAGCGTCAAGTCCCAGTAGTCTTCAAAATCACCGTTGAGCACCGTCAACGGCGCTTGTGTGTTTGCCGCATCAGGCAGTGAATTCGTCTCCACATCAGGCGTTTCCAGCGTGGTTGCCACATCTAAATAATGTGAAAGATCACCATCCTCGTGGAAATAGAAAGGTTGGATCGGATGGCAACCCGTGCATAGCACGACCCAACATAATGCCAATGACCAAAAACGGATGACTTGCCGACTCATGAAAGCTTTCTTCCCAGTAGGTCTTCTTCGCGCCAAACGCGAAAAAACATCAGTACAGGGTATGTTTTGACTACAACGGCTCTCGTCACTCGCTAGGGACGAGTTCACAAATGGCTCAGGAGCCCCCCTGAACTGATCTACCGCAGTCGTTTCGTTATGTCCCAAAGCCTGGTCATTCGACCTGCTGACAGCTAATTAATGACCGGACACTGGAAAATACCAGCGGTATTACCTACCGAGCACCAAGCGACAAGTGCGCGCGTCGATGGTGGCATTCGGCAATGGTGGTATCGTCTGCCTAATCAGAAAACTTTGAAGAATCCCTACAATTCTGCTGACCGGCAAAAAGATCGCAAATTACCCATCTATCGCATGGGGGTTAATTCAACAGGTGATTTCGATTCCCGGTGAAAACCGAGCGCTGACGCTGGTTTCGACAGCCATCTTCACACCCCAAATTCTCCCAGCGCAGATCGTCAGATTCCATCACCCTCTTGAACCAGCCAAGGTGAAAATTGGCAGTGCTCTTTCCAACATGTTGGTAGGGGTGCTACCACGGTGACAGACTGGCGCGTCATTGGATGCGCAAACTGTAGTCGCCTTGCATGCAATGCAATCCACCTGCCACGAGGGTCTTCTGACACAGGGCCAAACATTGTTTGGGCACCGTAAAGCGTGTCGCCCAAAAGCGGAAATCCCCGCGATGAGGCCTGCAGGCGAATTTGATGGGTACGACCAGTCTCCAATGTGATTTCCGTTAAAGTGACAGTATCCAAACGAGCTAGAACACGAAAATGAAGGAGAGCATGTCGACTGCCAGCATCGCTTTCAGCACACAACTCAGCGCGTGCCACGTCGGGAATTTTTCGGACCCAATCCGACCATGTCCCTTCCTCCTCAGAAATCACGTTTTCTGTCAGTGCCAGGTAGTGTTTCGCGATACGACGTGCTTGAAACTGCTCCCCGAAACGTCGCGCAGCACGTGAATTTTTTGCAAGCAACAAGGCTCCCGAAGCAGGTCGGTCGATGCGGTGAGGAACTCCCAAGTACACGTTGCCCGGTTGGTTAGCCCGTTGACACAAAAAGTCCTTGACACGAACCACAAGACTATCAATGCCGGGAGGAGCCTGTGTCAAAACACCGCCCGGCTTGCCAACAACCAGACAGGGACCGTCTTCGTACAACAGCTTAAATCCCGATGGATCCATACAAACCATTGTCCCAAAAACCCACGGCGGCAACAGTAGGTACCAACGCTCACCACGAAAGCCTCTCAAAACCGCTCACCAACATATCACAATCCTTCAGTATTCCTCCCCTTCCCCCCAAAGCCCCTCTTTCTCCTGCAAGTTTCTCTTTACCTGAATCGGGTGGTGCTAGTACGATAGAACGCTGGCACCAGCTCAGCCCCAGGGAGGCACATGACATGGACGGTTCAATTTTTCTTGCGTTGGTCGCCGTCATAGGCATCGATTTCGGCTGGCAGGCACAAGAAGACGGTAGCCTGGAATACATCATTCAATTGGACGAGCTGACACTCCAGGCGATGTTAGAAGGTGAACCGGTCATCAGTGAAATCCATCCTGATGTGCATGGTATCCGTAAATTTCGGCTCCAGGTCGGCAATGGAAAGCTACCTCGCGACACGGGAAATTTTGTTCCCTCGCAGTCCACCCCTTCGTCACAATATCAACCGATTATTGTTCCGGAACCTTCCCTCGCTCCCACCCCCGAACCTTCGTTGGCGGCGGACCCCGATTCAACACAACTGGTTGCGCCCGAAACAACCTTGCCGGGAGACTCCAGGACTCTCGACTTGGCTACCCCTGAAACCTCCTTGCCGACCGGACCCGATTCAACACAACTGGTTGCGCCCGAAACAACCTTGCCGGCCAAGAACGATCCAGGACAAGGACGGCACGCAACACAGCCCACGAAGACCCCAGTTGTCAGTTCGGCAGCGACTGACTTGTCGTCCCCTCTCTTGCCCAATTCACACGTTACCCCCGAAAGAGTAGCACCACCCTCCTATTCACGATTTTCTGCACCGCCAACGGCAAATGGACCAATCGTACAACCGGCTATTGGTTCACCATTAACACAGCAGGCACTGCCCCACGACACATCTCAGGACTTAAACGTTGCCGGCACTCATGCGGACAATCTAGGCCCTCCCTCTCCACAGGAACCTCAAGAAAATTCCAAACACAGATTAGATACCAGTATTTTTCAAGGTGGACCTGTACAAGAACCTGTCGCTGGAGAGCTTCTCGAGGAAAACAACAGCCCTTCTTTTCGGACGCAAATCGCAAACTCTCAACAGCCAGACACGAGACGGCCTAGCCACGAAGCCGATCACCGGCACGACAAACGTTATGCTCAAGACCGTGGATCAGCCTCCAAAGTCCAGCTGGAACGGCAACAACAACGAAACGGACAGCGAATCGCATTTCGGTCGGAATCTGCCCACAACACTCCGCGAAACAGCCACCGTGCCCCTCAATTCGCACAGGATTCAGAACGGCTGCATGAAAACAAGGAACAGACATTGCCCACGTATCAGCAAGGGACCGGAACCAGCGAACCCGCTGCCACACCACAATCCGTATCCACTGGATGGCCCGTCACGCTTTTAGGATTATTCGCTTCGTTGGCTGCCAATGCCTATATGGGCTGGATCACGTGGTCAGCAGTTCACCGTTATCGCGATCTGGTTGACGACGTACGGCGTGATGACAACTGATATCCGGACAAAAGAAAAGTGAAGACAAAAAAGTTCTGTTTTACTTTCTTTTCTGTCATCCACTTTTGCAGGCCCTCTACAGATCAAATCATCTAGGGGGCTTTTTTCTGCAGCGTCGTCATGTACTCAACAACGTCAACCAGTTGTTGCTTGGTCATACTCCGTTCCAGCCCGGCAGGCATAAGCGAGATGGGCAATTTCTTTATCTCCTCAATTTGTTCACGTAAAATCTTACGTTCGATCGCATCGGCAGTCTTGATGCTGATAGCGGCATCTGTTTCATTCGTCAACAGACCATTAATGACACTGCCATCTTCCAGAAAGACAGAATACTGTTCAAAGCCATGACTGATTCCGGCATTCGGGTCTAGAATGGAAATATAGAAAGCTTTCATTGACAATTTGCTACCGATTTCCGACAACTGCGGTCCTACTGCTTTGCCCTGGTCGTTAACTTGGTGGCACTTGGAACAAGTGCCCACCGTATGAAAAACCTCTTTACCACGATCGGCATCTCCTGGCAGTTTAACGAGCTCCGCAAGGGGCGGCAGGGACACACGATCAGCCGTCTGGGGCAAACTTAAATACTTGGACGCGGCAGCTTGGACTTCACTTTCCTGCGCTGCCAAAAGAATATTGGCAACGGTAAACTTGAGCTCATCAGCCAGTTCCTGCGATTTTACGAGTGCGAGCATTTTTTTTCGGCCCAGCAGTTGGTGACCCAGTGCGGTGCAGGCGGCCTGTCGGACTGCCAAAGTCCGCTGGGACTGCTGGACAATCATTAGCAAGCGTTCGACGATCGAAGCATCTTGTAAATGCCCAAGCACGGTCACTGCGGCAACACTCACAACGGGATCCTCCGCTTCAACCTGCTCCCACAGCAAAGTTATGTCACCAAACTTTTTCAGCAGTTGGGCGGCACGCACACCACTCGTTTCGTCCGGTTGGCTTAACGCCAATTCCAAAAGCTTGTCATTCAGTTCGCGAAGCTGATATTTCGCGGCCAAATCCCAGAACCGAAAGCTTCCTACTTCACGCCGCATTTGACGGATAACAGCTGCTTTCACATGGGCCACATCACCAAGTGGAAATTCTGGCAGACGACTCAACGCCTCAGCAACTGCTGCTTCACGTTTCTCGAGTGGAAGGCTCGCATTCCCATCGCCCTTGTCAAGCGAAAGAGAAGTAACGAGAAAGTGCAGAGCATTTTCTTTTTGTTGACCATCGTGAAAATCAAACGCACGAAAATATTTCTGCCTTTCGTATTGAGAAATACTCGGGTTGGCAATTAACTCGGCCAACAAGGCTGGACTACGTTGTGATCGAATCCGCCAAACAATTTGCCGCCCGGCAGCATTGTTCCAGCCGTCACCAACTTCGGCCAGCCAAGCGTTGAGACACGCATCTGGCTTGTCAGTTGCACCAATCCCTAGAGCTTCGAGATACCAACGGTCAGTCGCATCGTGTTGCAAAGCGAGTTTCGCCCACAACGCAGCCGCCTGGTGAGCTGGACAAAGACGCAACGCAATCGCACATTCACGACGTACGGCTGGCGAAGGGTCATCGCTCAGCTTTTCCATGAGTTTCATCAAATCCTGATTGAAACATCTCGCCATCCGGATGGACATCACCCGTAGCTCCACTGCCTCATCTGCAACCGCTAACCAGACCGCCTCGTGTTCCCATCCGGGACACTGACCCAACGTCCACAGGGCCCTCGCACGAAAACGCGGATTTTCGTGCCTCGCCAATTGCTTTAGCGACTTCACCGCTCGTTTTCCCATTGCACGCAAAGCGATACTGGCGACAACACGCGCAGCATTATTGGGACTCTGCAACGCCTCAATCGCTCCGTCCACCGTTTGATAATCATAATCGGGTGTACGATAGGTGTTGTTTCCCCTAGGAGCCAACCGGTACAACCTGCCCCGACCTGCATCTCCCATTTGGTGCCCACCTACCGCCGAGTCGTACCAATCCGCAATGATTAACGACCCGTCCGGTGCAACAGAAACATCGGATGGCCGGTACCATGAATTGTTTCGACCACTCACCAAGTCAACGATACTGGCACGATAACCGGCTCCCTGACTGGTCACCGGATAAGCCCGGCAAACAGCCGGTCCAGCACCCGCGTCACAATGAATAATTTGACCTTGAAACATTGGGCCCAACAAATCGCCTTCGTAAACCGTTATCCCCGTAGGCGAACCGGCTCCCGTGTGCAACAGATTCGGTACAACGCCAGGATCGTTTTGGTGCCAATGTCGGTACACCGTCTCATTGTGCCAACCAGTCCGTTCGACCTTCCATGCCGCTCCTGTCCGTTCATCACAAAATCCATAGTTGCCAAACTCCATGACAAAATTAATCCGCACACTTCGATTGCCATCATCATCGTTGTCGCTCTGCCAGATATTTCCAAAACTGTCAACGGTCACCTCCCAGTTGTTCCGGAAATTCCAGCCGAGTGTTTCGACTTGGCTACCGTCCGGAAGACAGCGAAACACCATACCTTGCTGATAGGGCTGTCGGTGACTGGCAACCTGGTTCCCTGCCGAATCAACGACAGGCTGCCCTGTTTTATCCATCAACTGGCCCGCCCTATTGCCAAAGTTAAAGTACAGCCTGCTATCGGGCCCATACACCACCGCATGAATCCCATGGTCATGCTGCACACCTGAGATTCCTGTGAACAAATTTTCCTGCTGGTCCGCCCGATCATCACCGTCGACATCCGTGAACACGACAACACGATCGCCGACAGAAACAATTACTTGATTTCCTCTGCCCGATGGAGTGCCAATCACACAAATCCCATGGGGCGAATCGATATCGGATCCTTGGTAAAACACTTGGGTAGTATCGGCCTGACCGTCACCATCCGTGTCTTCCAAAATGAGAATCCGATCACCTGCAGCTCGGTTTCGTTTTCGATAGTTGAGCACTTCGCAAACCCAAACACGACCACGATGATCAATGTCAATATTGGAGGGACTCATCAACATGGGCTCGGCGGCAAACAACTTCAACTCGAAATCGGCATGAACGTCAAGTTGCTGCAAAGCATTTTCAACAGCATGCGGGTCTTCGGCGCCACTTGAAAATTTCAAATTTCCGATAACAAAAACGGCTATTCCGACAGAGACAAAGAAAACATTTCTGGACATGAGAAAGCACCATTTTGGGAGATGGTTCCTGAGGCATGAAAGTACGCCAGTCTGAAAGTCTAATCTAGAATAACAAATTTTTTTAGGTTCCACCACGCAGAACGTTGCAAAATTGAATTCGGTGAACCTGTATCCCCCCCCCAAAAAAAAATCGGAAACTTGCCTACAGCTCATTGGTACGGACCATCTTTGCATTTCACGTGTTTTCAGAGTCTACCCATGAGAATCCCGCTGCCAAGTTTTTCAATTCGGGCTGAGACCGTCATCGCACAAAAGCTGAAACATGCAGTGGCTAACACGACCTCGGGATGCATACACCGTGGTCCTGATGGTTGTCCCTTTTTTATTCACTATAAACTTCACAGCACCCGCAACTCGCAACATGATATTGGCCATCCTATCTTGACAGTCGCATCCGTGTCAGGTACAAGTAAATAGGTTCTCAATAGGGTTAGTTTGGACGGTGCGAATCGATGCAGAGGTTACACCAGCTTACATGCTCCATACGGCAGATAACGTTGGTCGGTCTTTGGACAGCGGTCACTTGTGGAGTTGCCACTCTGTCAGCGGAGACATCTCCAGACAACGTCGTAACCGACAACGTCGTAACCGACAACGTCGTAACCGATGACAACGTCGTAACCGATGACAACGTCGTAACCGATGATTCAGCTCGGTCGTCCCATTGGGCATTTCTTTCACCTGCCAAACCAGCATTACCATCCGTCCGTGAAACACCATGGTGCCATTCGCACATTGATCGGTTTATTCTGGCAGAAATCGAGCGGCAACAAATTACTGTAGCGCCTCAAACCGATCGACATACGTTGATCCGTCGTTTGACATTCGATTTAATCGGACTCCCTCCTCGCATCTCAGTAGTCCACCAGTTTCTGGCAGACTCCTCGCCAGATGCCAAATCAAAACTAGTCGACCGCTTACTGGCCTCACCTCATTACGGCGAACGCTGGGGACGCCATTGGCTGGACGTTGTCCGGTACGCCGATTCAAACGGACTGGACGAAAATGTCGCTTATGGCAATGCCTGGCGGTATCGGGATTATGTCATTCGTGCCTGGAACAGTGACAAACCTTACAACACGTTTTTGACGGAACAGTTAGCGGGGGATCTGCTGCCTGCCAACGAAAATATTGACGAGCTCCACGAACGTCTGATCGCCACCGGTTTTCTTTCATTAGGCCCCAAAGTATTAGCAGAAGCCGACTCGAAAAAAATGCAAATGGACATCGTGGATGAGCAAATTGATACCCTAGGCCGCGCACTGCTAGGAATGACACTGGGCTGCGCCCGCTGCCACGATCACAAGTTTGACCCGTTCTCAACGCAAGACTATTACGGTCTCGCCGGTATTTTCAGTAGTACCCAGACAATGGACAACTTCGCCATCATCGCGAAGTGGCACGAAAATACTATCGCCACTCCCGAGCAGCAACAACGTGCCGATCAGCATGCTGCACTTATCGACAAGGTGAAAAAGCAAATTAGCGAGGTAACAGACCAGGCAAAAGAAACAGTCCAATCAGAGGCCACTGCTGACACAACGTTGCCCGATGACCTGGAGCCATTGTTTACGGACGAAACAAAAACAAAATTAAAACAGTTGCGTGACGAATTAGAACAGTTAGAGGCCAGTACACCAATCCTACCCTCCGCCATGGGCGTCAACGACGGAGAGATTATCGATGAGGCTGTCCGTCTGCGTGGTGATCCACTGCAACAGGGAGAAATCGTTCCCCGAAAACTCCCTGATATTTTTGTGAACGCTCATCAGCCGACTTTCGCTTCCCAGGGAAGTGGGCGATTGGAACTTGCCAGCTGGCTTGTCAGTCAGGAACACCCGTTAACCGCAAGGGTGATGGTCAACCGCCTTTGGCGATGGCATTTTGGCCGGGGCCTGGTTGGCACGCCCGACAATTTCGGGCGACTTGGCGAGCGACCCGTAAATGAAAATCTTCTGGACTGGCTGGCCCGGCAATTCCCTGCCGACAATTGGTCTATCAAACGTATGCAACGCCGCTTAGTACTTAGCAGCACTTACTGTTTGAGCAGCCGTCCAATGCCGAAATCGGTGGTGGTGGATCCAAACAACTACTTGCATTGGCGTACGAACGTACGGCGGCTGGAAGCGGAACCGTTACGGGATGCAATCTTGGCTGTCAGTAATCAACTGGACACGAATATGGGCGGGTCACTGTTGCACGTCAAAAACCGCGAGTTTCTTTTCAACCATACGTCCAAAGACGGAACGAAATATGATAGCCACCGTCGTTCCATTTATCTGCCAGTGGTGCGTAATCACCTGTTCGACGTGTTTTCGTTGTTTGACTATTCCGATGCCAGTGTACCCAACGGTGATCGTCCTACCTCGACGATAGCCCCCCAAGCATTGTTCATGATGAATAGTGACTTGTTACTGGCAGCTTGTACTTCCTTGGCGACAGAAACCTTGACCGATGAAATCAGCCAAGACCGACAGCGAATCCAGCAGCTTTATGAGCAAATTTTAAGGCGATCGGCAACCGAAGACGAAATCCATCAAGCCGAGCAGTTCCTACAGCAATTCACCCAGATAGCGGAAGCAGATGCGGACGATAGGAACCAGGTAAGAACTGACTGCTGGTCGGCGTTCTGTCATATCCTACTCGCATCCAATGAGTTTGTGTATTTACGCTGAACACCAGCAAAACAACACCAGCAAAACAACACCAGCAAAACAACACCAGCAAAACAACACCAGCAAAA
>CAYMUR010000026.1:40395-53763 GCA_964393615.1 uncultured Pirellulaceae bacterium
CACTGTTTAATGGTGTCCCATTCAAAGGCGAAAGCACACTTAACTCCATGACGATGCCGATCAGTTCATGACCCCACCAATTCCAACCATGCCCCACGCCATGAGCAATTTGGTTTTACCCCCGACACAAAATCGCCGGCAGCTATTAAAAGAGAGCGCCGTAGGTTTTGGTTATCTGGCACTGACGGCGTTACTCCAAGAAAACCAACCGGCACACGGAAACGATACCAGTTCAAACCAAATTTCTGCCGGACTACATTCGGCAGTCAATCCGCTGGCCGTACGGCAACCACATCGAACACCTCACGCCAAACGCGTAATTTTCCTGTTCATGAAAGGTGGCCCGTCCCATGTCGACACGTTCGACTACAAACCCAAGTTGCAACGTGACGACGGCAAAGAACTCCCATTTCCAAAGCCACGTGTCCAGTTTGCGGCTACTGGTAACTTGCTGGCATCGCCTTGGAAATTCAAGCAGTACGGGGAAAACGGAATCTGGATTTCCGAGTTATTCCCCCACGTCGCCGAGTGTGTTGACGAACTTTGTATCCTGAACTCGCTGCATGGTACGAATGCGGCCCATGGCGGTGCGTTGCTGAAACTTCATACTGGAAGTGACAATTTCGTCCGTCCCAGCATGGGCAGCTGGATTACGTACGGCCTGGGAAGCGAAAACATGAACTTGCCTGGGTTCGTCACGATCTGCCCCACTCTCGCCCACGGAGGAGTGAAGAATTGGGGTGCCGCATTTCTGCCTGCATATTGCCAAGGTGTTCCCCTGGGAGTTGCTAGTCAGCCGTCGTCAACAGCCAATGTCAAATACATAGAAAACCCTCGCTGGTCGCAACAAAAACAAAAATTACAATTGGACATGTTGTCACGACTCAATCAAAACCATTTAGCAGATACAGGCCCAAATCAAGGACTGGAAGCTCGGATTCATTCTTTCGAATTGGCTTTTCGGATGCAAACCGAAGTTCCAGAGGTACAAAACTTAGCGGACGAATCAGAAGCCACGTTAAACCTATACGGACTCGATAATCCTGTCACCGAAGATTTTGGTCGCCAATGCTTGTTGGCGCGACGTTATGCGGAACGTGGCGTACGATTCATCCAGGTCACGCACAGTGACACCCAGGTCCAATGGGATCAACATGGTGGTTTGAAGGACGGACATACGAAGAATGCACTGGAAGTGGACCGACCGATTGCCGGATTGCTGCGCGATCTGAAAACACGAGGGTTGCTCGACGATACTCTTGTCATCTGGGGCGGTGAATTTGGACGAACACCGGTAGCACAAAGTGGCAACGGGCGCGATCACAATCCAGAAGGCTTTACGATGTGGCTGGCAGGTGGTGGTGTGCGTGGTGGCATACAATACGGAGCAACCGACGAATATGGCTATTTTGCGGTCGACAAAAAGATGCACATTCATGACCTGCATGCTACTCTACTCTACCTGCTCGGCATCGATCACGAGCAATTGACCTATCGCTACGCAGGTCGTGACTTTCGTCTCACCGATGTGTATGGCGACATCCATCGGGAAATCGTATAGCAGCCCATCCAGACGCTTTGCATGGCTCGCTAACAGATTTTGATCGTCACCAGCTACCAGCGCAAATCGCTGACACTGACAAGCGTTGCCCGTGGGCCGGCTCAGCAAGTCAACACAGTGTTTCCTGCACGTCCATTGCGTTGATTGCGATAATCTGCAGAAACTTAATCTCACTAAAAAGTTCTTGTACGTCAAACGACTATTGATTCAGGAGACAATGACTATTCCGCCGCCGTTGTTTCCGGGCTGACCCGTGACTTGGCAGTCAACTGACGTACAATTTCCGTGGGATCACCTGTCTCCTCCAGGATACTTCTCTGTCGTGCTGCCCAACCCGCTGTGTCGGCAAGTACCTGGGTCTGACTAAGATATTCGTAACAGTCTAAATCTCGCGCAATGGGGCGTAGTTTGGAAATAAGATGTTCGACAATGTGGCTTATCGGCTGGGCTTCATAGGTATAGGAGTTAACCAGGTGAGCCCGGTTGCCAAAACGACAAGCACGCCATTTGTTCTGGCGA
Organism: uncultured Pirellulaceae bacterium; assembly: GCA_964393615.1. Classification (GTDB taxonomy): domain Bacteria; phylum Planctomycetota; class Planctomycetia; order Pirellulales; family Pirellulaceae; genus CAYMUR01. Next base: position 42,476 of record CAYMUR010000026.1, read on the forward strand.
ACCATAATCGGATGACAATCATGCTGATAAGTGCCCCCATCGATCTCATCCGACAGGTATTTTACCAGGCATTGGATCAATGCCGCGACGGAAAGCACGTCGCCCAAATTGCCAGGCATGTCACAAACCCGGACTTCCACTGTGCCAAAACCATGGTGCGGCCGTACATCCCACCAGATTTCACGGATCGTGTTGATGAACCCCGTTTCTTCCATATGATTGACAAGCCAAACGTATTCGCTCCAATTCCGCATCAAGGTGGGCAACCCGGCAGTCGGCAGCCCTTCCATGATTTTGGAACGATGTGAATCAAGCCCCGTATCACGCTGTTCCCAGAATGGACTGTTTCCCGTCAGTGCTAACAGGGTCGGCAAATGCTGCATGATACGATCACAGATCATGACCGCCTTGTCCCCAGAATCAACTCCCACATGAACATGCAAACCAAAAGTTACAAGGCGACGAGCCATTTCTTGTAACAAATTAACAAGATTGGCATATCGTTCGTTTGGCGTAACCGACTGGTTGCGCCAAAGAGAAAACGGATGAGTACCCCCCCACCACAATCGCAACCCTACTTGGTCACAAATTTGTTCGAGGCACACAATTTTGGCAGACAAGTCATCAGCGGCATCCGACACTGTCTTACAGATACCGGTATTGATTTCCACACAACACTGCATCAATTCCGGTTTGTAGGTTGCTGCTAAATTACCTTCACCCACCTGTTCCAGGATTGTTTGAATGGAACTCGACAAAGCCATCGTTTGGGCATCCACCAGCCCCAATTCCAGTTCAATCCCCAACGTCGGCTCACGGTTTGAGCGGAATTCCAATTTCCCCACGGCGCTGGCCTCCGTTCGTTTTAGTCGATTCCTTTTCCGCTATCACCAACAATTTACCGCACGCTGATGGTACCCTGGAATCCACCATCGCTAACCTCTCCCAAACTCCAAATGCAGCGCATCCTGTGTTTCCCAATCACTTTAACCGATCATTGGGGTATCAATTCCAAACAGACCAGACGATCCGCACCGCGAACGTAGAGCAATCCATGTGCCAGCATCGGTGCGGCCCAACAAGGGCGTCGGAGCAAAGGCCGGGACTCACCGCTGGTTGACTCCTCGCGCAAATCCACTTCGGTCACCACCTCGTATTTATTTGGATTGACTCGTAACAATTTTAAAGTGCCGAATTCGCCAAGACAGACAAAATGTCCGTCCACGTACATTAAGGACGACCGTTCTCGTATTCGGGCTGGTAACTGATCCCGCCACATGGTTTTTCCAGTCTTCCACTCAATGCATTTCATTTCCGCATCAGGTTCGTTGCGTCCACTACATCCATAAAGAAACCCACCCATGTGAATGGGCGTGTTCCAGTGCGCCCGCATGGCTTTGTCACGACGTCGGCTACGATCGTCCCAGACTACCTCGTATCTGCCAGGCTCAACTTTCACAACCGAACTGCCGATCTGGTACGTTTCGGAAATAAACACCTCGTCTCCAACAATAACGGGCGTACTTGCATTGACGCTTTCCAACATCGGGGCACGCCATGGATAGAAAAAATCCTGCTTGCCTTGAAGGGGCTCGAAACCAATCAGCCCCTCGCGACAAAAAGCAAATCCCCAGCGCCGATTAGCGATGGTAGCAAATTGAATCACAGCATAACTGGCAAGTTGGTCCGTCATTTCATACCGAACTTCACCAGAATACTTGTCAAAAGCGACAATTCCACTGCCGTTTCCGTCAACCTGGCCGCCACTTGAGTACAATTCGGGGCTACCTGGGGGACTGCCACCAACCATGCAGATCAACAGGTCACCTTCGACCCTCGGTGTACTGCCTACACCAAAGAAATTCTGCACGACGTCGTATTCTCGGCTGGTATCTACAGCCCAGAGCAACGCCCCGTCCTCAGCAGCTAAACAGTGAAGTTTTCCTTCACTACCCAAAATATAAACACGATCACCATCGATGACAGGAGAACAACGCGGGCCGTTGTTATACCCCAACAAATCACGATAGTTCGTTTCGTATTCAAATTGCCACAGTTGTTCGCCTGTCTCTGCATGGAGACAATACAACCTGGCTTGATCCTCAAATCGGTCAAACTGATAAAAACGACCATGGCTCACCGAACCAATCCCATAACTGACGCCCAGTGACCGCTGCCAGACAATTTTCAATTTCCCGTCCGACCAATCGGTAATAATTCCCGTTTCTGGGGATTTACTGTCCCCTGTCGGCCCTAAAAAGCCAGGCCAGTTAGAACCGGCTTGACGCGTCCACAAGCTCTTCCATGAACCTTTTTCCGGAATTTTCTCAGGATTCACAACGTCCGTAACATCCTCTTTGACTTTTTTTTCTGCCACCTCTGCGACCACAATCTCTTCCACTTTTTCTACGGCAACAGACTCACTGGACTGTTCGCTAGCCGAACACCCACAAACAGCAATCAGCAGAGAACTGAAAACTGGAATTCGTGTTAATTTCATGTGTCCCATCCCGGATACAACAAGGTATAGTTCGGCAAAAAAGAGCCAAACGGTGCATCCACCAATCGCAGTAAACTTTTAACTGCCAACGAGCTACAACTATAAAGGATGATCCAAATTGTTACCAGACTCACAACCCACGAAAGCGTTTTTTAACTAAAATCGACATTGGCGATATCAATGTACGGAAAATGGTGAATCCTAATGGAACAACTGGTTGTCAACTCTCGCATCAAAATCCCTTTGAACGAATTTGATTTGCGCTACGACCGAAGTAGTGGACCTGGAGGTCAAAATGTCAACAAATTGGCAACGAAAGTCACACTACGGTGGGCGGTAACAACATCCCCCAGTCTTAGTGAAACGGTCCGACAACGGTTTTTAAAACATTACCGTCGCCGCATCACCAAGTCAGGCGACCTAGTCATCAACAGCCAGAGATTTCGAGACCAAAGCCGCAACATCAATGACTGTTATGAAAAGCTGCGCGGCCTGCTGGAGAAAGTGGCAGCGCCCCCCAAAAAACGAAAACCGACTAAACCGACCCGGGCTTCTCGCGAAAAAAGATTGCGCGAAAAACGTGGGCGGTCAAAATCCATCGAACGACGAAAACCGCCAGGCATGGGCGATTAAGCAAAGCATCTGTGACCCCATGTCTACCAAGTGACTCAGGCAATTTCCGCACTGCACAATGCAATAAGTAATGTCTCTTTTCCATGAGTCGCTGCCCGAAATGACATGCTCCAAGTGACCAAGGCTTGGGATTGTATTCCCGTCGACAATCTTTGTTCCCTAAAATGGATTCACCAGTTTCAACTCAGGGCATCCACAACACTTTGAATCGTTTCGCTAACCCGGTCAATCGTGGTTTCATTTGCAAGCAAAATTGGATGGTGAAGTAACACCGTCGTGTCAGCTGCTTGCCTGCTATAGCTTAGGTCGTTTACCTGTCGACACCGTCGGACGCTGCGTTTTGTAAAACCACGAAACCCGCTATCGATGGCAATTCCCTCTGCCTTTAAGGCTGCGATCAAATTATCACGATTCAGCTTGCCCCCTGCTTCGTTGTGCTGTACTCGCCAAGCCAATTTATAGTAGGCAGCTCGGTCTTCGGGGTGACTCGTTCGAACCGGACACAGCGATCGAATTCCTGTTAAATCATGACGGAGGCGAGCAACATTTCTCGCACGTATGCGGTTTCGCTCTTCAAGTTTTTCAAGCTGTGGCGGTAGGACTGCGGCTTGTAATTCGCTCAGGGGAAATGCCTGGTTGCCCCGTTCGGCATACACTTTCATGCGTTGGTGAATCTCGGCTTGATTCGTCAATACAGCTCCGCCGCGACCAGCCGTGAGTAACTTGCTACCACCAAAACTCAACACGGCTGCATTACCCCATGTGCCAGCCAGTTGCCCCCCAACAGATGCCAGTGGTGCCTGACAGACGTCCTCCAAAACTGACAGACCACGGCTCGTGGCCCATTCTCCTATCTCCGGTACTAGAGCGGTACCACCATGGAGATGAGAAACAACCACCGCGCGCGTTCGTGACGTCACTGCACCATCGGCCGATTTTAAATCAAGGCTCCAGGTATGGGGATCAATGTCCACCAATACGGGCAATGCCCCGATCGCTTCGATCGCACGAAAATTTCCCGGAAAATCGTACCCAGCCAGGATCACTTCATCACCCCGACTGACTGACATGCCGCGCAAGGCTAACTCCACACCAACCGTACCTGAGCAGCAAAGGGTTACAAATTCCAGCTGATGTATTTCAGCCAGTAAACGCTGTAACCGGGCATGGCAAGGACCATGATATTTTCCCCAGCTACCATCAGCGAGTGCCTGGGCCACCGCCCGTTCAACAGTCTCATCGGACAACGGCCACCCAGGTGGGCCTGCGGGAAAAGCCAGTTCACCACCTAGAAATGCGGGTTTCTTCACAAAACAGTCTTTCTGGCAAAATGCCTATCCATGCCCCATTCGGAGGAGACAACTTGCAAGTTATAATCCTGCTTTCGGCGGGTGGCTAGTTATGGACAAGCGATGGCGTCCAGCAAGACCGACCACGACCTGCACCCTTGGACACCGTGCTAAGTCTACACGAAAACAGGGACATCCTATGAAACTTACCCAGTTCATTATGATAGGTGGTTTTTTAGGTGCTGGCAAAACCACTGCCATTGCCAGACTGGCCCGGCAATTCATGGAAACGGGCCGCCAGGTTGGTCTGGTCACCAACGACCAATCGCATGATCTGGTGGACACACAGTCACTGCGCGCCCAGGGATTTTCGGTGGGCGAGGTTCCTGGTGCATGTTTTTGTTGCAAGTTTGACGAATTAGTTGACACGTTTTCCCAACTGGGACAGGAGGGACGGCCAGATGTCATTATAGCCGAACCAGTAGGTAGTTGCACGGACCTCGTGGCAACCGTACTGGAACCCTTACGCAAGTGGCATGATGCCGAAATTCGCGTGGAACCGCTCGTTGTTTTATTAAAACCAGAACACGGTCGGAAAATTCTTGGGGCCCCCAACAAAGGTGGTTTTTCTCCCAAAGCAGCCTACATTTTTCTAAAACAAATCGAAGAAGCCCAAATTCTGGCGTTGAACAAGATCGACAAACTGACACCTGTCGAGTGTGACGAGCTGATCGCTTTGGTCAAGCAAAAATTTCCCCACAAAACAGTGGTTCCCCTGAGCGCAAAAACTGGTACCGGCTTTCAGAAGTTACAAGATTCCTTGACAGAAAGTCTGACACTTCCTTTTCAACCAATGCCCATCGATTACGAATTGTATGCCGAAGGTGAAGCCGAATTGGGCTGGCTGAACGCCACCCTTCAGGTGAAAAACTTAACCACAGCGTTTTCCTTAGACCAGCTTGTCAGGGATTTTTTGTCCCGCTTTAAACAAACGCTTGCAGATCAGCAGGCCGAACCGGCACACCTGAAAATATTAGCGCAAACTGGCGACGCTGTTTCCTTGGGAAATTTAGTCGACTCGGGTTCCGCCGTAGAACTATCGCGAACCAGTGAAGGTTTATTTCACGAAACCCGGTTGACAGTCAATGCACGCGTCCTCACCGACCCAGCCATATTAGAATCCATCCTCCGAGACGTGGTAAGATGGATTTCTGACGACCAAATCCAATGTGTTATCGACAATATCGACTATTTTCGCCCCGCCCCCCCCACACCCACCCACCGTTTGACTCAATAGCCCGCTGCACCACCAGCCCGTATCCCCTGCGCCTCGCCTGACATCATTTTGATAGCACTTTTTGATCACATCACCGCTGAACGTGGTAAACACCAACTTATTCCGACAAAGAAGCCTAAAATCCTCAAACCACAGCCGTAACAGTACTTACAGCCGATGCACAACTTTAGGACCTATCCCACACGCGCTCCAACCCGTTCAAAACGGTGCGTTTGTCCTCTTTCGGCATGGTTCTCGCTTTACAGTGATTACAATATTGGTCAAGCGACATCTTGTGGCTATAGCGAACTGTCGCCCGTTTCGGTTGCCCACCGATGTTCGATTGAATGCTGAATTCAAAGGGTTTTATTTTGTTTAGAAAGGGTTGATCATGACTTCTCTTCATCGAACTCGATGTCTTTGCCTAGTGGGCTTGTTGATTGGTATTATACTGGCAGCAGATACTTCGCTGGCCCAAAAAAAACGACGATCTCGGTCCGGCAACCGTCGTGCTACCAAAAACTTTTCGCCCAGATCGAACTCCAGGGCACCCTCTCGGAACTCTACAAAAAGTTTTTCCCGCTCTCCTAGAAACAACAGTCGAAAGGCCCAGCGACTTCAAAACAGAGCGAATCGAAAGGCATTGAAAAATTCCTCACGCGGGCGCCGTAACAATTCCCGCAAGAATGCTCAGCTTCCGAACAATCTCTCAAACCGCAGATCTCTTTCCCGTGGTTCACAAAGCACGCCTCCCAACTTGTCTCAGCCTTCGACGGCGCGTCAACCGAGGACCGACAACCTTGGCAAACGCTCCAAGAAAACAAAAGTTCGCAGAATCCCAAAGAACTTCGATGCCGGAAAAGGAAATGAAAAATTCCAACAATTGAGCGCGGAGGATTTACCGAATAACAGCAACACCCGTTCCAAAAACAAACGCGAAGCAAAGCCCAATGATGCCCTCGGCAAACAGGGCCGCAGGAAAAAGGACAGAAAAGGAAAAAGGGACCGCACCATTGAAAAGAAGAACAAAAAAGAACGAAAAGAGAACAGTCGTTCGCGTCCTAATAAAAACAAGCAACAACTCAACAAGCAAGGTGATACCAAGAACGCGATCGGCAGTGTTGAAAAACAACGAGATGCAAAACGCAAGGCAAAGGAATTACGCGGCTCGAAGAGAAACAAAAACAAAAAGATAAACGGTAAGAAAGCAAATCCACAGCTTGTTTCTCTGGATAAAAAGCTTGATGACGGTAAATTAAACCAGGTGCTGAAAACCAAAAATGCCCGCAAAACGGAGTTGGCCAAACAACTAAAAATGCAGCGCAAAGGTGGTGACGTAGCGAGGAAACTCCGGCTGCGAGAGAAGGTCGCCAGAAATGGAGGTTGGCGAAGATACCGCCGCAGAAATCTGGGCGTCAGCTTTACGGCCGGAGCCTTTATGTTCAATTCTGGATGGTGGCCAGGCTACTATCCCGGCTCATGTTACTACCCTCATTGGTGTAACTGGGTAAATTGGTGCTGGAATTGGAGCTGGCCAGTTAATGGCATCAACTGTTGGGATCCACGCCCGGTTTATTGTCGTCCAATCTTTGGCAACCCCTGCCGAACCTGGGTTGCCTGGAACCATTATCCGGTATGGACACCACTCCCCCATGACGTCTGCGGTACCTGGGTCGACGTGGAGCCTGTGGTAATCGAAACTGGATTAGACTTGCAACTGCTGGCGGTTCGTTTTGTCGACGCCGGTCACCCCGAACAAAATTTCGGTGCTCGTTACCGTGTCTACCTGCGGAACAACAGTGACCAATCAATGAATCAACCGTTCAACGTTCTGCTGGTTGCCAGTAACGACACTTCGCCGAGTGTGGATGCGCTCAATGCAGGATTCCAACTAGAAACGATCGACGCTGGAGAAACCAAGGCGATCGACATTCGCCTACCGATGACCGAGGAGTCATTCTCAAAACTGCACGTGTTGGTCGACAGCCATGAGGACATTAAAGAAACCGAGGAAACCAACAATGGGGCAATCCTCAACGTTGTTGATATTCTGCCGGTGGATCCTGTGTTGTTCGGCAGTGAAGATCAGCAAATCGTCACAGGGAGCGTAATGACATTGGCAGGCGAAGGACTTGGTCCGGCACCAGGTCGTGTATTAGTGCACGCCTCAGGTCTGGAATGGGAAGCAGAGATCGAAGGCTGGACCGATCTAGGGGTTCAGATCAAGCTTCCAGCGCTTCCCGTAACAGACGATACACCGGCTGAGATCGTGCTTTTCCGGGGTGACGATGCGGCCACGAATCCACTTTCGGTAACCATTACTCCTGCTCCGTAACTTGATGCTCAAGAGGTTTTCACGTTGAAGGTCGCTCCACTCGGAGCGACCTTTTTTTTATGGTCGTGCGAACAGAGAAAACCAATATCACAGAAAATCGCAATACCTCTGGAAAGCAGGGCCTATGACATCTGCCACCATACCCAGCCTCCCTCTTTTGCCGTGGCTGACGCATTGAACTATGGGGAAAAAATTCTTCGCCGAAAACACGTTACTATGCTATGCTGCGCGTTTCGGGAAAGCCTTATGAACTGCGGTCGCCAGAAAGCCTTCGTGTCACACCGTTCCGCTTTCGAAAATGCGTCCAAGCTCCCATCGCAATATTTAACGATTCGTATTCACTGAATGGCAGTCACCATTCCGTAACCACGAGTGGAATTACGAGTGGAATGATGTCAAGTGGTTCTTCTATTGGATCCCAGCCCACCAGCTACCGCACCGGCTTTACCTTGGTAGAGTTACTCGTCGTGGTAACGATCATCGGGGTCTTGCTTGCTCTCTTGTTACCCGCCATTCAGGCGGCCCGCGAAGCAGCCCGACGAATAGAATGCGCTAACAATCTGCGCAACATGGGCCTGGCAGTCCACAATTACCTTAGCGCGTTCAACGTTTTCCCACCTGCATCGACCGAAAAACAGCCACGACATAGTTTCGTCACACGAATCCTGCCTTTCTTTGAGCAGGGTAATACTTTTGAGTTGGTCAATTTATCACTCAATTGGAATCATCCTGACAATGCGCCCTTTACGAAACAAAATCTGGGAGGAATCCTGATTTGCGGCTCGGCTCCAGGAGGTCGTGCAGACGACCATGTAACCGACTACACGGTAGCGCTACGCATCGAGACGAATCGTCAGGGGGATGGACATGTCGGCCAACTCGTGGCCAATGGCACCATCCTCAACCGTGGGCCACCGAACCGTCCATCCTGGCAAGGATTAATGCAACCGGTCGATGGGATTTTCGGTCAATTGGTCAAACCAGCTAGAGTCCGTGATGGTCTCTCGAATACGATATTGTTTGTCGAAGTAGCGGGAAGACCCTTTGTGCACGAAGAAGGCCGGGAAACTGGCCATCGAACCAGCACACATCGCTGGGCCAACTGGCAAGTCACGATTGAAATTGACCGTTATTGCGGACAGAGCCAAATGATCAACTGTACTAATAGCGACGAAGTCTATGCCTTTCACCCCGGCGGCTGTCATGTCGCACACGGCGACGGCTCCGTTCACTTCCTGAGCGAAACAATCCATGCAGATCACTTTGTCACGCTGATCACCTCTTTGGCTGGTGACCGCATGGCAAAATGAAATCACTTCATCCACCGCCGGCTAACCCTGTATGGACTGAACGCTAGCCAATCGATTCGCCAGGTTACACTTTACTAACAATGTCCTGATCGTCTTTCTGACTGAGACATCAGTGACCGGCCGGAAGGGGAGCCGTGGATTTCTCGGAATCCACGAGTGACTTACCCTGTCCCATCAGACTTTTTTGCCACTCCAAGGCTAACATGACGCAATTAATTCCGGAGCCTATCCCAAGCATGGCAACGTTGTCGCCAGACTGTAGTACCTGTTGGTCGATACCAATCGCCATTGTGATCGGTAACGCCACGGCTCCCGTATTGCCTAACCATTCCAAGGTCGTGAAATCATTCTCTGGTTCCAGAGACAACGAGTCTAGCATGAGCCGACGATGACCTGCTCCCACCTGGTGGCAAAAAGTGCGGTCGATGTCATCGACCGACCAGTCAGATTGCGAGAGAAAACGCTGGAAATTTCGTACGCCGGTCTCGATCCCTTCTTGCATCAATCGTTCTGAATCAGTCGTCATCAACGGACGCATGTTATCAGCCACCGCTTCATCACGTCCACTTTGGCACAATTCATGGTGCTGGGTGTTTGCCGTGACGCTTGCATGAAGTAACCGGTTCCCGGTACGACTTATTTCACGATTGACAAGTAACACCGCACAACTGGCGGACCCAATCGTCAGTGATGCAACTGCCTTTTTGATCGAGTTACGTGTCAAGGCCTGGTCACGATTCATCATCTCGATCGTGTTTTCAACCAACTCGCGTCCCCCTTCACTCCCGACCACTAATCCCGCTGTAATTTGGCCCAATTCAATCATGTTGGCCACTTGTAAAATGCCATTCAAAATACCTAAACAGGCATTCGACACGTCATAGATCAAACATTCTTCCGAAAGCCCCAGTCCACGGTGGACAGCGCAAGAGGTCGCCGGTTCCAGGTGGTCACGACAGACAGAAGCATGAATTAATGCGCCAATTTCCTTACGATCAATTCCGCCAGCTTCAATCGCACGATCAGCACTGCAAATGCTGTTTTCACTTGGTAAGGTACCGGGACTCCAAAAACGACGCTCACGAATCCCCGTCATCAGTTCCATCCGTCCCATCGGTAGTTTCAGCCGTCGATAAACAGGCTCTAACCGTTGTTCAATTTCGGCGGATGTCACGATTTCCGTGGGCAACGTGTAGCCAAACGCTTCTAAGCAGACATTTTGATAGATCATTTCAAAGCAAAGCAAAAATACACAAAAAGGTGTCACGGCTCCGGCAAGCCATCATGATATTCACCGAAACGCCAACCATAACCTTCACTATCGGGATATCGGCTCCCGGAGGAAAGGGGGGGGAAGTTACTGGTTACATGCCGTCGTCCCTACGGCATGTTTGCTTTCGCGCATCCTTTCAACATAAAAAGCGATTTAAAACTCAAACCAGAACGACTCTACACTATCTTGTGGTACCTCGATAAAAAGAACACAAAATAGAGAAAATAAAGAGAGGCTACTTGTCACGTAGAATTTACGGAGTAAACTAACTCGCGACTTGCTTCTCACAGCCGGTTGATGCGGCTTAACATTACGGAGGAATTGAGACCAGCTGATATGGATATCAATCCGGCGTCGTACCCAGGATGGGTGCCACAGTCCGGCAGATTGTGCTGGTGTGCCCAAAACGAACTCAAGTGAATTATTCATTTGGGAGTGGTCACCGTCTCTCGTGCTTTACGTACGAAATTCAAAGCTGTCGTTAATCTGCTGCGCTTGCGTTCCTGTCCCTAGGTCGACGAGTTGGCTGCCTCGTTCCGTGTGTTTAGACGCACCTGCGTCGCATCACACTTTCAACGTGGAAAGGAAGCAATCGTATGCCGACCCAGAACAAACCCCTTATTGGAATCAACACCGACTATCGAGCGGCGAACAAGGATCGTCCGGCGTATT
>CAYMUR010000027.1:0-52134 GCA_964393615.1 uncultured Pirellulaceae bacterium
GAATATCCTTGGTCCGTATCCGAGTTCATGAAAGCCAAGAGGTGTTCAGGTGGAGCAGTTAGCGTCTACTGGTCCGTGTAAACGAGTGTATCCTCTTCTTCGGTCACGGCGACTTGCATTTCGCGACTTTGTACTTGAACTCGGATCAATTGATGTCCAGCGGAGACGCCTTGTACACGGATTTTGTAATAGACATCCGAGCCAGGTGCGAGACGTGCAAGTGGTTGAAAAGTAATTTGTTGTCCATTGACTCGGGAACGTTCCGGACCATTCGCATCCACCGGTTTGAGTCCTGGTGGCAGTTCTGCTAACAGCACGATTTCAGTCGCATATTTGGAACCTTCGTTTACCAGTCGAATTTCATAAGTTGTTTCTTTACTGACTTCAATTGGATCTGCTGTATCGGCTACTTCAAAAAACAGGGAGGGGAGTCCATCTACCAGAACAGCCTTTTCCTGAGAGTCTTTAAGACCCCAGTCCGCTTGGCCTTCGAAGCGAAGTTTTTGTTCTCCCGGTTCGATTGGCAAAGTGACCAATTGGACTTCGCCCGATTGTTTGGCAGGTAATTCTTCCAGGCTCCAGTAGACTGCATGGGTGCGGGGGTCATATTGACCTGCGTTGTTGGTTTCGATGAATTTCATACCCTTGGGCAGGTGAGCCACCAGTTCCACATTTTGAGCAGGTGCTGTCCCGTGGTTTTCCACACTCAATGCATAGGTTGCCTGTCGTTCCAAGTACCGTTTTGCGGGGCCACTTACGGCGATTTGTAAATTGGGGGCAACCACTTCAATTTGTGCACGGTCTTCGGCAACCAGGTTCGCATCGGCCCGAGCGATGATGATGTGATCAATCAAACCGGCTTTTTCAGCCGACAACGTTAATTCGACTTCGCGCATCTCATTGGGACGAATGGTTCCGATCGCCCTTTCCAGCGAGGTGCCGGCTGGATGGGACAGACCATCCGGGACGTCTTCTTCGAGCACCACGGATGTAGCGTCACCGTTACCAGGATTTGATACACGAATTTTGACTTGAACGGCATCTCCGACGTGTGCACGTGACGGTACTGATTGTTCCACCACTAGCAGCGGTCGTGTAGCAACAGTACGAAACGATGCTTCTGCCTGAAAAGTTACTTTGCCAACGCTACCAATTTCTCCTTCGGTTTCTGGCATCACTTGCATGGCAACGGTCAACTTGTCACCGGGTGCAAGGGTGTCCAATTCCCAATATAGTGAATTCCCCTGAGTATTGCTGATTTCTGGTGTAGCCCCGACAAACCGTGTTCCTTCAGGAACCTGGTCTTGAATCACAATATGGCTGGCAGGGACTTTGCCCACGTTCCGCACGGTGAGCTTGAGTTCAGCCATTTTTCCGATTTGGATTTCCGATGGTGCCTGTTTCTCAATCGTCAGGCTGGGTGTTTGTAAACCTTCGAGAATGCGTGGGCCAGGCTTTCCTAAATTGTATGCTACCGAATCCTGATCAGCCTCTGAGAGTTTTTGAATGGAATTCCTGCTAGCACTTGTGGAGAAATCGGTGGATGGAATCGAAGAGCGATTGTGCTGGTTGGGTACTGACGTCAATTCCTTGTTGTGCTGTTCTGAATCGTCTGTTGATGATTTTAACTGGTCTTCAAAGAGCGTTTCTATTTTGTTGGGCTGTGAGTTTGTGGTTGTCTCTAAGGCTTCGCTTGCAGAAGTATCGTCTTGAAATGCATTATCAGCGGTGCCGGATAGATTTTTACTGGTCGTCGGTTCGAGAGCAACCTCAGGGGTTTGGGAGGCTTCGCCGGCGAGCGGATCGAATGTTTCAGCAGCGCGGTTGGGTTCTGCCATCTCCGCTTCTGTAATCTCTTCCGCTTCTGTAACCTCTGTTGTCAGGGGCAGGGAAGCGACTGGTAAAGTGACTTGGGGTAGTTCACTTCCAGGTAGAGACTCTGTGTCGGAATAAGACGGCAACTGGTCAGCTCGCAGGCGGTTGACATGCGCCGTGTTTTTATCTGTGACCAAGTCGTTTTGCTCGGCATGATCCACCCGGTCTGATATATTGGTTGCCAGGACGATATCCACTGGTGTATCATCCACTGGTGTATCCATTTCTGATTTAGAGCTTGTTTGATCTGGGGAGAAATCTTCCCGAGTTTCGACCGGCAGAGGGGTTGCGGAGAACCGAGAGTATCCAGCCTGTTTGGACAAGAATTCTTGGGTACGATTGCTATTGTTAGAGACCTCTGAAATCCCCTCTGGAATTACTGCCGAGCTACCCGTGTCATTGAATTGAGAGCTAGGAGCGGTCGCGACCTGGTTGGTGCCTTTTTTGCTGTCCTGGGAAAACTGACTGTTGGATGGAGTACTGTTGGATGGAGTGTCGGCGTAAGGTTGACTGTTGTCCAACCCGAGCGATGCGACCGGTGTCAGAACACGAGATGTCTGTGCATCCGAATCGGTTGATTCAGCGTTACTTGGATTGGTAGGCGTATCATGGATGCCTTGGACAATGGAAATAGCTCCAATTCCCAGGATAACACCTACAGCCAACAGGCGAGGAAATAGTCGTTTTGCACGTTTCATCGTATTGGTTCCGCAATGACAAGACAGTGTGCCGTACTTCGATTGGCGGCTTTGTTACCGATTTTTGTCGCCAATCGGATTTCGTCCATCGGTAAGTACCAAAACCTGGAATTATCGGAAAGTCCAATTTGTCATCGCTCGTTAGCTAGCATGTTGTTCGACCTGCATTAGAGTGATTTGTGACAGCTATTCGTTTTTGGGTGGCATCCAACTGGTGTGTGAAAATCCGATACGTTGCAGTCCGAGTACGGTTTTGATTAATCTGGTGCAGCGTTTACCACTCGTAAGACTCTGAAAGTGTTTGCGTCCAGGTATGTCCCATTGAGAGGGTTGGATAGACCTGTCATGATCGAAGTCTTGGTGTTACAGCTGCAATTTTACGTACAGCTAGGATAGGGAGTGTTTACGGTGGAGTGTTGAAGGAGGCTGAGAATGAATGTTTGCATTGGTTTGAATTTTGATAACGGTTTTCTGAGAAACTCGACATGATGAACACTATTAAGGAGCGTTTCGACCAGGGCAAGATTGTACGTGTGATGGCTTTTGGCCAGTTAGCGAGCCCGAAACTGGTAGAGATGGCTGGTCGTTTTGCGAATGTCCACGGTATCTGGTTCGACCAGGAGCACAGTGCTATTTCACATAGTGAATTGGAACTATTGTTGACCGCTTGTCGGGCCGCGGGGCTCGATGCCTTTTCACGGGTAGCGCCAACGGCTGGTTACACAGGGTTTATGCGAGCAATGGAAGCAGGTTGCAGTGGGGTCATGGCGGCTCAAATTCGTACGTTGGAGGAAGTGCAGCAAGCTGTGAGCTGGTCCAAATATCCACCCCAAGGTACACGCGGTCTATTCCTGGGTTGTTATGAATCTGGTTTTGGCAGTGTTCCGGCTGCGGAGCATATCAACCAGGCAAATCAAGATCGCTGGTTGGCGATCCAAATTGAGACAACGGAAGCGGTTGAATTGGCAGACGAGATTGCCCAGACGGACGGAGTCGATTGGCTGTTTGTCGGGCCTTCAGATTTGTCGTGCAACTTGGGTATACCTGGACAATTCGACCATCCTGACTTTCTGCGAGCGATCAAACATGTTGCTCAGGCGGCTAGTCAGGCGGGTATCCCGTGGGGCACTCTGGCTCGTGACAAAGAGCTTGCCCGAACCTGCTACGATATGCGATGTCAGTTATTCAGCGTTGTTGGAGACAGCGATGCTGTTAAGCTCGGCCTAGCACTTGTGAATGAACAAATGACAGAGTTGTTTGGTACGGCCGACAACGGTTAATTGGTACGGCCGTTATTGTTTGTGGTGTATTTTTCCAGCTTCGTCGAATGCTGTTTCGTCACCACATTGTTGGCAAGTCAGTAGCACACCAGCTCGGGTTTTTGTTTTTTCGGTTCCCCAAAAACGTACTTCAGAAAATTCAGGTAGTCGATATTGTGTTGAACAGTGTGGACAATTCCAAGTATTCCAGCGCCGCAATTGTCGCAGTTCATCCAGGCGCAGCAACATAAGTCCCAAGGCGACTGCCCCCAGTACAAAAAATACACCATAAGCGATGTTTTTTATTGAGGACTGGTCGACGTATTCGTCGACCACTAGCAAGCCAGTGATGGACATGGCTAACAAGAACAGTAGAAAGCCCCATTTAAGCCATGTTGGGATACTGACTGTCCGTGTTTTGACACCGCGTTGTACCTGTGCGCTTGCCACCATCATGATTCTACAGGGTGAGTTCCGAGTTGAAGACGGAATCAACGTTCTTAGCAAAACTACCAGGGATCAATGGACGGTTGCCTGGGAACGCTGATGCAAACTTACACTTATATTGTGCTTCACAAAAGCCGGATTTCGAAAAAGTTTTTTTGTACAAAGGACTACTAATGATTAGTGTCTGAAATCACGGCTCTAGTAACGGATAGGTCTATTGTAGCATGGATGCGATCTGTTTCGAAACAGATTGTCGTAGTGGGCAGAGAGTGGTGATGGACGCATCGTAGTACATACCAGATAATTAGAAATTCCTGCACGCTAAGATGGTTATGGTATTCTGTCAGGATATTTCACGGGTGCTGTTTTCTGGCAGAAGTACGATTGTAAAGGGTAGTACAGCGACGACAATCAGTTGTAGGCTGTATTTCCTAATGGCAAGATATTCCTGCTCGAAAGTTGTGACATGTGACACGCCTGCCTTGGCTGCGGTGCCTTGTTTGTCAGGTCGCCGGCCATATGCCCGTTCACTGGGGGCGCCATTAGGCGATCTCAGCAACAGGATGCGGCCATAAAACCATTAACCATGTGTGGGTATCA
Source organism: uncultured Pirellulaceae bacterium (assembly GCA_964393615.1). Lineage (GTDB taxonomy): Bacteria > Planctomycetota > Planctomycetia > Pirellulales > Pirellulaceae > CAYMUR01. Next base: position 4,880 of record CAYMUR010000027.1, read on the forward strand.
CATGGTGTTCCATTTCCCAAGTTGGAATCTGAACATCCAAGGCCGAACGTAGAACAGTAGCACTGAACTTTCCTATAATGTGCCGGTTAAATATACAGCCATATAGACATTTGTCCGCTACTACGCCTATGATTAATTTTGTGAAAATCACCGTGTCTGAAATCTATATTTTCCATATTGGTGGAATGGCCATTTTTTTGTTTGCAGTGATATGAACGGCTGCTGGTACCGACGACCGAAAAAACGAAATCAAGGAATCGAACGATGAAATTTGGCATGAATGTGCTGTTGTGGGGCGGGGAGATAGGAGAAGACTGGTTATCCACTTTCGAGCAATTAAAACAAATGGGATATGATGGTGTTGAAATTCCATTGTTCAACACGAATTTGAACTACTCCCAATGGGCAAAATATCTTGATGATCTTGGTTTATTGAGAACAGGTGTCACGGTACGAAACGAGGAAGACAATCCCATCAGTAGTGATGGGGAGGTAAGAGCACGGGGTGTGGAAAACAATAAACGTACGCTCGATTGTTGCGCTGAGATAGGTGCTACTCATTTAGCAGGTCCGTTCCATTCTGCAATCGGCGTGTTTAGTGGTAGGGGGCCTACTGAGGATGAGTGGAAATGGGGCGTAGAAAGCATGCGGCAAGTCTCAGAACATGCAGCCAAAGTTGGCGTGACACTGGCAGTCGAACCGTTAAACCGCTTTGAGACTTATCTACTTAATTCAGTCGCAGATACGGCCCGTTTTGTGCGAGAAGTGGATCATCCACATTGTCTTGTCTTGTACGATTCGTTTCATGCCAATATCGAAGAGAAATGTGTGCGTGATGCAGTCCAGTCCTGTACAGATGTGCTGGGTGAAGTTCATATTTCGGAAAATGATCGCAGTACACCGGGAAAAGGTGGTGTCAAGTGGGATGCCACCTTCGATGCTTTACACGAAGTGGGATATGATGGCTGGATGGTTGTCGAAGCGTTTGGAACATCGCTTCCCGAGTTGGCTGCGGCCACCAAGATCTGGCGAAAGATGTATGAGGATGAGTTGCAGCTGGCACGAGATGGTCTCGAATTCATGCGTCAACAAGTTGCAAAACGCTGGTCTTAGTTTCAGGCTGATAATTTCTAAGAACATTGAAGACCACACGCCGCATGCTAGCACGCATGTTTGGCTGGCAACCAATTGGCCATCTAAAATGCGGTAATCGATCCCCTGTCCATGGTGTTGTAAGCGACCTTGTCGGACCAAGACGTATCTGTCTATAGTTTTGGAATGGCAGGGGAACATCCTCAAAACGACAAAAATTCGTCGGATGTCGTGGAGACGAAACATCCTGGCAGCCTCGTATTACGAGGAATCAAACAAGCCTTCGAAGGGCTTTTGGGACGTAATGACCAGAGTGCTCAAGAAGGTTCTACCACGACGATTGACGAAGCAACCGCTGAGGAAGCTGTCAATTTGTCACCACGCAGTATTCTCGAAGCCATGTTGTTTGTTGGTAACGATAATAATGAACCCTTGGCGGCGTCACAAGCTGCAGAGTTGATGCGGGGAGTAGATATTCAAGAGATCGATCAATTAGTGAATGAACTCAACGCGTCTTATGAGCGAGAAGATTGTCCCTATAGGATTGTTTCGGTTGGTGCGGGGTATCGCTTGCAGTTGCGGGATGAGTTTGACCGTTTGCGGGATCGGTTTTATGGACGCATTCGGCGCATACGTTTATCGCAAGCGGCCATCGACGTGTTAGCGATCATCGCCTATCATCAGCCAACGAGTCGTGCAGAGGTTGAGCGTTTGCGTGGTAAGCCGAGTGGAGTGCTACTAGCGCAGCTCGTCCGGCGAGATCTGTTGGAGGTAGAACAGGTGCCACGTTCTGCCGGTGGAAAAATCTATCGCACGACGACTCGGTTTCTCCGCCTGTTCAAGTTAGAGAGCCTTGAGGAGTTACCTCGTAGTGATGAATTTGAGAAAACGTTGTAACCCGCAAGAAAAAGATGTTCACAGATCCTTAAAATGACAGTTTACGGATTTCAATTAATTGATGAGAAAAGTTGCAATATCCCTTTTCTTGTACGGAACATCGACGGTCTAGGCAGTGGAACGTCAGGGGGGCACAAGCCAGAACGAAATCCTTCAATTTTATTATAGGGGCGAAAGCGAGGACAGCATTGACACGGTCAAAAAGATGGTTCCTTCATAGGAATCGCCTTGGTGCGATTGTTGGTCGCTTTGGTTTCCAGAATTGGCCAGCTGAAAATCTGGGACACCATGGAAGGTGTCCGTTGCAATTCGGTTTTCTAGCCGATAGAAGATTACATCACTGAGCCGAAGAGTTGTCTGTAACGCGAAGAATGTTTACAGACGATCGCTGCGCCCTGACATGAATACTAGGTACAGCATGTTATCGGAAATATTGGATCTTCGCGTATTGTGGGTACCCAGCTCTGGACAACCAGGTTGCAAACGAGTCTTGATTGGCCTTACTGGTGGTGAGGAAAGGAATAACCATCTTGGCAAGAGAAAAGATGGTTTGGATTGATTTGACACAGTGTTCAGAAGAACCTTGCTCCGGCTTGAGCCTAAATTACAAAGTACCTGTTGGCCATAACACCTGTGTTTAAAACTACTTAGGGGCAATGGCATTCAGGTGCGCTGACGTTGCAGGTGTTGGTTGTTACAATCATACCTTTCTGTCCATGGAATTGGTTCGGAATTGTTTGATGTGTGTACCATTCACGAGTGGCATTCCATTTGCTTTTGAGTCGAAGTTTTTGCGAAAAGAATCTGTTTACGTCCTCCAGACTACTTTTCGTTAAGAGCTTGACGTTATCCTTCTCGGATTTGCGGTCCCTATGACACGTTCTTCACGCCTGGCAGCACTTGTGAACAATGCTCCGGTTGTGCTTCCTTCGTTGTTATTATGCGATTTTGGAAATCTGGAACGGGAAGTAAGGGATTTAGAAAAGGCAGGCGCTCGCGCGTTACATTTGGATGTAATGGATGGAAATTTTGTTCCTAATTTGACATATGGATTACCTATCGTTTCCGCACTACGTCAGCTGACAGAGCTGACTTTGGATACCCATTTAATGATTCAGCATCCTGAAAATTATGTGCAGGCATTTTTCGATGCGGGAGCAGATGTGATAACGATTCACGTCGAAGCGACCACGAATCCAGTGAGTACCTTGGAAAATATTCGCCGAACAGGTGCTGCTGCTGGTATCGCGATTAATCCTGGTACGCCCCTGTCCGCATTGCAGTCTTGTAGGGAACTTTGCGATCTTGTTTTGATTATGAGTGTAGAAGCAGGTTTTGGCGGACAGGCATTCAACCCAGTTGCTCTGGATAGGCTTCGTCAAATCAGGGCGATCGTTGGAGAAGCGGCGATTCTTGAAGTAGATGGAGGTATCAATGGCGACACGATCAACGATTGTGCCTTGGCTGGTGCTCAATTGTTTGTAGCAGGTTCTGCTGTGTTTGGGCAGTCTAATTATGGTGATGCGCTGGATCAGTTGACACGCATTGCCAAGCGATTTTAACTGGCAGGATAAATTTTGATGTTACGAATTATTCTTGTTCGTCCAGGACGGACAGAATTTGATGAAGAAGGACGCATTAAGGGATCTCTGAGTATCCCTCTGAGTACCCATGGGTCCGAGCAGGCGACGATGACGGCCAGGGACTTGTCGGAGGAACGGATCGAAGTTGTCTACACGTCGCCTGATCAGGCAGCATTGCAGACTGCGGAAGCCTTGGCGGATTCGCAAGGAATCAAGCTACGGCAGATTGAGCGGTTGAAAAACTTGGATCAGGGATTATGGCAAGGAAAACGGATTGACGAGTTTCGCATGTGTCAGCCCAAGGTTTATCGACAATGGCAAGAGCACCCAGAGACTGTTTGTCCACCGGAAGGCGAGATGATTGAGTCAGCTCGGCAACGATGCGAAGTAGTTTTAAATAAAGTCTTGAAGAAGCACAAAGACGGTGTCATCGCACTGGTGGCACCTGAACCTTTGGCTAGCGTGATCCGAGGTTGTTTAGTTGGGACTCGTCTGGGAGATCTCTGGAAGGCCGAAGGGGATTGTGGGAGCTGGGAATTGATTGATGTAGAGCCAGGGGACCTTGTATTGAGTTAGATCGGTTTGAAGATGTCATCTTGGCATTGTTGGGCGTTTCACGCTACGATTAAAGGGCAAGGCCAGTATGTGTTCAAGTCCGATCAACGGATATGCCGTCGACAGAACCGATTCGATGGCAAGTTGTGGCGGTGGCCACCACGCATAGACGTTTGTTTGACGGCGGACTAAGCCACAAGGTAAGATGCACTGCCAAACCTGCTCTTTGATAGAGTGGTGGCAGCTGTTCTTGGCGTTCCCAACCCCTATAGACCCGATGCAAACTAGTGAAACGCGAGTCATGAAACGTACCAAACGGGGCGTCCCCGAAGGATTATGGCAGCGTTGCCCTGGCTGTCAGGCTGCGATTTTTCGTAAAGAGGCAGAACGGAGACAATATGTCTGTCCAGAGTGTGAACACCACTGGTATGTTCCTGCTCGTGAACGAATCAATCAAGTGCTGGATGAGGGCACGTTTGAATCTTGGGACGAGACATTACAGCCAGCCGATCCGCTTCAGTTTCGTGACAAGAAATCGTATAAGGACCGGTTGGTGTCCGAACAAAAACGGACCGGTCTTTCCGATGCGGCGATTACCGGAACAGGCATGATTCGTGCCCGGCGCGTGGCGTTTGGAGTGACCGATTCCGCATTTATTATGGGTAGCATGGGATCGGTGGTAGGTGAACGGTTGACCCGTCTCATTGAGCGCGCAACGGAACAGCAATTACCGTTAATCATTGTCAGTGGTTCGGGAGGTGGGGCGCGCATGCACGAAGGAATCTTGTCGCTAATGCAAATGGCGAAAGTGTCTGCAGCGCTTGCAAGGTTTGATTCGGCGGGTGGATTATTTATTTCCGTTTTAACTAATCCGACGATGGGCGGGGTAGCAGCTAGTTTTGCATCGTTGGGAGACGTAGTGTTTGCCGAACCGAAGGCACTTATCGGTTTTGCCGGTCCGCGAACGATTAAGGCAACCATAGGCATTGAATTGCCCGACGGTTTTCAGACGAGCGAATTTTTATTGGAACATGGATTTGTTGACCGCATTGTTCCTCGTTCGAAACTGAAAAGTGAAATTGCCCGCACGATCGACTACTGTGGAAAATAAGCGTGGCGGACATATTTTAACAAAGCCCGAATGTTTCGCTTAAGTTCGTTATGAGTTTTATCGAAAAATTCAAAGCGATCCTTCACAGGCCGGTTGATATCTCTGACCGGTTTATTTTGTTGCGCGAAGCTATTTCAGGGACAATGTCAGAATTCTACGTCGCGAAGGATATAAAAACAGATCATATTGTCGGCCTGAAGATTTTAGATCCGAAAAGAACACAGCAATTTGAGGCACGCTTTAAGGGTTTGAATAAGCCGACAGAAGGTGAGATTGCAAGCCAATTAAGCCACCAGCGAATTGTACGTACGCTGGAACACGGAATGACGACGAAGGGCCAGCAATATATTGTGATGGAGTTTCTCGAAGGGCCAGGTTTGCATTCGTTAATTTTTGAAAAAAGCAAACATTTGAATAACCAGCGACTCAAATTGATACGACAGATGGCAGAGTCAATAGCTGCTGTCCACGCAGCTGGCTTTATTCACCGTGACATTTGCCCACGAAATTTCATATGTGCGCCCAAAGGTGATTCATTAAGGCTTATCGATTTTGGACTGACGGTACCGGCGTTGAAAGAATTCATGCGGCCTGGTAACCGGACCGGGACACCGAACTACATGGCACCAGAAATCATCCGACGCAGGTCGACAGACCATCGAATTGACTTATTTTCGATGGGAGTAACGGCGTACCAATTGTTTACTTTTGAATTACCTTGGCCCGGTGGGGATAACACAGGAATGGCTGCCTTGATGCACGACACACGAGAACCAGTCGCGATTACTGAACGGTGTCCCACCATTGACCCCACGCTAGCCACGGCGATTACCAATTGTTTTGCTTCCAATCCCGACGTCCGACCTGATTCTGCGTCAGAGTTTTTAGCCTCGATTCGACACGTCCATAGCGATTATGGTGAATAGCTGATATTGATGGATTTATGAAGAATTTGGCCAGTCTAAGCGGTTGATTGTCGGCAGTCCAGGCAAAAGAAATCGCTGGCGAACGCTTGGAAATAATGACGTCAAAGTCCCCACTTGTGGTTGTGAAGTGGTTGCGAAACACTTACAATATGGGTGGTGATTTTGCACTGTTCTCATGTTGCTCGGATTAGATTCGTTAGGATTTTTACAGGTAATCAGATGACGATTGATAAAAGCCTCAAAGTTCGCAGTGGCTTAATGCGAAACCGTAGTGTCCTGACCCGGGCGGAACGACTCAGCAAACTTCAGGAAATGGACCGTTGGTCTGAAACCGAATCGCCCCTCGGATTGCCTAAAGTCCGTGTGCCGAAGCTTTCTTTTAAGAAAAAGAAGAAGGTAAAGAAAGAAGAAGAAGCAGAAGCAGCTGGTGGTGAGACTACTACTGCTGCGGCTGACAGTTAGTCGTACCACGTTGGGTTGCTTCGTTTCGCTAGATACGGCATATTTCCGTTCAATCCGGATATCATGGTTGTACGGTCAAGTTCCATGTAAAGCGATTCTTCCGGCACCGATAGATTCGAAAAGCCGTTAACGAAGGGTACTGCAGTGTTGTTTTGTGGTTCGAGGTAGAGCGATATTCGAAGTTTGCCACAAAGTCTTGGCTGTTATCTATGCGGATCGCGTATATTTGAGATAGACGTTTGCTCTTCTCGATTGGTGCTACCCATGCCAAACCTGCGCGTTTTAATCATGGCCACAATAGTCACCGTGTTCACAGCACACGACGCGCTTTGCGCGGACCGTCTGTTTCTCAAGAGTGGTGGGCAAATCAATGGTAATTTGTTAAATCCATCGGAAACACCCCGCCGACGATTTGTTGTAGAGACTCTTGGTGGAAAGATTACGTTATCAGCTGATCAGGTAAAACGTTTTACACGACAGTCTGACCAGCAGCGGAAATATGAACTGCACGCAACCAGCATGTCAGATTCTATCGAGGACCATTGGGAATTGTCTCAGTGGTGTCTGAATAACCAGCTTGCTGCGGAACGGAAAACACACTTGGAACGTGTCATAGAATTGGACCCAGATCATGAGGGGGCACGGAGAGCGTTAGGTTATCAGTTTATCGATGGTCGTTGGCTAACGTCGAAAGAGTTGATGAAACAACGTGGGTTTATTCATTATCAAGGGGTGTGGCGGACACAGCAGGATGTAGCATTGCTACAGGAACAGCAACGGATCGAACTGGTTAAGAAGGAGTACATTCGTAAGGTGAAAGCCTGGAGCCGCTGGCTTCGTGGCCCGCGTCGCGAACAAGCCATGGAAAAAATGCGTGGTATCAATGATCCTCTTGCGGCACCTTCCCTGGCAGGAATGTTGCGTGTTGCAGCCGATCCGGCAACCAAGGAGTTGATCATTGATCTTTTGGGTCAGTTGGATGGCGAGGTTGCAGTGTCTGCACTGATTCAAAGTGCGTTGCAGGATCCATCAGAAGCGATTCGTGATCGGTGTTTAGAGCAGCTGTGTCACGTAGGGACTCACGTGGCAGCAGTGACGTTTATAAACACCTTGCAGCATAAGAATAACCTAGCGGTTAACCGAGCAGCAGTAGGGCTCGAACGACTAGAGGATGAATCAGCTATTTTACCCCTTATCAGGACGTTACGGACGGAACATAAGTTCATCATTCGACAACCGGGTGGTGGAATTAATCCTGTTTTCGGTTCAGGTGGCAATGGTGGTTTGTCGGCGGGAGAGAGCCGGCCTAAAATTATCAAAAAGACCTATGAAAACGAGAGCGTTCTGAGAGCCTTGGTGTCGATAACGGGAGAGAATTTTCGTTTTGATGTACAACGCTGGATAGATTGGTACAGTTTTAAAGAAACCCCCAATCGCGTGACACTGAGAAGGGATCCGTAAAGCAAACATGGCTGCTTACGGGGAGCGGTGTTTTTTTACTCGGAAACGTTTATCGCCTGGAAACATGGTTCATTTCTTAATCAGGTCACGGACAGTCATGCCTGACGGAATCATCGGCAAGACATGTTCCTGATAAGGTACGTTTACATCAAGTACATAAGATCCAGGGTACGACAACATCTCCTGTAGTGCTGCATTCAGATCCGATTTTTCGCTGACAGTGGATGCACCGCATCCAAAACCTTTGGCAATGGAGACAAAATCAGGGAAACGTTCTTTTGCATAGGCACTTTCTCCATGCCCCGTTGCTTCTGCATGGTCGATAGGACCCAGATAGGTATGTGCCCTGTTGCCAGCCATGAAACGGTCCTCCCACTGAACAACCATTCCTAAATGTTGGTTATTCAGTAGCATGACTTTCACGGGGAGCTTTTCGCAGGTGCATGTTGCCAGTTCCTGAATATTCATTAGAAAGCTTCCATCGCCATCAATATCGACAACTAAACTATCCGGGTTTGCAGCCTGAGCTCCGACCGCAGCTGGCAATCCAAATCCCATGGTGCCTAGTCCGGAGCTGGATAGAAATGTTTGAGGTTTATGGAATTTGTAGAATTGAGCGGACCACATCTGATGCTGACCGACACCCACTGTGATGATAGTATTTTGATTTCTGGTCAAATCGCTCAACACAGAAATGGCATGCTGGGGAAGAATGCCATCGAACTGCTGATCAAATTGATAAGGATCTTCTGCTTTCCAGTGAGTACATTGTTCGATCCAAGAAGTAATGTCATCCGGTGCTTCAACTAATTCGTTGAGTAATTGGAGTGCATATTTCACGTCACTAACGATTGGTATGTGGGCCTCTTTGTTTTTGTTGATTTCAGAGGGGTCGATATCGATGTGAACAATCTTGGCAGATTTGGCGAATTCGGCGAGCTTTCCGGTGACCCTGTCATCAAAACGTACGCCCAATGCCAGAATCAAATCAGCTTCATTCACGGCATAGTTGGCGTAGACACTGCCGTGCATGCCGAGCATATCCATTGAGAGAGGATTTTCGTTAGGAAAGGCTCCTAATCCCATGACTGTCATGGAGACTGGAATTCCAGTTTTATCAACCAGAGTGTGTAACTCGTTGCTGGCCCCCGATGATATGACTCCGCCACCAGCATAAATGATTGGTCGCCGGGATAGTTTGATTGCTGCAGCTACTTGTTTGATTTGTGCGTTGCGAGCCCGACGTTCATGGATACTGTATCCGGGCAGGTCCATCGCCAGTGACCAATCCGGCACGATCATCGCTTCCTGGACGTCTTTGGGGATATCGATGAGAACGGGGCCTGGTCGTCCTGTCGTGGCGATATGGAATGCCTCTTTTACAATCCGAGTCAAATGACAGACATCGGTCACCAGATAGTGGTGCTTCGTAATGCTCCGACAGACTTCGACAATCGGTGTTTCTTGGAACGCATCGCTACCAATGACTGGAATTTTGACTTGACCCGTAATGGCGATCAGCGGGACGCTATCCATTTTGGCGTCCGCAATCGTTGTGACAAGATTGGTAGCTCCTGGTCCGCTGGTGGCCATGCAAACACCGACTTGATCCGATGTCCGTGAAACACCTTGGGCAGCAAAGCCGCCACCTTGTTCGTGTCGAGGAAGAATCGTACGCAACTGGTCAGTAAATCGTGTTAACGATTGATGAAGAGGCATGCTGGCCCCGCCCGGATAGGCAAAAACAACCTTCACACCGTGATTAATGAGCGACTGGACCAGGATGTCGGCACCGGACATCAATTGGGCGTCGGTCGTTCTTTTAGCCGTTTTAGCCACATCGGACTCCTTATGGGTCATCGTTGGCCCTGATCTCAAGGCGGTCTACGGAGGCGGCAACCTCGATTGTTAACGTGTTGGGCTCTGAGGAGACTGACCAGGAGGGGATCTCCCAACATGTAGAATAGGTGTTCCTGGGAGCGGATTCAAGCTGGAAGTCTTGATCTTTGTGTTTATCGTTGGGATCCTCCACTTTTTTGTAGCTTCCGTCAGCCGACGCGGATTTTTCTAGTCGTGAAATCTGATAGAATAAGGTAAAGTCTACTCATCTCAGCCTTGGTGTAATCGTTGTGACCGGCAGGATTTTATGCCCAGCGAACTAGAACTTGAATCCTTTTGGGACCTTCTGCGCAGAAGTGGTGTCATTGCGGAGGAAGAATTTGAGCTACTGCGGTCAGAGTATATCAAGGAACTGGCCAATCTCGACACCGCAGAAAAGGTTGCCGACGATCTTGTTGTCCGATGCCAGTTGACGCGTTGGCAGGCGGATATGATTTTGCAAGGTCGTCACAAGGGATTTTTTTTGGGACCTTATCGGTTGCTTGAGTTGTTGGGCAAAGGGGGTATGGGTTCTGTCTATTTAGCCGAACACCAATTGATCCGTCGCCGCACGGCTGTGAAAGTTCTACCTTCCAAGGCGATTAGCCGTCGTCCATCGTTGAAAGAACGTTTTCGTCGTGAGGCCCAAGCAGTTGCATCTTTAGACCATCCCAATATTGTGCGAGCATACGATTTTAGTAAGGAACTTCTTGACAAAACGGATGTTTATTACTTGGCCATGGAATTTGTCCAAGGCAAGAACCTGCAAGAATTGGTCCAAAACGAAGGGCCTTTGAACTATGTCCAAGCCGCTGATTGCATTCGTCAAGCTGCCTTAGGATTGTCCCATGCCCATGCCGCTGGATTAGTCCATCGTGATATCAAACCGGCCAATCTACTGATAGATACAAAAGGAGTTGTTAAATTACTTGACCTGGGTCTAGTTAAATCGCACAAAGATTCCGACGAAGCGTCGCTTACTGGTGAGCACGAAAATACAGTCTTGGGTACGGCGGATTATTTGGCACCCGAGCAAGCGGCTAGTAGCCGGGACGTTGATAGTCGAGCGGATATCTACAGTCTTGGTTATACGTTTTATTTTGCGCTTTGTGGACATCCCCCTTTTCCACAAGGAACGATTCACCAACGGATGGTTGCCCACCAATCTCGACACGCAGATCCTATCACTAATGAACGTCCTGACACTCCTTCCGAATTGATTGTCATCATCGATAAAATGATCGCAAAACAACCTGTCGATCGGTATGCCACGGCGGGTGAAGTAGCCGAAATACTAGAGAACTGGCTATTTGAAAACGCGGATGAGGACTGGATTCTGGAGCATCCCGGGTTACTTGCAGAGAGTTCAGATCCGTTAACACTGTCTGGTCGCGGCCCGCGTCCCGAAATGTCGAAACCTGATGACGACGTGGAATTAGATCTAGCGCCGATTGACGACGATAAAATTGCTGTAGCCGACAACGCGGTCGGAAGTGAAGGTGTTGAAAACGAGAGTTCTCAGCAGACGCAGGCTATCGAGCACGAGGAACCCATGCCGTCATCGGTTTTGTCGGATACAGCGTTACCACCTTTAGAAGGGGTTCGGTTGGATCAATTGCTGAAGACCAATCCAGTGACCGTGGGCCGTGCGCTGAGGCCCATTGAGCCATTGCCTAGCATCTGGTCGATCGATGGCATTGCTGTGCGGTTGGGGGTACCGCCGGTCGCCGTGATTTTCGCGATGTTGATTGTAGCCACGTTAGTTTGCATTGTGGCATTTTTGTTCCTGTCAAATGCCACGGGTGTAGCGCAAACCGCGGTCCCACGAGGTTTGATCTTGAGCACGTTTCCTGTCCAGGGAGTGGTTCCAGGCCGATACGGCAATACAAAGAATCATTTCCAGATAACGATAGGTGATGATTATTCAGCTGGTTGAGACTTGCTGGGTGAATTCACTGCGGCTGTATCATTGGATGGATTCTCGCTGGGTAAACTCTTTGCCTGGACGGCATTCAGTAGAAAGCGACCGTCTTCCTTTTTGTCATAGGTGACTTCGAAAGAATAAGACTGAATCGGGATACCACGTCGCCAACTATAAGTTTCCACCCGTTGATTCCCTTCCTCGCGTATTGTACTGGGTGCTTTGCCGATGGCTGTTTGAACTATTTCGTTGGTATTGGTGACCTCGCCCGGTTGGCTGTAATTAGAGTTCACTAATTCTGTCACTGCTTTCCAGGCAGTCAACGATTTAGGGCGCGCGACGCGAAACTCATACGCTAACGCGATGATGGCCAAGAGTAATATCACCAGCAGAAGGATCTGTCGTACGCGGGCAATTGTAAATTTGTGCGGTGTCTGATTTTGTTCATCTTGCATGTTTGTTGCACCCTAAGGAAATGTCGGTAGCGGTCGGGTTAGTGGCCCTCAGGTAGTGATTTTTAATATCGAAATCCCAAGGGAAAGAATATTTATTGATATCGTAAATGATGGTGACCCAGGATTGAAGTCCCCTGGATAACAAAACATGAGGGAACGCCTCGATTCAATACAGCAGCTTTAGATTGGATACAGGTAGAATGCTTGTTCCCTACCACCGTTCACTGTCTTTTTAGCAATGAAGGCCTATGCTGCCTGGCAGTTTTGCCGTAGGAACCGTTTTCCAAGTGGCCACGGCAGAAGATCTTACACTTGCACCTGTTTGCCCCGTTGTGACAGGAATCGATCAGGATGTGGGATCTTGTCCATGTAGCCGGAGGATGACATGACAGGGCAGATAGCACATTGGATTGCAGGCATGTGAATGCCGGCTTGGTGACCAAGATTGCAGGTCCGCTAGCCAATAAATAGTCAGTATTCATGAATGTGGGTGGCATGGGGGCTTCTGTCGCTTCCCCGGGACTCCTTTTGGCATTCAAGGTTAACAGAAAAAACAAGACAAATCTTTATTTAGCAATGACCGCAAATTTGTTAAAATTCAACAAGAGAGAGTAGCAACGTGCGGATTAAGGTTTATCGCGGTGAATCTTTTCAGGAGAATCGATTTCATGACGTGTAACTCGGTCTATTAGATTCATTGTAGAAGGCGACCTTGTCGGCGGGAGTTCTTTTCTAGAAAGGTGAGTGCCATGTTTGCTTTTTTATTTCGCTCTTGGCGTCTATTGACGTTCACGTTTTATGTGTGGATGTTCATTTTTACTATGGAACATAATATGCATGCTCAATTGGGCGATCGCAATGTTAGTTCACGGCCTAGCCGTCCAGCTGTCCCTGGACCGAATACCGCGCAGCGACGGTTTTCCGGGAAAGCAGTTCCCGACTCTTATCTTGGGAGGAACGTTCCTCGCACACAAAATGCTCGAACTTCGCCACGGCTACACCAATTTCGGACCATGCAAAATTTCCGGGCCAAGCAAAATCCCTCCCCGGCATCTGGTCAGGCAAAACGTCCATCTTTGCCGCGCCGGCGATTGTTTGCGCCGCGCTCCGTTTCCACGACTGGACTCAATCCCAAGCAGACCGTAGCACCAGATACACGACTCAATCCCAGGTTGCGATTTCCGCGGTCCTCTTTGAGGCATCATGAAGATCGTGGAGACGAAGAGCAAGCTGATAGATTGGCCACTGGCTTATTTGATCACTCTCGTAAGAGTCAATTCGATTTTGGTGATTCCGATAAGGAGTTGCCTGTGCGAAGCTGGAAGGACAATACCGGTACGTTTAGCACAGTTGGAAGACTTGTGGCTGTAAGAGACAGCAAGGTGCAGTTGTTGAAAGAAAATGGACGTACCACAACGGTTCCATTACGCCGCTTGAGTAAAGAAGACCAACAATATGTAGAGAATCAACTGGTTTTGGCAAATGACGGTTCATCGTGAATGGCTGATTGTGCCAACGAGTGAATGACGGCCGTTTGTTGTTTTAGAGGATCGGCCATTTAGGGTAGCCAGTGTTAAATAATTGGGACGATGTGCCTTGGTTCACCAATCTAGTGAAATCCAGTCCAGTATTTGTTTTACTCGACAAGTTCTTCTGATTCTTGGGCGCGTATAATTAGTGACTGTTTGAATGCTTCAAGTTGTGATTTGACTTGTTCGTCTTCTGCCAATTCGATTGCAGCGTCCATGGCCAGAACTGCGTCCGGTGTCATCTGGTGGTGAGCAAGAAGATTAGCCTTGAAATAATGAAGACGAACTTTTTCTTCGGCGCCATTCTGGGTTAGAAGTTCTTCGTCCAAGAGTGTAATGGCTTCTGGAAGACGACCGGATTCTCCCAGGAAGTGTGCTTTGATAGCAAGCAAGTGCATCGCCAGTTTTCCATGTACAGGAAACTGCTGTTTCGCTTTTTCAAGTCGTTCGAGAGCTGCATCAGGTCCATCCTGGGTAGCCGTTTTATAAAGGACTGGTAGTAAGCGACGATAAACGGATTCCATCAGTGGTTCTTGATACTTTGAACGCAAACCAGCCTCGTCATCCAAATCGAGATGAACAATCTCTTTCACCTCGTCAGTGTACGCCATTAAGGCGAGGTCCATGCCAACGATCTGTAGGCCGGAGTCGAGCAGCTTGGCACGCTCGACCGCCGTGGTCTTGTCAGCTAACACGAACAACTCGTCACGTTTTATACGAATCTGCCGTAATTCAGAGAGGTGTTCCAAGTACCGTTCCGGCCCACCGGCTTGATAACCTGTTTGCGCATAGGGTTTACCGGTTGTATCCAACAAGAATACGGCAGGAAAACCTTCTACGGAGAGTTTTTCCTGCCAGATTGTATTTTGTTTGAGGGTTTCCTCGGACATCCCAGAAACGTCCTTGGGGAAGTCCATTTCAACAAGCACGAAATGTTCTTTGGCGACCGCTTGGAATTTTTCCTGGCTGAATATTTCTTCGCTCAGCCGCATGCACCAACCACACCAGTCGGATCCTGAAAAATCGATCAGGAGATCTTTATTCTCTTCCTCTGCTTGGATGAACGCTTGTTCGACGTCGACCAAAAAACCATTAAGTTCGGCGGCAGCTGATTGTGGCCAACAGAACAGAAATCCAATTGCGATCATTCTATATTTTAAAAGTGTACTCATTGATTTGCACCGTTAGCAGATATGAGACTTGTGGGATTCAAATGAATTTGAGACCCGTTAGTTTATCTTGCATCCAAGTGACCGTTATTGTTCTCGTTTTTCCGAGGTTTTACAAGTATCTGGCGCAAATTTTATTGGATATCGTTATGTTCTACGCCCGGGTTTGCATGATGGTTCTATTGTTTCTTCTGTTTCGACAAACGTTTACCAGGAATTCGTTTCACATTTCACGTGTGGGATGTTCAGGAAAAAGGTGTCCCAGCGAAAGACGTGTAGACGCTCAGGTGGACTTCGTGGAAGGTGAACAGCGTGGCTTTCTATGTAGAGTGTCACCAGGAAATGAGATCAGGTTTACTAGGAAACAGAGAGGAAAAAAATCACATATTCTATAACAGGCAGCGAGTGTGTACGGATCCTGTCGGTCGTAGTGGATAAACTGAGGACTGTTTTCAAAATGTCATCCATTTCCAGCGTTTGCAATCTTTTTGCTGCCGGGTAAGACGTATCGTTTACGCAACGCGACACTCGTTTTAATTTGAATTTCCAACCCACACGAGGGAGTGTAGAAGCCATGAATCAACAGAATAACACGAGTGCTCAGATTGTCATCATTGATGATGAAGCATCTGTCCATGCAGAAGTAGCGGATATCCTAACGGATGAAGGTTATATTTGTTATGAATTTAACAGTGCGGCTGCCGCTCGCCGTGGGATTGCTGATTTGTCTCCCGACCTGATTATTTCCGACATTAACCTGGATGGGGACAGTGGGCTTGAGCTTTGCCGGGAACTGAAAAATACCTATGATTTATTACACGTTCCGGTTATTTTTCTCTCCGGTGCCGAGATCCCTGATATTATTCGACAGGCACACGCGGCCGGAGGTTCGTACTATCTGCGTAAACCGTTTGATCCGAATGTGCTTAATGATCTAGTTCACAAGGCACTGTGGATGGCATACATGCCCGGAGCCCATGTGTAGGCATGAAGGACTAACTGGGTGCTGTTGTTTACGTTGACAATACTGAAACGAATTATTGGTGTCTGCCTGGTGCCCCTTCATGACACAGTCAAGGTCAACCAGTAACGCATATCAAAAGGGTTGACCAGGACATCGAGACGTAGTTTACAGATGACGGTTTCTGGGATTGTGGACACGGTTCCATGCCAGGAACCGTCGATTGTCCGATCTCTACTGGGGCAGTATAGCGTTTTTCATGGGGAACGCTTTCAATTCTGCTAGCCAATCATTTCCAGTGTGGCTTGACAAACACACTGCTAGTCCTCGCCGACCACGTCCTCGGTAGGCGATACGCCAAGTTGACGTTGATCTATGTGGCAAGTTAAACTGACGCAACTGAGAAAAAAGTTGACAGCATGGAGTATGACAGGATCAAGCCATGCTCAACTGGTCCAGCCGTATACTATTTCGCGTCAAATGCGAGCTTGGACATCTGGTCTCAGAAGAGTACAAAGTTAGTTATGAGGATAAGCGACCAGCGAATGTTACCAACAAGGAACGAACGTAGATGCCTGTAGCAACTACCAGTATTGAGCAACTCTCGATCAACACGATTAGAACTTTGTCGATGGACGCTGTCCAACAGGCAAACAGTGGCCATCCGGGGACTCCAATGGCGTTGGCTCCGGTCGTTTATACCTTATGGAACGAATTCCTGCGGTATGACCCATCGCAGCCCCAATGGTTTGCCCGAGACCGTTTCATTTTATCATGTGGGCATGCTTCCATGTTGTTGTATTCGATGCTCCATCTGGCGGGAGTGCGAGGGGTGGACGAAAACAATCAGGTGATTGGGGACTTGGCCATATCACTGGATGACCTACGCAACTTTCGCCAGTTGCATAGCCCGTGTGCCGGACATCCCGAATGGGGGGACGCCGCTGGGATCGAAATGACGACAGGACCCTTGGGGCAAGGTGTGGCGTCTAGTGTTGGCATAGCAATTGCATCTCAATGGTTGTCAGGTCGCTATCGGCAGCCAGATTTTGATTTATTTGATTTCAATGTCTATGCCTTGTGCAGTGACGGAGATGTGATGGAAGGCGTAGGCGGTGAAGCTGCTTCATTGGCTGGCCACTTGCAGCTTTCCAATTTGTGTTGGATTTATGATGACAACCGTATCACGATTGAGGGAAGCACAGACTTGGCGTTTAGTGAAGACGTCCCTCGAAGATTTGAAGCGATGGGTTGGAACACGGTTCACGTCAACGATGCCAATGATTCAGCTGCGATTCAACGTGCTTTGAAAAAATTTCAGACGACAGACGACCGACCTACATTGATTGTCGTTCGTAGTGTGATTGCTTTTGGGGCCCCTAACAAAGCCAATACACATGGCGCACATGGAGCGCCTCTTGGGGAGGAGGAAGTCCGTTTGACGAAGGCTGCGTATGGTTGGCCGGAAGACGAGAAATTCCTGGTGCCGGAGGGAGTAAAAGAGCATTTTGCCAGTGGTATTGGCGCACGTGGTCGGCAGCTTCGTGAAGCATGGGAAGCCTCTTTTTCCCGGTACAAGGCAGATCATGCAGCATTGGCTGATGATCTCGATCGCATACAAAAACGCCTGCTACCATGCGGCTGGGATGATCAGTTGCCGAGCTTCGATGCAGATGCAAAGGGTCTTGCCAGTCGTGCTTCGTCAGGCCAAGTATTAAATGATTTGGCCAACAAGATACCTTGGCTGTTAGGGGGATCGGCTGATTTAGCGCCCTCCAATAATACACATATTAAAGAGGAGGATGCGGGGCATTTTAGTGCTTCCAGTTTCCAAGGCCGGAATTTTCACTTTGGCGTACGAGAACATGCCATGGCAGCCATCGGAAACGGGATGTCCCTGGTTGGTTTGAGACCGTATGTAGCGACCTTTTTTGTATTCAGTGACTATTTGCGTCCTGCCATGCGACTGAGCGCATTAATGCGGCAACCAGTGCTCTATATTTTTACACATGATTCGATTGGGCTGGGAGAGGATGGCCCAACACACCAGCCGGTTGAGCATTTGGCAGCATGTCGTGCAATACCAGGCTTGATCGTTGCTCGGCCTGCGGACGCGAATGAAGTGGCCGAAATCTATCGAACCATTTTGGCGATTAACAATCGGCCAGCCGTGGTCATCTTGTCACGTCAAGCGTTACCGACTTTGGATCGTGGACGACAAGATCCTGCAACAGAAGTTGCACGAGGTGCCTATATTCTGTCGGACCCGGATGACGGGGCGCCACAAGCGGTATTGATTGGAACTGGTAGTGAGGTTTCACTATGCTTGGCTGCTCAGCAGCAGCTGGCTGCACAGGGGCGAAACGTGCGTGTTGTCAGCATGCCGTCCTGGGAACTCTTCGAAGAGCAGGATGATGCCTACCGTGAGCATGTGTTACCTGCGGCATTGACCGCTCGTGTTGCGGTGGAAGCTGCTGTCAGACAAGGTTGGGACCGCTATATTGGCCCTGCCGGTCGCTTTGTGGGCATGTCCAGTTTTGGTGCCTCTGCCCCCGCAAAACGACTGTACACCCATTTCGATATCTCGGTGGACCGTATTGTCCAGGAAGTTTGTGGTCTCCTTTCATCCTAGTGGGATTATTCGCATGATCAGACAGGTTACATGAGTTCTGTGAAACTTGATTTTGGGATGGCTTGGCTTGTGGCACCAGTAGGCGGCCAACGATTCAACAGATTAGCTTGCATTGCTAGTAGTTTTTTCAGATACCTTTCCGCTTCGTTTGCGACAAGTTATATTATAGTCTTGAAAAGTCTTTTCCTTTAGCCTCGAATAGTTGCGTTATTCAGTGTCCAAATACGTCGTACGATACGGAGCGATGCGGTTACTGGGTGTGTTTGCCACCCGAGGCAGCGATGAATTTGTACGCGGATCGCGGGTTATTTCGCGTACCAACCGCGGGTTGGAGGTGGGGGAAGTTCTCTGTGAAGCGACCGAAGCAGCGGTGGCAGCACTTAACAAGCCGGCCCATGGACAGATCCTGCGCAAGATGTCATCGAATGATGTTAACGAGATGACCCACATTCGGTCCAAGGACGGAAAAGTTTTCGAGATCTGTCGGCGACACGTTAGTGAAATTAATTTGCCAATGCAATTGGTAGATATCGAGCATGTGTTTGGTGGCGAGCGTATAATTATTTACTACTTGGCAGACGGCCGTGTTGATTTTCGTGAACTCGTAAGGAACCTGGCGGCTGAATTTCAGACTAGAATTGAGATGCGCCAAATAGGGGTACGTGACGAAGCGAAATTACTTGCTGACTATGGAGACTGTGGCAAACCGTTATGTTGTAATACGCATTTAACTGAAATGCCACCAGTTTCTATGAAGATGGCCAAGCTCCAAAAAGCGACCTTGGATCCGAACAAAATCTCAGGTCGCTGTGGTCGTTTGAAATGTTGTTTGCGATACGAATATGATACTTACCTGGAATTACAGAAGGACCTCCCTCCTGTCGGATCTGACATTGTTACTGATACGGGTCGGGCCCGTGTACTGAACCAAGAGATTTTGACAGGTCAACTACTAGTGGAGAGTGAGGATCATCGGCGGGTACTCATCGATGCCAGTGAGGTTTTGACAGTACTTTCAAAAGGATCTGGACAACAAGAACAGGATGAGAGGCCGTCACAAAAGGTCTCTCGGAATAAGAATGTAGCTGACAACCGGAAACAGAAAAGTTTGCCTGATGCTGAGAAAGAAAGTCCCGGCCAAGACAAGTAATGGTTCGTTTCGGAAAGTGGAATAGTTGATCAATCGCTGACGAGTCAATTCAGAGTGAGGAAGATTGGATGACTGATGCAACAAAGATCTTGTTGAATCTTGTAAAGACTGATCCTCGATACAAGTTAGATGCCTATATTTTTGTTCGGGACGGGTTGTCTTATGCGCAGGAGATTTTAATTGACGAGGTTCAGGGAGATGAGGAAGTATCGGATGTTGCTGCAGAAGAGGGCGAGACGGAGCCAGACAGGCACCTCTCCGGACAGCAGCTGTGTCAGGCATTGCGGTTATATGCGATTGACCAGTTTGGATACATGGCCAAGACCGTATTGAACAGTTGGGGTCTCCAGTCGACGAGCGATTTTGGCGAAGTCGTTTATAATATGATTGAGAAGGAACTCATGAAAAAATCGAAAACAGATCGCCGCGAAGATTTTGACAATGTTTTTGATTTTGAGGAAGCATTGCAGCAACAGTTCAACATTTCGTCAGCTGATTAATACAGGATGGGCAAGCGTAAGAAGTCTCACACAGGGCGTCCGCAGGTGTTGGATCCTTTGCCACATGAGGTCACATTGCGGCCAAATTCCAGGTCCCGACCGTCGCCTCGGCCTTTTCGTCGTAACAAGCTGTTTTTAGCGAGCACTGCGATTTCACTGGTCGCATGGCTTGTGTTTCTGACCGTGATGGTCTGGTCGATCTAAAACGATTTTCTCGGATGGCACCTCGTTGCAAGTGTCCAGTGCCTGCTGTCTTTCATTCTTGTGGTTGTGTTTTCACACACTAAACACTTCCCTTTTAAGTGCAGCTGGCAAATGTAGAAACGGAAGGTGGGCTACTCGCCGGGCAGATCTCGTTATGAGACAATCTGTAATCATCATGGTGGTTTCTAATGCACTTTTGCAGAAAGGGTGGTATCCAAGTGTCAGATCATGATATGCGGTGCTGTGTTATCCGTCTGGCTATGAGTGTCTTGGCTATTGGGGCTCTAGGAGTTGTGTGCGCGGATGAGGTGATCCCTTCGGAGCCACCGTTGCGCTGGTGGAAAGGGAATATTCATACCCATACATTTTGGAGTGATGGCAACGATTTTCCTGAAATGGTGGCAGAGTGGTATCGAGTGAGAAACTACAACTTTTTGGCACTGTCCGACCACAACATCTTGAGTGAAGGCGAACGTTGGATTAACCGTGCGGCAATGCTTAAACGCGTCGGTGCAGATACGTTTCCTCAACTGATGGACAAATATCTGGCGCGGTTCGGCCCGTACTGGGTAGAAACACGTGGTACACGTGATTCGGAAATATTTGCAGTTCGTCTGAAACCACTTAATGAGTTTCGCGCACTGGTCGAAGAACGTGGAAAATTCATCATGATGAGTGGTGAAGAAATTACTGATCGAGTTGCTAAAGCCCCTGTGCATATGAATGTCACCAACTTGAAACAAGTGATTCAACCCCTAGGAGGTGCAACGGTTCGTGAAGCGATGTCAGCCAATCTGCGTGCAGCCGAACAACAGGCCCGACTGACAGGACGTGAAATTCTGGTACATATTAACCACCCAAATTTTGGTTACGGTGTGACACCCGAGGACCTGGCGGCAGTATTTCAGGAACGGTTTGTCGAAGTGTTTAACGGCCATCCTTCGGTGAATCATCTGGGTGATGCGGATCACCCAGGCGTGGAGCGGTTGTGGGATATTGCTAATACGATTCGGTTGGCTCATGCCGGTGTTGCTCCGTTGTTTGGTATCGCCACGGACGATTGTCACGAGTATCACGGTCGAGATGACAATGCCAGTCGACCGGGGAGAGGTTGGATAATGGTACAGGCTCGTTACTTGACGCCCGAAACAATCATCCGTGCTATCAAGAGTGGTGACTTTTATGCATCGAGTGGGGTGCAGTTGCGTACTGTCAAATACGATGTACGTGCACGGAAGCTGCAACTTGAAATCGAAGAAGAGGTTGGCGTCAGTTACATGACACAATTTGTGGGCACGCCGGTCGAACATGGTGTTCTCAGTTGGCAAAAAACGGATAAACAAGGAGTGCCCATTGAGGGAATTCGCCAGTATTCCCCACAAATTGGTAGCGTTCTCGGTAGTGACGAGGGGCTGCGGCCAAGCTATCAATTGACCGGGAATGAATTGTATGTGCGGGCTGTGGTTACCTCTTCGAAACGACACTCGCGACCTTCGTACCAGGGACAGACCGAAAAGGCGTGGACACAACCGGTAGGTTGGCACCCTCTTTCCAAGGCCTCCAAATAACGTAGGTGTGATAGGCTGGTCGTGATGTTATTAGGTGGGCCGTTGGTTGAAACATTGCAGATTTTTTATTGCAGACGAATCGTGGGAGTCGAACCTAAAGCGTGTTGTTTCAAAAATGCATACTATCCAAAATGGCACAGACAATATGTTGACGAATGTACCTATTAAGTCGTTACCGGTTGTCGAACGCTGGGATTGTCACAATTGCGGTAATTGTTGCCGCGGCAGTATCGTCAGGCTGGATCAGGCTGACGTGAAAAGGTTGCGTGACCAGAAGTGGTTTGAGCATCCTGATTATCGGGGCACCGCCGTTTATGTTCGCAACCGTTGGTTTGGTGGGGGTTATCGCTTGGCCCATCGGGACGACGGTAGCTGTGTGTTTTTGATGGACGATGGGCTATGCCGGGTGCATGCAGAATTTGGTTATGAGGCAAAGCCTGCATATTGCCGAACCTATCCGTTGCAACTTGTGCCTTGGGATAGGTTTGCTTATTTGACAATACGTCGCAGCTGCCCTTCGGCAGCCTGTGACAAAGGCCGTCCAATCCGTGAGCATCGTCAACGCTTTACACGTCTCCTGCAAAAAAATAGTCATCGAAAATCTGTTTCTTTGCAACCGTTACGATTAACCCGACGCTATCAGGGAAGCTGGTCAGATGCAACTTGTGTCGCCAATGTGTTGGAGCGGTTATTGACTGATTCCCATTTCCCTATGGTACGGCGCGTGGTCCATGCTGTGCAGTTTTGCGATCTTTTGGAATCGTGCAAATTAAAAAAGTTCCGTAACGGCCGTTTGAAAGAATTGGTGAACATTTTGCAACAGTCTTGCCTAACCAATGCAGCTGTTTGGTTTCGTGATCGGCGTCCACCTGGACGGGCGACTGCCATGCTATTCCGCCAGGTAGCGGCGCAATATGTTCGCTTACATCCAGGATTTCGTGCCGAAAAGACTTGGCGGACTCGTCTATTTTTTGCCCAAGCAGCTTTTGTCTTTGCGCGTGGAAAAGGGGCTGTGCCAGCCATACACCATGGATTTCCAGCGGCAACGTTCGAATCACTCGAACGCGAACTTGGCCCGTTAGACGATTCCATTAGCCAGCCTCTTGATCGTTATTTGGAAAATTCGGCCATGTCGAAACAATATGCTATTTTGGACCGCAGTCATTGGACACTTGTCGATAGTTTTCGTTCGCTGGCACTCACATTTCCGGTTGCGTTATGGATGTTGCGCTGGGCGACGGGAAATCGGAAACCAGAGCAAGATGATTTGCTCGATGTGCTTACGGCCATTGATCGGGCGCAAGGCTATGCGAGTCTTTCACGTAGGCAACACCGTGGGACCATTCGAACGATTGCCAGGCTAGGAGAGCTTTCGCGTTTAGTGGCCTGGTACGCTCGATAATCATCGGCCGGTCCGTGTCCTAGGTGTGTAGATAATTATGCTTGGGATTCGATCTTGGAACTGGTAGACTGGCCACTGGCATTTCAAACTCAGACGGTTTATCAAAGATGGATTTAAACTTTAAGGGAAAAGTCGTTTTGGTTACTGGTGGTTCCAAAGGGATTGGCCAGGGGATCGTACGGTCATTTCTTGCCGAAGGTGCGAAAATTGCCAATGTGAATCGTAGTATTGAAGAAGGGCAGTTGTTGCAGTCAGAATATGCGTCTCAAGGAAAAGACTGCTTTTTTATCCAGGCGGATTTAGTGGATACCGCAGCCTGCCAGCGTACAGTACAAACGACCTTGGAACATTTTGGTCGCATTGATGTGCTTGTCAACAATGCGGGGTTCAACGATGCGGCAGGTTTGAATGCAGGTCCCGCCGAATTTGTTGCATCGCTTGAGCGGAATCTCGTGCATTACTATGCCATGGCGCACTACGCGCGGGACACGTTGGTCGCAAGTCGCGGTACAATCGTCAATATTGGATCAAAAGTAAGTATGACTGGCCAGGGAGACACGTCAGGCTATGCCGCTGCCAAGGGTGGCATCAATAGCTTGACACGAGAATGGGCTGTTGAACTTGCGCCTCACGGCGTTCGAGTGAATGCGGTCATTCCTGCCGAAACGTGGACCCCTTTGTATGAAAAATGGCTGGCCACATGTCCCGATCCAGAGTCATCCCGTGCTGCGATTGAAAAGTTGATTCCCTTAGATCAGCGTTTTACAACCGTTGAAGAAATTGCAGATATGGTTGTGTTTCTTGCATCCACTCGATCAGGTCATACGACAGGTCAGATCATTGTGGTAGATGGCGGCTATACCCACTTGGATCGCAAGTGTACCTCTGACGTTAAATAGCAAACAATAGTCCGTCCGAAGTGTTTGCGTGGAAATGCCACAAACAGTCTCTGCAATTTGATAAGAGTAATGTTTGGTTACCGGTAACCCATTCTTGAATTCCCTGGGGACTGATAACACGTCTTTTCGGTACAGTTCGTACGTCTGATTCCAGTCACCTGGCATCGTTCCAGGTGCAATCGTTACAACAGCTTGTACCGATTCACAAGAGACCTGGAATCTGAAATCTTGTACCAATTCATGACATTTTTGTAGTCGTTGGTTACGATGAAACTAATAGTCCAGATCGTGGGCAGCGTGGCGTTGAGAGTTTGATGTGCCAGTGTGCAAAAACTTTTCAACGTCAAATACAAAACTCTTTGCCGCTGTTCTGAGGGGACCGGTTTGGAAATGGTATGACCTGCTCGCTGTCGACATGTTGGTATCGTCATGGTGCAGGATGGAGTAACGTTTGTGCAGATTGGAGCATGTCCCCATTTCGTTTGACAGCTCCGTTGGTTTTCCTTTGTGGAGGTTAATCCCCGTGATGTGGCTTCGACGTAGCAATCGCCTATTGGATACTAATGGTTTGTTGACTCGTCTTCGGAACACGAAGTTAACCAAACGCGTGTTCGGTGATACTCGTGGGCGACGATTGTCATTACAGCCACTTGAGCCAAGGCGTTTGCTGGCATTCATTGGGCTGGAGGTCAATCTACTGGAAGACGATGGTGGAACGCCAGGTGATTTGATAGCCGATGACCTGTTGTCGGTAGGCCAGAGTTTCTTTGCCGAAATCACCGTACAGTCTATTGACGAACCAAGCGATACAGAACAAGCGGGAGGCGTGTTTTCATTGCAGTTAGATGTGGGCTGGGATCCAGCAGTGTTGCAAGAGATTGACGATCCGTTCATACCTCAATTGGTTGTCGCACCCGTTGGCTTCACAGCATTTTTTGGCCAACTGGACAATGACCAAGGTGAAATACTTGCACTTGCAGCGGGTACGACGGCACTCCCATTGGCGGTCGGAGGAGACGTACCAGAACGATTTTACCTGTTGTATTTTAGGGCGGAAAGTCCAGCGACGGATTCGCTGTTTTCTATTACCGGGTCGGGAGGATTAGCTGACCTCAGTAATCCCAACGTTCACACCCAAATGATGCAAGCAGCAACTTTTACAGTAGAAGGTGGAGCGCCGGCCGAACTCAATATTAACGATCCAGTGCTGACTGAGGGAACAGATGGTACGACCCATTTGAGCTTTGATGTAGGCCTGACACAAATCTTGACATCTGAGATCAGTGTGGATTTTTCGGTGGCTGGTGGTACTGCCCAAGAGTCTCAGGACTACACCATTTCTACGACGAGCCCGATTTTATTTGCGCCTGGAGAAACTGAAAAAACCGTTGATTTGGTCGTGAACGCTGATTCGACGGTCGAACTTGACGAGACAGTTGTAATCGAACTGTCGAATATTGTCGTTACGAATGATTCTGCCGGTATTGCCGGGCCTGACGCGGTGCTGGGTGATGGCATTGGTACCGGTACGATCTCTAACGACGATACAGCGCAGATTTTCCTTGCGGAACCCGTAGTATCTGCCAGCGAAGCGACGGGTCAGCTAGATTTTGTGATCGATCTGACAAATCCGGTAGATGTTGATGTTTCGGTCGATTTTAACACGAGTGATGGGTCGGCGACGGTGGCAGATTCCGACTATGTGGCTACCAGCAACACAGTTGTATTTTTGGCGGGACAGTCTGACGCCATGACGGTGCCAATTACTGTCATCGATGACAACAAACTTGAGTTGAATGAAACCCTGACCCTAGCGATCAGCAATCTTGGCCACCAGGGGCGTACGGTATCGTTAGGAACGGCATCGGCAACGGGAGAAATCGTCAATGCTGACGTTGACGACATCGCCAATCTGACGATTACGGACGTCACCCAAGACGAAGGAGACAGTGGTGAATCATCCCTGTTTTCCTTTGCGGTACAGCTTGATAATCCTGTTGACGCGGAGGTTAGCGTCCAGTTTGTGACAAGTGATGGAACCGCTTTGGTTGCGGATGGCGATTACGAATCGACTAGTGGGGCATTGACGTTTCCAGCGGGAAGCACCGCGTCACAAATGGTCGATGTAACCGTCCATGGCGATGATGATCCCGAAGCGACCGAAACGTTCAGTGTGGATCTGTTTGATCTCCAGGATGCAGGACGTGGCGTGGGGCTCGAGGCAACAGCCACAGCAACGATTGTCGCAGATGACACGGCCATTTTTATAGATGATGTCACGCTGAGTGAAGGTGATTCCGGACAAACAACATTTGTATTCAGCGTAACTGCTTCGGGAGTGCCTGCGGGCCAGTCCATAGAAGTCATTGCCAACACTACGGATGGGAGTGCCAGTGCAACGAATGGTGACTATGAACCTGTCGAGAACGCGGTGTTGACGTTCGATGACCAAACCGCGACGCAAACGGTTACCGTTTTTGTTAACGGAGATACATTCGTTGAGAATGATGAGACATTTCATGTGACCATTGCTACCGACGCAGTTGGCATTACCTTGGCAGATGATACTGGCTTGGGAACGATTACCAATGATGAAATCGCTGAAATATCCGTCAACGACGTTACGGTCACAGAAGGTGACTCCGCAACGACGGTGGATATTGTATTTGACGTTACGCTCAGCGCTCCGGTCGATGTAGCTGTGTCATTGGACGTAGCCACAGTGGATGGTACGGCACAGGCAGCAGACGACGACTATGTTGCATCGAGCCAGACGATTACTTTTCCGGCAACTGATAATTCGACACAAATGTTCACGGTTACGGTCAATGGTGACAACACCGTGGAGTTGACGGAATCCTTTGAGATATCGCTTACAAACCTTGATGTCGCAGGACGGAATGTGGTCTTGAGTGACGAACTGGCGCTGGGAACAATCAACAATGATGATACGGCAACAATGTCGGTGTCCGACGTGACGGTCAGCGAAGGAGCGGATGGGGAGACGGCCACCCTACCCTTTGCCGTGTTGCTTGACCGCCCAGTTGACGTGGAAGTCAACATTGATTTCACGACGAATGATCAAACGGCTCTCCTGGCAGATGGAGATTATCAGTCAACGTCTGGGACGTTGACGTTTGCCGCTGGAACCGCTTCCACGCAAACGATTGACGTGATTGCGAATGGCGATAACCAAGTTGAATCCAACGAAACACTGGAAATGATCCTTCACGGCCTGGAGGCGAGTGGCCGAGACGTGACATTGTCTCAAGCGAATGCGATCGGTAGCATCGAAAACGATGATGAAGTGGTTGTACTGATTGACGACGTGCAGGTGTCGGAAGGGGATTCTGGCACGGGGGTCACAGAAGTAACAGTTCGTTTGACTGGTCCTGTTGACGAACAGGTCTCGGTGGACTTTACGACCGTTGACGGTAGTGGGCTGGTGGTTGATGGTGATTACTTTACCAATTCAGGCACGGTCACTTTTGAGCCAGGATCGACCAGTGAACTGATTCCTGTCACGGTCCAAGGCGATCTTAAATACGAACTCGATGAAACTTTGAAGGTTGCGTTGAGTAATCTCCAGGTCGGAAATTCAAACGTGTCCATTCAAGATGCGGAAGCGATACTCACGGTCAACAACGATGACAATCATCCTGATATCCAGATTGATAGTGTTTACGTCAATGAACCGGAAAATGATTCGGTAGACGTTATCTTCACGGTTAATCTTTCGAATCCAAGTTATGAAACGGTGACTGTCGATTATGCCACCGTGGACGTTTCGGCGCAGGACGAGACAGGTGAAGGCGACTATCTATCGGCCAGTGGCACCTTGACCTTTGATAGCCAGGAGAATGAGACCCAGCAGACGATTTCCGTCCAGGTGAATGCTGATGACAACAGTGAAGGGATTGAGACTTTTCAGCTGCTGCTGTCGAATGCTGAGGGTGGCACGATTGTTCAAGGAAATGATGATGGAATCGGGACGATCTCGGAGGATTCGGGTACTGCTTCGTTGAGCGGTTATGTCACACTGGCGGGTTTCTCCTCCTCAACACTGGGGATTCCTGGTGTGATCATGACCGCATCTGCAGATAATTTGCCACATCCCATTTCGACTGTGACTGATGCAGATGGTTATTATGAATTCGATAGTTTGTTTGCCGACGACAATTATGAAATTGTGCAGTCCGACCTGGATACTATTTTTGTGAATGGCCTGGATACCGTTGGTACTCAAGGTGGAGAGGTTGAAGAAGATCGTTTGTTTAATATTGCTTTGGATGCTGGTGAGGTGGGTAGTGATAATACATTCACCGTACAGAGTCTCCAGCCGAGTTTCATTTCAAAACGATTATTGTTGAATTCCACGCCGTCCCCGCAACAATTTTTAACGGACTTGATGTCAGGTACTACTGTCGATTCTACGAATTTGACTGTGGTGGCCGGTCCTCCGTCGGGCATTACTGGTTTCGTCTCACCCCAGGTGATCGTGGACCAGGAAACAGTGACTGTTGTGGGTACGGATGGCTATGACGAATTTGAATTCCAGGTTAGTGCGGCTGAATTGATCGTTACCATCAATCAGGAAGTTCACACCTTAGCGACGGAGCAGGTATCGGAGGTCATTTTCACTGGTGGTGGTGGGGCAGATCGCGCCACATTGATCGGTGGAGACGGTGACGAGCACGTAGAACTATCTCCGCATTCTGCTACTTTGCACGACGCCGATCTTTCATATTTTGTGAAAGTGTCAGAGGTAGATCAAATTGTGGCAGACGGTGGCGACGGTAACAATACGGCGGTCCTGTTTGACTCGATCGGTGACGATACGTTGCAAATTCAGCCAAACCTGGCCAGGATGTCGATGGACGATCTGTGCAACCAAGTTGTGAATTTTGACCTGGTAAGGGCAGTGTCTCGCGCGGGGAATACTGATTTGTTGCGTGGTGCGGACCGTGCCGATTTCGTGTTACAACTGGAAGGTAACTGGCGCGATGCAGCTCGCATGGCGGGATGAAGATGGCATCTTTGCCGGTAAGTGTGGGACCGTTTGTCCGCATTGAACTCCCGGACAAACGTTACAAATCGGGAAACGGTACTTAGCCAACGTGCGAGCCGAACAGCGGTAGAAAACTAGTGACTTCACAGCGACTATCGGTGTCGAACGTTACCAGGTCCGTTGCAGTCCCAAACGCAGACCTTGGGCCCAAAAATCAGTCAACTGAAAGCGAGAGGCGGGGAGTGGTTCGTTAGGTGTGGTGGCTGGTGGAAATTGTCGTGGGTCCACATTGCGGTCGATTTGATTGCCGGGGCGAACGACCCGACTCCAATAGAGGAATGAATAACCGAGAGACATCTGCCAACGGCAACCCAAGGGTCGTGACACCGTCAGCCCGAACTCGGGTATGAAAGCTAATTCGTCCTGGCTGACTTGGCCGATGTTGGACGGCAAAGCCAGGAATCCACCGGCGAAACTTTCAGACGTGGAATCGGGGCTTGTAATGAGCGTCGCTCCGTTGATGTTTACCGTGGAATGAGAGTTGCCCAATGCAATTTTCATCAGAAACTCAAAGGTCCAACAGTTCTGTTGAACCTCGGCCAAGAGCCCCAACTGGCCACCGTGGAATTTGTTATTGGTATCGAATGCATCATGGATCGTAAATGTTGTCCCGGCAGCCAGCTCAGTAAGGGGTTCATTAAAATCGCGAAATGTCAGGTTTTCGTCTAATTCGCCATATCGATAACCAGCCAGCATATTGACGCGAAAACCGCAACCCTGGCAAACAGTACGTCGCAGACTTAAATCAAAAAGATTAAATGCGGAGGTAGCCTTGATATCGAGTGTTCCGCTAGAGAGATCTGGAAACGACGTAAGTCCAGAGCCTTCTTCTTCCAGTTCTACATTAAAAAATGGCCGGGCAACAATATCTCCATCACTACCACCTGCCGAGAAATGATCTTTTTTACGGCCAAGGCGGAGATAACTGGCCTCAACGGCCAGGCATGATCCCAACGGTTTGCTGATTGTGTAGCGTCCACCAGCTCGCACATTATTGTTGATTTCAGAATTACCGAAAAGGATTCCAGTATCGGGTTGACCGAGAACACCAGCGCTATTCGGGTCGGTAGTGCCGTCACCGCTTGTCGTGGCTAAGGGAGGTGTGTCAAATCCATCTGTCCACCAAATCAAACCTTCGGACTTGATGGTAATCCCGAGACAGGAGGGTGTTTGGGACGATAAACAGGACGAGCAGGTACCACAACCGTCGCCAATGGATGGTGTGGAAAGAGTGTTTGCTGGTTGAATTGCGACTTCTTTGAGTGCAGGCTGTACGTTTTTGGCAGGATTTGCAACAGCTGCCTCGATTTTCTGCGCGATTTTACCCCATGGCGAGCTACCACCGTTCGGGACGGGGGCAATACCGGTTTGACTGACTGCCCGCGACCTGTGGCCATGCGTTTTTGGGTTTTCAGAATCGTTACGTTCCGCAGACCAAGGGTCAATGGCTTGGCGTGGTGCGGAACGACCTGAAAGACGCTTCTGAGAAGTGTGTCGTACGGGACGCCTGGTCTGATTTTGTGGCGTTATCACAAGGGAATCCGAACCATACCAATCAGAGCGGTGTGCTGACGTGGTGGTCGGTTTTTGGTCCGCATAGGTGGTACCTGGCCCAGTAAATGACCATGCGATTGCTGTGAGGACAATCGTAGTTCGGGGATAAAGAGACCCAATCATGCGAAGCGAACACATGCGAATTGATAGTAGTGCTTGCAAAGCCATCAGTTTTGTACCCCGGGCGAAAACAATAGACTCATCAATGTTTTCTATATTCGGCCGTATAATCCGTACAGCTTAAAAAATCCTTATTACCGTAAGAGATTCACCGCAGAGGACGGAAAAAACAGATCTGGAGGGTCGTCAGCGTAATAGCATCGCCTGGTAGAAGGAACCGGCTAACCACCAAAGGTAGGCAGAAATTCACGGTTTGGGGATGAATAGATTTTGATCCTGTGCACCTTCCTTGACGATGTGATATTCTGATCGTGTTTGCCGTTTGTGCGACATGTCATATTTTGTTGGCCTTCAACTATGCATTTGACCTTTGCCAACCGCTGGAAATGCATTGAGATAATGTTGAATTTCTGGTTGAGTAGTAGGTTCAGGCCAGGTTAAGGCAATGACATCAAAGCGGGCAGGTTGTTCTAACAGGTGGTGGTGTTTTAGATAGTGAAGCGCGAGTTTGGTAAGACGTTGTTGTTTTTCCTGCGTGATGGCTTCCGTCGGATGGCCAGCATCGTGACTGGAACGTGTTTTCACTTCAACAAAAACCACGGTGCGTCCATCGAGAGCGATCAGGTCCAGTTCGCCGAATTTGTTGCGATGACCTTGTGCAACAATTTTGTAACCGATTTGCCGTAGGAAGCGCGCGGCAACACGTTCCCCACGTTGGCCCAAAGTCGAAGAAGTGTTTCGATTTTTGCGAAACCATTTGCGAACCGCGATCAATGGGTTCATGAGTGGATTGAATCCAAAGACAACACTACCCTACAAGAACGAATTAGGACACAAACAAAAATGTAGATCATCGACTGCCTGTTAAAAAAGCAGCATTAGCTATGGGAACAGCTGCACGAATCAAGCAGCTATTTTGTTTTGCGTCGGCGCTCTTTGAGTCGAACAGCTTTTCCCACGCGGTCACGCAGGAAATAAAGTTTTGCCCGGCGGACCACACCCGATCGTTTTACTTCGATTTTAGCGATGCGTGGTGATCGAACAGGGAATTTTCGTTCAATGCCTTCTCCTGCGACGATTCGGCGTACGCTGAACATTTCACGTGTACCCGAACCACTACGTGCGATAACGACACCGTTAAAAATTTGAATACGTTCTTTATCACCTTCCAGAATGCGGGTATGTACATCGACCGTGTCACCAATGTCAAACTCTGGGACACTTTTCTGGCAGTTGGAAGCTTCTACTTTTTCGAGGATTTCTTGACTCATGTTTTACTTGCCTCCAGACGAGCAAGATGTGAAAATTTGAAAAACTAATTATTTTTTATCTTCTGTAGGGCCTAACAGGTCGGCACGACGCTGCTGGGTGATGGCATAACTTTGTTCTCGACGCCAGCGAGCAATCTCACCATGGTTCCCGCTTAACAACACTTCCGGTACACCAAGTTCTCGGTATTCACGAGGACGGGTATATTGGGCATGTTCCAGCCAACGTTGGGTACCTGAAAACGAATCCATTTTGTTACTTCGTTCATCTCCCAATACACCAGGAATTAAGCGTACTACTGAATCGATAACCACCATGGCAGCAACTTCCCCTCCGTTGAGAATGAAATCGCCAATGGAAATTTCTTCCGGTTGTAAAATGTCGAACACACGCTGGTCAAAACCCTCATACCGTCCACACAACAAAACGAGGCGGTTACAATTGGCAAGGCGTTCGACTGTCGGCTGATCAAGTCGCTTCCCGCCAGGTGTTAATACTACCAAATGCCCCGGTTGGTTATCCATGGATTGTACCGCTTCGACACATTCCACGACTGGTTCTACCATCAATACCATACCAGGTCCCCCACCAAAGGGACGATCATCTACCATGCTATGCTTGTCACGGGCCCAATCCCGGATATTGTGCAACCGCACGTCCACCAAGTCGTTTTCAATTGCCCGGCAAAGAACACTTTGACGGAGGTAACCGGGAAACATTTCCGGGAAAAGGGTCAACACGTCAAATTGCATGTCAGTTATCGACTAGCTTTTACTTGCTGGTGACACAGTGATCTACCCGGCGGCTTCTTCAACCGGTGGTTGTTGTTCTGTTGACGAATGATCAGGTTCGTCGTCTGCCGCTGTTTCACCACTCAAGCTGTCAGCTTCCTCTACGGCTTTGGTGGCGGGATCCACAATCGGCTTAGGCTTGGGTCGCAGTTGCTCCAGTGCCTGCTTTTGTTGTTCCAGGTGGGTTCCTGCAGCACCATACTTTTTGATTAATACTTTTACCTTATCACTAGGTAGGGCTCCCACACCCAGCCAATAATCAATCCGTTCGCTGTTGAGTATTGCTCGAGCGTCGGTATTTTTAATCATGGGATCATAGGTGCCCAATTCTTCAAGCACGCGCCCATCTCTGGGGCGACGGCTGTCGACAGCACAAATCCGAAAAAACGGGCGGTGCCGACGACCTAATCTTTTCATGCGAATACGAACTGCCAAAAGTTTACCTCCGGTCAAGTGTTGTTTTATGCTAGTGTTGGATGACGGTGTATCTGTCTTGTTTAATTTCACGTCTTGTTTAATTTTACATCGTGTATCACGGTGCCACTTTGAAGGCTATTGACAGCGGAGACGGAAGACGTCCCCGCAACACGCCAAATTGGTCTTCGAGACGAAGTCCATCAGGATACCGTCGCCAGGAAAGTGAAGCCGTGTCCGAACCCACCATTTTGCCGGAAATTTGTCAGGTTGACTAGCCCTATCGAGCAGGATGACACTGGCAGGTTTGTCCGGTTGGGGAATCTAGACAAGTATCGTGCAGGAGGTCCACTGTCAGGGAGCGCTCTTTTGTCACAGATTTGACCCCAAATCCCTGCTACAGCATGGCATAGGGTGTTGGAATGCAGGCTGATGCTAGGTTTTGACAGGACTTTGCCAGCGGCATGTCTTTCAGCGACGAGCAAGATGGTTACGAATCTTTTCGGCTTTTTTTTCGTCGTCTTATTTCTCGATCCCGCTGTTTTTTCAGTTTAGCCCGTTCTTTTGGAGTGAGGCGTTTGCCAGTACCTTGCTTGGTTTTCGAAAGCTTGCGGCCTGGGTCCATCAGACCACCACTTTGCAATTCGCGAACCATTTTCATCCGATCCCCAGCCCCTTTACCAGCCATCATTTTGGCCAAACTGGCCATGCCGTCAAACTGTTTGACAAGTTCGTTGACTTGATTTGGGTCGACACCTGCTCCCGTGGCAATACGGCGTCGACGACTGGGGTCGATGGTTTTGCTTGGATTACGGCGCTCTTCCGGGGTCATTGCATCAATGATCCCGAAAAGTTGCTTGAAATCGTCTTCGCCCACTTCGCCCATCATCTGTTTCATATCACCCATGCCGGGAAGTAAACCGACCATTTTTTGCATCAGTCCTGGGCGTGCCACTTGTGCTAGCTGATTGCGAAAATCGTCCAGTGTAAAAACACCTTCTCGCAAGCGGGCTTCTGTTTCGGCCAGGGTTTCTTGGTCGAGTTCGCGTTGGGCGGTTTCGACCATCGTCATTAGATCGCCTTCGCCCAGAATACGGCTTGCCATGCGGTCAGGATGAAACGGTTCTAGTGCATCGAACCGTTCGCCAGTACCGATGAACTTGACAGGAACTCCAGTCACATGCTTGACGGAGAGCAAAGCGCCACCACGTGCGTCTCCGTCCAGCTTGGTCATAATGACACCGTCTAACTCAAGCGCTTCGTTAAACGCCCGTGCGCTGTTGACGGCGTCTTGACCGGTCATCCCGTCCACGACAAGGTACGCTTGGTCCGGGCCAACCTTTTTGTCGATCGTTGACAATTGATCCATCAATTCGTCGTCGATTGCCAGCCGGCCGGCGGTGTCAAGTATCAATACGTCAAAGGCCTCGTCTTTTGCCTTTTGGACTGCATGTTGACAAACGCTGATAGGATCTGTGGCTCCACTTTCAGAAAAAATAGGAATATCAAGTTCTTTACCGATGACATGCAGTTGTTCGACCGCAGCAGGACGTTGCAGGTCGGCGGCGCATAGCATCGCTCGCTTGCCATCTTGTTGAATCAAGCGTCCTAATTTTCCACAAGTAGTTGTTTTGCCCGAGCCCTGTAGACCGCACAACATGAGCACAGTCACTTCATTTCGTAAATGCAGAGAAGGATCGACCGGGCCGAGAATATCAACTAGACCTTGATAAACAATCGACATTAATTGCTGGTCAGGGGCCAAAGACAGTAAGACTTTTTGTCCTAATGCTTGTTGACTGACTTGGGACATGAAATCGGTCACGACCGAATAGCTTACATCCGCCTCAAGTAATGCCTGTTCCACAAGTTGCAGGCCGTCGCGCATGTTGGCTTCGGTGAGCTTGCCCTTACCGCGCAAGCTTTTCATCGCCGATTGTAGGTTGTTCTGAAGTGAATCAAACATCGGAAGTTGACAGGATTTTTGCTTGTTGTTTTCGTATGTCGTTCGTGTTGCTACCGAATTTCATTGCCCTGTCTTTCTAGCCAGGCCAGCAAGAAGGTGGTTTGGGTCGTGGGGCCAATCGTGCCAGAGCAGCTTGCCGTAAGCCCGTTATCGTGAGCCCACAAGTTGCTAGCAAAGCTGTCAAGTTACGGTCTTAGATTGGTATGTGGCTGGGCCAGAAAAATTGGGGCAAATAAAACAACGGAAACGTTACCGATGGAAACAAGGGCCAGTTCTACGTCAAAAGAGATAGGCCCCCTATAAGCAACGTATTCTAGCGATATTTGACTTGTTGTGTAAATCCACCATCAAGTGGAAGTCGAAATTGCATAGATCATTATTGCTCTGTGGAAGCATTCAGCACTACATTTACCGGGCAATTCAAGTTTTGAGTCAATGGAGTTGGCCAGAATTCAAAACGTCGGATCCACGATCCTTGTGACGTGTCAAACAAGAGCCTTAGTCGTTAGGGCCGTTTTGCTAGGCCAAAACCAATGTGGTTGAATTTGCCATTGAGTGTGCGAGGCGAGCAGCAATGTGCGAGTTGACCGTAAGGTGGGAGATAATGGATTTGGAATTATTGTCAGAACGGATTTGGAACCGTGATCGAGCAAAAAGAGGTGCGTACATAAAACGGACAATG
The DNA here is from genome assembly GCA_964393615.1 of uncultured Pirellulaceae bacterium. Taxonomy (GTDB): domain Bacteria; phylum Planctomycetota; class Planctomycetia; order Pirellulales; family Pirellulaceae; genus CAYMUR01. The sequence continues at coordinate 41,099 of CAYMUR010000027.1, forward strand.
GGGCTCTTTTTGGTGGTAGCGCTTGTCGTATGTAACGTTGGAGAGTCTCAAGAATGGGCACAAAAAATGTTCAAAACGACGACTTACAACTTTGGGAATTTGGCTCGAGGTAGTAAGCCGGAATTTAAATTTGATCTTACGAATAGGTATAAGGATGAAGTCCATATTGCAGGAGTGCGTTCCAGTTGCGGTTGTACGATAGTAGAAATTACCAAGTCGACCCTAAAACACTTGGAAACAGGGAAAATCATTTGTCGGTTCGATACGATTTCCCATATAGGGGCAAAAAAATCAGTGGTTACCGTAACGTTTGACAGGCCCTACACGACTGAAGTTCAGCTAATGGTCAGTGGGTTTGTCCGGCGAGACGTTGTCATGCAACCTGGAGTTGTTGAGTTTGGCCAGGTCCGCAAAGGTGTTGCTGTGGAAAGGAAAATTCAAATCGAATATGCTGGCCGGCCTGATTGGCAGATTGTTGATGTTCGCAGTAATAACACAGACTACGAAGTGAAGTTGGAGCCATCGAAGCGTCTAGGTGGCCGGGTTAGCTATGAGTTGTTGGTGAGATTAAAAGAATCTTCGCCGCCCGGTTATCTGCATGATCACTTGACGTTGGTAACCAACGATCCTATGTCTGATATGATCGAGATACCGGTGGAAGGGCGAGTGCTCACAGATATCACCGTCAGTCCTGCCTCGCTGGCGCTGGGAGATATATGCATAGGAGATCGTATTTTAAAAAAAATAGTCGTCCGTAGTGACAAACCATTTCGGATCGTCGATATTCGCTGTGAAGACGACTGTTTCCAGTTTTTACCCGCGGGCGGCTTGCGAAAAACACATATTGTGCCGATTACATTTGTTGCCCAGGGAAAGCCAGGTAGAATCAACCAACGCATTCATATTGAAACGGATTTGGACCAGGAAAGGGCTGCGGAGCTTGTAGCCACCGCTACAATTATCACTGGGACACCTGAAACCGTCCCATAGATTCCGAGAAATGCCAGGTCCCCACCGATCGCTGCCTTGCGATTGTCTTGTACGGTTACGGCTCAGGTTGCCGTTTTGCATGCCGTGATCCGAATGCCACCAGTGGTACGGTAACTTGGCCAGGATCTCACAGCGTGTGTGAGAGTTGCTAATTCAATCTGGTTCAATGCCATACAGTGGCCCTAGTTTCTCATAAAGATAACGGATTAGGGGTTGGGGTGAGATAGGGCTGCCGACTACCTGTTTGACTAAATCGGCAGCATGAATTGCCTGGCCTCGCTGATGGATGTTGGTTTGCAACCACTGGAGCAGTGGCTGAAACACGCCTCGTTCAAATTGTGTATCGAGGTCGCCTAAATCCTCTTTTGCGCGATCAAAAAGTTGCGCGGCGTAAAGATTGCCCAACGAATAAGTAGGGAAATAACCAAATAACGCCGCACTCCAATGAATGTCTTGCAAGACCCCCTCGGCATCATTGGCCGGTTCAATTCCGAGATACTTCCGATAAAGATCATTCCAGGCTGTGGGCAATTCGCGTACTGATAAATGGCTGTCAAGCAACGCTTGTTCAAGTTCGAACCGAATAATGATGTGCAAATTGTATGTAACTTCGTCTGCTTCGACACGGATCAACGAAGGGCGAACATCGTTGATTGCAAAGTAGAATTCGTCGAGGCTGGTCGTTTTCAATGGCTGTGGAAATGCATTCTGTGCCAGTGGAAAGAAAAATTTCCAGAAGGGATAACTACGCCCGACAAGATTTTCCCACAATCGTGACTGAGATTCATGCACACCCAGGGAAACATAACTACCGGGAGGTAGGCCGTGCCAATCGGTGCGCAGGCCCTGGTCATACATTCCATGGCCTGCCTCATGGAGTGTTCCGAAGAAGGCCATCGGAAAAAGATTTTGGTTGTATCGAGTCGTAATGCGGCAATCATGAGGCCCCATCGAAGAGCAAAATGGATGATTCGTCTCGTCCAGCCGCCCGCGGTCAAAATCAAACCCGATCTGGCGCGCAGCACGACGGCAAAAGTCCGCTTGAACGGTGATGGGATAATCCCGCGTCAAAATATTTTTGTTAGCTGTGCGTGGTGAATCCTGGATGGCGGCGACAAGCGGCACCAGCGATTCACGTAATTCTGAGAGGACTTTGGTGACTTCGCTGGTTCGTTGCAACGGTTCGAAATCGTCCAACAAGGCATCGTACGCACAGTCTTCATATCCGATTGCTTCAGCTTGCTCGCGTTTTAGATGGAGTATCGTTTCTAACTGTGAAGCGAAGGCATCGAAATCATTGTCCTGGCGAGCGATGGACCATTTTTGTTGGCCCAAAACGGATGCTTGGGCTAATTCTTCGACGAGCCGTCGTGGTAATTTTGTCTGCTTTTCATACTCCCTTTTCAATTCTCGAACTGTCACCGACTGGTCGTCGGTTGTTTGGTTACTTGGGGCATCGTCACTTAGTTCGTGTAACCACTCTCCTAATTGAGGATCGGTCTGGTGAGTATGAATCAATCCTGCCAACATGGCGACTTGTTCCGCACGATATTCTCCACCGCGACGTGGAAGCATAGTCCGTTCGTCCCACTGTAACAGTGCGCTCGCAGATTTGAGTAATGCTGTTTCTCGTACGGAATCACAAAGTTGGCGGTATGTATCCGTAGATGATTGGGTCATTGACGGTTGCTCCAAACTAAAAAAGTGGGCTGGACAGCATGTAATTTTGCCATAACCTGAATGAACGTGTAAGGTTCAGTAAAACATTGACGATGCGGTTGCAGATCATTGTAAGTAAAGAGTCATGAATGATACGATACTTAAATGCGATGTACGAGATTGCTCGTGTACGAGTTGCCATTTAGCGTGAACTTATGGCAATGCGTGCTCTATCGAATCAAGATTGCGTTCGATTGTTTTCGCCCGTGGATCGACTCCCCAAAGGGGTTTCTCTGCGGTCGAGCGAAAAAGTAGACGGTTTCGACCGCTTGTCGGAGCATTGACGTCGGAAGAAACTAGAGTCTGGCAACCTGTGGTTAAGAAGGTGATTGTTGCCAGGATAAGAACTATGGATTTCCAACTCAGTTGAAAAGGGGTGGATTGGGTTCTCGTCATGAGTTGAAACCTATAATTGGCTCGTTGGTGGATCCCAATGTGTCAAAATCGGGTCAAGTTGTCGACATCAATCCCATATGGAAAACTCATCACTATGACAGAAACTCGTTTGGACATGCTCGTGGTCGCCCCGCATCCTGATGACGCCGAATTGGGAATGGGAGGCGCGATTGCTAAATTTCGAGCCGCTGGCATTGCTATCGGCATTTTAGATCTGACAAACGGTGAACCGACACCGCATGGCAGCCCGGCAATTCGTGCCGAAGAAACCATAGCCGCTTCTAGCGTGCTTGATGTAACGTGGCGGCAGAACCTGGGGCTTGTTAACCGTGCCTTGGAGCCGACGTTAGAAGCGCGCGCCAAACTGGCTACGGTCATTCGGCAAGTTCGGCCACGGTGGTTGTTTGCACCGTATTGGGTGGATGCGCACCCAGATCATGTGGCGGCAACAGAATTGATCGAAGCCGCACGATTTTGGGCCAAGCTTACGAAAACAGACATGCCGGGACTGCCGCATCATCCCGAGCGGATCTATTATTATTATTGTGTTCACTTGAAACTTGTACCACAGCCTCAGTTCGTGCTTGATATCAGTGACCAGTGGCCTCAGAAGCTGGCGGCGATGCAATGCTACCATAGTCAGTTTGTGGAGGGTAAGTCTAACCAATCCCCCACTTTTCTGGACCGGATGCAGGACGAAGCAGCTTATTGGGGCAAAGTCATCGGTCGCAGTTATGGAGAACCATTTGCTTCTCGCGAACCAATTGCCGTTACCAGCATGCGAGATTTTTTCTAAGACAACAAGCAGAATAGATGAAGTCATTCAATCGTTGTTTACATCCAGTAAGGACGGTATTTGTCTTTTTGTTGCAACGACTTGTTGCAAGCTACCGAAGCCAACTGAGTAACTGATAGACCGAGACAGTTTTCAAATTGGTAGCAGAAATCTTGTTTTGCTTACTTTAAAAATCTTCCTCAGCCTGGCCCCCGGATAGGACTCGAGGCGAATGACCTCTGGGCGCCGGTATGGATTACACGGTTAGAGGTTGATACTTCTATCTACGCGAATATAACCTGGAGCTTCTGCGCTGACTTTACCGATAAAGTGAGTGGTAGGGATTCTCGTTTTCTGATGGACGCGGTAAAAATCCGATGACACTTCGCTGGCTGTTATTACTGTCACTTTTTTTGACAGCTTTAGGGTGTGCAGCAATACCCGAAGTAGCGCACGAGCCTTGCTATCATAATCCATTTCCCCAGCTACAACGTGTGGCGGTGCTACCATTTTTTAACCAGTCTGACGAGCCACATTTGAATCAAGACAAGGTGGCCCTAGCATACTACAACGAGTTGCAGCAGATTCCTGGATTTGAAGTCATGCCAGTGGGGGTTGTGAAACGGAAACTGCTGGCACAACAGGTCGATCTGAATCGAACGACAGATTACCAGGAGATCGCTCGTATGCTAGGTGTGGACGCAGTTGTAGTGGGTGCGATCACTGATTTCGATCCGTATTACCCGCCACGGTTGACGATGGCAGTGAACTGGTATGCAGCCAATCCGTATTTCCACACCATACCCCCCGGTTATGGATTGCCCTGGGGCACTCGGGAGGAGAAATCTATTCCGGATGCTCTGGTGTTCGAAGCCGAATTTGCGCTAGCACGAGAACAGTTGGCAACACAGACACCGAATCCAGATGGGGACACGACGGCTAACCGTGCTGAAAAAAATATTTTGTCGAATACCGTGGCTCAACAGCACAGCAACCCCAACGATGTCAAGCATGCGGTGCATTCGTCTTGCGCGGGCAGTGCAGTTGACGTATTCGATACAATGAATTCAGACGCACCTGCCAACTGGCCTGATCCACGCGGTTTTGTGCCTCGACCTCCTGGTCTAAAGCCATCGTCTTATACGCCACATCGCGGGCCAATTATGGCACATGTTCGTACTTGTAATGGCCATGACAGTGATTTTACGGCAGCGCTGGAAAACTATTACTTCTTTCGCGATGACGCACGTTTTGGCGGTTGGCAAAGTTATCTAGAGAGAAGTGATGATTTTATTCGCTTCTGCTGCTATCTACATCTGACTGAAATGCTTTCTGCCCGCGGAGGAGCGAGTAAAACGCAAGTGGCGTGGCGCTGGCCTATTGGCCGATAGGACCTTTAGGCTTCCACACGGTCTGGAAAAATCCGCCAGCATACTTCCCCCCCTCCATCTGCTTTTTTAGCATACGCCGATTCGCCGGAAGGAGAGCTTGGACTGTGACACAAGACGTGAATGTATTGGCATTGGTGAAAGGTTCCGAGCGTTACATCTTTCTGTACGATGATGATAATCGTGCTGAGACGTTACGGATGTTGGGCCGTTACGCTTCCAATCCTGAACTAAGTTTTACTTGGTACGATGCGGCAGTTTTGAGTCAGAAGGTTCGGCAAACCAATCCTTCCTCGATGGGGACCGAACCTCGTTTTAACATGCCGGAAGCAAGTGACCAGTTGGACCCTGACGAGACGGTCTAGTCAGTCATGCAAGCCGCCGTTGACCGATTTCTTACGTACCTTCGTTTTGAACGCAATGCGTCGGATCTAACGATCAAGAGTTATCATGAAGACTTGGTGGCACTGCTCGAATATCTGTCAGAAAGTTTTGACCGCCTGCCCGATCCACAAGACGTCACGACACTCGATTTGCGCAGTTACATTTCCGGACTTCACGAAGCAGGATATGCCCGAACGTCGATTTCCCGTCGTCTAGCTTCGACTCGCAGCTTTTATCGTTTTCTTTTACGAGAAGGTGTATTGGAGTCAAATCCAGCGAAACCACTCCGCAATCCCCGTGCTGCGCGGAATTTGCCGCATTTCCTCTCAACACAGGAAATAGGCCGTTTACTCAACGCGCCACGGCGCCAGGAAGTACTTGGCCGTCGTGATCATGCTATTCTCGAAACGATGTATTCTGCTGGACTGCGAGTCAGCGAATTGGTCCAAATTAACGAAGGTGACCTTGATCTTGATGAAGGATTAGTCCGTGTTCAAGGCAAAGGCCGCCGCGAACGTTTGGCACCACTGGGATCGTATGCTGTGAAGGCGATACGGTGTTGGCTGGACCGACGCCAGCTTGCTGATAAAGAACCTTCGGGTCTTAACGCACCGGTTTATGTCAACAAATTCGGTCGCCGTATTACGACTCGGAGTGTAGCCCGCATGCTCGAAAAATATCTTAAACTCACCGGACTTGACTTACGGACCACACCACACACGCTTCGCCACAGTTTTGCAACTCATTTACTGGACCGTGGTGCGGATATTCGTAGTGTTCAGGAGCTATTGGGGCACAAGAGTCTGGTAACGACACAAATCTACACGCATGTCAGCACGGCAGGACTCAAGGCCGCCTATGAAAAGTCCCATCCTCGAGCGAAATCCGACTGATACACTCAGATAAATTTTTTACGTACTGCCCAAACTGCCACTTGTGTACGGTCGTTAAAATTAAGTTTTCTCAGCACGTTCTGTACATGTTCTTTTACGGTTTCAACGCTGATCGACATTGAGAAGCCGATTTCCCGGTTACTTAATCCGTATCCGAGGTGCCGAAGTACCTGTGATTCACGTAGTGTTAGTGGGATGTCTAACTTGACGTCGTTAATATGATTTTGTTTCAGCGATGATTGGACATTTGCCAATAGGCCCATGTTCGTGGGGCTATTACCGTCGACCACCTGTAACAAAGCATCTATTAACTGACGTTGTCCCAGACTTTTTAAGAGGTATTCGGCCGCCCCCCAAGCGTGAGATCTGGCGACGTATGTTGGGTTGTCATAGGCGGAGAATATCACCACTTTCGTTGTGGGACTCTTTGCGAGAATCTGCCCGATGACCTTCAACCCGTCGTCATTGCCTAAGAACACATCGGTCATTACACAGACAGGTTGATGTGTGCTTACCTGTTGGAGCAAACCACGAGCGCTATGAGCAGTAGTGACGACCTCAAAGTCTGAATTGCAAAATAAGCTAACAAGGCCTGCCCGAACTACCTCGTGCCCATCCGCTACAATGATTGGGATGGTCATGAAATGACTGGTTCCACTTCTTCGTTCCTCACGTTTTCGTTCCTCACGTTTTCCACGTCGTTGTATCGTACAGGTGACTCTTGATTTCGCTAACCTGTGAACGACGTTTTTGAAAAGAATTGCGGGTTACCGCATCGAAGAGTAGGAAGTTGTATGCTCTTAGCGTTGTCTCAGGCAGGGTTTTCGGATAGCCGGTCATAGCGAATTTACCAGCTGGAAATGGTTGTTTGGCCGATTTCTACCTCATTTGTCCCAGAAAACAGACACGTACCATCGTTCAAGTTGACGAACGGCAACCGGTGACGTAGATAATTGTCGACGGCAAGCGTTTCTGACGCCCTTGCCATCCTCCCGATAGAGTTATTGTGACTTGTTCCCAAATCGGTGCAGTGAGGCATCGGCAACAAAAACCAGAGAAGACCCGATGAAAAACCAATCATTACTATTGGTCGATGATGATCGTCACGTTTTAGATTCGATGGCCGGCTGGTTGCGTGAACAGGGGTTCCAAGTCGATGAGTCGAGTTGTTACGCATCCGCGATGCAGCGTTTGTCCCAAACCAAATATGATCTTGTTTTGGCGGATATCCGTCTCGAAGATGGAGATGGTTTTGATATTCTGGCGCATTGCCGAGTGACCTTTCCCGACATGCCGGTAATACTTATCACTGGTTATGGGACAGTCGATACGGCCATTGAGGCAATACGCGCTGGTGCGTTCGACATGCTGACCAAGCCGCTCATTGATGAAGAACTATTAGTGGCAATCAGGCGCGCCTTCTCCCAGCAGCAAGTGCTTGAGGAAAATAAGACACTGAAAGCTCAACTTGACATCCGTTTTGGTATGTCGAATGTCGTGGGTCGTGACCACCGTATGTTGCGAATGTTCGAGATGATCGACAGTATTGCCGACACCAAGACAACCGTGTTGATTACGGGCGAGAGCGGTACTGGAAAATCTTTGGTTGCACGGGCCATCCACCGTGCAAGTTCTCGTCGTGACAAGCCTTTTGTCGAAGTGGCATGCGGAGCACTTCCTGAAACGCTTCTGGAAAGCGAGCTTTTTGGTCACGTCGCGGGATCTTTTACCGGTGCGACATTGGACAAAAGCGGCAAATTTATGCAAGCAGATAGCGGTACAATCTTCCTGGATGAAATTGGCACGGCGTCTGCTGGGATGCAAGTCAAGCTGTTACGTGTGCTACAGGAATTTGAATTCGAACAAGTTGGCGGAATGAAAACTTACAATGTAGATTCCCGCGTTATTCTAGCTACGAACGAAGATCTCGCAAATGCTGTCAGCGAAGGTCGGTTTCGCCAGGACTTATTTTACCGCATTAATGTAATTAATGTAGAATTGCCTGCCTTGCGTCAGCGCATCTCTGATATTCCTCTTTTGGCAGGCCATTTTTTAAAGTCGGTTTGTGAGGAAACCGGAAAACAAGTTCATCGTTTTGCCGACTCGAGCATGGAGGTTTTACAACGGTATCATTGGCCGGGTAACGTTCGTGAACTTCAAAATGTTGTGGAACGTGCCGTGCTACTTGGAAAAGGTGACGTAATTACGGTTGAGGATTTGCCGAAAGAACTAACCTCTGATGCGCCTGTTTCCGTCCGTCCTGTTACGGGACGAACGCTTAAAGAAGCGTTGGCGGGTCCTGAACGGCAGATCATTTTGGACGTTCTTGAACAAAATAATTGGAACCGCAATGCGACGGCTGATATCCTTGGTATTAACCGCACAACGCTTTATAAGAAGATGAAGCGATTAGGGTTAGAAGAGCAACGTGGGATGTGCAGTTTTGCGGAGACTATCGAACCGGTAGGCTAATCACAAACCATCATCGAGCTTCACGCCGTTATCAAGGCGTTTATTTTCTAGCCCCAGCCTTACCATTGGGTGTACTGGGTGAGCGTTGATTATTGATTTGCTCTCGATGTAACTGCTTAGGCAGCTTTCAGGATGCCTGCGCCAAACGTAAAACCGCCACCGAAAGCACAGAGTGCCACGCGATCATTCTTTTTCAGTTGTGGCAGGACTTCAACCAGACAAAGTGGAATACTGGACGAAGAGGTGTTGCCGTGATGGCGGATATTGCTGAAAACATCCACATCGACACGGTTACGCATGGCTTCAATGATACGACCGTTGGCTTGATGGGGCACGACGACGCGTAGATCGGAAGGCGCAATTTCTTCTCGGGCACAGGCACGATTGAGACTGGACAACATCGTGCGCACGGCTTCGCTGAAAACACGGCGCCCTTGCATTTGAATGAATCCGTGATCGCGGAATGGTACTGAAAGTACACTTCCATCTTCACCTTTGGCGGACAGTTCGGGTCGTCGTAAAACACTGATGGCTTGTGATAGGTGTTCCTCACCGTATAGCAAGGTCGCGGAAGCCGCATCACCAAAAATGATCGCCGTGTCGAGATCTTTTGGATCCAACAAAGGAGACAAAACTTCGGAAGTCACTAAAAGTACACGACCCCGGGGACTGCTTTGCAGGTAGTCGTAGCCAGATTGTAATGCATACAAATACCCCGAACAGGCTGCATTAATGTCATAGGCTTGAAGCATTGGTGGGGTTCTGCCATTGGCCAGACCGCTAAGAACCTGGCATGCCATCGAGGGTGTCATCATGGTGGGGCTTGTGGTGGCACAAATGACGGCATCCAAGTCGTCGACGATCAATTGTTCTTGGTCCAGCAGTTGCCAGCAGGCTCGTACTGCCATGCTGACGGCTGTTTCATTGGGTGCTGCCCAGTGCCGTGTTTCAATCCCGGTGCGACGTAAAATGTCGTCAGCAGACATCTGATTGCTTTGTGAAGCAAGTTCTTCATTGGTTACTTGTCGACTGCCAATGGCTGTTGCCACCTGGGACATCCCCACGACGTAGTCTCGTCGTGGGCCTTCACGTCGGGGGATGGATACAACATTGGTTTTTGGCTTTTGTTTCAGCAGTGGAGTACCGGGGTTTTCGCTAGTGACTGGTTGACGTCGCTTTATTTCTTGATGGCATTCCACATATAAGATTGGTTGTCCGACGGCGACAGTATCTCCCTCGGACAAGGAGATGGTGCCTACGGTACCGGTGATGGGTGAGGTCAACTCAAATACGCTTTTGGTAGCTTCGAGTGAGGCGACCAAGTCACCCCGTTCAATGGCCTCACCTGGTTCAACGTGGATTTCAACAATGGTGACCGTTTCGTCCGAAGGTCCCGAACCAACCGCTTCGATTGGTACGATTCCACTATTAGATGTAGCAGCAGGGGCGACCCACTCGATTTCGATATCTAGCAGCTCACACGCTGTTTCTAGCACGCGACGATAAGACGGCAGAATAGCGAGCTGATTTGCAAAGTTACATGGTAAGAATGTATCGGGTCGAGTCACGCGGCGCATCGTAACGGGCATCCGCCCTTTTTCTGCGACAGTGGCAATGATTTCTGCACCGACGCCACAACTATGGTTGTCTTCGTGAACCACAATAAGGCGTGCGGTCTTTTCGACCGAAGCGAGTACAGCCTGTTCATCCCAGGGTGAAATAGACCGCAGGTCGAGTACTTCGGCTTCCCGCCGCTCAATGACCACATGCGCGGCCTGCGGCTGGAGTTGCAGCGGGTGGTCGAGCGCACAAATATAGAGCCCCGCAGCGAGGACTTCCTGCAGCGGTACTTCGAGATGGGCATCGACGGGGCCTTCATCCTGCGCAAGGTCGGCAAGAAGCTCGAGAAGGGCGTGCTCCCGGGCAGCGTGTCCTACACCCAGTCCATCCGCTCCACCGACAAGTTCCTGCGCGAGGCGGCCAAGCACAAGCATTTCATCGAGAACGCCACCCACCTGC
>CAYMUR010000028.1:0-51674 GCA_964393615.1 uncultured Pirellulaceae bacterium
GATCTGTGACTTTGGCCCAGGAGCCGGTAAGCATGGTGGTCAGATCGTGGCTCGTGGGACGCCCGATCAAATTCATCGTCGGCGTGGCTCCGTGACTGGCCCCTACCTGTCGGGTAAGAAATCTATTCTGGTTCCAACGAATCGTAGGATGTCCAGTGTTGACCCACTAGTAGTCACTTCGGCAACCAAGCCCATTCGAGGAGCAGCAGGTCGGTCCAGTCGCGCAAGCACGCGAAAAAAACAAGATCTTCCGGGAAAGAACCACAGGCCTCAACCAGAATGGCTCGAAATCATAGGAGCTTGTCATAACAATCTGCAGAATATTGACGTTCGTTTTCCGCTTGCGACGTTGACGGCAATTACTGGTGTTAGCGGTAGCGGTAAGAGTTCACTCATTGATGATATCCTTTTCAATTCCTTGGCCCGCCGGCTGCACCGGGCGAAGTTGACACCAGGTTTGCATAAGGAAATTCGTGGGACCGAACACATCAATAAAGTCATTCGTGTTGATCAGCAAGCATTGGGAAATTCTCCCAGTTCAAATCCGGCAACTTATACCGGTGTATTTGAAACGATTCGGCAGCTATTCGGGCAATTACCAGAAGCCAAACTGCGCGGCTATACTCCACGTCGCTTTAGTTTCAACGTGACCGGTGGACGTTGTGATGCATGTGATGGTAACGGCCAGATCTGTATCGAAATGCATTTTTTGCCCGATGTATGGGTGGAATGCGATACGTGTCGTGGTCAACGATATAATCCGGAAACACTTTCGATATTGTATCGTGGCCGAAATATATTTGACGTTCTCAACATGCCGTGTGCCGAAGCTTTGGAATTGTTCGAAAATATTCCGAAGATCCGGCGAATTTTACAGACTTTGTGTGATGTTGGCCTGGATTATCTAAGCCTTGGTCAGGCGGCTCCTACCCTGTCTGGTGGTGAAGCACAGCGAGTGAAACTAGCCGCAGAGTTATCGCGACCTGACACAGGGCGGACGCTGTATTTGTTGGACGAGCCAACTACCGGTTTGCATTTTGACGATCTACAAAAACTATTAGGTGTCATGCACCGACTGGTCGACCTTGGTAATACGGTTGTTGTCGTCGAACACAATCTTGACATTATCAAATCTGCTGATTGGGTGATCGACATCGGGCCAGAAGCGGGGGAACAGGGAGGTGTGGTCGTTGCCGCTGGGACACCCGAAGACATTGTTGCCCAAGCCTCACGTGTTGCCAAACAGATGTCGCGCCGTAAATCGACTTCGTCCAAGCGACCGCAAAAACGGTCAGAATATCCATCATTGACAGGCGCAGTATTGGCTGACGTGCTTCGGGCTGGGCCGTACGCTGAACGTAAGTCTTTCGATTTTGTAAAAGCCGATGTTGAGCGCGACGGGGATCTTGAGATTTCTGATGTCGGCAATGAACAAAAGATGCCTTGGGAAGTCGACGGACGACGCTGGCATACCGAAAAATGCGTGGGACGGGATGGCAAGCGATGCCGTTGGGACGGCCGAATTGTGGAGCGTGTGGTGGATCGGATTCACGAATTAGGTGAATTCAGCTCGACGGACTGGAATTCACGCGGGGTGATTGAAATTGCAGCTGCCAGAAAAAAAGATGGCTGGTTTTTTCATGCATTGACTGGCGAGTCTTGGCTGCTGAAGATGAAATTTCGTGTCCAAAAGAATACTTTTCGCCGGGATACGCTGCAAGCAGATCTGCAGCTGAAGTCACTCAATGAGATTGAGGAATTACCGATCTATGGCAACGAACCACGAGTGCAGTGTAAGAATTTACGTGGTCCCTGGCAGGAAGTACAAATCCAGGCACACTCACTAGAGGAAATGGATAGGCCTGAGTTCTGGCATTTTATTGAGCAGGCCGTCAAAGGGTTTCAACGCTGGACGGACCGCGCGGCGGAAAAACCGGAAGACGTGATGCCCTGGAAAAAACTGGGACAACGCTGGCATTGGTCACGCAAAGGTTTTCCACCTGGCAAGCGGGTTCAGTGGGAATTGGACCTGCTTGAGCAGTTATGCGAAATCCTCCACGAAACTGCACCAGATGGCCAGTTTTTATGGGGGAATCAACAAGTGGTGCATTTGGTCGTTCCGGGGCAAAGGGAGCCATGGGCCAGTGTTTTTACGAAGCGTTTAGCTTCTGTCGACCTGGCGCTCACTGGTCCCAAAGGGAGACATGCTTTAGGTCAAATTGCTGACCTGGGCCGTGCTGTGGAACTTGATACTTCACCAGAAAACCGCGATGTGATCAAATTGCGATTTCAGTCAGTAGACGATTTGCAACATACCAAGTTTTCCAAGTTTCTGGCGGAGCACTTGTTGAGCCTGCAGGCATAATGAAAGTTCCTGTCGAAAAACATTTCTACGATAAGGCGCCATTTTCTCATGGGGCATGCTAAGCTGTTCAATTGGATGTGTTTGTCTCATGCGGTGTGACGAAATCCTGTTTACCCTGAGAATGGTAAACCTACGCAGAAGACTTGTTCAGTTTACGAGAGACTGGCTTGATTTTGTGTTGAATCCTGAGTCCACGTAAAGCAATGTCGCTGTCGAACGTTAAGTGTGGAGAAGCGAAAGGTATTGGTCGTAATCTACTCTAGTGTATTGTGTCTTACGGTTCTTCGTCATGTTTGACAACATAGGAATCGATGACTTTGTCTTGTGGTCGTACACGGTCTGCCGAATAACTGTGAACTTTGATCTGATCACGAAACCGAGCTATGATTATCCGTTGATAGAAACGGCGACAAACGGGGAACAATAAGGATAAGCCAAACAGGTCGGTCAGTACGCCGGGCGTCAATAATAAGGCTCCGGCAACAAAAATCATTGCGGCATCCACCAGAGAGTTTGTGGGCATCTGACCGGCAGCTAACTCTTGCCGAATACGCTGATAAGTTTGCCAGCCTTGTCGACGCGCAAGTCCAGCCCCGACGACACCAGTCACGATCACCAATGCGATGGTAAACGGCAAACTGGTGTAATTGGCGAGTTGCATTAGCAGCACCAATTCGACCAGCGGCACTGAAATAAACAAAACCAGTAGGCGTCCCAGCATCGCGGCGCTCAATCCGAGTGCAAGTCCAGTCATACAATCCAGGCACCGTTACCTGGAGTTGTGACTATTCTCGTTTTACCGCTATGGGATGACAACCGTACTAGACGGATTTCTCTGTATCGGTTGCGTTACGATTCTCGTTCGATTGGTCCAGAAGAGGACAACACAGGGACGATTGTCGAAATATCAAATCTGGGAAGGCCAATACCCAAATTTACTTATCGGTTGTTTCAGGCAAGTTTTTTTGGGCTGCCGTGGTCCCTTCGATTTGGTTTCTTGGTTCGTCAGCACTTGTTGTTTCCGCCAAGTGTTTTTGGGCAGCCTTGGACATTAATTCATTAAATCGTTTAGCTTGCTCATCATCACCGATTTGCTGGTACATGTGGGCCAAGTTGCTATAGGGTATTTCGAGTGAGGTTTGTAGTAGAATTTTGTTTTCCAGAGCGTCTTCAATGAAACGAACACCGAATTGTGTTAGCTCGATAGCTCTGCTGCGTTCTCGAAGTTCCCAGTACGAAACACCCATGCTGACAAACCACTCGCCCATTTGACCTTCCCAATAAGACCGAATGGTCAGATGTGGTTTTTCTAAAAGTGCAGTCGCTTTTTCGTACCATTGAATGGCACTTGTGTGGTCTTCGAGTAACACGGCATAGACAGATCCCATACGGAAGTAGGCTTCTCCCAGTAACAGGGAGTATTCCGGAGCATCTTGGTGGCTGGATGCTATGCTTTCGAAAATCGTGATTGCCTGTTCGCCATATTTCTTTGCCGATTCGGCTTGACCACGAGCGTGTTCGATGCGCAGTACATCCAACAAAGCCTTGCCTAATGTCCAAGAAATTTGATGTTTAAAGATTGGATCCGTTGCCGAGGTTTGCAATTTGTTCGCACGTCGAATAGTAGCATCGGCTATCTTTACTGGGTTGACCTCGTGTCGAATACCAGTCAACGTTGCCAATGCTTCTTGGCTGACAGTCAACCGTAACAACGGGTCTCCTTGATCATGCGTGATAAATTCTTCCGCGATGGTTGCCGCACGGTCGAGCCATTTGGGAACTGTTTCTTTTTTATTTTTCCAACCGCCAAAGGCTATTTCTTTAGCCACTGCAGCGTGCGCATCTACCAAGGTGGACTTGGCTGATCGTCGTATGGCAAATCGCTTGTCACTGACCAGCGGAGTTGCTATTTTAATGGCTTGCTGGTGGTAAGACATTGCTTCGTGGTAATTGGGATTGGGGCTGTGGAGGGTCATGTGTCCCCTAAGTAATAGGGCGACTGCCCGTGTGTGAGCGGGACAAGAATCCTTAGCAAGCACGAATTGTACATCTTCGCCACTGGCATCAAACTTGCCCAACACCATAGAAATGCGGGCTCGTGTTAGCCGATATTCTAAATTTTCTGTATCCAGTTCTACGGCCCGATGAACAGCACCAACTGCGTTGTTAAGTTCCTTGGAACGCAGGAATAGCTTGGCTTTTAGGTGATGTGCTGGGGCGTAGTCCGGTTCCAAGCCAATTGCTATTTCGAGATCGCGCAGGCCTTTCTCGTATTGATGCTCTGTGTCAGCAGCTACACGCAAAACAAATGGTTCTGCTGCGAGCGGCTCCAGATACATGTGAGCGACTTTTTGGTCTTTGTCATCCGGATGAAATCCGAATGTTACTCCTCGCTCCGGATAGGATACTCCTAAGAATTCTTCATTTTCGTCAATGATAGCGACTGTTTGTAACCTGTTTAGTTGTAATTGTTCAGCGAGATCAGCATTCAGCATAGGACTGGCCAAATAAATCACCAGCGATAACACCTGTCCATCGGAGACATTGACTTCGACTGATTTGAAGGGTTCGATGTCATAAATAAAGACTGTCACTTCGTTCTCGTGTAGCGTACTTTCTGGCGTTCCCCAATGCTTGGTTAGCTGATCGACTGTCGTAACGCCGGCTTCAATTCCCTTAAAAACCAAGGCACGAAGTTCGGTGTGGTCAGCAGCACCAGTACCATCTGGTGTGGTGACTGTTGCTCCTTGGGTGTCAGCGGCTGTTGGTTCGGCCCCAACGTTGACCGAAAAGCTTAGCACGGCAACAAACATCAAGGTGAGACTTTGAAATTGTGTTTTCGACATCATGGATTTCTGTAAACTCATAAACGTGTTCCTCCCTGAAAACGCAGATATGCATATTGCATGTATTTTCTGGTTAGCATGGTGCGAGGGATGACTAGGGGCCGCGCACAACAAGTGATAATCATACGACTGTCCTCGGTGCGCATGCCAGAGCGATATGAATAAAAAACAACATTCAGTAGCGTTATTCACAATTGCTGTCTTGGATAGTGCCGCTAGCTGTCGCTGATCTACAGCACCGGCTAGCTTTGATTGCAGGTTGCCAATAACGCCGAATGTTGGAGCAGCAGCCCAACGTCATGTATCTAGCATGCCATGAAGGCAAATTGATTTTCAATTCTTAGAATTTTCGGATTTTACAACTCGGCGATGCCAGCATGCTGGATATTGCATTTTGAATCACCGTATTAAGTCCGATAGTGCTGTAATGGCCAAATCACTTTGCCTGTTTAGAACCCATTGTTTTGCTTGGGCTATAGTGGTGACTTGGTTCTTCAGCAGTGGAACGGCTGCGCCCTGGGGCGGTATGACGGGAACCAACTGTTGGACAACTAGGCGTAAAAGCGGACCAATACCATCACCCTGCATGGCTGACGTCGTATGCTGGATGTTGTCATACTGCTCCAACGCGGGAACGGATCCGCATAGATCGATCTTATTGTGGACAATGATCGCTCGAGGGTATTTCGTACACCAACTGTCAAATTGTGGCTGCCATGGTTGAGAAGTATCGAAAACTAGCAGCAACAAGTCGGCTGTTTCCATTTGCTCCATGGCAAGCTGAATGCTGGCCAGTTCCAACAGATTGGTATTCTCATGGATACCGGCAGTATCCAGTAATTGGACGGGCCATCCCTCAAAAGCTGTTTCTGATGTCAACAAGTCACGGGTGGTGCCAGGCTGGTTGGAGACGATGGCTCGTTCAAATCCCAAAATTGCGTTGATGAGGCTGCTTTTGCCAGCATTGGGTGGCCCGGCCACGGCAACATGCCAGGGACGCATCAGGCTTCGACCCGCGCCAGCATAAGTTTCTAGTAGGTTCAGTCGGCTCAGTACTTGGTTAGTTGCTCCGGTGTGAATCAAATTAACAATTTCAGTCAGCTCCCGGTCGAGGGCACCATTTAGTTGGTCAAGTAAAATGCGGGCGGTTCTTTCTGTGCGAGCCGATGCTAAAGCGATTCGGGCGGCTGCTTTCGTGCCGTTGGCATATTGGGCAGGGGTCCAATCTCGCCAATCGCGGATCTGACCACCCTGGTCCTGTAATGACTCGATGATCATGGTTTGCGACGTCAGACCACCATGCGAGTGGATTTCAACTTTGTCGGTTCCCCTCCGGCAGACAACCACGTCTTCGTTCCCTAAACCGTCACGACATTGCCAACTTCCATAGACAATTCGGTCCAGTGGGATTTGCTCGAGCATTTGGCATGAGGTACTCTGAAAAAACTTTTGCACGAGAGAAACGGCGTCAGTACCTTCCACCCGCAAGGTGGCGACAGCACCACGTCCTTGCGGTGTGAGTGGTATGATATGGCAATCAGCCGGAAAACGAATGTTCATCAAGATTCCGTGATTGGCTTTCGTTGATATTGGATTAAAGCAATGCCCTTGAGAACCAGATTGGGATAGCTGACAGGTTTTAATTGCACCAAGGGGGCCAGCAACGTAGCGTCACCTCCAGCAAACACGACGTCCGGTGATTTGTCAAAATTTTTTTCCATTTGCTGAATCAGAAACCTCAAGGCACCCACGGTACCCCATACCAGTCCGCTACGAATAGCGTCGTCAGTAGATTTGCCGATAGGAGACAAGGGACTGTTGTAAGCTCCCAGGGGTGTGGCCGATTTCGTATCCGGTGGCGAACCTTGCTCGCGAAATCGTAAAATCGGTCTTTCCTGTTGAATATCTGGTAATTGGTCAGTTCGAAAGTGCAACGCTTCGGCTGCCATCGCGAGTCCGGGTAATATTGCTCCTCCGAGAAACACACTGTCAGCGGATACGATGTCAACTGTAATCGCCGATCCGGCGTCTACTACGATGATGGCCCGGTCTTTGTGGCGAATTGCGTCAGCTGCTACGGCTGCCGCCAGACGGTCCATACCGATTCGATCTGGTTGATCCAGATCAATTTTCAATGAAACGTCCGTGTGACTTAATAAATGGTACTCATCGTTAGGCCGATGTATCTGGTGCCACTTCGCCAAATTTTGTTCGAGTGGTCGATTGACACTGCTGACAGCCCAATTTACCGGCGCTGCCGGTAGCCAGGAGTACAGTCGTTCGAAAGAATTGTCTTCGCTACGCCACTCTTTGACCCGTTCTGGTACCATCCTACTGGACGTGGTCGTTACGTTAAACTCGCCTACTCGCAGTGAGGAGTTTCCGATGTCAACCGCGATCAAGGTAGGTTGGCTTGCTGGCATGCTTTTGTTGTGTGACGACGATAGTAAGAAACGTCAAGCCGTTATTTCCCATCGTTGTGCTGGCTGAGGGCTGTAGCTATGGTGGACCGAAACTGATCGAGTCCCTGGCCGGTGACTGCAGAAAAGGATATGACTTCTTGGCCCAGTTGTTCAGACAACTGTTGACGCACTTCGTCTGCTCCTGGCAGTTCTGCCTTGGTCACTGCCACGATCTCCAGGCGGTCCGCAAGTTGTTTGTTGAATTGAATGATCTCGTGGCGAATTGCCTTATAGTTGTCAAGTGGATCACTTGCATCGGTAGGAAGCGGTTCGACAAGGTGGACAAACAATCTGGTTCGCTCGATATGTCGTAGGAATTCGTGACCTAGTCCATGTCCTTGATGAGCACCTTGGATCAGTCCTGGTATATCCGCCAGAACGAAAGAACGATCCCGGTCGATTTTTACGAGGCCAAGGTTAGGAAATTTGGTGGTGAATGGGTAGTCGGCTATTTCTGGCCGTGCTCGAGAAAGACGACTGAGCAGGGTGCTTTTGCCAGCATTCGGCAAACCGATCAGACCTACATCAGCGATAACCTTAAGTTCCAGTTCAAGCCGACGAGATTCGCCTTTTTGGCCTAGTGTGAATTGGCGAGGCGCACGATTGGTGGATGATTTGAAATGCGCATTGCCTCGACCACCCTTTCCCCCGGCCGCAGCGGTTAATTGATTTCCAGAACCAGTCAAATCTTTGAGGACAAATCCTTCACGACTGTCCTTGATCACTGTGCCAGGGGGCACCTTAATGGTTAAATCTTTACCGTTTTCCCCATGACGATTTGAGCCCTGGCCGTGTCCTCCTCGTGACGCATGCCACATTTTTCGATGTCCCAAGGCAGCTAAGCTATCAATACCTGCCTCAGCAACGATAATTACACTTCCGCCACGTCCACCATCCCCACCGTTTGGTCCACCCCTAGGGACATAACGTTCCCGGCGAAAACTCAAACAACCATTTCCACCGGAACCGGCATGGACATCGATTGTGACGCGGTCGACAAACATTACGGCAGCCAAGGGGGCAGATCTTGACTCGAAAATACAGTAAGACAACTTTGGGCGATGTTGGTGCCGGGAAGTCGTTTCGGTTTTGCCACCCTAGGTCAAGCATCGAGATCTGGTCCCGACGTGAAAACCGAAATCTAACTACCGTTGACGCTTCAGTTGCCTGGATGAATATTCACACGACGACCTTTGCGGTCAAACATGACAACACCATCTAACAGTGCGAACAGTGTATAGTCTTTTCCTTGACCTACATTCAATCCAGGATGAAACCGATTACCGACTTGTCGCACTAGGATATTACCCGCACGGACTTGCTGTCCGCCAAATTTCTTCACACCTCGACGTTGAGCGTTCGAATCACGACCATTGCGACTGGAACCTTGTCCTTTTTTATGAGCCATAAGGAACTCCGTATAAATAAATTGCTGCAGAGATCTATATTTCAAGTCGTAACACGACTTCTTGCCAGGTCTGATTGGAAGTCGGCAAAAATTATCTGGAAATGAGGGCGATGATACGCCTATTTGGTTGGCTTCTGGTTGCATCGCCCAGAAACTCTATTTTTACCGATAAATCCATTGATAATCAAGACGCTTCTGTACTCCGTACAGCCGGAATATGAGATCTTCCGGGATAGGGTTGGAAATCCCTGGGATGCCATAACGTATTTCTCGCTCATTTTCATCCAATGCGTCACCAGGACGCCAGAAATTGAGTTGCAATGTTTTTCGCGTAAATTGCCGGCCAGTTCCAGGAGGTTGGCTCTCGGCGAAGCTACTGGCCAGTTCTTCGTACTGATAGGAGTTGGTCAGTCCCGCAACATAAATGGAAAAGAAATCGACACGCGGATCAATATTGGTCCACATGGCCACTCCCCAGAGACTCCGATCCACGACGTCGGAGCTGACAGGGATATCTTGTTGGCTAATGCTGACAGAATTAAATAAAGGCTGTTCTAGTACTTCACGGCGAGCGATGGCTCGAACTGCAGACGGGATGATCTGATCGAGATACGATTGTTTTGTCTCTTGATCAACCAACGTGAAGTTTGGGAAAAACCGTATACTGTGATTGGCATACCCGGCATCGAAGGTTTTATTACCAAAGGGATCTTGCTCTGGTTTCGGTTGGACATGGTGTCCGTTGTTATTCACACGATAAAGGAGATACCAGACCAATTTTCGCTGCAGTGTGCCGTTGGATTGAGGAATATCAACGTGCAGCATTCGTAACGGCTTAAATCCAAATTCTAGATTCCAAACTCCGCGCCGTAATACCATGGTGTTGGCCATGTCTAACAAACGTCTTGTCGAGGGAGTAAAGTTCGGTTTCCAGTCAAGGTTGGGAATGCCCTGTGCTACATCCAGTAACTCCCGCGGACCGCTAAACGTTTCTTCACGTTCGGATTCTAAAGGCAAGACGGTGAAAACACCGGGTGGAAATCCACTGGGTTGTGAGACTCGCAATGCTACGGTGTCTACCTCTTGACCTATGGCATTTCCACAGATCAGCCAACTTGTACACAATATGGCGGCCAATCGAGTCAGGCGAATAGGAGGAGTAGACATAGGGCAGCGTTTCTTGTTCCGAAAAATAGTTTTGCTGTGCAAAATCCAGTCTAAGCTGGATTTGTGATCAATGTCAAGCAACCGGGTAATATAAGGCACAACACAACCGCTAGAACCGAACTAACCGGATAGGAAGTGAATCCTAATCATGTTCGACTATCTATGCGATTTGAGGCATTCGGCCAGCATATCCTATTATACCTTAGACTTGGCATACCGACAGCAACTATCCGTTAAGAACGGACCATGTCAGAGTTTGCACGGCAGGTGGAACTGTCTCGAGTTCGCCCGTATCCCGGTAAGGACGGGCAGGCACAACACGTGCCGTCAGTTGAATGTCGAGGCGAGGTATCAGCCATGGCCAAGGGGCCACGTTAATCCTCCCTCCTGCGCATTGGATGCACCGAACAAGAACACCTTCGGGGGTTGTGAATTCGTGGGGTTCTTTTTTTTCGTCGCAACAGATCCACAAACTCAATGCATCAAACATCTGTAAATATTCGAGTGCTGAGTGGGCCATGTCCGTTGTGTTGGTAGCGGGTGAGGCTTGTTGCCACGCTTTGAGCCATTGGTCTGCTTGTTTTTCGAAGTCACGGTAGAATTGGGTTGCCTCGGATGTTTTGGTGGCATTCCCTCGCTGGCTTAAACGGACAAAATGGGTTGCCGCCAGGAATTGTGATAAGGGCCCCAGATCACTGCACGCAAGAATCGATGCTTTCCAGATTCGAAATGAAATATCGGGTGGCATTTCCGTGAAGGCATAGGGCCAGCCGGTCTTGGGGTCGACTTCAGGTTTTACTTCCCAGGCTCTCCAGCCATCATCATGTCGCTGGATTGTAGGCAATAATATCTTTGCTGGCCGCGGCCGTGCAAAAGGTGCGGCTCCCCATTGGTCTGCCAATTCGCAAGCAATTCGTGCGTGTGTCGGCTGGTCAATGAGCAACCAAGCCGGAGCGTTGTTTTCGAGTGTGATACTGCGACGGATCATAAACCGTCATCGTCCCTTGGGGACCGCAATTCGATCCTTGAAACGTCGTTGTACACACGGCAGCACGTTCAACGAACCGCCATACCACCTATGCCATGCGGTGGGTCTGTCAGAAGCAAACGCTCGTCACTAACTACTGACATGTAGTAGGCTACTTTTTGCGGTGGCGGATTTTTGCTCGCATGCGCCGCTTTTTACGACCAACTTTGCGGCGTCCCTTTCCTGATTTCTTCGTACCCACAAATCATTCCTCGTCGATGGTTTATATCAGCCACGGTTTATAACAGCCACGGTTTATATCAGCTACACTTGGCAAGCATGCCAAGATTACGACTGATATCTTTAAATGGCAGACCGGAACAAAACAGTTCGGTGGCGGTAATCTACTAGCATAGCAAAAACTTTGGTTTTTCTGCAAGCCACCCAGGCAGAAAACTATTTTGTTTGATGGACCAGAGTGTTACCGAGGAAATCATCGTGGTCCTTGAGTAGTTACTCCAAAAAAGCATGTTTTGCCAACCGAAACGCAACAGATCAGGTCAGGTGTTCCGGCTGTGAACAGCCTCTGGGCCCCAGAACCCGGTAAATGGACTCAGGTCAGCAATGGGTCTGGGAGCATCGAGAGGTATCACTTTTTGTTGTCTTATGAGCGGTTTTTCCAGTCTAAACCGGCCAGGGACGCCAAGGCAAGTTGCAGGGCATGGGTGCCATCACGACTATGGCCTTGTGCTGCTAGTGCAACGTAAAGTTGATGTGCCAATGCCAGTCCTGGTAATGCAAGGTGCATCTTTTTGGCTTCTGACAAAGCAATTCCCATGTCTTTAATAAAGTGTTCGACGAAGAAACCGGGGTCGAAATTGCCTTGGATAATTCTTGGTCCTAAGTTCGACAATGACCAACTACCAGCGGCTCCTGAAGCGACCGATTTCATGACGGTTTCTAAATCGAGTCCGGCCCGATAAGCATATAACAATGCTTCGCACACACCGATCATATTAGAAGCGATCAAAGTTTGGTTGACCATTTTGGTATGTTGGCCAGCCCCAGCCTCACCCTGATAAATGATCGTTTTGCCCATCGCTTGCCAGCAGGGTTCCAATGCGTCCACGACCTGTTTGTTGCCTCCGATCATAATCGACAATGTTCCTTCTCGAGCTCCGACATCTCCACCGGAAACCGGTGCATCGATTGTATGAACCCCTGCTCCATTGGCAAGTTCAGCAATTTCAATAGCTAAGGCTGGCTGACTGGTCGTCATATCGACAAGGATATTTCCCTCTTTACAACCTGCGAGTGCCCCGTGTTCACCCAACATTGTCTCGCGTACATCTTCCGGAAATCCAACGATGAAAAAAATCACATCACTCTGTTTTGCCACATCCTGTGGGGAATCTGCCCATTGAGCTCCTTTGTCCAGTAGTGATTGTGCTTTCGTCTGCGTACGGTTGTGTACAGTTGCCGAAAACCCATTGTCGATCAAGTGTGAGCACATGTGACCACCCATGACCCCCGTACCAACCCATCCGATGCGTGTCTTGCCAGGTAAAATGTCCATGATTGCCATGATTTGTTTTTCTCCTTGTGTTACATTTGCCAGCGCGATGATGCCGGTTTCAGGATTTCATTCAAAATAATTGCTGTTTGCAGATTTTGAGTATTTTGTAACAAGGATGTTACATCTTCCTTTGTCAACGCCTGGACGATTTGTTTCTGTTGTAAAAGATTGGCGACAGGAACCGCCTCATCTCGATCCGATGCTGGATTGTCATACACATTGGTATCATTGTCCAACTGACTTGGTCTTAGATTTCCTAATTGGTGGTCGAATTGACCGTGGAGATGGTGCCTGCTGGACTCACCGGCTGACTCAACCGGTTGCTCCAATACTTCCACACGTTTTGCGGTGTTCTTTGTTTCTAAATGGTTTGCGACCTGGGTGCTGCCGTTTTCCAGATTGGGAGACACATCGACGGTGTCTAGTTTTACCAGTTCGGCTGGAACTGGTTCGGTGGATTGATGTTGGGTTTCCGATGTTTGTTGCACTGTTGAATCATGTGTTTGATCGATGGCACGACGGAAAAAGTCGTCGATGTCAAATTCCCTGGGTTGTTTGTCAGGATTGGTGGTAGCATCGGCTGGTTGCTGTGTCTTACTGCCTGCAGCGGTGACGAAAAGCCAGATTTGTTTCAGTATTGGAATGAAAAAAAACGCGAATATGACCAGAAATTGGATAACCGTAGTGATATCAACACGCGCTAAGATCAAAAAGGTATGCATATTCGTTGTTTTTTCGGAACGCTTGGTGACGTCACAGGGGAATATCTATAATTACCTTGTCGTGAGGGGGTCTCTGCCTACCACGACTGGGACAGAAAATAGCACTCACCGCTGATTCTGGGGGAATCACTCTGGGGGAACCACTCTGGGGGAACTATTGTGGGGGAATCATTATGAAGCCGTTGGTTTAGCAATCGCTGTCCTCATTTCCGTGTCGGCTTGGACATTTCGTAGTTTGTAATAGTCCATGATTCCCAGGTTCCCGTTACGGAATGACTGTGCCATCGCTTTGGGTACTTCCGCTTCGGAGGCCACGAGTTTTGCACGGCTTTCTTCGATTTTGGCGATCATTTCCTGTTCGGCCGCCGCAGCCATAGCGCGTTTTTGTTCCGCTTGGGCCCGTGCAACGCGTGTATCTGCTTCTGCCTGATCCGCTTGTAGCCGAGCACCAATGTTGTCTCCTACGTCAATGTCGGCAATGTCAATGGAAACGATTTCGAATGCGGTTTGTGAATCGAGTCGTTTAGCCAGCACTGCTTTGGAAATCAAGTCAGGATTCTCAAGTACTTGTTTGTGTGTGTCGGCTGAACCAATGGCACTTACAATTCCTTCACCCACTCGGGCGACGATGGTTTCTTCGGTTGCTCCGCCGATTAGTTGTTGCAAATTGGCTCGGACGGTAACGCGGCCCTTGACCTTCAACTGAATCCCGTTTTTGGCGACGGCATCGAGAGAAGAGCGTGTAGTGCCTTTGGCCGGGCAATCAATAACTTTAGGATAAACACTAGTTTGGACCGCTTCCAATACGTCTCGCCCGGCCAAGTCAATGGCTGTCGCTAAACGAAAATCAAGCTTGATAGTCTTGGCCTTATTGGCTGCGACTAGACTTTGCACAACACGGGTTACGTTACCACCAGCCAGGTAGTGTGCTTCGAGTGCTTTGCTTGTCAATTTTTCAATGCCTGGTAGACCGGCACAGACAGCCATGATCTTACTGCGAGTAATAATTCCTGGATTCACTTTACGCAGATACATTCCGAACAGATTCGAAAATCCGATGTCGGCACCCGTAAGTAGGGATTGAATCCATAGTCGAAAAAATCGAGTAAATACAGCCAGAAAAATCAATCCAACAATGATCGCACCAGCAAGCAAGACAAGTGGGATGATCCCTGGAATACCTGAATTCATAGATCAAGAGCCTTTTGCGCGAAGAACCAAGAAGGACCTGTAAAACATGTGTATCTGTAGCCCAGTTTAGGCTAGTTGTCAAGATAGTGGTTCGTCCAAGTCGTCGAGACCAAAATTGTCAAGAGGACGCGACAATAGGTCAGCAGTGGATTCCTGGGACAAATCCTGATTAGGCTGCGCTGGTCGTACAACGATACGATTTCCCTCCACACGAGTGACCTCAACAGCTTGCCCCGCTTCAATCGGCATCCCTTCGCTCACGGCATCCCAAGACTTCCCATCGACTAGAATTCTACCAGCAGGAAGCATGACTGACTCAGTCGTTCCATGGACGCCCAGGAGTTTCTGTTTTGGTTCGATGTTTCCATTTTCTTTGAGAGGGTGTGGTATATTGAAGAGATGTCGTCCGAAAGGTGTGTGTGGCCACCAGCGAATCGCGAACCAAATAACGAATGGCATCAGCGCTCCGGAGACTCCCAGCCATATGGTTCCAGTACCAATTCCCCCACTGGTAAAGGCAACCACAATGGAAGCGATCATGGACACGGCAGCCAGAAAACTGAGCGCACCGCCTGAGGGTATCATTAATTCCAACATGACGAATGCGATTGCCAATAAGAACAGAAATACCGGCCAGAATAATACCGACATGTTGGCCTTTAATGGTAGGTTAAACAACCACGATTGGGTTAGGATGCACGGCTAACCACAACGTGGTTACCACGTACTTCTACGACTATCACGTCTGCACCGTCGTGAAGCAATTCACCGTCACTTATCACGTCCACCAGTTCCTCTCCGAACCGTGCTTTGCCGGCTGGGCTAAGCACGGTGGTCGTAGTACCTCGTATGCCTATCAAATGGTCAAGTTTAACGAGCGATTCCCGGTGCAGTCTGATCTCGAGTTGTTCTCCGAGCGGCGGTGACAAAATCAATGTCCGCAAGATTGGCAGCCGATGTGCATAACGACGAACCACGACGAGTGCCACGATCAATCCTGCACCAGCCGCTAACACCATCAGTAAAGAAATTTGAAATTGATGCAGTTGATATTCGTTGCGGGGAAACTGCAGAAATGTCTGACTAGCCAATACCAGTGACAGGATTACCAGGGCTCCACCTCCCAAGCCGAAAATGCCGAATCCAGGAATCACAAACATTTCCAACGCTACGCAAGTCACTCCCAGTGAGAAAAGCATTACCTCCAGCCAGCCAGCAGTTCCTTGGAGGTATTGGCTCCAAAAAAACAGCGTATAGCACAACACGGAAACAAATCCACCCGCACCAATTCCTGGAGACAGTAGCTCAAAAATTAACGCAAATCCTCCCACGAACAGCAGCGTTCCCGATAATTCGGGACTGGCTAACGCAGTGACCAGTGTTTCTGCCCAACTCGGTTCCGCCAGTGCTGGATCATCCTGTAACTGATACAGGTCTTTCAGTTCAGCAAAGTGATTTGCCAGGTGCGTTGCCAGGCCGACTTGTACAGCGCGTTGTCCATCAATGCGATACAGGTCACCACGCCCTACTTCTAGTATCCCCTGTTCCCAGCGACCTGGATCGGTCTGCTGTTCCAATTCTGCTTTACAAAAGTATTCACTCATATTGCTTTGCGGCAACCGGTATTCATAAACTACCAGTCCTGGGTCAAGCATAGCGGCTGTTAATGACCAACTGGTAGACTTCTTGCGTGCCAGATTTTCTGTCAGTGTGCTGCAAATGTCTCGCGTCTCGTCCATACTCATTTGATAAACTCCTGGACCACCCAGGATTGCATCAGGGTGTATTACGAGATCGTCACAAGCGTAGGCAACAAGGGCTGCGTCAGCACGCGCTTCTTTCAATACAAACGCCACGGTGCGTATTTTGGTACTGTCAAGATTAGCCAGGTAGTTGGCCAGTCGGAGGCTTTCGACTGGATTCCCACCAGGACTGTCAAGCCAGAGGCAAACAAAATTAATTCCTTGTTCTCGCAATGCCTGTTCAATGGTGCGTTGGACTCGCTGTTGTAGTGTTGTGTCCACAGCACCCGTCAATTTGATTTGAATTGCCTGCCATTGGCCCGTTGTTTGTAGCGGCTTCGGTTGCAGCATGTGAGGTGGAAGCTCTAAGATTCGCGCCAACTCAGAGCGATCTTTTGCCAGGCGTGAGACGAAACCATATTCCAGACGTAATTCACTGCCGGTAAATCGTCCAAATTCGCCGGCAGGGATTACTGTATGGATTTGTGTAACAGCAGTATTCTCTTGCAATGATTCCAAATCTTCGGACAACACATAATTTGTTCCCCTGGCAGTTTCCACACGGTTGACTTGTAAACGTGGGTCGATCATGCCAAGTGCAAGTGCTGCTGGAACGGTGTGTGAACGATCTGCAATGTCACGGTAAGCGTTACGGATGGAGGAGTCTATTGTTTCCTCGCCAATTCCTGCCTCACTCAGCACAGCATCGGGTGCCATGATGATTTCGTCACATGCAAATGCAACCAGAATAGCGTGCCCGCGTAAAGATCCGGGCACGTAAGCAATTGTCCGTACACCACTGGTCCGTTGGCTTGTCAAGTAACGAGCTAAAGCGAAGGAACGCTCGAATTGACTTGCCGCTTCCAGGTTTTCTTTCCCCGTCGAAAATTCGAGAACAATCACCGGTCGCTTTTTTGCAGCAGGCTGAGTTTCCAAGAACCGATCCATTTGCTGTCGAATCTGTTCGTCCACGGTCCCCCGTAACGGAAGTGGAACGTTTAACAGCAAGACGGTTGGATGGGTTGTCGAGGAAGTTACACCTAGTAAAGGCTGTAACATCATCAACATGGCACCCAATATCAACACAGCGATCGCGGGACGTATCTTCGGACAAAACCACCGACAGCGACCGGCGACACATGGCCCACAACGTATTGTTTTGTCGTTTCTCATGCCCGAATGGCAAAAGAATAAGGGAAAGGGAATGATTAGTGCCAACGTGTGTCGGCCGTCTTATGTTGAATCTCAACTGCCTGCATTGGTTGGCTTTTACAATTATAGGCTGCCTGACAGGTACGGAAAAGAAGTCTGTTGAGAAGATGGTGCCTGGGAACGCCTTGCTGTCCGTTTGGTCGTGTTTTTACGATTGAATCGGATCGATGCCAGCCGCTACTAGAGTGACTGCTAGAGAACCGGAGCATCTTTGTTGAATGATAGCGAGTTACCGTACTATTTTGTTATTGGCTGGTTGGCCGATACGGTTTGTGGTCGTCGAATTGTTGTCAGAAGACGCGCTGCCATCCACGATTCGTTTCCAACCGCTGGGCGTACGAGGTCGGTAGCGGCCTCGGTCCCACCATTTTCCCAGGAGTATGCTGCGCTCATTAATTTTACGGTTGCTGAAAACGAAATTCTCATAATTGTTGCCAAGACGGTAAACACGCATGCCATTGGGTAAGAAGTCATCATCTTGATTTGCCCAGCTAAGCATCACGTCGACTCGTCGGTAGTTTGCTGCATCCTGTTTTGTTTTCGGATAGATTTGTAACCATATTTCGCCTGGTCGTGTTGCTTTGATTTGGCGTACCCAGTAGCGTGCTTTGATTTTATCTGCCTCGGCGCCGAATAAAAAAGGAAGTGGTCCATTTGTGATTGCTTTGCCTTGCCACTCCCGCGGCAGTCGTTGTTCTCGCAGTAGTTTTTGTCGCGAGTCAAATTCAAAAATTCTCGTCCCGTCACAAATCCAATGTTCGAGATGCTCACCTGATTCAATATTGCCTTGTGCATCGTGACGACGCATCACATGGAACTCGGCTCGATCAGGGGCCTTAAAATGTACTACACCTTCACTCACACTGTGTGGCTTGTTACCGCTCCATTGAGGTTGGTATTCAAAGCGTTGAAAATCACAAGTGAATTTCTGAATGTTGGTTGTTTTTAGTTCCCATGCTTGAAGAATCCGGTCAACTTGGGCTAGTTCAGCAGTACTCAGGTGAAAGGGGGGCTGTGCTGGCGGATATGTTATTGCATTCTTACGGGCGTCGGCCAATCGAGGGGCTGCTGTGGGATTATCCGCTTCACGGCTTGGCTGTGCCGACGCGTCGATTGGGAGACAAGCTAAGGTGCACAAGGAAACAAGCAGTCGGGCATGGTCAGAATAGGTCATGGTTGCTGTCATCTTGGCGTGTCAAAGAAAAATCGCAGCGAATCATACCATCTAGAAGATCATGCGTGGTCAGCAAACACTGGTCCAGCGATGGCGGGGAGATTCTAGCAGTATGTTGAGTGGCTACCTACGCCAATTTAATGCTTGCAGGCGATGTTGTGTTGTTGTCTATTAGCCCGCAAGGCGAGTTCCCAGTTCTTTTTTGACTCTGGATCAAGGCTTCGAATGAAATGCCTTTATTTTTCCGTCAACTAGGTCTCTTTGCTGTAGATATCGAGTGTCTCGTCTGCAACAGTATCAGAACCTTTGTCCTCACAGTCACGACACGTATTTTCTTCATCATTATTCAAAATGTCTTCCTCGTTGACTTCAAATATTGCATCCAAACAAGCTTCGGCTAGGTCATCTTCGGAAACGCCAGATGTGTCGTCGCTATAGATTTCTGATGATAGCTGTGCAGTATCCCCATTAAATGCTTCCGGATCCGGTTGGACAAATTCTTCTTCTCCGTCGGAGGGTTGCACCTCTTGATCGGTCGTTGCTTCGACAGGATCCAAGATGGATCCGACCCGTCCTTGGCGGCCGCAGACACCACCATAGGCAGAATAACAGCTGTCATAGGGACTCTCGCAAATGGTACACCCAAGATTTGTCAGACCGAGAAATGAAACAGCTAGGCAGCAGCGCAGGTATTGCATGGAGTATCCCGGTTTGAGTTGCGGTGACTTGCCAATCGGAACCCGGTCCAAGCCAAGCGTCCAAGGCAAGGATGTACTCACGTACATTGTCAGCTACAGAATCGGCTGGTCTTGGCAGGAACTTGAGAAAGATAAACTGAATATAACGATTGGAGATGCTGGCTATAGCGAGCTTGCTAGCCCCAGTAGTGGTTGGCAACGGCTTGTTGAAAACGGTGTTACGGATCGGCCAACGGGTTGCGTCGTCAATGTGTCAACGAGCGGCAAATGGTATCGTGTTGCTACGAAATCAAGGTTCTAATGATGCGGGCACGCTTCACTTTTTTTTCAAACGTTTCTCCCCGAGCAGCAACATTCGATGATACGCTGTGAGTAAGGTTGCGTAATACATTTAACAACAGGTTTCTGCCATTCGACGTGAGCTTGGAACGAGCACTTATACAACAAGGAAATTAAGTAGGCAAGTTTAACGATTTCAATCATCAGATCCGAGTCTTGTTCGTTGCCATGTTTTCAATACTGATTCCTTGTATGGCTGACGACTCTGAGATGCGATTAAGTGGGGATCTGATGACACCTAGATTGGAAAGTGGTTCAATGGCCAGACGTTTTGTTTTGTCGATCTCGTTATTGTTTTCAACTATCATCACCACGCTCGTAGCTGTTGAACCTGTTTGGAAAGCTGGCACTGCTCGTGTCAATATTACTCCTGACCAGCCCATGTGGATGGCTGGTTACGGAGGCCGTGATCGTCCCGCCACAGGGAAACTGATTGATCTCTGGGGCAAGGCACTTGTGTTAGAAGATGACACAGGTCATCGAGGTGTTCTCATTACGCTGGACCTTGTGGGCATGAATCGTGAGTTGTCGATGAAGATTTGTGGATTGCTGGCTGAAAAATTTCAGTTGTCTCGCTCCCAAATTGCCCTATGTATGTCTCACACGCACACCGGTCCAGTGGTAGGAGGAAATCTTTCGCCCTTACACTACCGACTAGTCAGTCCTCAGCAACAAGCTTTGATTGACCAGTATGCTGAGGTATTGTGCGACAAAGTTGTGATGGTTGTCAAACAAGCGATTGCACAGCTCTCTACGAGTGAACTGACTTGGGGTAGCGGTCAAGCGATGTTTGCTGTCAACCGGCGCAACAATTCCGAAAAGGAAGTGCCCCGACTTCGTGTCGCAAACCAACTGGTTGGTCCAGTTGACCATGATGTGCCTGTACTGGCAGTGCGTGATGCGAAGCAACAGCTAATGGCTATCGTGTTTGGATATGCTTGTCACGCTACAGTACTCAATTTGTACCAATGGTCAGGAGACTATCCTGGATTTGCCCAACTGGAACTGGAAGCAAAGCATCCAGGTTGTCTGGCTCTGTTTTTTGCTGGTTGTGGTGCCGACCAAAATCCTCTGCCACGTCGAAGTATTGCGTTGGCACAGCACTACGGTCGACGTTTGGCTGATGCCGTCGACACTGTCTTATTAACCACTGCAATGAAGCCTGTGGCGTCGAGCCTACGTACTAGCTTCCGCGAAGTCGACTTAATGTTGGACAACCTACCAACCCGTGCTCAGATAGAACGAGACGCACGATCGAAAAATAAGTTTGTGGTGTCACGGGCCAAGATGTTATTGCAACAATTGGATCAAGGAGTACCTCTCAGCCAGGTTTACCCGTATCCAATCGGTACGTGGAAGTTGGGGCAAGACATTGAATTGATCACGCTTGGTGGTGAAGTCGTTGTTGACTATGCATTGCGTTTGAAGTCCGAATTGGCGGGTACCAAAACATGGGTAGCTGCCTATGCGCACGATGTGATGGCCTACATTCCTTCGCGACGTGTACTGCGTGAAGGAGGCTACGAAGGAAACAGCTCAATGCTCTATTACGGTCTACCAACGGTATGGACGCCTGCTGTTGAAAACACGATTGTCACCGAAGTTCACCAGCAATTGGATCAGCGCTGAAACGCATTGCCATGGTGCTATTTTGTATTGCTCGATCCGTTTCATTTTTACATATTTCGTTAGAACTACGAGAAAATAAGTATCTCTTCATTTGTTGAATGTGGGGAATCCGAAGGCTCTCTTTCTTTTGGTAAGCTAAGTATTCAGGTGTCGTTTCTGGTCACGACCCGACCTGCCCTGTCATTTCATCAAGTGGCGGGTCATCAGATGATTCTTGCGATGTGTGCTTGGCAATGGATGTACGAAGTGGCAATACAATTTTCAAGTAAAGTATTATCTGGACCATGGCCAAGATGCTGACGACCACAGCTGCTAGTTGAAAGCAACTACGCACCCCTGCGTAGTTGCCTATACACCCTCCCAGGATCGAACCAAATGTAAGCCCCACGCCAAAAGTGGCTTCGTGGATTCCACACCATGTGCCACGTTGCTGTGCGGTGCTGCCGACAGTGCTGTATAGCAAACTTGCAAAATAGTTGTAGGCTGGAAGTATTGAAAATATTACTAGACCGACAATCAGTTCTATTTCGTTGTGTGCGGTTGCCAGGTAAAGGAGGCCCAGGACTCCTAGAGCTTGGCTACATAGAATGCTTGTCAAACGGAACCGCCATCGGTGTGAGATTGCCATTAGAAAATAAATCGTGATGACAACCACCCGACTCAAGGCCATGATGCCACCCTGGTGTTTCGGTGTGATACCGATTTGAACGACCAATTCGGGGAGCAAGAAGAATATGGTGCTCATTGAAAATGTCCCACCGACATTGGCTACCCAGCTGATGACCGCAAAAGCTGCTGCCAATTTGACCAAATGATCATGCATCTCCGGCTGTTCGTTGTCTGCAACGAAATGTGACGAATTGGGACCGGTTTTATTTCCCCAGGCAACCAACAACAGGTTTAACGGAAGAAAGCAGATCGCGCAGGTCAAAGCCGTAGAGTGTCCCCATTCACCAAACAACTGGCTGCCCACTACCTGTCCCGATATGATGCCCAAATTCCATGCCACGCAGAAACCGGTCAGCTTTTTCATTAAGATCGGACCCCGGTCAGCCAGTGTCAGCCATGCGACCGTTGGCGGATAGACCATGCCCAAAGCTCCCCCGGCCAGAATGTATGCCAGATAAAATAATGGATTGTTGCTATCGACCAGGGCAGCACACAAAAAACAGGGAAACAGCAACAGTGTTGCTGTGATGATCATCCTGGTGTAACCCAACCGATCCGCGATGCGACCGCTAAAAAAAGTGGTGAGGGAAAACGTCGCCGCAAATCCTCCGCTGATCAGGCCCATGAAGAGTGTGCCACTACTTTGTTCTGCCAGTGAACGGGTCACGGTGAAAACCATCAATCCACCGACAAAGTCGGTCAACCAAGAGATTCCATAGGCGGCATAAGTGCGACGAGCCATTCACGATCCTCTGTACAGTCGTGTAGAAGAGAGATTTAGTATAGTGCCATCAGCCGGGGTATGAGACAGGACAAAACGTGTGAGAAACGAATTTAGAAGCCGCCGTTAACGATTGTGTGTGCTGAAAAAATAGAACGGCAGTCCCAGTAGAACCGGTACGATGCCTAACAGTGATAAGGCTTTGGCATAGCTCAAACTTGCGTACAGCATAAAGCAACACATCAGGCAAAACGTAATCGGTAGCCAAGGATAGAGTGGTACGGGAAAGGGCCGTTCAACATGCGGTTGCCGTCTGCGCAGGACAAATAGGGCGAGTCCTGTTCCTAGGAAGAATAGCCAAAACACTGGTGCGGTTGCACTTACGAGTAAAGTGAAACCACCCCCATAGTTTTGCCAAGGCAGATGTCCCAAGCCAATTGCTTGCATTACTGAGTCTACCCATTGTCGTCCTGCTGAGGTACCCACAACAATCACCATAACCGTGGTCACGATAGCTTGTGCAATGATAGATCGGGTAGGTACAGTTCGAGTATGATTCCAACGACCTAGCCAACGCAACACGGAGTGCTCAGCACCCAGTCTGGCGTAGACTCGTGAGCCAGTGAAAATAATTCCGTTAACCGCTCCCAATGCAGATACCATTACCAAAATACTCATACAACGTGCGCCATTTTCACCAAGCATCAAGCGAAGAACATCCGTTGCCGGTGTAGTACTAGCTCTTAACCCCTCGAAACCCAATCCCCATAAGTAGGCAGCATTAACGAGCAAGTAAAGCAACGTAATTGCAGCGGTACCTAACATCAGCACGCGCGGGATATTGCGTTGGGGTGAATGGACTTCCGCTGCCACAAATGCTGTATCATGCCATCCTCCAAAGGCATACAGCACCAGGATTAATGCAAGTCCCCAACCAGGTCCGTCGATAGTTGCCCTTACAAAGACGGGATTGTCCCCACCCCAAACCAGTCCAGCAAATATGATGACCAGGATTCCGGCTAGCTTGGCCATCGTCAACAAATTTTGAACCGTTTTGCTAGATTGGATTCCCAATAGGTTAACCAGGGACAAAATGATCACGGGGCCTACGGCCAATAGGACAAGATTACTCGTGTCAAGTTTCCAGAGAGCGACGGCATAGTCAGCAAACACATATGCCATCGCCCCTGTGCTGCTGGTGAGTATCGCCGCCAACTGGGCCCAGCCAAACAAAAACCCAGTACACGGCCCGAATGCCTCACTGAGATAGATGTAGTCGCCTCCGCTGCGAGGATAAGCGGTTGCCAATTCTGCATAACATAGTGCCCCGATCAGGGAGAGGATACCTCCTAACAGCCAGATGGCCATGCCCTGACCTGGTCCGGTTACGTTACTAAAGATGACGGGAGGTGCTTCAAAGATTGTCACTCCCACAACGATACCGATCATCAGGCTGGTGCCATCCCGGACGTTCAAGCGATTTTTAGTTGCACCGGGGAAATCCACCAATGGCATAGCGCCGCTTCAGAAAAAGGAAACAGTAGTCCGGACTACGTTGATGTGTGCGGAAGACCGAGCGACAGGCATTGTTTCAGGGTTGCCATTGACCAGGCCGTTGGGAAGGAGCCAAGTAGTAGAGTCATGGCTAGGTTCATGCTCGGGCCGCGAGTCCCAAATTTTTCTGTTCTGCTGACGGTGTCAGTACTAGGAGTTCAGTGTCGCGGGCGTCATAAAAGGAGATTTGGTTTTCCTTAATGAGCCAGATGGCATAGGCTTCACCTTGATGAAATCGCCGACCACAAAAATGTCCATTCTGAATGAGAATCGTTTCGACAGCCGGTTCATTTAAATGGAATCCGAGTTCCTCGAATTGGTTTTCTATTTGTTGGCGGACAGCGTCAACGTATGAGTATTGGGTCATAGGGCCGACTCGCAGGCAGAAAGGGCTAGATAAGACCGATTCATGGTAGGGTGAAAAAATCAATAACAATGAACAAATGGTACCGTCATTGATCGGCTAGGCAATCCATGGGGAATTACCTCATGTCCTGGCCGCCGAAAAGTTGACGTAGCTTACCGATCGTGTTGGTGCTCTACGGAGTGCGCTTGCTGCCTATTTGATAGCACCGCTTGCCGTGGTGAGGCTGTTTCCTTCCTCGATTACTCGCGAACTTGAGTGTCCTGGAAATCATCGAAGGGCAGAAGTGTCCTGGAAATCATCGAAGGGCGGAAGTGTCCTGGAAATCATCGAAGGGCAGATCCTATTGTTTCACACAGCGTTCCGATACAGCATCGCAGAACGCGGATGGAATGGAGAGAGGGGATGGCTTGAGCCTGAGCAGGTAGGACAAACCAGTTTTAGGGAGGTACACAAAGTTGATAGAGATCCTATCTGTGCTCGATGCTATGAACAGAATGAGTTTATTCAAGGCGACAGAATAAAGGATACAATGTTGCTGGATTTTTCTTCGGTCTCGAGATAGCCACCGATTTGGCTATGATCATTAATCGTTTGGGCAGAACTGTATAGTACTGGAACAGGGAACCGAAGCGCTGACATTTGTCCGTTTGACCAGACAAAGGCCTGTGGTCCACCGATCGGGCCAAATGGATCGTCACTATATCCCACCACGGTGCCTTTGTTGTTCAGATCGAGGGCTTGTCCACTTTCATCTCCTTCCAATAACTCTAACAGTTGGAATCCGTTGGCAGAATCGTAAACGAAGCCACGCCGATGACCGTGAGTGACACAGGATCCCGCTAGCATTCCATGGTTGTTGATGCCGGCCAGACGATAGGAACCGTTCCGTACAAGAAGACGTTCCCAATTTTTATCAGCAAGACGCCGCCACACACAGAGCGCACTCTGTAACAGCGGTAATTTTTTATCAATGACTTTCACCGCAATACAGGCAGCAATCTGTTGCCCATCATTACTCACGACGACACGACTTGCTAACAGAACAGGATTGTAACGAAAGATCGTCTGTAGCGGAGTACAAGCCCAGCCAGCGTTATTTTTCTCCCACATGCAGGGAACCATTTGCTCTGGATCGGCACCTGTTGAATAACCAACAATGAGGTTGCCATTCTGAGTGATGTCCAAGGCGTGTGAGCTTCGATGGCCGGGAAGAGTGCCCAGGCCTATGATGCGCTTGGTGGACGATTTCCATAGAAAGGCCTGGAGACTCCCTTGGGGATGACCGATCGAACGACTCACATACCCAACGACGTGCCCACTGTCACTTAGTGCTTCCGGTTCGATATTGGTGTACCCATCCAGTACTTCGACACGTATTTCCCGCATTGCATCGTAAAAATAGGGCACTTGGCTCAGTCCTAGCGGACCGATTTGGATCTCTTTTTTGCCGATAATCTGACCATGACTGTTCAAGTCCATGACTTGGCTAATGCCAACCGAATTGTCAATCAATGTAATTAAAGGTGGTTCGGCGCGCAGTAAGCATGTTGGTGCAGCTAAAAAAAACACGAGTTGCACTTGGTACATTCTCAGATGCCTTTTGCACTTTTTAAAACGGCAGCATGTTAAGTAGTTGGTTGGCATGATGGTGGGCATACAGCGAAGGCAAATTCCACTTACAGACACAGAACGAACTTTTTGGCAACCGAACGACCAATCACGATTTTGTGATGATAAATCAAGCGAGACATTCATTATAGGCTGTCAAGTCGCAATCATCATTGTCATTATTTGTAATTTGTAAAACGTTACAGGTCAAAAATCAAAGACGCAGGAGATTTCCAGAACGTTCGAGTGGCTGCAGGAATGCGGTTTGACAAACGACCTTTGACGAGCGGTGATGCATGACACCATTTGTTTGGATGCAGTGGATTTATCTGAGAAGCTGGCATTGCTGTTGGTAGGTGATAGCTTGTTGCCTGATTATTTTGTCTCTATTGTGTAACCGATAAAGGCACGAATGGCGAGAAGTTCACTGGCGGATGTAAATAAAGCGTCGTTGCCTAGCCGACAGTAACTTGTAGAGTCCCAGTTTCCAAACCAAATTACTGGTCCAACATTACTGGTCCAACGCGAACGGGCATTTATTGTGTAAAGTAAGTTGCTTGGATACCTTTCATGGTCGGGTCATTTGATTGAATCGATCAGGGACACTAGGCGATGATTTTGTCACTCACACAAATGATGCGGGCTTATTGCGCCCGGTAAAAAAAATGTCTATCCGCGTTGCGGAAAACCAAGGAAGGTTTCCCGTGCCTACTCTTTCCATTATTATTCCGGTCCCGGACAGCACACGCGTACCTCACAGCGCTGAGTTGTTGGAGAGCACATTGCTTACGGTGCTCGAAAATCGACCCGAGGATGCTGAAATTCTCGTTGTCCACTGTGGCAACTATGCAGATCCCTATGACTTGACCGACGAAGTCAGCTACGTGAAAGTGCCCCGGCATTCCACGTTGGCTGACTGCATTCATGCAGGGGTCGAAGCCAGTCATGGTACGATCGTTCACTTGCTTGCCAGTGGAATGCGTGTTCAAGCGGACTGGATGTCCCAGGTGCTTTACTGTTTCGAGGATCCAGACTGTGGCGCAGTATCACCCGTGATTGTGGACAAACATGATCGGGTACTGGCAACGGGTCTTCGATTGGGACTGGCAGGAAC
Source organism: uncultured Pirellulaceae bacterium (assembly GCA_964393615.1). Classification (GTDB taxonomy): domain Bacteria; phylum Planctomycetota; class Planctomycetia; order Pirellulales; family Pirellulaceae; genus CAYMUR01. Next base: position 27,532 of record CAYMUR010000028.1, read on the forward strand.
CCGTCGTTTGAGATGTCACAAGGCTTGGTCAGGTGTGGATGGGCCCCTAGTAGAAGCAGCTTTTTACCGACGTGACGTATTACTCGACTTACTGGAAGTGAACCGCTTGTTTGCAGATGTAGGTAGTCAGTTACTGGATGTCGATTTGGCCATGTCCTTAAAGGTGACTGGCTATCGAACGGTTGTGGTATCTACCTGTCACATCCTTGGGCCTGCACCAGCATTTACGAAAGAAACAGGTTTTGTTCGTGGTCTTCATGCTGAGAGATTGTTCATGCGTCACGCGGCTAGTGTCGGCTGGGTCAAAGCTTTGTTTCTGCATCCGCTGGCATGTGGCTGGCAAACCGTTGTGGACCTGGCGAACGGTATTCCACTAACCACGTTAATCGGGCGCCTGGTCGGACTCTTAAGTCTTGTTGATATTCGGCAGTATCAATTTGCCATGGCCGAATTGCGTGAAGTTAAACGGAAAACAGACGAAATTGTACCGGTTGACACAATCCGGCTAGAGACGACACAGTTGCCGAGAGTGCAGGCTTACCCGGGTGAATCCTATCCACGTGCCCGGGCAGGATAAGAGGAAGTTGACTCCTCATCTACATGCTCATTGTTCAGGGGTGAATATTTGTCGGGATAAAACAACTCCTGTACTCCGTAAAGTAACCTTAGGTCGTGGTCGCTATTGACGGATTCACACCAACGTGTGAATGAGCGTAACTCTTTATCTCCCTCGGGCCAACGAACACTCATAATCTTGCTACAGTCGTCCAGTAACTGGTATATCCGAGCACGTGTTACCCCCAGTTGTCGCGACTGCATGCGCACACTTTCCGGAGGCACGTGAATACCAATCCTGCTCGCAGCCAATTGAGCTACTGTGGGACCGGCGTCCGTTTCAATTTGTGCGATCAATCGTGTCGCTAACTCAGTTTTTACTTCGTTCGACGTTGGTGGGGTTGATTTTAATTTGGTCGTATTGATCCAGCGTTGTATTGGGTCAATGAATTTGGGAAAAAGCCTTACGTCAAGGTGGCCTTGTTGATTGGCCGATGAAACGATTTCATGTACCAAATAAAACACTTCCAATACTACTCTTACACGTTTTTCACCGTGGGTCTTGAGCTGACGAATTTCCGATACCGAATAGTTGATATATTCACTCAGTGGTGTTGTCCAGATAACTGTCGGGAGTGATTGGAGTGTCGGTGCCAGTCGACCGAGTTGTTCGCTACCTAACTCATTAGTGCGTACAGTTTCACACCACTGGGCCCACAAGGCTTCGGACACGAGCGCCGGATCAAATTGTGCGGGTGGAGAACTTTCAGAAGATGCTTCACTATTCGATGGAAATTCTGCGAACTCCCCAACATTCAACGGAAAATCTGGCGGGTCATCCTGGGTAGCTCGATGTAGTAATTTGACCAAAGAATTGATTTTTTTTTGTCCAATACCAGCAGTGTTCGCCAGTTCGTCGAATGGAGTTTTCAGCAAGTCTCCGATGGTTCTCCCGAGAAATGCCAGGGGGAGGCGGCGGTCATTGGGAAGTGCCCAATAGGCAAGGGGCTTTTCCATGCGGTCACGAAACTTATCCTCTAAAAGGACACCGCGAACTTCCTCGAATTTGTTGCTAATCTTATAATTTTCAGCCGTGGTCGTTTTGAACATGTTCCACTCTATCTTGTAGGTCCGTCTTGAAGAATGATAGGGGCCAGTTCCGACCCCACAACCCCATGTTGAGCTTGCGAAACAACACTAACCTGTTTCACCAAGTTCAGGAGTCTCTCGTCCTCGATGTTTTCTACCAATTACAATCCCATATATCAAATGATGTCAGGGGCAATTAAAAACATTGGAACACAAGTTGTTAGAGGATAGCCAGATTCATTATTGTTGTGGGCGATTTGACGACGACCTCTACAATGACCTTCACAATAATTATAGAAACTTGCGATTCTCTAAGGAACGTTATATCAACCGACACGCATCACATTAGTAACATGCTATGCAAGCGATTTACATGGTTTTGGCACATTGCCAGAATGTCCTACGTTCAGATGATGGTATTTAACAACGTCCTCTTGTCGCTCTTGTCGATGGGCCAGTCCTGAACCAAAATGACGAAAACCATTTTTAGCCAGTCAGAAAGAGTGGTCAAGATATCGAGCGAGAATTTCTGCAAAATTTGTGAAAACTATATTGCCCTGGACTTTGTCGGTACCAAGTTTGCTTCCTGTCCGTAGAATTCAGTTGCCAGAGTAGCTAAGCGAAACAGGATCGTTAGAAGGGCCTCTGGGCGAGCCGTTATTTGTTGACCAGATTTGCCCCAATAGTGCTGTATTGGCAGCAATAGCAGACAAAAATTGCCCACAATGTGGTACAACATTTCCCGAAATTCTTCCCTGAAAAGTCGATCCGTAGTAGAAATAAATGCTTCGTTTGATTGTCCCGCAGCCATTCTAGGCTGCTACTTTTGGTGTTTGCGGCCGTAGGTCTGCCCGGGCTCTGGAAATGTCTATTTTTTTTACCTGGGAGGGTTCTGTTGGCTGCCTGATAGTGTATGTGTGTATACTTGCAATTAATCTGGGTGGTTGCCGGGCATATTGCTGACCAGTTTCAATCAATTCGATTTATCTGGTCGTGTGTTACCAGAAGGCCTACGTGGCGTTCGAATCAAGCTGGTCACGGATTTCCTGGTCGTTCATAGAATTTCGTAATATCAATACCCTGCCTTTGTTCTTCTTCGAGTAGTTTGACACGAGTTTCCATGCGGTCTAATCGCCTTGACATGTTGGGCAGTAAGTCCGCTGATTGGTCGAAAACTTCGGGTCGGGGCACCGGGGGATATCCCAGGTGACGTTGTAAGGCGGAGAAGAGAAAAAGAGGATCTTTACGACGATTGGCCCATGCAATCTTGCCTTCCTGTTTTCCGAATAACGTCTGGCCAGCAGGCAAACAGGGTTTTCCATCTTGATTCCGTCGTTGGTGATAGAATTCACTCCGTACGTAAAGCATGTCAGCGAAATCAACCATACCGATTTGCCGCATTACGATCTTGATCCAGCTTTTCCAACGGTCGTCAAATACGGGATCTCTTGCCATGGCAGACAGTCCACGGTCATAGCTCAGTCGATGTCGGCAGAGTGTTTCGAATTGGTATAAAAATATTCCTTGTGGTGAAATCTGATCCGCACGGTATTTAGCTTCGAGGTGAAGAATGTCAAACGCAAGGCGCATGTCGAAACGTCCTTGATCATTTTCTGCTTCCAATACCAGGTAGCTTTGAAATGGTGTAAAATAGTGTTCTAAGCGGACCATTGCTGGTGAGAATGCTCCCTGGTGACGAATTTCACTTAACATGTAATCAATGGCCAAGGGGAGTTTTGTGGTAGAAAGACATTCGTCCCGTAGTCCGTGCAGAACTTCCTGAATAGGCAAACTTTGCCGGACACGCTGGGCGAGCGCTTGAAAAAAATGGGTCTGTTCCACATATTCCTCACGGCTCAACATATAGCTTAGGTCCTTATTGGGGGGTTGCCTCTGGAAATTCTCAGCCCAACTTTTGTATAATAATATGCGTTACATAATATCGCTAACAGTAAGTGAACAATAGCCAACGGAAGGTGATCCGTTACAGGGACTACAGAGTTCAATTGCAAATTGGGAGCTGACATGCAGTTTTCTACGATCCAGGATGCAATCGATGCGATTGCACGTGGTGAATTGGTGATCGTTGTCGATGCCGAAGACCGCGAAAACGAAGGTGATTTTGTATGTGCTGCGGAACGGGTCTCGCCAGAATTAGTCAATTTTATGATTAAACATGGCCGGGGTTTGTTGTGTGTTTCCTTGTTGCCTGATATTTGTGATCGGTTAAAACTGCTGCCAATGGTAGACGACAACACGGCACCCTTGCAGACGGCATTTACAATCCCAGTTGATCACAAGTCGATCAAAACGGGAATCACTGCACAGGAACGTTCTTGGACGATCCGTTCACTCATCGATCCGAAAAATACGGCGGATGATTTTCTGCGACCGGGGCACGTGTTGCCCTTGGTGGCGAAGGAAGGAGGGGTGCTACGGCGAGCAGGCCACACCGAAGCCGCAGTTGATCTGGCGCGGATGGCGGGTTTGGCACCGGCTGGTGTGCTTTGTGAAATTCTCAATGACGTGGGTGATCGAGCCAACCGTGACGAACTATTGGAAATTGCACTGAGATACGATTTGAAAATAATTTCGATTGAGCAGCTTATTTCCCAACGCCGCGTAACGGAGAAACTTGTTTCGCGGAATGCAGAGGCATCTCTACCCACTCGTCATGGGCAGTTTAAGGTGATTGTCTACGACGTTAAATATGAACAGCAGCAACCCATTGCATTGGTTCTGGGAGAACCTGACCAAGTGGCCGCACCGTTGGTACGGCTCCATTCAAGCTGTTTTACCGGAGATTTAGTCAACTCGTTACGTTGTGATTGTGGCGACCAACTGCGTATGGCATTGGAAATGATTGGTCACGAAGGCAGTGGCGTGCTAACTTACCTGCCCCAAGAAGGTCGCGGTATTGGTCTGGCGGAAAAAATTAAGGCGTACTCGCTACAGGATCAGGGCCTGGATACTGTTGAGGCCAACCACGCCCTGGGCTTTAAAGCTGACATGCGTGACTATGGTGTAGGCATTCAAATTCTCAAAGATCTTGGATTGAAAAGTGTGCGATTGTTAACGAACAATCCCAAGAAAACGGATGCTTTTATTTACGGCGGATTTGATCTGGAGGTTATCGACCAGGTTCCCATTGTTCCACCTATGAACGATTTTAATGTTCATTATCTGGCGACCAAGCGAGATAAATTGGGGCATCACTTTCCCCAATCACCGCGTTAGGCATCCACGTTCCTAGGGTTGCATTGGTCTCTTGGCCAGATGGGTTCAATCGGGACTGGGTCGCCACGTCCGAAATCTTCATGGCCTGCTCAGGTTCTCTGGCGGGTCCCACGGGGCGTTTTTTCTAGTACCTTTCGATTGGACAATGGGTATTTTATAAGCTAAATATCTATTAGAGGGCGGTTTGTTTCAGCAATAACCTCACTACGGCCATTGCTCCCTCCTGTCACCGTTCTGGTGTTGGGTAGTGTCCGCTTGGCAATCGCATTGTCCCATCAGTATTCCGCGATTCGTCCGAAGTTGCTGCTAAATTCTATCAAAATTGGAATCACACCAGTGCGATGCGCAGCGAAAGGATGACAGGTAAATGGCAACAATGACACATGACTTTACCTTGCAACAGTCGGTTGAATCGACGCCACATCACGTGCCGGAAAGCAAAATTGGGGCGCAAGTCCGAATGGTGCTCGAAAGCCGATTTATGGTGGCCGAACAGGAGGAACGACGAGAGTATGTTCGACATCCCTTTCCATACCTGGTACGTATTCAACCGGTCGACACGGAAAGTTTCATTCCATGTGCTAAACCTGTCGTGGCGGTTGGCAAGCAATTGTCTGAAAAAGGAATCGATTTTTACTACCAGGAACCACTTCCATTTCGCTATGTGATTGCTTCGCTCCAGAGAGGCTATGCAAACTGGCTCTCTTTTTTGGTTGACTTGAAATGGTGTCGTTTTAGTGAATTAGGGTGGTATGAAAATGGAGGCCGATTTGTGAAAGTGATTGAAGAAGCATGAAAAAAGAGTATCGCTTGTCGTCAAACGGAACCATCTAAGCCAGAGTGCCAGAAGGTTAAATTGTGTTATCCGTTTGATCAATGATGCATCGCCTGGAACTTTTCGAACGCTTCATTCCAGGGTTCAGGGTTCTGAGGTGCATACTCTTCGACATCAAAACTATTTCGTATCACTTGTCTTGCTTCCGCGATAGAACCAATGCCACCTGTTGTGATGGCCTGCACCATAATGTTTCCAATTGCCGTGGCTTCGACTGGTCCTGCCATGACAGGTCGTTGGCAAGCGTCAGCCGTCATTTGGCATAATAACCGATTCTGGGCGCCTCCTCCCACGATGTGAATCGTTTTCAATTGACAGCCAACCAGACGTTCCAGCGAATGAAATACGCGACGGTATTCCAAAGCGAGACTTTCCAATGCACAGCGAATCACCGTACCTGGTGTGTTGGGTGTTGGCTGTGAAGTCTCACGGCAATACGTACTGATAGCGGCCGGCATGTCGTCAGGCTTAATAAATTGCGGATCATTGGGAGAAATCAATGATGTGAGCGGTCTGGATTGTCTGGCCAGCTGCATCAATTTGTCCCAATTGTAGTCTTGGCCTGCCATGCTCCAGATACGACGGCATTCTTGGACAAGCCATAATCCCATGATGTTCTTTAGTAGACGGGTGGTTCCTCCCACGCCACCCTCGTTCGTAAAATTCAACTGGCGACACTCGTCATTGATGATTGGTTGTGGCAATTCGACACCCATTAAGGACCAAGTACCTGAACTGATATAACACCAATCCGGCAGACCTCCCGTTCTGGTCGAGGGGACTGCCATCACGGCGCTGGCCGTGTCATGGGTACCTGGTAAGACGACTTCGACTTCTTTTAATCTGGTCGCTGCAGCCACCTGTTTTTTCAAGGGGCCCAATGGCGTACCTGGCGGTACGATAGCTGGCAGAATGTTTGTGGGTAAATCAAATGACTCGAACAAGCTTTTAGTCCACGTACCGCTCGTCGGATTAAAAAATTGCGTTGTGGTTGCATTGGTTTGTTCTACCAGTTTTTCCCCGGTCATCAGCCAGTGAAACAAGTCGGGGATTAGTAATAGATGTTCAGCGATATCAAGCAACGCCGTCCCAGACTGTTGCCAGGCAATCAACTGGTACAACGAATTAAACTCCATAAATTGAAGTCCAGTTTGGGAAAATATTTCTTTTGCGCTGACTGTCTTGAAGGATCTTTCCATGACTCCTGCTGTGCGCCGATCGCGATAGCAGTAGGGATTTCCCAGCAATTCGTCACCCGGTCCTATGAGACCAAAGTCGACTCCCCAAGAGTCCACTCCCACGGATACAAATCGGTGGCCTGCAAAATGGTGTGTTGCGGCGCGCAACCCTTCCTGGACTTCTCGCCACAAACCGAGTATGTCCCAGTGTAACCTTTCGCCAACAGCAATCGGCCCATTTGGGAAACGATGCAGTAACTCAATTTCGAGTTGACCAGCAGCAAAGCGACCTGCCAGAACACGGCCGCTTGACGCGCCTAAATCGGCTGCCAGATAAATGTCCCCTTTTGGAGTCATGAGTTGTCCTTTGAATGCCCCTTTTGAAACGCAGGGTGTTGTTTGATATTTCAACGGTAGGAAACGTGTTACTGATTGTAACATTTGGATCAAGATCGGGATCCACCCATGTTCTTCGCTGCCATGATGCGATAAAATAACAATCTTCTGGACCCGAACCCGTTACAGATCTAACGAAGGAACTGACGATGAAAGTTGCCACCATTGAAACAAACAAGGGAACGATAAAATTCACATTACACGATGATAAAGTTCCCAAAACCGTTGCAAATTTTGTGAAACTGGCAGAAGATGAATTTTATAATGGCCTCACATTTCATCGCGTGATCGACGATTTTATGATCCAGACTGGTTGCCCGGATGGAAATGGAACAGGAGGACCTGGATTTTCGTTCGACGACGAATTCCATGCTGACCTGAAACATGATGGGCCGGGAGTGGTTTCCATGGCAAACTCTGGCCCCAATACGAATGGCTCACAGTTTTTTGTGACCCATGTTAAAACGGATTGGCTGGATGGCAAGCATTCGGTATTTGGCCGCGTCACCGAAGGCCAAGATGTCGTGAACATGATTGTTCAGGGCGACACGATGGAACGAGTGACCATTTCAGAAGAGTAGACGAATCGGTACAGAAAAAAACTGAAAAAATTCAAGGCACCAAGTAAAGGCATAGATGTCAAGCGGCCCTGATCAGTTTGCCGAGTGGGAAGGGACGAATCGTCAAGCCTGATAAAGCCTTGTGTTCAAAGCCTTATCTGACATCGTGGTTTGGTGCTGTGAGGATGGTGCTGTGAGGATGGTGCTGTGAGGATGGTGTCGGGTGGCTGACCAAGAGGAGGTTGGGTCAACGTTTTATGCTGTAGAAAGCCAATGCCAGACAACCTGTGGCCAACAAGAGCAGGCTTGCTGGTTCAGGAACCTGTCCCGGGCCGTCTCCGCCGTAGCCTAACGGGGAGAAATTGACGGCTAAACTGTTGAAATCAGTGATATCAACATCGCCATCCGAATCAAAATCTGCAGTCTCCCAGCTGTTTGTCCCTGCGTTTGCGCCGACGGGATCAAAATTGACAGCCAACGTGTTGAAATCGGTAATGTCAACGTCTTGGTCACCATCCACGTCACCAGCCTGTGCCTGAAATGCTCCCAGGGTCAAATTTGTGGGGTTGTACATCAGCGAATAGAATTTGCCGGAACCGAGGCGGTTCCCTTCCACCGTGGCAAAGGTACCGTTTATGTTACCGGCTGTGATAATTGTAAAAGTGTCTCCTATTGCACCTGGTGTGCTTCCTCCGGCTGGCGTAAAAGAAGAGCCCGTCCGAATCTCAAGCGTCCCATCGAGGTTGGCGTCTTCGGTCACCTGGATGATGTCGTGTCCAGTACCGTCCCCGGCAGTGCTGATGACATCGATCTCAAGACGTCCGCCAGGTCCTTGAGAGTAATTGCCTTCGATTTGCAAAGCTCCAGTTATTTGCGCTTGTAAATCACGGCTGCCCATGAAAACAACGATGGCGACCGCTATGGTGAGGCTCTGCTGGGCGAGAAATTTCAAAGGCATACTTTTCTTCCTTAATTGACGGTGACATTTTTTTAGGCACCTACTACTCGTGTAACGATTCATTCACAAACCAACGTTGGCTTAAATTACTGGAGACGCTATTTGACAGGTCGATGATTTCTAGACGTAATAGCCGATAACCAAACACCGGTTCGCGCCAAGTCCATTCCAATACTTTCCATGATAATAAACCGTTACCTGATAGTCAAGAATCCAGAATTGTGCCCCCTAAAAAACGGTTAAATGAATTAATCCGTATAACCTTTGTGCCAATTTTTGTTTGTGGGAGGCCGCGATGATCGTAAAACGGTTAATATGCGAATAAATGGGTGTAATTGTATTCAACGTCTTAAACCCTTTGTATTTAGCACAGAAGAAAACGCTGTGACGAGCGACGGTTCTGAGCACGATCCCCGCAAGTCTTCCGTCGAAACACTGCGATGAAAATCGAGTGGTCACAATGATCAGATGGACCTGTTGTCGTTGCCACATGAACGAGGGGAGGTCCAGTGATGAAAAATGATTGCTCGTCAACGCCAACAAGAAAAACAACGGGTCCGCAGCTTAGGACTCCACCGATATGCGGCTAGAGTGGGTCTTGTTCTTTCTGGACCAGCTTCGGGCGCGGATCAACTTTCTGGTTGGTCCTGGGACGTCGGCATTCTCAGCTCCCTTTGGGCCCTTTTTCTAAACCGCTTGAGTTTCCTGTTAAGAAGCATCATAGGGCATGAGGATTTGGTCCGGTTCAAGTCCAGCGATAGACTGAAATCCACCATCGACGATTGATTCGCCCAGGCTGGTTGCCGCACGGTAGTATTTGTCGGTGGGACGCCTACCGGACAATTGGCGTCGCAAGTCTTGACAGAGGACATCTGCCGCTGCCTGGACAATTTCGTCTTGCTGACGGCTTGCATAGAGACTGGTACATAGAATGATTACTTGGTTTTGAATTCGACTCGAGAGTTCTGACATCCGACATTGGCGATCAGCTAACTTCAATTGATGCTTACGCATGATTCCACTTATTTCTAAGGGCGATTTGATCAGGCTATTGGCTGCAAACTCAGCATGCTCACGTAACGGATTTGTCATGGCTGGCAGTTGTGGTTTTGAGGCATGACAAGTAATTTGTTGACGCAGATACCACTTGGCATAAGGCCCTAAGACGCCTTTGAGCACCCAAGCGTGAGCAGGATTAAGTGGATTGGGCTTTCGGATGCCAGCCGCCGCCAGTGTTTTTCCAATGGGCTCGAAATAGGAGGTACCGTGATGCTTGACGAGGGACTTGAAGAACGCCATTCCCAGCATTTCTCCTTCTCCCTCGTAGATACAGGGAGCCAGATATTCGTGCACATTGTCTCCGAACATATGTCCATGCAGGAATGAACGTCCGCCATGTGTTTTCATGAAGAGTTCAATAGCGGCTTCTTTTTGGGCCTCACTGCCGAAAATTTTGGCCACGATACATTCCATTTCACCACGGTATCCTTGGTCGATCAGGCCAGAACACCAGGTTACCAAAGCGTCACAGGCCACAATCATCCCGGCCATCCGAGCTATCCGTCGACATACCAGTTCGCGGCGGGCAATCGGTTCGCCATAGGTGACACGAAAATGGGCCCAAGGTAGCATGCTGGCCAGCATAAGACGCATCGTTCCTGCTGCATTGGCACAGAGAGAGACGCGACCAAGATTAAGGCCATGATAGGCGATGGTCAGACCGTTGCCGCGCCGAGGTTCCAACAAGTTTTCCGCAGGAACGCGAAATCCTTTGAACACAATCCCACGATTGTAGGTATGTTTCAAAGCCCAAAGTCCATATTTTTTCAGGCGGAATTGATCATTTTCTTCGTTTGGCAGATCGCAGACTAATACGGCAGGAGTGTTCTCTATGAGGCACACCAGTCCGATGGTGCGCCCTGGTACGACGTTTGTAATAAACAGTTTTTCGCCATTGACAATATACTCGTTCCCTCGAAGTTCCGCACGCGTGCGCATTGCAGTCAGGTCTGAGCCGGCACACGGTTCGGTCAAGGCAAAGGCTGACAACTTTTCACCACTTGCCAGTTTGGGCAAATAGGTTTGCTTTTGACTTTCATTGCCAAAAGTACGTACAGGGTCAACGGCACCAATACAACCGTGAACGGATGCCAAGCCTGCTACCGTTGGATCCGCCATCGCCATTCGCGTTAAAAATGGAGCAAAATGTCGAAACGGTGCTCCGCTGCCGCCATATTGTTTGTCGACGAGCAAACCCCAGTAACCCGCTTCTCCCAGGTCATTCATGACGGCGTTGCTAATTTTGTTTTCGTCGTTCATCAGGCTGCCACTTTGTCGATGCTGCTGAACAATCGAGATCGAACGATCCATGACCTGGGCAAGATCGGCAGGCACTTCTTCCTGCGCAACCAGAAATTCATCGACGGACACGGTGGCATTCCACACGGCGCGATGAATGGGGCTGTTGATTGTCTGGTAGCGAGGCTGAAAGAGCGACTCGACATTGTCATCGGCCTGGTCGATTGCTCCTGTTCGCCGGGCTTCTTCTTCACTTTTACCACCCAGTTTAAGTGCTGTTTCGGCAAAAGAAACTTCTGCATGGATTTCATCGACGGGGGGCGAGGATGGCAAATTACCATTTGGCGTTTGGATGGACATGTCCGCTTTCTCCGAGGCAAAAATAGCGCCAGGATTTCCTGCTTCGTTCAATTTTCCAGGCTTGGATTAGGAGACAATGACTCGACATGGACTCAACGAAAGTGAGTTGGGTTTCGCCAAGGTAATGTCCCTTTATCGTTTAACGACCAGTCCCCGGCGTTGGCTTTTCTAATTGTTACAAGAAAAGTCGTCTTTGCTTTACTCTGGGTCGACTGGACCGAATGAAATGACAAAACCTAGTGTACCAATTTCGCAGTCGCTGACTGGATGAAAAGATTGTCCTACTTTTTGTCACTGCGAGTTTTGTTTTAGTGGAACCTTAGACTAGTCTGTCAGTAAATAGGGATAAAGCTTCATCAAAATCGGAATTAAAAATGTGCTTAGCGCCACGATCAGTCCAACCAGAGCCAGTCGTGAGTGGAAGCCAAACAGCCCAATGGATCCTACGACCAGGGCGACCAACGTTCCTGGTGAAGTCCAGGCTTGCATCTGTTGAAATGAGGGATGGGGATTGGGCCCGAACCAATCTGTTTCAGCGAGTAATTGGCTTGTGAGGGGTAGCCCGAGCCAGCCTACGGCACCCGCTATTGAACACACGAACGTTGCCCATCCTAGACGCCTGCCTCGTCGCAACATTTGCTTGTCGTTCGAACCGATCCCACGTGGAGCAGGTTTTGCAACAGGTGAGTTGTAAGGGCTGGTGTGGTCTGGTTCGATGTCGAAAGCTCCCGTGGTTAGACAGCTTCACACCCTTTCAAAGATAGTGGCAATTCCCTGACCGACGCCGATACACATCGTAGCCAAACCGAATGTTGCATCGCGATCTATCATGGTGTGAATTAGTGTAGTGGCAATTCTCGCGCCGCTGGCTCCGAGGGGATGCCCGATGGCGATTGCCCCACCGCGGACATTTACCTTGTTTTCGTCCAGTTCTAACGACCGGATGCATGCCAATGATTGGGAGGCGAACGCTGCGTGTCGTTCAATCACGTCAATATCGTTCAAGGTGAGTCCGGCACGTCGTAATGCTTTTTGGGTTGCAGGTACAGGGCCAGTCCCCATGACCGATGGTTCGACGCCGGCTACTGCTGTGGCCCGAATACGGACCAGGGGTTGGAGCTCTAATTCATCAGCTTTTTCTTTAGACATTACCAGCATCGCAGCGGCACCGTCATTCAGCGGTGAACTATTGCCTGCAGTGACCGTTCCGTCTCGCGGCATGAACACAGGTGCTAGAGAAGCTAGTGACTCAAGATTTGTGTCATGCCGGACACACTGATCGGCCGTGGCGAGGATTGCGTCCCCGACTTCGTCCAAACCGTAGACTGGAACGATTTCCTTCGTAAATTCGCCAGCATTTTGTGCGGCAGCAGCTTTACAGTGACTATCCAACGCGTACAGATCCTGATCTTGGCGTGAAATACCTTGCGTCTGGGCTAGAAATTCGGCTGTCACACCCATGTGCAGCGCACCTTTGGATGTGTGGTGAAATAACTTTGGATTAATATCGATGCCATGATCCATCGGCAGATGTTGCATGTGTTCCAGGCCGCCAACGATTTGGACATCCTCGGCACCGGCCATGATAGCGTGGGCTGCTTGGTTGACGGCCTGTAAACTACTTCCACAAAGCCGATTAATGGTGGTTCCTCCCGAGTGAACGGACAATCCAGCCATTAACCCAATGGCCCGCGCTGCGTTCAGACCTTGTTCCATTGTTTGTTGCGTGTTTCCCATCACGACGTCTTCAACAACCTCGGGATTAATGCCTGTCCGCGCGACGATCGCTTCGACACAGGAGACGGCTAAATCATCACTGCGAACTTGGCGAAAGATACCTTTATCCCGGTGAGACCGGCCGACGGGGGTTCGGACACAATCAATAATGACAGCAGAGGACATACGTCAAGTTTCCTATTGCAAAAATGTACGACCTAATGTGTGATTGGAGTGGTCAATGCAGACACCACTCCAGGGAAATCTTCCATGTTTTTAGCCGCCAAAAAAATTGCTCTGAGGGTACGGCAATATCAGCAATCCAGTTATCTTATTTTTTTTGTTTTGGTGCAATCGCGTAAAAACTTGTACCTTCTCGGGCGATGTTTTGTAGCAGATCGGTTGGTTGAAAACGAGCTCCAAGCGGTTCCAAAGGTTTGATTTGTTCAAGTAGCTTTGTGGTTCCGATGGTGTCGGCCCAGAATAGCAATCCGCCACGAAATGGCGGAAATCCTATCCCCAATATCAATCCCAGATCAATGTCCCGTGGATTGCGCACAATGCCTGCCTCGAGAACACGCGTCGCTTCGAGCAACATGGGCATAAACAAACGGGTTGTTAATTCCTCTGGGGTAAGCGTTTGTTGATCAAGTTGATGTTTTCCGATGAGATCTGCCAGGGACGGATCGGGTTTTGCTCGTTGTTTACGATTCTTGTACGAGTAAAAACCAAGCCCCGATTTGCGGCCCAGCCTTCCCGCCGTAACCATATCGGCAAGCAGTGGCGAAGTCAAAACACGATCTGGGAATGCGGCTGCCATTGTTTTACCTGCGTACAGGGCTGTATCCAGGCCGACCATGTCATACAGCTCGATGGGGCCCATCGGCATGCCAAATTTTTTAGCCGCTCTTTCAATATCTTTGATACTGATACCGCAGGTCAAAAGAGCCAGTGCTTCTTGCATGTAGGGGAACAAGAGGCGATTCACCAGAAAGCCGGGTCCGTCGTTGATGACGATAGGTGATTTTCCAATTTGTTTAGCGTAGGCCACTGCGGTGGCGACCGTCTGCTCGCTAGTTTTTTCACCACGTATCACTTCAACCAGCTTCATTCGACGGACCGGGTTAAAAAAGTGAATGCCACAAAACTGTTCGGGGCGGGCCAAGCCTGCGGCCAGTTTGGTGATGGGAACCGTCGAAGTGTTGGATGCCAGGATGGCATCGTCCCGTAAATGCGGCTCTAGCCGCGCAAGGACTTGTTGTTTTATATCGAGGTTTTCTACGACGGCTTCGATTACGAGGTCAGCAGCAGCTACTTCTTCGTCAGAGAGCGTTCCGTTCACTAGAGGTGCCCGTTGGATCGCCAGTTGCGCATCAGGGCCATTCAGCGATTTGTTGTAGGAGACTTCTTTGATGACGTTTTGTACCCCGATCGCTACGGCCTCAGCAGAAATGTCTGTGACGGTCGCTGGAATTCCACGTTTAACATTGGCAGCCACAATTCCAGCGCCCATCAAGCCTGCGCCTACGACACTAACGGAGCTGATGTCGACCGGGAATTCTTGAATGTTGACGATTCCGGCATCTTTTTTATTGTGGTCCGTCAGGAAAAAGACATTCAATAAGGCGGCATTGACTGGAGATCCAAAAAGTTTGGCCATTCCCTCAGCTTCCATGCCACAAGCTGTGTCGAGATCAACCGACGCGCCTCCCAAAATGACTTCCAAGGCGGCAAGCGGGGCCGGGTAGGCTCCATGGGTCTGGCCTTGAATGTAAGCGGACGCCGTAATGCCTAGAAATCCCAGTTCGGTATCATTGACGCAAATGGGACTGCTACAGCGCTCGCGATCTCGTAGATAAGTCTCGGTTTGGTGCTCCAGTTTTGCAAGACGGATGGCAGCTGTTAGTAGTTGTTCAGGCGGCGTGATCAGCGATGCAAATCCCATGGCCAATGCTGTATCAGCATCAATCGAGTTGCCGCTTGTAATCATTTCCACGGCGTTGCCCAGCCCTGCAATGCGCGATGCGCGGGCCGTGCCACCCCAGCCGGGAAACAAGCCAAGTTTTACTTCGGGAAATCCAAGCTCCGTGTGTTCTCGATTAGACAGAACACGGCGATCACACCAACAGGCGAGCTCGGCGCCACCACCGACACAAATGCCGTCGATGGCCGCTACCGTGACGAACGGACACTGGGAGAGTCTTGCAAAAAGGGTTTGACCGAGGCGGCATATTTCGACTACTTGGTTCTTTGGAACTTCCAGTGATGCTACGAATTCACGCAGGTCGGCTCCAGCAATGAACATGCCGGGTTTGCCGGAGATAATGATCAATCCGGTCAAGTCCTGACGTTTTTCCAACACATCCAAGTGATCGGACAACTCATTTAAAACTGGTCGTGATAAAATGTTCGCAGTTTTATCGGGCGTGTCAAACGTAAGAATAGCGATGCCAGGTTCGGGTTCGCTCAGTCGGAAATTAGCTGGATCCGTTATGGACATGGAGCACGTCTTTCATTGCCGGTCGGTTGACGTGGTGGTAAAGTCCCAATGGTCACCCAAAGGCTTGTTGTGTATTTCCTGCACAGTCGCAACAGCTCAAGTGACGTGGTGGGATGCCAATCCTAAAATTGCCAATCCTAAAATTGCCAATCCTAAAATTGCCAATAATAAAATTGCCAATAATAAAATTGCCAATAATAAAATTGCCAATAATAAAATTGTAGGTCATACGGTGTAATTGTGACCGCAAATCAATGGTAGCATTTGGTGACTTGACCAATCTTTTGACCAATCGATGGTTCTCAGCACCCATTGCTAGAACTGGCCGGCTATGATATTCCCAGCAGCCTAACCCGTTTGGCAAGCTCAGAAAAGGCCACTCCCCTACCAACGGTATGGGTGTTACGTTAGTTAAAAAGCGTTTTCCAGCAGTGCATTTCAAGACTTGGCAATATCGGATCTGTCATCCCAGGCAGCATTCTCATGAAATTCAGTCATATCGCTACTGGCGAATATTTCGGTTCAAGAAATTGTGAAACGCGTTATGGGACAAAGCGTAGGGAAACTGGTCTGTTAGTTTGAAAAAATGGAGAGAAGTGCAGTGACCTGGTTGAAAATAGGATGCATGGGTACTGTGTTGTTGGCAGTTGGTTGCCTGGTTTCCAATGATTGCCTGTTTGCTGCAGAAACGACTATACCGCGTACGGTACAATTGACGATTGACTATGGTGACGGCGTTCAGAAGATATTCACGCACTTGTCCTGGTCGGAAGATATGACCGTTCTTGGTGTATTGGAAATGGCGAGGAGACATCCTCGTGGGATTGAGTTTCACCACCGAGGCCAAGGCAGCACGGCTCTGTTGTTACAAATAGATGATCTTAAAAATAAGGGGGGACGTGGGCACAACTGGATTTATTGGGTCAATAAAAATCTGGGTAAACAGAGCTTTGCCGTGGAAAAAATATCTATTTCCGACCACGTCTTGTGGAAATTTGGTGAGTACGAATAAAATTCGAAGTGTCACCATGCATACTCTATTGTAAAACGATAAGATACTAGATCAGCGACTAGTCTGTTTATAGTTGGAGTCGAAAGCATCGTGTTGCCTGTTCGCGCCTAGTGCCCAATATCAACCCCCAAGCATGCGGAGTTCTATTGATGAAAAACGAGACAAAAGTGGAATTGTTAGTCATGGCGTTACTGATTGGTGTAGGGGCTTGGTTACGGGTTGTATTGCAGGACCTCCCAAATGTTGCACCGGTTGCCGCGTCGTCCTTATTGGCCGCAGTGTATTTTCGCCGGGCCACTTGGGCTCTGGCCGTTCCCCTACTTATATTGGCCATTAGTGATCTGTTCATTGGAAGTTACCATTTCGGTCTGATGCTGGTGGTTTATGGAATGCTGGCAGTGCCAGTGGCATGTCGCAAGGTATTGCAGCGTCACTGTTCACTAAGTCGCGGTGCGACAAATCGTGGGGGTGTTGACGCGGTTTTGCCCCTCCTGAAATTTCTCGGTTGTGCCGTCGTCGCTTCGACGTTGTTTTTTGTGACCACGAATTTTGCACACTGGTGGATTTATGACATGTATCCACACACCATGAGTGGATTACTGGAGTGCTATGTGAACGCACTGATGTTCTTTCGTTATACGCTGATTGGGGATGTCGTTTTTTCGACCGTGTTGTTCAGCGTCTACGCTACCGTGCATGCAATGGGAACGGTAGGTGTGTTTCGTACGGCGAGGTAGTTTTCATGCCGTTGGTAGAATGACGGCTTATTGAAAGTCGTCAAAATTGACAGGTTCGTTTTCAGTGGTTTCGTCAACATTGTCGTCGTTGTCAGCTACAACGGGCTGATTGTCAGCCGCCACTACGGCTGCGATGTTTTCTGCCGATTCCTGCATTTGGGCGATTTCTGTATCCAGGCGATCAGTGTTTTGCCTTAAATCTTCGATCAGGTCTTCGATTTCTTCGTATTCTGCATCACATGTTTTGGCCAAGTCGGAGATGACTTGGCTGAGTCGGGTAATGTTCGCTGTGTGAGGTTCGTTTTCAGCAAGGGACAGGATACCATGATTCTGGTCCGGACCGCGCAGTCCGCGGTCGACACTGGCGAGTGTTGTCAGCAAGCTTCGTCGTGAGAGTTCCAACTCTTTTTCCCAGTCCGCTTTTCTGACTTCCTGGCGTTTTCTCAGATTGCCATTTTTAGATCTACTTGGATCACCAAAAGGAGACGCAGCTCCAATTCCAGCTGGACCAAATTCAGCCATTTCCGGGTTGAGCCCGCCCGCTCCAAATCCGCGCCCTGTTCCCAAATTACGTTCCGCAGCAAGTGCAATTTCATCAAGTTGTTCGATTGTTTCCCGTGAAGCTTCAGCAGCGAGTTGGCTGATCGAGACGGCCAAACCCGTGGGTTTACCCGCAAACGAAGATGGCAGGTGTTGTGTTTGCCCAATGGCGTCGCTTGCCGCGATGCGTAAAGATGGCCGCACTTTTTCGTCAGTAACAATTGTCCCCAAAGCATCCGCAATCTTACCTCCTTCATCAGACGCTTGTAGGCGTGCCAGAATTTCTATTCCACGACGTCGTAACCAATAATGGACCCCTGGATCACGGAGGTTTGGAGGTTCGTTGGCCTGGACAATTGGCAATATATCGTTCACGAATTGCTGTTTGTCGTCGTCACCAAAGGGTTCGCTGCGAAACGGATCCAATGTTACATGCCTCAAGATACCTACCATGGCTGCTACGCGCACGGCATCGATTTGCGTATCGCTGGCCAGCGCTTCCTGTAATATTGGCAATGCGGCAGATAGGGGTTCCGGTGGTTGACGGTTGGAACCAACCGATGTCGCTTCTTTGGCATTCAAATTAGCAATGGTGAGCATCGCGTTGTATCTGGCAATCGGGTGATAACCACCCTTGGCGATACTCGGCATATATTTGACGACCTGTTGCACCAGCCAGCGACGGTATTCGGCATCCTTTACCTCACGAATATCGCGCAACAATTCCAGGCGTGCCGTTTCCAGGTTTTTAACCGTGTCTGCTTGTGTGCTTTTTCCCCGTTGTGCACGAGTCATCATGGGGAAAGTGTAGCCCACATACCACGTTTTAAGAGATGTCTTGTTGGCAGCAAATGGTTCCGTTCCGATGATGATTCTATTTTTCAGTTGTTTTAACTCGTTTCGCTTTTGTGTATTCTTCGGCAATTCCTTGGCGGCTGGGCTAAAGGACACAACTTTGTACTTCTTTTGGGCATGGGCTTGGGCATGGGGAAACAGCGTGCCACTGAAAACCAGTAACATCAAGCCTGTTGTGAACATGATTGGATGTCGCGAGAATAACATTTTTACGGCTCCCACGAAGGACTTTTATAGTTTACCGGTCGGTTGAGTTCGGTTTTATGCAACCGCCCAATCCATTCTCTGTTTTTATTCATCCAAGCGGTGACGATAACGTCAGTCACGGTCTACTGGCAAGGACAAATCTGGGACGACCTTTACGTGTTTGCCTCGAAAACGGTAGTCCATGAGAGTGGCAAGTCTGTTCCGTTGATAGGATTAGCAGTGCGAATCCCACCTTCTCTAGTTTACTCGTGATAACCTTGGATTGTCAAATCAGTTAGGCTGGGCACGTTGCTTCCGCGGGTATAATCCTGATATTGTGTTAGACACGTTGTAACGATCAGGAATGTTTGGGGTGGCCATGACGAAGGGCAGTGCCTATGAAAAATAAGGAAATCGGCAAAAACTTGCAGAACATTTTGCAATCACCAAGTTACCGGTTGGCAGAGGAGGACACGGAATTTCTACAACGTCCCGATTTGCGACCGGTCAGGTTGCAACTGGAGTTGCTCAAGCCTGAAATGATTCTTAGTGAACAGCAGATTCAGTCGACCGTTGTATTATTTGGCGGAACGCAAATTTTGGAAAAAACTGTCGCCGAAGAACGGCTAGATCAGGCATGCAAGGCACTTGCAAAGTCACCCCAGGATGTAACTTTGCAACGGGCGGTTACCAGATCCGAAAAGGTTTTGGCCAAGAGCAAGTACTACGACGCGGCACGAGAGTTTGCCAGGATTGTTTCGATTGCCGGGCAGAAGAATGATCAATACGACTATGTCATCATCACGGGTGGCGGGCCGGGAATCATGGAAGCTGGTAACCGGGGAGCGTTTGATGTTGGCCATAAGTCGATTGGCCTGAATATCACGCTTTCAGAGGAACAGTCACCTAATCCTTACATTACTCCGGAATTGTGTTTTCAGTTTCATTATTTCGCGCTACGAAAAATGCACTTCCTTTTTCGAGCGAAAGCGATCGTGGTGTTTCCTGGTGGATTTGGGACGCTGGACGAGTTGTTCTGTGCCTTGACATTGCGCCAAACACATCGCATGCAACAAATTCCGATCATTTTGTTCGATAAATCCTATTGGGAAAATGTGGTCAATTTTTCGTTTTTGGCAGATGAAGGTGTGATTCGTGATGAACACTTGGATTTGATTCACTATGCCGAAACGCCTGAACATGCCTGGAACATTGTCTTGGAATTCCATGCTGATTGAGGTTCCTTGTCAGGTCACAATGATGGAGGTCGACCTGGATGTGTTTTCTATTCCTACAGTGCGAATGCAACGCACACAAATCCGTTTTAGATATCCTGGAGTTTGTTTATACTTATGGTTTTTGGCCGTGAATTCATTCCAATTTGCATGGCATTCATTTGAAAGACAACTCATTGTCTGATCTTCAATTCCAAGCTAATTTTTGTTGAGTAGATCAATGGCACAACATAGCGGTGTTGAAACAATGAATCATCTAGAATCGGTCTTTGGTGTTCCGCACCCGGTTGCACTAGTGACTGGAAGTGGAGCGCCAAGGATCGGCAATTGCCTTGTAAGAGTGTTGGCAGAGCGGGGTTATCGGATTGTCGTGCACTCTCATCTGGCTCGTGAACAGGCGCAATCCACCGTGAAGCAATTGTCTGCAAAAACGGAGGCAATCGGTGTTACTGCAGACCTTCGTCGCGAAGAGGCTGTTGAAAAAATGTTCGCTCAAACAATAAGCCATTTTGGACGGTTGGATGCATTAGTCAATTGTGCTGCCATCTGGGATGCCAAACCGTTGGAAAAGGTGACGGCGACGGATGTACAACAGCATTTCGAGATTAATACGCTGGGTACGTTTCTCTGTTGTCAGCAGGCTGGAATGCAGATGGTCGGCCAAAAATTCGGTGGCGCGATTGTCAACCTGGGTGATTGGGCTGTCGTTCGACCTTACATGGATCACGCGGCCTATTTTTCTTCGAAAGGTGCTATTCCGGCGATGACGCGATCTTTTGCGGTCGAATTATCTCAACGCAATCCCAGAATTCGGGTCAACGCGGTGTTACCAGGTCCGGTAATGCTCCCTCCTGAATTGCCCGAGTCGGCCCGCCAGGAGGCTATTGAAGGTACTTTGGTGCGGCGAGAGGGGGCCCCAGAGCACGTTGCCCATGCAGTTGAATTTCTGCTGGAAAATGATTTTGTCACGGGGGTCTGTCTGCCTGTTGATGGGGGGCGTAGTGTCTTTGCTCCACAGCGTCTGGCACCTTGATTTCCCCATCGTGATCAGCCAAAATTCAGGAATAGGCGATCATTTAGTATTCGGTCGGTTGATTGCTTGCCGTTGGTCGTCGAATCGATTTGGAATCGGGAGTTAATGTCGTAATGGTTTTTGAGCATATCGAAAAGTTAAAACAACAATTTACGGACAAATATGTCGTCGTGGACGAAGGTTGTCTGGAGTTGCGTCGATTCAATGGGATGACTGGCATGATCAAGACGGTCAATATGAACGGTCGTGCGCTGGTTGAATTTGATGCAGACAATAATATAGGCTGGTACGATATCGAAATCGACTTTTTGAAAGTCATCGACAAGCCACTTCCTAAAAAGGAAACGACGGCAAGTAAACCAGTTGCCAAAAAAGTTGCTGCCAAAGCACCGTCCAATTTAGAGAAAGCGCGCGCTTCGGACGGTAAAAAAACGGGAACGGGCATGGAAGTCGCCGACGTGCTGGCGGCAGCTCGCGGTGCCAAATCGGAGACCACCGCTACATCGGCTGCTGATCCTAAAAAGATGTCCGTGGCTGATGTCATGGCTGCCGCGCGAGGTGAAAAAGGAACAGCTTCTGCGGCGTCAACGACTTCTTCGAAATCAGAGGATGTGGCGGCTATTATGGAAGCGGCACGCAAACCCAAGGAAGCAGCCGCACCTAGCACAGCGCCTGCTAAATCCGCTCCTGTGAAAGGCAAAGACCCTCGTTCTATGTCGGTTGCAGAAATGCTTGCCGCGGCTCGAGCCGAAAAGCAGGATGATTCTGCGACTGCTCCAACAAACGTGTCGGAGGAGCCAAAGCTGACAAACGACGAGCCAGAAACGGACGAGCCAGAAACGGTAGCACCCCCGGACTCGGAAGCGGTTGCTTCGCCAGCAGTCTCTGGGGGAGAATTGCCCACCGATGTGCCAGGCATCGTTGCTTTTTGCCGACAGGTCGACGGTTCAGGGTAAACATTTAATCTTTTCCAGCATGGTGTTGCTACTTAATTTGCAACATCCGTTCCAGAGCGATCAGCGACCAGCGAGTCGTGTCATCGTCTACCTTGATCACATTGACTGGTGTCCCAGCATGTAAATTTTCCAGGCTCCAGCAGAGGTGAGCCAGATCGATGCGGTACATGGTGGCACACATACAGACCACTGGCGACAAGAAGTGTATGTCTTGTTCAGGATGTTCGTTTTTTAGACGATTGACCAGGTGTAGCTCCGTGCCAATTGCCCAACGTGTGCCAGCTGGTGCGTTTTGGACTTCCTGTATAATCTTTCCCGTAGACCCGGAAATGTCTGCCAAATCGTTGACTTCTTGCGGGCACTCTGGGTGAACGAGAATCTTAATGTCCGAAAAACGGTTGCGAAACTGGGTGACGTGTTCGGAACGAAACATTTGGTGCACGCTGCAATGACCCTTCCAGAGGATCACTTTGCTTGACAATAGAGATTCTTTCGTGTTACCACCGAAGTCATCGTCATACGGGTCCCAGACTGGCATTTCACCATTGGTAATGCCCATGCGGAGTGCCGTATTACGTCCGAGATGTTGATCAGGAAAGAAAAGTACCCTGCTGGTACGGGAAAACGCCCACTTCAAAACAGCAGCCGCGTTGCTGGACGTACAGACAACACCTCCATGCCGTCCACAAAATGCTTTCAGACTGGCTGCTGAATTGATATAGGTGACCGGAGTAATGTCTTCTGTATGGAGGAATTCACCTAAATCGGACCAGGCAGCTTCGACTTGTTCAATGGCGGCCATGTCAGCCATGGAACAACCGGCTGCCATATCCGGTAAAATGACCTGGACCTGCTGACCCTTTCGTTCCACGATCTTTTCAGGCCGATTTGCCAGGATATCTGCTGTTTCAGCCATGAAGTGCACGCCACAGAACACAATAAAACGGCAATCGCTGCTAGCAGCAGCTAATTGGCTCAACTGATAGCTGTCTCCTTGCAAATCTGATAAGCGGATCACTTCATCTTGTTGATAATGATGGCCTAAAATCAATAATTCAGAACCGAATTCGTCACGAAGGAATTGAATTCGATCCTGTAAGTCCTTGTTTTCTAAGGACTTGTAAGGCAGTAAGTCGAAAATCGGTTGGTCTTGCGTGGTGATTGGCATTGCGAAGACAGCAGTAGATTTGGCGTGATTTTTTGAGTGACCCCAAGCGGGATTTTACATAGATAACTCACATAGTGAAACTCAGGAGAGATCTGCAATCTGCCCCAAGATGCAAGAACTCAGCTACATTAATCGTTCATTGTGAAGACGGACACCCCCCATGCGCATGACTTTTTGGGCACGGCTGGGTAATGCAGTCAGCATCTATCCCCAGTAAATTATAATCAGTTTTTCCAGCGTCAGACAGTTGGCCGTAAACCTTTATTTCATAAAAGATTAGCGATCCTGCGGGACGATACTCTTACAAGCAGGCGGTTTTCAAAATAGGACCGCTGAATTTTTTGACCGTCAAATGGTGACGTATGTCTCGCGGTAATGAAAACATTCTCTCCTGAGAAACGGCCGTGTCCCCATCTACATCCAGTGGAACCCAGTTGCTGCCACCGTACGCACGTACGTTGTTAAAGGTTGAATTGTCGGTAGCCGTGACGTTGGCCAAAAAAAAAGAGCATGTCAGTGATATTCTGAACATTGCTCCCGGTGCGATCATTCAGTTTGAAAAATCGTGCGAGGAAATGTTAGAACTCGCAGTTAGCGGCCAGCGCATTGCCGTTGGAGAGGCAGTCAAAGTGGGCGACAAATTTGGTATACGAATCACTTCGATCGTATTGCCGGAAGAACGTTTCCAGCGAGTTTCTGAAACGACCCCGTAATCAAGGTACCGTTTGCGCCAGTTGTT
>CAYMUR010000029.1:0-20545 GCA_964393615.1 uncultured Pirellulaceae bacterium
GCGCATCGCATGCAGCGAGGATGGCAGCAGTTCAAGAGGCGGTGTACTTCTCTACGCCAGCTTTGACCAAAGCAAGGACGCCGACTACGCGGTCGGAAGCCCCACAGCCCGGTTTCACGAGGGCGGTGGGTCGCTAAATGCGGACGGGCTCGGTTTTCGCGGCTCGGCACTGCGCAGCGGGGACGGAGAGGGATATGTCGAGTATTCCGCGCAAGACAACATCAATCCTCGGGAAGGTACGATTGAGTTCTGGATGTATGCGCAGGATTGGGATCACGACGACGGCAATTTTCACCGGTTCATTAATGTCCGCGGTGAGGGGGAAATACTTTTTTATCTCAGGCCACCCGGCGCGGGCGAGTTTGTCATTCGATCCATCAGCAAGACCGCCAACAGGGCCTACGGATCAAACCCACTCAAAGGCAGGTGGAACTGGTACGCCATGACGTGGAAACCGGGCCAGGACCTGGGGTTCTACATCGGGGGTATCAAGGCCTCGGGGGAAACCTGGTCTCACAACTGCTCCGCGGCTTCGGGGCCGTTGCCAGAGCTGGAGAAGTTGCGATACATCTACATCGGCGATTTCGGCGGAAACGCGGCACGCCAGGCACACACGCTGATCGACGAGGTCTACATCTATGATCGTGCGCTGACGCGCGAGGAAATCGATTGGGTGGCCACAAACGCCCTGACGCGCGAACGTGGCATGGACATCCCAGGAAATTTCATGCAGCCCAAGATAAGGGTAGTGCCGGATCCGGCCAAGCGCTCACTGGTAGTGGAGATCGACAGCGGCGACCGCAGCGGTAATTTCGCGGGCCAGGCGCGCTTGGAGCCTGCAGCGGGAACCACCTCCGCGCCCATCGTGCAGACAAACGGCAGATTCGGCGAGGCGGTCATCTCCTATTCCAAGCTGCCACAGGGTAAGTACAACGTTATCTCAGACCTCACGACCGGGGACGGCCAGGCCGTCGCGTCGATCACCACGACGTTTGTCGTTCCAGGGCCACCGGTTTGGCTCAAAGAAAAAATCGGAGTCAGCGACACGCCACCAGCACCATGGACGGCGGTCCAGGTCGAGGGGAACCAGGTAACCGTCTGGGGACGCGACTATCAACTGGGGACATTCGGACTGCCGACGAATCTCGAGACGCAGGGCTCCTCGATACTGGCGGGTCCGATCCATTTCAGAGCGGTTTCCAAAGGCTCGGATGTCACCTGGACAGCGGGAGAACGTCGGGTCGCAAAAAAGACCGCGGCCGAAGTCGTTTGGGAAGGCACATCCAGCAGTATACTGGGCAAGCTACATTGGCGAACACAGGCAGAGTATGATGGGTTTCTGTTACATGATTTTTCGCTGACACCTGCCGAGGGCGCCGCCATCGAGTGGATGGAAATGCGCATACCAATCCGCAAGGAATACGCCAGGCTCTACTCGAAAGGCTCGAGGACGCGCGGCTTTCTCCCCAGGGGGGAAGGCACAATCGAAAGCGCTGGAGGATACTGGTGGATCGGCACGGATGATGTGGGCCTCTGCGGTGCAACCGAACACAACAATTCGCTGATCCAAGGCGCCGAGGGGGCTTTCTCGATAGTGCGAGAGCCAAACGGAAACGTTGCAGTGAACTACCGGTTTGCCGGTAGGCCCACCTCGCTCACCGAACCATGGAAGCTGCGGCTTGTGCTGCAGGCCACGCCCACCAAACCCTTGCCAGCGGACTGGCGTAGCTGGCGCGACGCCGCACCGTTCACAGGTCCTTCTGCGGACTACCGCACATGGCCGGGCAACGTGAAACTGTGGATCGCCTATCCCTGGCCGCATCCGGCAGCGCACAGACATTTCGCGATTCCCGTGGTGAAGGACCCGAACTGGTATCGCAATCACGTGCAGAATCTGCATGCGGGTGGCTCAGGAATGTGGCGCGACTCCAGTCCGCTGAAAGAGGTGTCTACGCCCGGCGTCAACACGAAGTCATCCGGGAACAGGGTGCTACCCTACAGCATGTTCGCTTTTATGGCGCCCGGGCTGCCCGAGTGCGACTTCTATTGGCGAGAGTGGTTCAACCCCCTGGGCTTCTCCAGCCTCGGTGAGGGATTATACAAGTACGCCGCCGTACGTCCGGTTCCGTCCTATATCGACTTTATGACATGGAAGCATCGCGAACTGATCCGGGAGTACGGACACGATGGACTCTATGTGGATTTCGCCGGCTTGTGTCAACCGGCGCTCGCCCCGGAGCACGGCCTGGGATACGAACGCGGCGGCAAGATGCATCCCACCGAATTTCCAATCGTGGCGACCCGCGAAATGTGGAAGCGGATGTATACGATGCTGCGCGAAGAGAATCCAAATTCACTCGTCGTCGGCCATACATCCGAAAACTCGTGTGTGCCCCTCCTTTCTTTCCTCGATCTCTGGCAGCCCGGCGAGGGCAATTGGTTTGGACAGTTAAAGGACGATTATCTACAGGTGCTGCCATTGGACGAACTGCGCGCGGAATTCCGGGCGCAGCATTTCGGCGGAATCCCCTGGTGGTTGCCCGCATGGCAAAGAGCAGCGGTTCTCGAAGACAAAGACGTGGCCGTTCGTCGCGAAGATGGCAGCGTCGGCACGGTCAGCGTTGAAAAGACGCACCATATGCTCGGTATTGCTCTGTTACTGGACATCCACGTCTGGCCGATTACCGGAACCAACTACGAAGCGGTCAGGCCACTGTATGCCGTCCAGGACGAGTTCGGCATGGGCGACGTGACCTTCTCCGGATACTGGGACAACGCCCGGCTCATTGGCGGGCAGACGGACCAGATCAAAGCCAGCGCCTACAAGAAGCCTGAGGGCGGAACACTCATGGTCGTCTACAACACGGCAAGAGAGACCGTACCCGCGAGGCTCACCGTCGCCTGGAACCAACTTAAGTCGGACGGCCCATTGGAGGTTTTCGACGCCTATACAAAGCAGACCGTCACCGTGAGTGGCGGCGCCCTCACTCTGGATGTTCCGCGGCTCAACTATCGACTGCTGTGGGTTCGTTAAAACGCCGTCGGTCACACTAACCGGTTTTTCCGTAAGCCTCGATGCTGAAACGCGGTTTGGAGGAAACCGTTCCGCATCTCCAGAAGCTGCAGGGGCGGGCGATGAAGAGGGAGTATTGTCGATTAGCTATCCGGCTAGTGCGGCGATCTGCCGCAAACGCCTTCGCGTTCATTCCCTGTCCTGGGTGTTGTACAAGCCCACCAGTGGCTGACGTGTGCCGCACACATAGAGACTGTGTGACGGCACTGCCTTGCAAAAAGGCCAAGCTGGGCATTGCATGCTGCTCAAGTCGCACTTCAGCTGGCCGACAGACGTTCAATCGCAGGTAGAGCGGGCACGATTTCTTCCGCCACTACCGACATACAACGACGCCAGCGTTCCAGGTCGTCGAAATCGTGCTTGATCATGAGCAGCGTGCCAAAGCCGCCAGTGACATCCCACAGTTCTTCCAACTGTTCGATGCAAGACCGTTTGTCACCGATAATGCAGAGGTTCTTCAACATATACTCAACGGTCGCGTCCTCGTCCGGCATGCTCGAATCCGACTTCACCAAACTCAGCATTTTCGCATTTCGCATCAGTGTGAGTAAATAGTCCAAGGATGCCGCGAAAGAACTCTGGCGACAAAAATCCCAAGCCTGGTCGTTCGACTCTCCAACAAAAATGCTCCGCGACACTCGCCAAATGTCGCGACTTGGCTCGGGCAACCCCGCCTCCGCGGCTCCCTCACAATAGGTTTCCCAGTGCTGAGCTACCGTGTTTCGATGCACGAGGTTGGTCGAAAGAGGCAAATAGCCCCTTTGGCCACCGATCGATCCACCCTTCGAATCGGCACTCATCAGCGTCATGCCAATCGGCGGGTGGGGTTGCTGAAACGGTTTTAATGGATACCCCATGCGCAGGTCAGCGCTGTGGTTTTTCATGTTTATCTGCCAGAATTTTCCGTTGAATTCAAAGGGAGGATCCTGAGTCCACAACATGAGTACGATCTCGTGTGCTTCGGCGGTCATTTGCGCTTGAGTTTTCCCGTCAGGGAGACCGAATAATTCCCAATCCGTCGGCACGCCACCCTGGCCAAACCCCCAATACAAGCGGCCATGAGAAAGATGATCAAGCAAAGCGATGCGCGCTGCCACATTCGCCGGGTGATGTTGAGGCATGATCGACACACCAATCCCCAACTTGATGTTTTTCGTGCGGGCAATCATGTTCGCCATGAAGACGTCGTTGGCGACGATCGGTTCCCATTCAAGTGTAACATGATGCCCACACCAGGCTTCCGCGAATCCAAGTTGGTCAGCGTAGACAATAAATTCAACGTCCTCGTCAAAGCATTCCGTGCGAGGTTTTTCTGGAGGATGAAGGGGCATCAAGAACGCACCAAGTTTCATAAATCACGTCTCCAAATACTGCTGGGCCCAATGAGAAAGAAAGGCAATGTTCGTGTGACCCTTCGTCGATGTGGTTGGACTGTTGTCCCGGTAGGTGAGTATATGTCAATCAATGATCACGGGAAACCAGACTACCATCGACAGCTCCCCAGCGGTTTCGCATTTGAACACCGTCAGGTACACAGAACTACGATCAGCCGGTCGGTGGAAACGTCGACAACAGCGGGGGCACCGTAGCTTCCGGTAACAGATCCGAGAGCTTGACCGTCGCGATTTCAAAATTTTCCCCTGAGGTCTTGGATGGAGATACGCTGGCCAGGACATGAACCTGCCATTCCCTCACCGAGAGAAGGCCACTATCTACAACTCGATTCCAATCAGGGGCTACAACTCGATTCCAATCAGGGGCCAAACGCAGCCTCGAAGAAACGGTTGGTGAAACAGCAACGGCAGCGGAAGCACGATCCAAGACAGCGTCCATAGTCGACCTAGCATCGGCCGCGAGTTAATCAACTCGGCTAACGCGATCCAACGACTCTCGATCAACATCCCCATGCCGTGCAGAGCAAAGTACAGTAGGGGCCAGCCGAATCCGGCGCGCACGGGAACGCTGATGGCCAGTTCGTGCAGAATCCCTGAGAAAAGGAAGGCCATAAGCAGAGCGGGTAAATTCCCGCATGCGCCCCGCAGAGGTCGAAAAATCGCAAGTGTCGTCATTTCTGAAAATGCGAGATTCCACCGTTTTCCCCAGAACTCCGCCAGACTTTTTGACTGCAAAGGCGAGCGGAACACCGAGTCGCATTCCGCGCCCAGCCATCGCCAGCAACCAGTCAGTAGATTAAATACACCAAAGTGAAGCATCAGACTGACGCCAGGCAAGAGCAAGACCGTAGAAACAAATCGCCGCAAAAGGTCCCACTCACTCGCAAAGAGCCATGCGCCACGCGCTGTCAGCACGAATGTCAGGCCCAATGTCAGATTCTTTACGCCTCGCCAAAAATAGGTCGCGGTGTTGGGACGCGGAGTACGCGGCACCTTGGCAAACGCCGCTGGACGCATCCCGACCCAAAACCCCGCAAAACCGATCCACTGCCAGAAACTGAGTTGTGTTTTGCCTGGCAGACGAACTTCCGTGGCGACGACAATCTTCATGGTGTAAAGCAGCATGCCGATGATCACCAGCATGCGAAAGCCCGCAGGCTGCGAAACCGTATACAACTCCATGCCCCCCACGCCAACGACCACCATCAACCAGGCGATACTTCGTGCTAGGATGACCGACGAAACGCGCGTCACGACGTGACCAACGAGCAACACGATCGGCAATGCCGCCAAGGCGATCATCGCCCCACGCATATCATTCGGCATGTAGGCGTTCACCGCGCTCCTCCGATATTCATCCATGCAACATAACCATAGACTATGGTTAAAATGATAAAAAGTCCTACTAGCAGCCACTCGGCAACGACGAAGATGAATCCCGTAGGCACGTCACTGTGGTCGAAATAAGCGAATTGAATGCCAACCCGCGCCCCCCAATAGATCCCGATGAATGCGGACAGAGCCAACGACAGGGGACCACCCGCCACCAAGTCCGCAGGCATCGTAACGGAAACAACTCCGAAGAAAAGATTCGTGCTCCAAATATAAGCCGTGTAAGTCCAGAACACCTGCCGCGTCAACGGCCGAAGTTGCGCAACGTCTTCATGCCATCGCAACACGCGAGGTATTATCAAACTCCCGACAGCAAGACACAGTTGCCCCACTCCCGCTAGGAACACCAATGTCTTCAGAGTCATTATTATTTTTCTTTCCACTGTTGATAATTAGAGATCGTACGATAAGTCAACCACTCGGCGGCAAGCGTCATAACATTCTTACAGAGACTCTCTTGACGACAAACTCCATTTACTTGAGGCAACCTGTCCGACGCCGCAGCAAAACAAATAATTGCCCGACCTCTTCTTTAACCCTCGCTGCATGGGACACCGCTCCCCCCTCAAGTATCAACTTTTTGAGCCCCGTTTGCGAGTACTGGTGGCCACCTCCACTTCCACACCGGCAGGGCCTTTTTTGTCTACCGTTGCTAGAAGTTGACTTCCCAAAAAAACTTGTGTTGTCTCAGGATCGCCACGTGAACGACAATCACTGTCAGTGCCACATCGATTGCCCTCTCGAGACACCTGATTTGCAGTAAATATGCTGCGACCAAGTCTCGTGTCGCCGTGAGTTGTAGCAGCTTTCCCCATGGCATTTCGCGATAGACGGGTCCGATTCGCGCCGCCTCCACCTGGCAGCGTCTGTTTCAGACGGTGCTTGTTTTGTCTGTTGATATCTGCAGACAACAGCAAGCACATTTTGATTGTTCTAGGAGAACCCATATTTTGGGAAGCAAGAACACTTGAAAATTAAACCTACGCCCTGACTTGGAACCTTAACACTCACTGAAAGAGGACTGTTGACCTGAAAAGTTGCCTGATAGACCTGTAGAAGATATTTTGTTTGAATAAATGCCGTGGAACTGTTTACAACTCCACCAACTGAATACAATGAGTTCGAACAATAATAGCAAGTGATACCAACTATTTCAGATGTTCAGAAAACCAAGAGTCGACCAAATAATAAACACATTTCGTTCGGAGCCGGACCTCACTATTACGTCGGGGCACCACTGTCACGACTGGAAGCTCAGCTGGCCATTACCACGCTCATTCGCCGTCTGCCTAACCTGAGACTGGCGGCGAATGAATTGCCTGTGCTATCTTCCAATAACTTTTTTCGTGGTCGAACCGATTTACCATTGGAATTTGACTCAACCTTCTAACCACAAACAACGAGAAACACACAATGACGATTCACAGCCCTGAAACAATCGAAGCGTTAAGACACATCGACAGCGCAACGGTTTCCAATGCGATTGAAAACTTCAACGTGCGAGATCGCGCAGCAGGTTTTGCCAATCTGGATTTACAATGCCAATTTCCCGAGTATAAACCCCTGGTGGGTTATGCCATCACCTGCACGGCTGATACCATGTCACCGGGTGAACAACGGCCATCGCAAATGGATAATCTCTGGGATCTGGTCCATGCTTCCCCGAAACCGGCCGTGGTCGTGGTGCAGTACCTTGGTCCAGATCGTAAGAAGGGCTGCTTTTTCGGTGACATGTCAGCAACGGGTCTGCATCGACTGGGTGCCGCCGGTGTCGTCACCGATGGTGGAAATCGTGACAAAGCGGGTATTGCCCGCCGAGCTCCCGGATTTCACGTCTTTTCTCCTGGCTGGGTCGTCTCCCACGGCCGAGGGGCGTTTCTTGACTTCAACGTCAATGTTTCTGTGTGCGGACTGAATATTATGCCTGGTGATCTACTGCATGGGGATGCGAATGGCTTATTAACTGTTCCTCATGAAATTGCCGGCCAAATACCCGATGAGGCCCGCAATGTCCTCCAGAGAGAAGAAGGCTATTTTGATTTTTTGGAGAGTGAATCTTTTTCCTACGAGGAATGGAAACGCCAGTTAGCATCCCATTAGGAAGAAAACTATATCATCATCGACGACGGTGAAGGCCTCATACAAACTTATTTCGGCATACGCACCAGGCAGTCATTCCATGCACCTTGGCGACTCAAACTGAGTCACCACACAAGCGGGCTGATCCCGTTCGGTGGACCCTGGTGCTGGTTCGCATAAAGGCCAGGGTGGTCTGCGTTTTCTTGAGTAATGGGAGTAATGGGTATCGAAAGAATCGGACCGGACATCCCTTCCTGTTCCGTAACGACAACTTCCTTCCATAGTGTGTCCGGTTCTTGAATCGTATCACCTATTTTAGGAACGTCACCTGTTTCCAAGTATTCCATGATCATTTTTCCCAACAAAGGTGCCAAATCGGCGATACAAAAATCACTGGTGTACTCCATATAACCGTACCGAATGGCGTGTACCGCGATGTTTGTCCCATCTTCACCGGTAAGTATGACGTGACCAGGCTGACCCTTGGGAACCCAACGACCCAGGGCTGACAACGCCGCCTGGGCTGCCGGCGTGTAATTCGCATCAGAGTGCAGATAAATACCGTCGGTATCGGTGTGTACCGACATCCAATCTTGAATCACAAGCGTGGCCGTACCAGTACTCCAATCCCCTGATTTTGAAATCACTTCGATGTTCGGAAAGTTATCGACGACATCGTGAAATCCCGCATAGCGCAATTTGGCACCCGTCGTCGTCATCCTACCCTGGACTTCCAACACTTTTCCTTTCGGTTCACCATACCGTTCGATAAGTGCGTCGACCATCGCCTGTCCAGCACCACGTGCTGCCTGTCGATCGCTTTCGGTGACTGTAAACATGACTTCGGCCCCAGTTTTTGTCGGCACCGAATTAAGAAACACGGCGACAGGTATCCCTGCCTCGTTGGCCAATTGGATAGCGGAACCAATGGAATACCCGTTCAACGGATAGACGGCTATAAAATCGACCTCTTCAACAATCAACTCACGGATTCGGTCATTTTGCTTAACCGCGTCAAATTGTGGGCTGCGATACAGAAACTTTCCGCCAGCATCTTCCACCGTACGACGAAGACCATCGTCAAACATTTTCCAGTATTCATTTTGGGGATTGTCCATGGGGACCCAACCGACAACAAATTGAGATCCGTTTTTTGGACCCGTGTCATCTCCAGTCGTTGGTTTGGCGGGCGACGTTGCCGATTCGTGAACACAAGAAGTAGTCCCCAGCACAAGTAGCAAGGTGGCGTAAAGAAAACCGGTTTGTTTGATTTGTTTCGTATTCATTTTCTTGCGGTAGACCGTTTGAGAAATCAACATTGTTTTCGAGTACAGCCTCTCCATGGTGTACCATTTTTATCTTTACTTCAAGTCGACAACTTATATTCTGTAGACCGATTTTCTTGGAACAGTGCACCAAGACGACTAGGCCAGCCTATTCAATCGTTTCTACCTTCCCAAGGATAGGGCTGGAAATTCCTGGCAGGGTAAGTCTATGATCTGGCATGGAAAACCGAACGCCTTGGAAACTGTTTGATAAGGATCACTCCTACCAGGATTACCACGGGGACTGCCTCATTGACACCAACACATCGGCCAATCATGATGGCCCGTCCGCATGGGTAATGACTCAGCTGTAAAACCAACATGGGGAACAGTACGATTGACTGCCACAGACAGCATACCATTACGAGCCTGCGGGATTTACAAGTCTTTTGGCCCTAACAAGGTTTTACAGGGAGTCGATTTCGACGTTCGGGC
Organism: uncultured Pirellulaceae bacterium; assembly: GCA_964393615.1. Taxonomy (GTDB): domain Bacteria; phylum Planctomycetota; class Planctomycetia; order Pirellulales; family Pirellulaceae; genus CAYMUR01. Next base: position 9,699 of record CAYMUR010000029.1, read on the forward strand.
CGGGGAAGTCCATGCGCTACTCGGAGAAAACGGTGCCGGCAAAACAACTTTGTTACGCATTCTTTCAGGACGTCAACAACCTAACGACGGCACCATCGAAACAGCTGGCCACCACTACTCGGGACTCAATCCAGCCCAGGCCCAGGCCCTGGGCATAGAAATTGTTCCCCAACTTGTGGAACTGATCGACGATTTGTCGATTGCAGACAATATCTTTCTCGGACGTTGGCCAACAAATGGAATATGGATCGATCAACAGCAAATGCAGAGCCGTTCAGCCGATGTATTAGCGCGGGTGGGTATTGATCTCGATCCACGGACCATGGTTCGAGAGTTGTCATATGTCGAAAAACAAATGGTCGAGATTGCACGCATCAATCAATTCAAACCTCGTGTTATCATACTTGATGAACCAACTGCGGCATTATCTGTGCGCGAAATAGCAATTCTGTTCGACCTCATCAACAAGTTGCGTGCCGCAGGAATCGGATTTGTTTTTGTGACCCATTTCTTGAATGAAGTCTCCCGGATGAGTGATCGCACAACGATTCTTCGTGACGGTGCCATCGCTGCCACGGGGCCCACGTCACACTTCACCCTTGACGACATGGTAAAACACATGGTCGGAAGTGTCGCTGACCTTTATACAAAGCATGACAGGCCCTATGGTACAGATGTCTTTTCAATTACTAACGCCCGCACGGAGTTGATCGAGGACTTCAGCCTTCATTTGCGGGAACGTGAAATTGTCGGTATTGCCGCACCCAAAGGTGAAGGTGTTTCCGAAATGTTGCGCGCTGTATGCCGTATCTCTGGACGATTAGAAAATGGACAACTACAGATTCGTGAATGTCCAGTTCACATTCGCAGTCCGGCAGATGCCTTACGTCACGGCATTGGCTATTTAAGCGAGGATCGCGCGCGCTGGGGTATCATTCACGGCCGTGGATTGCGGGAAAACATTACCGTCAGTACCCTTAAGCAGTTTGCTTCACGGATTGGCTTTCTTCGTCTGGACCAGGAACGACAAACTGCACGCCAACTGGTAGACAAATTCTGGGTTACCACGCCCGGACTGGATGCTGACATGCGCTCCCTCAGTGGGGGTAATCAACAAAAAGCTCTTGTTTCACGGTTGTTTCATGCAAAGTTGTCCGTATACATCCTGGATGACCCAACCTTTGGTGTTGATGTGAAAGCAAAAGCTCAGCTTCACCGACTCATCGTAAAAGAAACAGCTCGTGGCGCTGGTGTTATCATGCACAGCTCCGATCTCGATGAGCTTGTACAAATGTGCGACCGAATCCTATTAGTAAAACGCGGTCGTATTGACCGGCAATGGTTAAGGGGTAAAGTCAGTTTACGACAGCTCGAAGAATCAATCGAACAGTAACCGAGATGAAGATACTCTGACCCCATTTTCCGTCGTCGACGATTTTGGATTAATCATAACGTGGCAAGAGTAATACGCTTCTTTCAACGGAATTCATCGATACCATGAAACACACGCCAACAGGACCCAAGAACAAATCGTTGGCTTGGCAACTATTCCACAACCACTTCATCTGGATATTATTGGCAGGAACCATGATCGGTGCGACCTGGGCCAATACTCGTTTTGTATCGGCGTCGAATTTGTCAAATATTCTGCTGGCTGCAGCACCTTTAGGATGCCTAGTGCTGGCCGAATCGATTGTTCTGTTAACAGGTAATTTCGACTTGAGTATTGAAGCAAATATGGTTTTCGTGGCAATCGTCGGTGGATTGCTAATGGTACCACCGGAAACGATCGAAGGTCAGCTCGCAGCCGCCCAATGGGGCCTGCCCTGGCATTGGACCATCGTGTTGGCCATCATGTTGCTGCTCGCTTCGTTCATTGGCCTCATGAACGGGATCCTTGTCGCCTGGTTGCGCATGAACAACTTCATGGTCACCATGGCCACCATGATTATGCTGGAAGGACTGGCACTGGTAGTGGGAGAAGCCAGAAATATTTTTGGTATCCCCGCTGGGTTTCGCTACGTGGGCACGGCCAATATCCACATCCTTGCCGATTTTTTTCCAATCGCCATTCCGGTCGCCGCAATCTTTCTCTTTGGACTGTTCGCAATCATCCATTTTGTACTTACGCGAACCGTTCTTGGCCGCCAGCTCTATGCCGTGGGTAGTAATCGTGAGGCCGCACGAGCAGCAGGAATCCCTGACCGACTTGTTATTCTTTGGGCGTATGTATTTTGTGGGTTGCTTTGCGGAATTGCGTCGTTCGTATTAGTAGGCCGACTGGGAACGGCGTCTGCAGGAATCTCTGACGGCGCATTATTCGTTGCAGTTGCCGCAGCGGTGATCGGAGGAGTGAGTCTGTTTGGTGGTCGTGGAACCGCATTAGGAATTCTGGGGGGGTTACTCTTAATGTCAGTCATTCAAAACGCAATGAACCTGGCAGAAATCAAAGCCAATTATGTCAAGGTTGTCTCCGGAGGAGTCATTCTGCTGGCGGTATTAGCAGACGCACTGCGATCTAGAACCAGGGAATAGACCAGGTACTTGGCGGTTCGACGCCTGAAGAAACCGGAATCGACAGCTACTCTCATCACGATCACACCTTGCAATACGTTCCACAAGCAACCTGTCAGGGCACCGATTCGAGAGATTGACACAATGAATTGCAGCAAGAATCAAACCATTCGCCAATCAGTATGATCACCCCAATTCGTTAGCCACTGTCGCACAATTTCCTCGACTTCTTCCCCCTCTAGTCTTTCATGGGCAAGCAAGTGATCAACGATGGCTGCAATGGCCGCCCAATGATCTTCACGGTCAAACAGTCGATATAGCTGTACGGTGACTTGTTCCAGGTAAGCCAGCCGTTTGCGCTCCACTGGAAGGATTGCTGCTGCCGTGTCCCACGCGACTTGCCAGTCCGCCGCCCACTCGGCAACAGTCCCTGGATGGTAGGGTGCGCCACTGTGAATCATCTCTGCCACAGGACCAGCCAGAGCTACCATCACGGTTTTCTCATGTAAGGTGCGACCGCTAAAAAGTTGAACAGGCCATTCCACCTGTATGTCGGCATGACGTTCCGGACCGTCATCCCAATCAGGCTCGATTGTCACAGAGCGCACCCGAGCGCCTACATAAATCGCCATAAACGCATGGCCTGCTTCATGGTATGCAGAGATCTCCGACAAACAAACTCTCCTCTTTACTGCAATATCACCCAGGCCACTAGTTTGACCGGCGACTCACACCACTGGCACTCATCATACACAAATCGGTCGTATTTCCTGCCCCGCGAAAGGAGTTTCCATCTGTCACAATGGTTCCATGTGTTTTTTTATCCTACCATCCGTGACTCTCAACACAGAACTTCCCTGAACCATTGCCTTACCGGCCATTGCCTTACCGGAAAGTTGCTGGTGGGGAAAACCTGTCGACGTGGAGAACTTCCTGTCAGGCTATCCCATCGCTGGAACAGAGGACCACTGCTGACAATCTCCTCCTTCACCAGTGTGGCAATCCGAGGTGGAATTGTTACTACCTAGCTCCACCAGCACAGAGACATTGACCTGATACATTTTTCACTACACAATCATGATAAATCCTTTGAGCAAGCGATAACGCATTATACGTTGCCTCATTTTGTAACACAGCATGCAAACCGTGTCAGGACAAACAGCATGGCTTATTGCTCTTTACGCCAGATACTCTTAAACGATTTGCCATTTCTATTCCAAACACTCCCTGGCCGGGTAAAAGGTGCCTCGTGATTCTGCATGTTGACATGGACGCCTTCTATGCTTCTGTCGAGATGCGTGACCAACCCGAGTTACAAGGACAACCCGTTGTCGTGGGAGGGAAACCGGAGGGGCGTGGTGTAGTCGCCGCAGCCAGCTACGAAGCTCGAAAATATGGTATCCATAGCGCCATGCCAGCGGCCCGAGCCAAGCGATTGTGTCCTGGCGCTATATTTCTGCCGCCACGGTTAGATTATTACGGGAACGTCTCTCGACAGATTCGAGATATTTTTCACCAGTACACCTCGCTGGTCGAACCACTGTCTTTGGACGAAGCATTTCTAGATGTAACCGGCAGCGCACGGCTGTTTGGATCGTCTGTTAAAATTGCTCAGCAAATCAAACAGAACATTGCTGATCGCTTGCAACTGGTCGCATCGGTCGGGGTGGCCTCCAATAAATTTTTGGCCAAACTGGCCAGTGATTTGGAAAAACCTGATGGATTTGTGATCGTCGATCCTAACCGAATTCAGCATTTTCTCGATGCATTACCTGTCGGTAGGCTTTGGGGCGTTGGCCGCGTCACCAGTAAAGAATTGCAAAGACTTGGAGTCGAAACAATTCGTGACATGCGTGCCTTGCCATTAGATACCCTACAACAACAGTTCGGAGAACATGGCCAACATCTCTGGGAACTATCACGGGGGATCGATGAGCGAAATGTCATACCAGATCGGGATGCAAAATCTATTTCACACGAGACGACATTCGCGACCGATATTGATGACATGGAAGCCTTGCGGGCATGGGCTGTCAATCTAACAGACCAAGTCGCTCGACGATTACGGCGGGACCATTTGCGTGGACGAACCGTGCAACTAAAAGTTCGCTTTAGCGATTTCCACACCATCACACGCTCTACGACCTTGCCACAACCAACCGATATGACTCAGGAAATCTGGGAAGCCACCAGCACCATGTTAGCCACTCGATTACCTGCCAGGCATTTGGCGGTGCGATTGCTGGGCGTTGGAGTGAGTAGCCTGGAACATAAAGAATGTACTCAGCTTGGTCTGTTTGACAGCGAGAGTCACGACACGCTAGCCAATTTAGATCGAGTCACTGATCAAATCTGTGAAAAGTTTGGCTCGTCTTCACTCGGTCGGGCAAGCGGGCTGAAGCGTGTGCCACCGACAACACAATCAAAACCTGGTGACTCAGCCCCTGAGCCTTGACTCCACTGCAGGTACTGACAATCAATCTGGTATAGGTCGTATCGTGTACCGACTGGCATCAAGCATCACCTTTCGCGAGCAGGTTACTACAACGATGACACACTGTAAAGTCTTTGTTGACATGATCACCAAATGATACAAGGTATGTTGTGTTCTTCAGCAAGATAGCATTTAATTTCCATGGTCTCGTCTCATTTCCTTCATGAACAAGGCGAATAACCAGCAATGGTTATTCGTTCCAGCAACCATTTCGCAGGGAAGCAATGAACTTCAAAAAGGATGAAACGGCGCAAAAGCTACGAGGAGGTTATTACACGGATCCCGACATAGCTTCCTTTTTAGTAAAGTGGGCACTCGAAAAAAAACCTCGCTCTGTTTTGGAACCTGCCTGCGGTAACGGTGCTTTCCTCAATGCGATTGCCAAAACTGGTAACGGCAAAACGGTTGAACGGATCGAAGCCTATGAAATCATTCCACAAGAGGCCTCCAAAGCTCGGCAATTGGGCAAAACTCTTTCATCCACTAATGTCAAAGTGACTACCGGTGACTTTCTTCAACTGGCCCTTTCCAGAACCAAAGAACCGCCACGCTTTGATGCGGTTCTGGGAAATCCACCTTTTATTCGTTACCAATACCTCGATAAGAATTCACAGGAATTGGCAGAAAAGCTGTTCGCTGCATTTGCTCTGCCATTCACCAGGCACACCAACGCCTGGGTACCTTTCGTCCTGTCATCCGTTGGCCAACTCTGCCCGGGTGGCCGACTGGCAATGGTCGTCCCTGTTGAAATTCTTCATATTTTACATGCCAAAGCACTGCGTGATTTTTTATTGGCACGCTGCTCAAAAATCCTGATTCTCGACCCGGCAGAAATATGGTTTGAAAAAACATTGCAAGGTGTTGTGCTGCTGTTGGCAGAACGAAAAGCGCACGCAGTCCAGCAACCAGCACAAATAGCAGTAACACCAATCAAGAATCGTCTAGAACTCTCCCATGGAAAAATGTCGAAGCTGTTTGACAATGCCATGTACACTTGTGGATCCACCATGAACGGTAAATGGATGTTAACGCTCCTTTCTCACAAGGAACAGAAACTCGTCCAAAGACTCGAACGCAACGATCGCATTCGACGATTTACCGAGATTGCTACCGTGGATGTCGGAATCGTCACTGGAGCGAATAAGTTTTTTCTTGTCCCTGATGCGGTGGTGGAACAATATGGATTGGAAAAATGGGCACATCCAATGTTCGGGCGAAGCAACCATGTACCAGGCGTTGTTTACGACAAAGCAACGCACCAAAACAACCGCGACAGTGGGATCCCTACTAATTTTATCTGGTTTGGCCAGGAACCCTTTGACTCCTTACCGAGAGCAGTTCGTCAATATATTCGACTAGGTGAATCGCAACAGCTCCACCAACGCTATAAATGTCGAATCCGTTCGCCCTGGTATGCCGTGCCATCGGTTTATGCCACGACGGTGGGAATGCTCAAGCGGTCACACCACTTTCCTCGTCTTATCTTGAATCGTGTCAAGTCGTACACCACCGACACTGCTTACCGGGTTCAACCTAAAAATATCCGTGCAACAGACTTGGTGGTATCCTTTGTCAACAGCCTGACTGCCTTATCGACAGAATTAGAAGGCCGGCATTATGGAGGTGGTGTCCTTGAATTGGTTCCGTCCGAGATTGAGAACATATTGATACCTACGAGCCGATATGATCGTGGAGCGGTACAAGCATTGAACCGATCAATACGACGAGGCATGGAAGCTGACAAGGTATTGGCACAGCAAGACAAACTTGTGCTGCGACCACTTGGTGTGACAGAACAAGAAAGCCGAATGCTCTTGGATGCGTGGATCCGTCTCCGGGATCGAAGACATCGAAGCCAACAAGGAAAATAGTCGCCTGAAGATTGGATGATTCTTTCAAAAGGGCAGTGGACAAACCAAAATGGACTGCCAGAGTTGCCAGCCGCTCCCATGTTCACCGACTGCACTGATTTCGATCGTTATCAATATCGTCTCTGACTTCCTCGGTCACAGCTTTCTCCAATCCAATACATTGTCTCACCGGTTGTGGCGGATATTTTTGAAAACGTGGATCCTGTTGGGACAGCTGACAAAGCAGAAATCTAGAACCGGTACCAGACACCACCTTACGAACATGCACACAATCTTCACAAAGGCTTATCATATTCGGTCCTGTTCCGGCTCTGCCCATATGTTTGCTTCTCCCTCCGGATCAATCTCCAAGTGAACTATATGTGGGTTACAACAAACAGGACAATCTTCGACATATTCCTGACTCTTGCCAGCCGTGACGTCGATTGGTACCACGATCTCCTCGCCACACGAGTCGCATACGTATGTCGCTTCGTCATCCATTGAATTTGTTCTCCTGTCGACAAATCCTGCGCTGCATTGCAGCAAGAGAAAAGTCCAATCAGTAGGAACTCAGCCTGATCCTCCTATCGTACAATATCATGAGTATGCTTGGCAGCCGAAATAGAATAGATGGTAAATCAGGTTCATATCTTCTCATGGCATGCAATCAATGAGAGCCGCAACTGGTGTGTGTCATGTTTATCCAAGGCGAAACATCTAGCAACTACAGCTGGAACACCCTCGCCTTTTTCGTAAAATAGGATGGTCTTACCAAAAAGAAGAGTGACCATGATGATCCTTCGTTCGTTCGGCCCTACGATCGTGGCCGGTGCTGGCGTCCAACGTAGATTGGTTCATGGTCGAACCGATGATTTCGGCTACCGAGCCATGGAGGGAAAAGTCCCTTGGCATGACTTACATGCGACAATATTACATCTGCTGGACCTGGATCATGAACGCCCTACCTACCGTCATGCTGGCCGCGAATTTCGCTTGACGGATGTACACGGCCGTGTGGTCAATGAAATGCTGAGCTGAGAGTGCTGGACAACCGGTTTCTTCCAATATCCGCCAACATCCGTCCCGGTCCGAAGGCGGCGACATGGGCCCTTGTTGGCGGTTGAACCGTGGGATACGGTGACTACGTGGAAACACGCTTCATCGTATCTTTAGCAACCACTTTGGCAAATTCTAGTCATTGAGTACAGCGCTGCCGTCCACCAATGGCAACTGTTACATGGCCTGCTAAAAGTATCCGGCCAACAACCACTGTGTCAATAAACCCACTGTGTCTATAAACATTGAAAGGAAATGAGAAAGATGAAAACAAGTCATATGCTAGTGGCATTGGTCTTGATAGGTGGCTTAGCCACAACCTGGATTCTGGGATCTGAATCTTCGACAAACGTCTCGTTGAAAAAATGGCAACCTCACCAAGGTTGGGGGTGGGTCTGGGGAAAGGATGACGAAATTGGCTCCCTGAACGAAATGACGGATCAATCACGACTGGCCGCCGTTCGCATCGTGAATCAAGGCAAGGTATACGACCTGGGCATTCTCTACGATCGCCAATCCTACAAGTGGCCCGGTCACAGTCCCGGAGAAATCATGTCCTTCCGCACGCCGGAAGGTTCCAAGCGTCAAGCGGACAACTCGTTTGTCACGTCCGATGGAAAGGATACGGCCTGGCATAGTTGTGCACTCTTTATGAACGACAACGTCGCAACACAAATTGATAGCCTGTGCCATGCAACCGAGGGAAAGGACAACCATTGGTACAATGGTTTTCGAGAAAGCGATTGGGGGGGCGATTGGGGACCGCAACGCTGCGATGCTTCTACCATACCTCCGATTGTAGCACGGGGTGTGTTGATTGATGTTGCAGGTTACAAAGGACTCGATGCCTTGCCCAGTTTTTATCCGATTTCGATCGACGATTTGACAGGCGCCCTGGCAAAACAAAAGACCACGTTGCGGCCGGGTGACGTCGTGCTCGTCCGTACGGGTACCCTCCGCTATTGGAAAGACAGTGGTGCCGATCACGACACAATCGGTGCCCATGATTCTTCAGGCCTGACCTTGGAGTCCGCCCGCTGGCTTGTCGAAGAACAGGGTGCGGTGTTGATTGGATCCGATACCAGTGGCCTGGAATATAAACCACATCCCGCCGAAGCAAAGGCCTATGCGGCAAAGTATCAATCATTCATGCCATGCCATAATTACCTGCTAATCGAACAAGGTGTGCATATTGCCGAATTCCATTATCTCGAAGATTTAGCCGCCGAAAAAGTTTATGAATTTTGTTACGTCTGTACGACTGCAAAAATCAAGGGGACCACTGCGGGATTTACGTTGCGGCCTATTGCAATGCGCTGACCGCATGCCACCAGGCAATGATGGATTCCTAGGATGCACACCCACAATCGTGGAACCTTTTCGCTCAGTGTTTACAGAATAAGATCCTACTACTACTGGAAACAACAACTGCCATCTGTTGCCATGGGAAGATGCCACATATCGTTCTGAACAAACCTGTCCTTCATCGTGGAGTTGTCTCCACGGCAGGTAGCATTTTGCTGAACGCGAATACGGATCAGGCGTCAATACATCCCCATGGCACTTGACTTTCAATACCTGCAAGATGGATAGAAAAAGAATCCCTTCGCTATGCAAAATATTTTTGTATAGAAAGCAACATTTTCTTGTCACGGATTTCTAATCTAAGGATCCAGAATTGCACTACTTACCTTGGTTAGTTCTAGCTTGTGTGGCAGACTTCGGCTTCGTTCAGCTGTTTAAATATTCTCAGCGACGTGGCCATCACGCACCCACCGTGGTGTCTATCAACTATCTCACGTTGACCGGGTTACTTGGAGCCTACTTGTTTTTTCAGACTACACCCTCATTCACCGCAACAACGGTCCAGATCGGCGTGATTACAGGAGTCGCCTGCATTGTTGGTATGCTCATCACGACAAAGGCATTGCAAATACTAAGTGTTTCTCTGGTGCTGACCTCCTATCGAATATCGCTTGTTGTGCCCGTTGTCATCAGTGTGCAAATATGGGGAGAAACTCTGAGCAAGGTACAGACCCTTGGAATCATCACCGCACTTTTAAGTTTAGTCTTCATAACGTGGAGTGCAAAACAGAAGGGGCATCAACAGGGTGTTACGATCGCTTTGTGCATGGTTCCATTAGTATTCTGCGCACAAGGCACCTGCCATTCCTGCATTCGGTGGGTGCACTATGCAGGACTGGACAATCAATTACTGAATGTCCTGTTCGTGATCGGTTTGACGGCTGGCATCCTGGGAACGCTGACGGTCGTGATTAGGCGACATCGACCCAGGCGATCAGAAATCTTCACCGGTGCAGGCATTGGTCTGTACAACCTCGTAGCATTCTCCATCATGCTTTCCGCACTGGCGCATGTGCCAGGAACGATTTTTTTTCCTGCCTTGGGTTGCAGCGTCGTTGTTCTGGACCAAATTTTGGCCTACTTGGTCTGGAAAGAACCGCCTAGTCGGCCCGTGAAATGCGGCATTGGGCTGGCACTCTTGGCCCTGTTCCTTGTCCTGCAATAATGGAATACCAAACAAGCATTCACCGTTCGACACCTCTTCATGAGGCTGGTCTTCACGTGACCTGATTTTTTCGCGCAGAATCTGGAAAAGGGCAGGGCAGGGCAGGGCAGGGGGGCATCGAAATCAATCCTTTCTGTCATGTCAACGCCATAGACGACCTCATTTTCCAATACGTTAAGGATCCACAAGAACCCATCTCTTCGCTCTCGAGATATTGAAACATTGCCTGACATTCTGGTCTCCGTCGTTGTCCCACCATGAGGAATCCTTGGAAATACATCGTCAAGTCATGAAGAGCCAAAAGTGGAAGCACCTGATCTACAGAGAAATGGAACAGGGACGCCACGAATCCCGGGACCTTCAGCTTCATCTCGATGCTACTTGGCAGTCGATGCGACAC
>CAYMUR010000029.1:20555-24219 GCA_964393615.1 uncultured Pirellulaceae bacterium
GACACGAAATGCACCAGCCACGAACGTAGAAATGCGACATCCACGAGTCGATTAAGCTACCAGTCACCATTCTATAATCCATCAAAACAACACGGTCGCTTAATGCACAGATTTTCTGCAGAGATGCCGATGATTTCAACCCAGTGCTTCTGAAAGAGGGAGAGTCGGATTCGAATCAAGCCTGGGATTGGGTGCGTGAGGATAGTCGACCGCTTCATAATTGATGGCGAGCTCGGGACACATCAGCTTTTCAGAGTTCTGCATGCGAGAGGTCAGAGCCCTGTCAAGTATTCCGCTCGATAGCAGTGTGCGTTCAACAGGGTAACTAGGACGCCCTATATGCATCATGCGTTCAATCGCTTTCATGAGGTAAGCAAAATGTGGTAAATTATCCACAAATTTTTCAACAAAGTAGGTGGCCAGGGGCTGTGGTTCATGTTTTAATTTTATGGCGGCAGAAATCCCCTGTACGCAATCAGGTAACATGAATATGGCACCTAGTAAACCATCCGTATATTGAATCAGAAACAGCGAATTCCGAGGTCCTTTTCGCGGGTCAGGCTCTATGCCTTGCTTAGGAAGTACCGCCAAGGCAGCCTCAAAAACATCTTTGCGGATAACTCCTTTGTCCATCACTTGCCACATGGCGTCTCCTTGCAGGTATTGGACCCATTCCACACCCATTTGCGTACTACGCCTGCGTTCAATCACACTTTGGAAGCAGTCTAAAGTATGGCTACCATAGATATCGAGGCCAGAGTACCCAATGCCGATAGCCGCTTCTATTTCGCAACCAAGTGGCAGAGATATCTCGGGGCGCCGAAAACTAACTGGCAATGATGAACCAGCCATCATAGGAATGTTCAACTGGCATCCACGATCGTACATCCATTTAGCGTCTGACCAAACTGGGCCCAGGTGTTTATCGCTAAAGACAGGTACCACACGTCCATACTTTTGGAATGTATCGGTGATTTCTTCAAAGAATCGTCGCCGGGGATAGAGATGTTGTTGCTTTTCATTCCACGGATAGTTACCGTGTTCAGCAACACTGATAACTCCTTCTACCTGAATTTCATTGCCACCCAACGTCATGGTTTCTTCGATCGTTGAAAAAACAGGAACGTTGTGCTTGACCGACATCAAATGCCCAAGATCATCAGGGGATGACTGGTCTACATACATAGAGGCCAGACGCAATGCGGGACCCGCTCCTCCGTCTTGTTTCCATCCCTCAAGAATTTTCCCAACGATCACATCCCCATGTAATCTTTTTTCATATTTTGTAATGATCGCAGCAACCGGTTTCGGCTTGACCGTTTGTGCCGCCTCTACCTCCTCAGCGAGTGAAAAGACAGGATTCGCCAATTGACCAGCAAGCGTACCAGCGGTCAAAGTTTGTAGACACTGTCGGCGAGTAAAGGTTTGGTTCAAACGCATCCGGACTCCTCGGGGTATGGTTTCTCAGCGTTCAATGCCACAGAGGACACAAACGTAGTAGCCCATGCAAGGACCTGTTCATAACTATCTGACATATTTGCCTGCTCAGGTAGATAATATGATATTACATCCACTAGGATCGTAAAACGTCAACACCCGTCATTCTGCTGCCAGCGTATCCACGGTTAATGCTAACTCGTTTCTACACAACCGATATTGTTATTCTTTCACGCAGCATGACTGTTGACTCGGTTCACAAGGATATCGTTCGACGGCCAAGATTCGATCAACTTGGCACCTTAGCATGAAAAGCCTCAGCTAGCCGTCTGGACCAAAAGAAGGCTTTGTTCAGCCCCAACAACAATCGCCCGTTGGTTAACGATGCTGGGGAGGCCACGGATCCAGGCAGGCACCCGTGGGACGGGAGCCACGTGGTCGCCAGGGAAACGAATCGTACGAGCGGTAAGTCACGTCCAGCCATGGGGTCTCTACACGCCGTGAGGCTTCGTGACGGGATATCAAAGCAGCTTCCAAAACACCACTTGTCAACAAGGTTCTTTCAGCAGGATATGACGGCACACCTCGCAAGAACATCTCCTCAATATTCAGTGACAAATAGGAAAAATGTGCATAAGGGCCTTTTTCATATTCGTAACCATGCCCCTGGGCAAAAAACTCTGTGGCGAGAATATCATCTCCTACGCGCGCCGCATAAGCCAGATCGCGAACATATTCATCCAGCATCAGAACCGCCCCTCGAAATCCATCTCGATACTCCACAAGCATAATAACCGGTCGGCTGCAATGTTCTTCCATCGGTCCGGTTGGTTTCTTGACGATCGCAGCACAAGCCGCCTCAGCCAATTCTCGCCACCAGGGATCTTCCTTGGCAGATTGCCACACGGCGTCACCTTCCAGGCATGTAACGGCTGCCACTCCCGATTCTCCACCCACACGTCGTTCGACCATGCATTGCAAAACTTCCAGCGTATGAAATCCATAGCAGTCCAGTTTGGAAAATCCAATGGCAATCGCTTCCTCTAATCCGGTTTCGAGATCATGCTCCAACCATGGATTTCGCCAGCTTACAGGTTGGGAAGATCCAGCCATCAACGGTGCTCCGAGTTCGGCGGCCCGATTGGCCATCCACTTCGCATCATGCCAGTTGTATGACAGGTGTTTATCATTAAACACTGGCACGGCGCGGCCACTCGTTACCATGGCACCGCAGATTTGCTCCATGAAATATTTGCGCGGAAATAACTGCTGGCCCCGCTCGTTCCAGGCATAGTCTCCGTGTTCTCCGATCAAAAGCACACCATCGACTGCCAACTGATCGCCACCCAATGTCAAGGCTTTGACGATACTTGGAAAAATAGGTACATCATGTTCCTGCGCTATTTCTCGCCCAATATCATTATCGTTAATCTGATCAATATACATGGAAGCTATATCGACCCGTGGAGCAAAAAACCCTTCATCCGTGGGAAACCCTTTGAGAAACTTGTTGACGATCACGTCAGCATGAGATCCAGAAAAATACTCAGTGATAATGGCAGCAATTTTTTTACGACTCATGGCACTTACCTACTTGCTCGACAAGTTACAACGTGTTGCGACAGCGTTTCCATCCTTTTGAGAACGTTAGCTTATCCCAAACAGGGGCAGATTGCAGGACAGGGTGTCGACAAATGGAACGCCGTAAAATGGCATGGACACCGTGTTTTGTCAAACCGCTGACAGTCACGACAACCATGGGATCACGGACAACCATGGTGATTTCAGTATGAAAAACTGGTCCCCAGGAAACAAGCAGTGTGACAGCCATGCAATAAACCGGACGAATGGTATCTTGCCCATAGAAATCCGTTAAAAACTACCTGCTTGGTTTCTCCCTCAAGAAATGTGACGGATTCGGTAGACCATGTCCTTCACGATCCGTTGGTCAACAAAAACATGTCTACTCGTCTAAAATGGTCCTACCAACGGTTTTTTGCACGAAACTCCAGTGTTTGATAGTCATTAACACCGCATCACCATTGAGATCTCCCCTGACGAAAGGTAGCAGCTACTAGGCATCGGCTTGTCATGCCGGCCAGGACAAGACAAGATGGATATTAACTTGACATCCTACTAACGACTTAATCGGGTCGGCGTCAAGCAGCGAATTCCAGCGGAAACACTACCTATTCTTTATTTCTGGAAAAAATCAAAATTTGTTTTT
>CAYMUR010000029.1:24229-51459 GCA_964393615.1 uncultured Pirellulaceae bacterium
AAGCACTCGTAGATCACCACCTCAAATCTCAGTCAGGGCAACAACCATTGGCATGCACCCCGAAGAGGTTCGCCAAACTAAAGAAGAGACACCAATTGGTTTAGAGGAAATCACTCTTATTTCTTCCGAATCGTATGGCCCGTGAATCAAGTGTGGAACAGATTGGCAAAAACATGTGACCCACAGTTAGTACCCCGATCAGGCAAACAGGTTTTGCACTGTTTGTTGAAAAAGCTAGAGGCGATAGTGCATGACAGACGTCCTGGAAATGAAAACAAGTGTGTCCCATCTGTTAAGTCAGGCGCCCTTGGAAACTGTCGTTTTTAACATCAACCTACCAACTGAGTAATTGATTGATAGACCATTCTGAACAGGGTAGCGAAACGTCCGTGACCTGACTAATTTCCACAAACCTCGTCTCGATGAATTTCTCGACAAGGCGGTGATAGCGTGCAAACCGTGATTTATATGGCAAGTTCTTATCGATGTGCGCTGATAACATTCCAAGCCCTCAACAAGAATACTTTTGGTCTGGTATCCGTGAAAAATCTACTTTTTCAGTGCAGTCTCTGTCTGCTGGTTGGTTGTGGTGGATCCAGCGCACCGCCTGAACCATCGCCAAGCCCCAAAAATACAGCGGCTCCGTCATCAGCGTTTGGAGGAGGTTCGCCACGCGCGTCAATCGCACCCGCCGATAGGTCATCCGTGACAGATGGTTTTGCGGAACAGGGTAGCCGAGCAGGAAACGCCACTGCCACCAGTGACGACAATGAAATCCCGGTCCGGTCGAAAAATGTTACCGAATGGACGTTGGAGGATCTGGCATCGGCGCGGGTGGACGGTGACGAACAATTGTTAGAGGCCGTCGAGCATTATATCGACAAGCGGGGGGACGAAGACGAAGTCGTCGAGGCGTTGATCGCCATGTTAGCGATCGACCCCGAGCCCGATCCGGAGCCAGAAGAAACACAAACCGCGACAGGCGCTAGAAGCCCACCAAACGCAGGACCCTACCAGGGATATGGTCCTGCCTCCGGCTTTGGCCCCGGTTTAGCGCGACCTGGTTTCGGTCGATCTCAAACAACAACACCGCAAAAACACCGTTATGTATCGGCAGAAGTCGCAACCAGCATTCTCGAAGGCCTGGGTAAAAGCAGCTGCACGCTCGCTACGGATGCCCTGAAAAAACTTGTTGTCGGCAAACAACCTGCACCCCTTTCTGAACAAGAAATCCTGGAATTGACCATTCGATCACTGGCCACCAAGATAACTCCCGAGAGAGAAAAGCTGCTACTTGGTTTGTTCATGAAGCCCGATGTGGCTCAGCCAGTAAAATTTGAAGAAATCGCAGGAACCACAGGATTATATGGCGGTCCAAGACGCCAGGACCGGGCCATGCGTGGAAATTTTATGGGGCCAAATTTGCATGGACCCAGAAGCGGTCTTTCACGGCGCACTACCCGGCGAGGAACTGCCCAGCCCAATACTCCGGAATGGATTCAAGAAGAAGTGCTCTATGCTGCAGGACATCACTTCTCGCAAGAGTCACGTGTCAAGCTGGCTAAATTTTTAAGTAATCCTGATGTCGTCGTCGAGACGGCACAACTCACCGAAGAGCTTTTGATCGTCGATGATCCACGGAATGATCCCGCGCAAATTCTACTCTTGTTAAATCCCTTCACTGAACAAGCGACTCGTGAACAGATCGAAGACACCCTGATTCAAAGTTGTAGCAAGAGTTTGCTCGAACTAATGGCCATTGGCGAATCTGATATTGGTGCTCAAACTGGTGCACGAGGACGTTTTGGTTTTGGCGGGCCCGCCGCGGGTCAATTCCCTGGTCCCGGTCTCAGAACGGGGCGGGGACAACCTCCCCTGAACAACGGCCGGCCATCACGACGGTCAAACCGGGACATAAACGCTACTCCCCTTGGTCAGCCTCAAACCCCTACGCCGAAAACCGTTGATCCCGACAAACGTCGGCAGCAACGGCGGGGGCTGCTGTGGAAGTCCAATGTCGTTAGCATGTTGCATAACGCAATGCAACAGAGGAATTTCGAAGGCGTTGATTCGCGATTGCCATTGCTGATGGGGACCATCCCGATCACTCCAGCACGGGAAGCACTCAGAAAAGTATTCAGCGAATATGAACGACAAGATCCCAACACGTTATTCGACATGGGCATGTTCTCATCGACGACGTTGGATCCGGCAGCCCTCATCTTCGGAAAACAGTTGTATCATCAACTCGAACCAGATACCGGTGGTGCTGCTGGTACCAATCCCGCAGACACCTGGTCACAACGGATCGATCCTTACGTCGCTGATTTGTGTCAACGATTTTATGCCGCTGCACCAACGACACAATCCGATAAGGACAACCAGGCCATTGACAAGCGATTTCCGGCAAGTTTACACGATCGAGGAAAAGCGGTAGCACGTTACGACCTGGTTTGGCCTGACAACGTCAACAAATCCTGGAAACGATTTAAGGTTGCACCCCTGCAACTCCATTACATCCGACTGAAAGACGAAGGTGCAGTGGATCGGATGGTTTATTTTTATCGAAAGAATTATGGTGATTCTCGAGAAACACAAATCAATAATGGCGTTTGGTTTGATGGTTTCGATCCAAAAACACAAATGTCTATCGACGTACGAATCACAGCACAGGATGGGAATTTAGGCGTACCGGTCGGTCGTGAAATCAATGCAGGAGGACGGCGAAACGTACAACGCGGTGGCCGAGGTCCCGGTGGACGTGGGGAACGCAAAACAGTGATCGTCGAAGTGCTTACCGTGACGATTGCCAAGAAAGAGGCTTCTTCCTGAAGCAGCCTATCACGTCTGGCTACACTGTATCCTGCAAAATAATCCCCAGACTATCTAACAGGCAACTCAGGTACACGTATTTATTTATTTTGCCAAACGAAATCTCTGTCTTGTACCCCGATGTTTTTCACCTGTAGGGCCAGTCACGTTAACCCAATGCGGGCGATTCGGTTTCACTAGCCTCTTCGCCAGCCAGGTAAATCGTCTGCGATGGGAAGGCAAACTCGATATTGGCCTTGTTAAATCGCTGATAGATTTCCAGGTTGACTTGCTGACTGAAAGCACAATAAGCCCACCAATCCGCCGGATGATACCAGTAGATTACGAACAGGTTCAACGAAGAGTCATTAAACTCGTTAAAAAAAACACGGGCTGGCAACTCTGGATCCTGACCTTCGTGGTCACGTAACACATCTTCTACAATTTCGATTGCCTGTTGCAACTTTTCGGCTGACGTGTCGTAGGTCACGCCAAGATTCAGGATGCGACGAATATTGGGCCGCTTTGCCACATTACGAATCGACATATTGGCCAGTTCACCGTTGGGCATGGTCACCAGATGACCGTCTAGTGTGCGCAAACGGGTAGAACGAAATCCCACAGTTTCCACCACACCATCGAAATCTTCTACTTGGATACGATCTCCCAATTCGAAAGGCCGATCACTGAAAATCATAATCGATCCAAAGAAATTTTTGATCATGTCCTGGGCAGCCAAGCCGATCGCAAGACCACCTACGCCCAAGCCGGCAATGACCGAAGTCATCGGCTTGTTGCTGACGATCGTGGCCACCTGCACCAACACCAAAATGACAATGGTAACTCGTAGACTAGTACGAATCATGGGCGCCAGCATGTCATCCAGCTTGCTGGTCGTCCTGGCGGCCAAGCCGCTTAGCCATTCGTTGATCACATCTGCCAGACACCAAACCGCATAACCGACTGCAGTTGCAAACAAAACGGACCAAAAAGTTTCTACAGCTTCCTGAACAACCGTATTGAGAATCAGAAATCCGAGACCGATCCGCAAGCCGAACACCAAAACGACAGGTACGATACCAAACGCCAGTGCGCGTAAAGTCACCGCCGCATAGTGTCGCTGGCGTTTCTCCAGCGAAACCGCCACACGTTGAAAAAACAATCGCGCCACCTGACCGGCGATCCAGCTACACAAAATAGACATAAACAATACCACAATCCGCCAATACTCGTTTCCGATTGGTGTCATGTGGCGATACCACGGCGGATTTTCTGACACAATCCGTGGTTTGTCTTTCCAATATTCGAACAACTCGTTGATCGGCTCAGCAGTAAACCGCCACCCACCATCCTTGGCACGAACCATGGTCACATACGCTTGCTGTGCACCCGGAGGATACTTGTACATTTCACCAGCAGATTGGTCCGAGATTTTGGCATAATCAATCCAGGCCATACGATCGATGACATCTTTTAACCGTCGGACCGATTGTTGTTTCTCTTCAAAAGAATAGGGTTTGTCCGACCAATCGAGACACGCTACCGCTTGTTCATACTGATGATCATTGACGCTCTCCAGAAACGTGCGCATGGTCGCCCGAGGGTTTTCCAGTCCGGCAGGTGGACTGGCTGTCGAATCCTGGGCTGCTAATGGACTTTCGTCGAACCTAACAATCAGGGCGACAAACAATAACAACAGGATGGGAAAAGAGGGACATTTCATTTCGGGATCTCCGGGCATGTATCAGTCCAAGCTGATCCCAGTTTGGCAAATCACACGTATCGAGAAAAGATCGAAACGGATCGGCTATTCAACAATTTCCAGGAGGACAAAGCCCACATCCCAGTAAGTCTCCAGAATACTACCCCCAAAAGGACACACAGAAGAATGCCTATTCAACCTGCTATTGGCTGCCGTGTTCCGTGTCAACAAAATGCCCGACTTAGTCTTCCTATTTTCTCACACCAAAATCAGTAGACATAGCTGCGCCAAGCTTTTCCAGCTGCTTTTTTGCAGCGGTTGCGACAACTCGTTGGCAATTGTTTAAACCTGCAAGAGAATCTGGTCGAGACGGCTGATTTTCCGGCCCGTCACGCTTAACGGATAGCTGTCCAAATCCGACCAGGTAATCCATTTCTGTCCATCTCGCCGACGGCCGTCCACTGATTTTGCACAGGAGGTCGTGTAACACTCCAGCGTAATACGATAACGCGTGACTCCGTGCTTGATCGTCTTCACATGGATGGCGGGCTGTATATCGATC
The DNA here is from genome assembly GCA_964393615.1 of uncultured Pirellulaceae bacterium. GTDB lineage: Bacteria > Planctomycetota > Planctomycetia > Pirellulales > Pirellulaceae > CAYMUR01. The sequence goes on from CAYMUR010000029.1 coordinate 29,305, forward strand.
CCAGTTAATTCTCGAATCTTTCGACAGATTTCGCTTTGCTGGTCTACGACATGATTGGCGATCATTTCAAAGCGCGGAAAATCCCAAAGACCTGCCCAACGTTCGTCCGGTCCACAACGCCGCAAGAGTACTTTTCCACGACGCCACACCACCACAGCTGCTTCTTGTCGATCCTCGTACAAGACTTTCTTCGTAGTCTTCGGTATCGTCGCTTGTAAATTCCGTGTCCTCGCCGCACAGTGCAGTCGGACCGGACAAACGTCACAAGCCGGTTCGCGCGGCAGGCAGACCAGGCTGCCTACTTCCATCAAGGCCTGATTGAACAACCCCACTCGGCGCCGCGGTAGAATCTTTTCTGCAAACTCCCATAATAGCCGTTGCCCATGACGATCGGCTGGATTGCCGCGATAGCCTAACAATCGACAAAACAATCGAATGGTATTGGCTTCCAGAATTGGCTGTCGTTGGTCAAAAGCAATCGACAGAACCGCTCCTGCCGTGTAACGGCCGATGCCTGGCAAACGCAACAGCTGGTTCATGTCTTCTGGGAATATCCCATCGCATTCATTCACGATCTGCCCCGCGGCGCGGTGCAGAGCCCTTGCGCGACGGTAATATCCAAGACCTTCCCACAACCGTAACACCTCCTCTTCGGAGGCAGAAGCCAACGCAACAACATCCGGAAATCGCTGCAAAAACCTGTGGTAGTAAGCTTCTACCGTGACAACCTGGGTTTGTTGCAACATCATTTCACTTACCCAGATTGCATACGGATCACTCGTTCGCCGCCAGGGTAAATCCCGAGCATTTCTGGCAAACCAACGACTGAGACGTCGCCGAAACGTTTTCCGACAAGTAGCGTCCGACAAGACCGTCGTCTCGTCGTAGGATTGGTCGACTGGCATCTGTTACCTGCAGCCCGTTCTTATTATTTACGTTCACACCCAGATTACATAAGCCAACAAGATGGCGCATTTGTCACGTGACAAGGTTTGATCAACATTCCAATCGGTGACCGGCCACTACGGCAGCTCCATATTTCGCAACTCATATTTGACCGGCACCCGTAGCATGCCAACAGGTGTCACATAGACAAAACGGTAATCGGCAGGGCTTTCGTCCAGGACAAACTGATATGCTAATCCAACCGCGTTGACCTCGCGTCGCCAGATTTCATAACCGGCATGTTCAATCTTTCCATCATGCGGCGTCAGCAAGTATGCCTCGTTATTGACAACCCAACGATAGTGTGACTCCATGACATCTGCTGACCTTTCAAATGTCGCCAGCATTTTGACTTCGTAAGTGGCACCATTTTTGCGCATTTGTCTGAAAAGAATCGTCGCACCTGCACTGGTACGTTCTACGTTACGTTCCGTTTCTATTTCATCAAAGATGAATGTCTCAACACGACCTGGTAATAAAGCACTAAGCTCACCACGTAGCGAGGCGATTTTCGTCACGTGGCGCTCAGGCAAAACAAAGGGAATGTCCATATCGACAGCCGATAATCCTTGGTGGATTGGAATATCCAGCGACCCTTCCTGCCGAGTCAGGCTAAGTGGGTTGCCCCTTGTATCCTCCGCAAGGATCGTTTTCAGCGGTTGATGGATGGCAATCGGCAACACACGCGGCTCCCAAAGTATTTCTATCGACAGTTGCAAACCCTGATTTCTCAGGTTACGTAGATCACGAATCGTACGAACCTGTGTGGCATCGATACGAAAAATTCCGCTGTATGCCGCTCGGCCTAATGCGAGCCGCTGGCCTTCGTCACGTGACACCACCACCACGGCATGTGGCTCACCAGCAAAACTGTATACGGCCAATCCGGCAAGATCCAACACCGCGTCTAACGCATGCCAATAAACGACATTGTTCAGATCAACAGTAATGGTTGGATCGGTAACATCCCCTCCAAAACGATCACGATAATCAACAACCTTATTGGAAGTCTGTTCCTCTAACGCTGCCAGGGCTGCAGACAGTTTCATCTCTCCACGCAAGGTAACGCGAGTTGGCTCGATGACTCGCTCGGTAGCTATTCGTTCTAGAGCGCGACGGATTTGACCAAGGCGAACCTTGACTTCCGCCGGCATAGGGTCATCGGCCCTTGGAAGAAATGGCAGCGCATCCAGGCCCAAAGTAATCAAGTCGTTTCGAGCTGCATCCCTTCGTGACAAATCGTCATCATCCAGCTGACGGACAAGCCTCCGGACCTGACCTGCGAATTCAGAGTTGTCATCCTGTTCTACCTGGCCGATTACCAATACACTCAATAGTACCCAGGCAACAGTCATTGCAAACCTCTCGATTCACCGCACGGCCAAAACATCTCGTCGTTTCTGCGACACCTCATTGTTCACAGCCTATTGTCCACAGCCTGATCCTTGGCATGGACACTCCACAACCGGTGCCAAACCACAAGTTCAATTCTTTTTGCTTGACCTCTTTTCCATACATCGTCCAGCACATCTTCGGACACATAAATTGGCAAGGGAGGATCACAGGTCACAGCCACCGCTATGGCATCCGATGGACGTGAGTCAATTTCAGTCAATTCACCATCGTGGCGGACTCGCAACTTGGCATAATAGGTGTGCTCACGCAGTTCGCTAATGATAACACTGTCTAATTCCGCACCTAGCTGTTCGACGGTGTTCACCAATAGATCATGTGTCAATGGCCGCGGAGATTGAAAATCTTTCACGCGACGGTCGATACTGGTAGCCTCAAAAATCCCAATAAGAATCGGAAAAGTGCGATCACCATCGACTTCCTGTAGATAAATTACCTGCTGATCGTTAATCTCGCTGATAATAATGCGCGATAGTGTCATCTGTACCGGCATGTTTTACCTTTCCGTGACAATCAGATAAGATGCGCTCGGGTGTTTTAAAATGACGGCATCCTGATCGGTATTCAGACACCATGCATGACGAAGTGTTTCGTTGATTGAATCCATTATAAAGGTTAATGTAAAAAGACGGCTAGCGGCAACAAAGCCATTCGGGCAAAACATCAAAATTCTTCCAGGCCACGTTCTCAAAGCAATCTCCCGACAAATTCCAGTGGATTCATACCTGCAATGGAAGGGCAATCGCCCAACAATCGCCCAACAATCGCCCAACAATCGCCCCAAGGATCCCACCGTTAGAACGACACAACCAGCGACTGCCTGGAGCCTGCTATAACACCCTTCAGTCAGTCTAGGGATTTTTGGCGCCAAGGTCTGCCAGATTCGTTCGCAATAACGCAACCTGTTCTTCCAGTTGAACCAGAGTCGCACGTTCCCGCTCGACAACATCTCCTGGCGCCCGCTCCACAAAATTGGCATTGCCCAGTTTCTTTTTTTTACTATTGACTAGTTTGACCGTCTTGTCCAATTCCTTTTCCAGTCGTTTTTGCTCCGCTTCGATGTCAATCAAGCCGGCTAAATCAACATACACATCCATCTCACCAACTTTCACATGAGCACCAATATCCGGAGGATGGATATCGGGTCCCCATGCAGATGGTTGAGCACAGGCCATCGAATCAAAGTACGCCGTCAGACGATTCAACAGGTCAGCAGTCTTCTGGTCACAGCGTACCGAAAATTGAATGGGCTTGCGTGGAGCAATGTTTTGCCGGCTGCGTATTTCTCGGAGCGCGCCCAGCACTTTTTGAAAAACAGCAAACTGTATTTCACTTGCCGTATCCACATGTTCTCGATGTACTGTCGGCCAACTGGCTGACATAATACTATCCTCCGCGAGGGAGGGTTGAGGCAAACCTCGCTGGGATGCTGCCTGTCCCAACAATTGCCAGATCTCTTCGGTGATAAACGGAATCATCGGATGCAACAATCGCATCAATGTGTCCAGGGTATGCGCCAAAACTCGTTGCGCCGTGGCACGCGTCACAGGGTCAGTTTCTTCTGCCAAGCGGCCCTTCACCATCTCAATATAGAAACTGCAAAACTCATCCCAAGCAAAATCGTACAGTGTGCGAGCTGCTTCCGAATAACGGTATTCCTCCAAAGCAGCAGTGGCTTGTTCGGTAACGGTCGCCAACCTACTTAAAATCCAGCGGTCTTCGATCATCAGGCCCTGCTCTTCCACAGGTCCCACCGTGTAACCAGGCAATTTCATGAGTGCAAACCGCGAGGCGTTCCATAGTTTGTTACAAAAATTGCGCGACAACTCAAATCGCTCACTGACTACAGCACCGCGAAGTAGTTCCTGATCCTGGGGCGTACTGGCCCACTGTGTGGAAAACTCTTTTCCACATTTCGTACAACCTATTCGAGGTAATTCTCGATTCTCACGAGTCTGATCGAGAAGCACCTCACAATGGGGACATTCAAACTGGACTGGCATGCGAACATCCTGCGTCTCCGTGGTCAGATATGCCAATCCAAATCGCAACGCATCGGCACCAAATTTTTCAATAACGTCCAATGGGTCCACACCGTTCCCCTTGGACTTGGACATTGTTTCACCATAACCATCGAGAATTTTAGGATGGATAAAGACTTCTCGGAACGGAACATCTCCCATGTTGTTCAAACCGGTCAGAACCATCCGTGCTACCCAAAGCGTGATGATATCACGGCTGGTGATCAAAACACTCGTTGGATAATAGTATGCCAATTCTGGCGTCTGATCTGGCCATCCTAATGTCGAATGGGGCCACAGCGCAGAACTGAACCAAGTATCGAGCACATCCTGCTCACGGTGGTATCCTTGTTCTTCCAACAGACGTTCTAACGCTGAATCTTCGTCAGCAATACTGACATGGATCGTCCGCTGGTCTCCCGATTCGTCACCTTCATCTATCTGGTAGCACAATGTACCGTCTGCAAATTCACTATTATTTTCTAGCGTCTCCATCAATTTTTTGCAGGTCACCTGGTCTGAACAGGTCTGCGACCAGATCGGAATCTGGTGTCCCCACCACAACTGTCGACTCACCGGCCAATCACGTTTCTCACCCAACCAGTCGAGATAGCCTTTGGCGTAGCGCTTAGGAATAATCTTGACCCGCCCATCGCTGACAGCATCCATGGCCGATTGGGCCAAGTCTTCCATACGGACAAACCATTGGTCAGCCAAGTATGGCTCGATGGTAGTTTTGCTTCGATCCGAGTGGGCCAAGTCGATTTCGCGATCTTCGATTTCACCCATCAGGTCCTGGCGCTGCAAGTCAGCGACAACTTTTTCACGGGCGTCAGCGATACTTAACCCGGCATAAGTGCCAGCATTATCGTTCATCGTCCCATCGGTATGTAAAATATTGATCATTGGCAAACTGCAACGCTGCGCCACCTCGTAGTCGTTCGGATCGTGCGCCGGAGTGATCTTTACACAGCCACTTCCCAGTTCCGGTTTTGCCCAGACATCGGCAACTAGTGGAATTTCCCGTTCTAGTAACGGCAAAAGAACACGGCGGCCGTCAAGTGCCATATCGCGCAATAGTTCCAACTGCGGCAACATCAACTCGCGCCTCGCTCGAATGTCGTCGATTTGGGCCGAAAGCGTCTCCCGGTCCTTCGACGCTGCCGAACGCAATTTCTGTTCCAGATCAGATTCGATTTTGTCCAGCGCCCGAGCCGGGTCAGGGTGCACCGCCACAGCCGTGTCTCCAAGCATCGTTTCTGGACGCGTGGTGGCAATCGTGACTTGCTGAGGCTCACCTGATTTTGGATCTACCACTGGATAATGTACGTGCCAGAAATGACCCTGGGTAGTTTCATGAAATACTTCGTCGTCACTGACAGCTGTCTGCAAAAAAGTATCCCAATTCACCAGCCGCTTGCCGCGATAGATCAGCTTTTTGCGAAACAGATCAAAAAAAGTGCGGCGAACTGCCTTGGCACATACCTCATCCAACGTAAATCGGATGCGTTCCCAATCACAACTGCATCCCAACTGTTTTAGCTGGCCAACAATCCGCTTCTCGTACTGGTCCTTCCATTGCCAGATACGTTGCACCAGCCGATCCCGACCAAGATCGTGCCGTGTTTTCTGTTCCTCTTCCAACAACCGTCGTTCAACGACAGCCTGTGTCGCAATACCTGCATGGTCGGTACCCGGCATCCAAAGCGCGTTGAAGCCTTGCATACGTCGAAAACGAATGACAATGTCTTGCAGCGAGTTGTTAAGCGCATGCCCCAGATGCAATGCCCCTGTTACATTCGGAGGCGGAATAACAATGGTGAAGGGCGGGCAATCACCATTGGGCCGGCTATGAAACTGGCCATTCCGTTCCCAGGTCTCGTAAATTCTTCCCTGGGCTTCGGCATGGTCAAAATGGCTGGGAATAGAAGGGCTGAGCTGGTCGTCGTTCATAGGGTTTCCATCGCAAGGACAAGGCGAATGAGTCAACGATTTTGGCCCACGTTCGCTGCGGCCGAATCGTCCTTATACAATTTGAACTCAATGGCGTCGACCAGGGCCAACCAACTGGCCTCGATAATATTTTCACTCACACCAATCGTACCCCACACATCATTGTCATCAGCACTTTCGATCATGACGCGAATTCGGGCGGCAGTACCAGCTTCGGAGTTCACGACACGGACCTTATAATCAACCAATCGCATTGTTGCCAGGTTCGGGTAAAAGTCATTAAGTGATTTGCGCATCGCTGCGTCCAGTGCATCGACAGGTCCATCCCCCTCCGCCACTTCATGACATACCGACTCTGCGACACTTAATTTAACGGTGGCTTCGGTCACCAAATGTTTCTCACCATTTTCCGCGTTCTCTACTACGACATGATACTTAATACGCTTGAAATGAGGAACGAAGGTGCCAGCACATCGTTTCACCAGCAAATCAAACGATGCTTCTGCAGCTTCAAACTGATAACCCCAGTTTTCCAGTTCGACCACACGTGACAAGACCGCATCCATTAGCTTCTGATCATGTTGGATATTGTACTTGGTCGTCAGGGCTACAATGTTGGAACGACCCGAAAGTTCACTCACCAGAATGCGTCGCTCGTTTCCGACCAGGCCAGGATCAATATGTTCATAGGTTCGAGCCGCCCGCGCAATGGCGTGGGCGTGCATGCCGCCCTTGTGCGCAAAGGCACTTTGCCCGACAAACGGCTGGTTGTTTCGCAAGTGCAGATTAGCCACTTCATAGACAAAACGAGAAAGTTCCGTCAAACGTTCCGTACCCCGTCCACCGAGCACATTGTAATTACTTTTTTTTAAGGCCAAATTAGATATTACCGAGATCAAATCGGCATTCCCACAGCGTTCGCCAAACCCGTTGATCGTACCTTGCACGTGTATGGCTCCTGCATCAATTCCAGCCAACGAATTAGCGACAGCAAGGTCACAGTCATTGTGACAATGAATTCCCAAGGACACTTGGTACGAAGCCAAAACCTTCTGGGCCTCCCGAAGAATATCTGTGATCTCCTCCGTCAGACTGCCTCCATTGGTGTCGCACAAAACAATCAATTGAGCGCCAGCTTCGGCAGCAGCGCAGACTGTCCTGGCTGCATATTCAGCATTGGCCTTCCAGCCATCGAAAAAATGCTCTGCGTCATAGACAACTTCGCGAGAACTGCCACTTAGAAAGCGAACACTGTCGGCTATCATCTCAATGTTTTCATCCAGTGATACGCGCAGAACATCCGTGGCATGAAAGTCCCACGCTTTGCCTACCAAAGTGATGACTGGTGCTTCAGAATCGATCAGGGCCTGCATGCCAGGATCAGCTGACGCTTGCATTCCTTTGCGACGCGTCATCCCAAAAGCACACACTTTGGCATGCTTTAAATTCATCTGGCGAACCTGACGGAAATACTCAACATCTTTTTCATTCGAAAGCGGATATCCGCCTTCGATATAATCAAATCCCAATTCGTCAAGACGACACGTGATCAGCAGTTTATCCTGCAGTGACAAACTGATGCCTTCCGCCTGCGTACCATCTCTCAGTGTCGTGTCGTAGATTTGGATTGGTTGCATAGCGATGAAACTAGACTGCGATCAACCCGCCATGGCTCATATCACACATGACGGAACGACCTGATTGCAAGGCAGATTTTTCAGGGTAACCAGAGACAATGGAATAGGTATTGAAAGTGTCTCGCGTCGGGGTAACCAAGTACAACCAACAATAAAAAACCCTGAAACCAATTCTGGCCTCAGGGCTGTTGAGTCCAATCATCTGGCGAAACCCTTACGGCCACATCTCCGTGCGAATGGGAATATGTATGTACATGTCCAATATAACGGCCGCGATTACTGTCGGACACAACAAACCAGCATGCGTGTTGAACAGATCAAAGCAGGCCTGGATGGCATCATAAAGATTTCTTGCTGCACCCGCACAAATTACACTTTTTAAGTTAGTTTTTCAGTTCTCGCCTGTCAAGTCCGGTCATCTTGTTCGAGTACGGTTAGCGTCTCAAACGACAATAGTTTCCACCAATAGGATGATTTAATTCATGCAGTCACGACGCTACAATCGCCTGAGGCTCACAATGGCTGGAGGATAAGACCGCACGTCCCATTGCTCGTGTTCCGGCAACTGGCTCACGTCGAAACGGTCGTCCGATTCCACCACGATGATACTTCCCGAGTGAGCTCGTTCAAGCACTTTGGAAATCAGCTTCTGCAAGTCATCAAGCTGCTCTACGAACAGTCGATACGGTGGTGAACAAAGCACCAGCCAAGGGAGATCACCTGACACCATCTTGTGTTGGACCCAATAAAAAGCGTCAGCTGTCACGATCTCGACACGTTCCTCCACAGCCAGCGTATTGACGTTGCGACGTATGACTTGTGCCGTAGGAAAATGTCGCTCGATCATGGTGGCCTGTGCTGCACCGCGACTCAGTGCCTCGAGAGCCAAAGCCCCCGTGCCGGCAAACAAATCCAAAACATGTTTACCAGATACCGTCGGCCCAATCAGGTTAAACACGGCTTCCCGAACCCGATTTTTCATCGGGCGCACCCCCGCATCGTCGGTGCTGAAAAGTTTTCGACCCCGAAATTTGCCACCCACAATCCGGAGATCATGCGTCATGTTGCGACGTCCAGGCTCACGGCCCGTTGCTTTTTTTATTCGTCGTTTATTTGCCATTATCTCACCTCACACCAACCCCAAGGGATTTTTGATGCCCATCACTGGTGTCGTGCAACACAATTCGTCAACGATCCAATTCAGCTCCACAAAAAAATGGTTTCCGCCGACAGGCGTCCCATACAATTTTGCCATCCTGGAGTTGTCAAAACCTTCAGATTATCATCTACTGGATTCTAAAGTAACCGAACCGAAAGGAACCGTCAAAATGACTCGCTATTCGATCCTCACCGCGACTCTCACATTCTGCCTCGTACTTGTCACAAATTCGGCATGTCAGGCCCAGGAAAGTGATACGAAGGCTACGCCTCCATCCACCAATGAAACACGACCATTTACCGAAGTATTCAAACAATGGAAAATGCTACTGGGAAGACTGCGAGATGTGCGCAAGGAATACGACACCGCCGAAAAAGAAGAAGTTCTCACCACGATTGCCCAGAAACATCGCGAATTGGTAACGGAAGCCAACACCTTACTCCCAGAGCTTCGTTACTCGGCAGTGACTGCTTATTCCAACGCTCCCAACAAGGATCGCACTATCACCCGTTTACTTTTCAGCATGGTAGAAAATGATGTGAAACGGGACAACTACGAGCCAGCGGTGGAACTGGCTCAGCTATTGGTCGATAACCAATGTGACGAACAAGGACTCCACAACTTGGCAGGAATCGCCGCATTTTGTACCAATAATTTTGATCAAGCCGAAATCAATTTCAACCAGGCTCAGCAAAACGGTACTCTAAAAGACCAAGGCCAAGGTTTCGCAGCCACTCTACAAGATTACAAGAATTTCTGGGAATATGAATTAAAGACACGGGAAGCAGAAGCCGCTGCAGATGATCTGCCTCGCGTCAAGGTATTAACCTCCAAAGGCGAAATAACGATCGAATTGTTCGAAAACGAGGCACCACAAGCTGTTGGTAACTTCGTTAGTCTCGTCGAAAATGGTTTTTACGACGGTTTGATTTTTCACCGTGTACTGCCAGGCTTTATGGCGCAAGGCGGTTGTCCCGACGGAACCGGCCAAGGGGGACCAGGATATAACATCTACTGTGAATGTGAAAAAAAAGAGTCCCGTAAACATTTTCGTGGGTCATTGAGCATGGCGCATGCAGGACGCAACACGGGTGGATCGCAGTTCTTCCTGACATTCATACCCACTTCACACCTCAATGGCCAACATACGGTTTTCGGACGAGTCATCGCTGGCTGGCATGTGCTGGCAGCGATCAACCGGGTGAATCCTCAGTCGTATACCCCACAAGCCCCGCCTGACAAAATCGTCTCGGCGACAGTTCTACGCAAACGGGACCACCTCTATGCACCCACCAAGGTCGAGTGATTCCAACAACATTCTGTCTTCGTCGAGGTAATCAAGTCAAAATCTGATGCCCGCCACAAGATGGAGTCCGATGGGGCGTGCTCGCCAAGATGTGCTGTGCTATGGACCATGTTCAGAAGCTCCCTCCTACCCCGCTTGGGATAACCGATCTGAACGATAAGTCACAACTGACATTGACTTTATGGACATTCTCTAGTCGCAGATCAGCAATCAAATAGAGGATGGTTCTCCCCCTGCCGCCGCTTGACGGACAACTGTCTGCCGGTTAGCTTGATATGCTTCCTTTTAATCTTATCTTGTCTTGACATTCGAATTTGTCATATCGCGCTTTCGCACTGGGACGTGTTTGTATGCACCTCAAGTCACTCAAAATATTTTGTGATGTGGTCGCTCGGCAAAATTTTTCCAGGGCGGCGGATGAAAATGGCATCTCCCAATCAGGAGCCAGTCAGGTCGTGCACCAACTCGAGGACTATTTGGGCATGAAGCTTTTTGACCGCTCCAAACGACCACTCGTACTGACTCCTGCTGGCGCAATGTACTACGACGGCTGCCGCAAGCTTGTACAACGGTTTTACGCCTTGGAAGACGAAGTGCGTATGCTACACAAGGAAGTCGCAGGACGAGCACGAATCGCATCCATCTACTCCGTTGGATTCAGTCACATCAACCGCTATGTCGAAGAATTCCTGATCTCGCATCCCAAAGCAAACATCAACGTGGAATACCGCCATCCTCAACGAGTCTATGAAATGGTGGAAAATGATCAGGTAGACCTGGGATTGGTTAGTTATGCGAAATCATCCCGGTCCATCGAAGTGGTACCTTGGCGAGAAGAGGTAATGGTACTGGCCTGCGCCCCGGATCATTCGTTGGCAACAGCGGATTGTATCAAATTAGAGCAGCTTAATGGATGCAACATGGTCGCATTTGAGCCCGATTTGCGCATTCGGCGCGAGATCGACAAGGCGCTCGCAGCCTGTGGCAGTGAAGTGCAAATTGCGATGGAATTTGACAATATCGAAACCATCAAACGCGCTGTTGAAATCAACGCAGGTGTAAGCTTACTACCCGAGCTAACAGTACGTAGCGAAATTACCAATGGAACATTGGTAACCATACCACTGTCAGACCCTGGCCTGGTTCGTCCGCTGGGAATCATCCATCGGCGTGGACGAACGCTTGGTACCACTGCGCGACGATTGATTCAACTCTTACAGTCCAAGGCAGGCGACTTGGAATCAGAACCACCGGGCAATACGCCCAGCAATGGTCATTCCAACGGACGCCACACGTCCTCGGAAATTTCAGCGAGTAACGGAGATGGACATGCGTAAACGATGGAGTTTTCCTGAAAAGCAAGGCCTGTATGACCCGGCCAACGAACACGATAGTTGTGGCGTTGGGTTTGTGGCTCACATCCACGGAGAACGCAGTCACCAGATGGTACTGGATGCGGACCACGTTTTACAAAGTATGGATCACCGTGGCGCGTGTGGATGTGAACCCAATACAGGAGACGGAGCAGGGATTCTGACGGCGTTGCCTTACGATTTTCTGCGCAAGACAGCAAAACAGAACTGGCAAATTGAACTGGGAAAACCTGGCACGTTTGCCGCGGGTGTAGTTTTTTTTCCCACCATGGAAGCAGAGCGCGAACAGTGTCGAAACACCGTCGAACAAATCGTGAGCCAACAAGGCCAAACATTGATCGGCTGGCGCAAAGTACCCGTAGATCCAAATGCAGCGGACATTGGCGAGACAGCTCGCCAGAGCGAACCACACATAGAGCAAATCTTCATCGCTGCCAAAGACGGTCTGACTGCCGAGGAATTTGAACGTCAATTGTACATCATTCGCAAACAATCAAGCCATCGATTGCGCAGCCATGCTGACCTGGAACAAGCCAAGATGTTTTATATCTGTAGCCTGTCCTCGAAGGTCATGATTTACAAAGGCATGCTCGCATCCTATCAATTATTGCCATATTTTCCAGACTTGTCCGACCCGGACTATACCACGCACCTGGCAATGGTTCACTCTCGTTTTAGTACCAACACGTTTCCATCCTGGGACCGCGCTCAACCAAATCGTTTCATGAGCCATAATGGCGAAATCAACACGCTGCGCGGCAACATCAATTGGATGCGTGCCCGTGAAGGTGTTATGCACAGCGAGTTATTCGGAGACGAGCTACGAAAGTTGTTTCCCGTGGTCGAGCCAGACTGTTCAGATTCGGGGACCTTTGATAACGTGCTCGAATTCCTGTTAATGACAGGTCGTACCCTTCAGGAAGCTGTCATGATGATGATTCCTGAGGCTTGGCAAAATCATGAAACCATGTCGGATGACAAGCGGGCTTTTTATGAATATGACTCCTGTTTCCAGGAACCTTGGGACGGACCAGCCTCGATTGCATTTACGGACGGTCATTATATCGGTGCCGTGCTTGATCGTAATGGACTTCGCCCCAGTCGTTATTACTTGACACATGATGATCGCGTCATCATGGCATCGGAAGTCGGTGTTTTACCTGTCGATCCCGCTAATGTCAAACACAAGGGGCGTCTTCAGCCTGGGCGTCTTTTTTTGATCGATTGTGAACAGGGCCTGTTAATCCCCGATGATGAATTGAAATCCGATTGGGCCGCTCGCCGACCTTACGGAGAGTGGTTGAAAAATCAACGCATTCTCTTGTCAGATTTGCAGACGGAACATGAATCACACGGCTTGAACCAGGATACGCTCCTGCCACGAATGGCAGCTTTCGGTTATACGGTCGAAACGATGCAGTTCTTGTTACTCCCGATGGTCGAAGATCTCCGCGACCCGGTGGGATCGATGGGCAATGACTCCGCACTCGCTTGTTTGTCGGACCAGCCGCGCATGCTCTACGATTATTTCAAGCAACTTTTTGCCCAGGTAACCAATCCTGCTATCGATTCGATCCGTGAAGAAGTCATCATGTCACTGGAGTGCTACATCGGCCCCGAAGGAAATCTACTGGAGACAACTGAGCAACACGCCCATCGGTTGTTGATTCCCCATCCAATTCTCACGAACGAGGAACTGACGGCATTAGAACATATCGATCATCGCGGTTGGCGATCAAGAACGATCGACATCACATGGCCGAGGTCTGAAGGAAAGGCCGGACTGGTACAAGCACTGGATCGTATCTGTCAGGAAGCCGAACAGGCCATCGCTGACGGCGATAGCCTTGTCGTCTTGTCAGATCGAAATATATCTGTGGATCGTGTTCCCGTGAGCGCTCTGTTGGCGTGCGGTGCACTACACCAACACCTGGTGCGACTCACTAAGCGAACGCGAATTGGTATCGTCCTCGAAACGGGCGAAGCACGTGAAGTTCATCATCACTGCTTACTGATCGGATTTGGCGCAGACGCGATCAATCCCTACCTGGCGTTTGAATCTATTTGGCAGGCTCGACACGATGGCCTACTCAGCGATTCGAACGATAAAGATCAAGCCATTGTCGCAAACTATCGCAAAGCGGTCGCCAAAGGCATGCTCAAAGTAATGGCTAAAATGGGCATTTCCACACTGCAATCCTACAAAGGAGCCCAAATTTTTGAAGCCGTCGGATTGCGCGACATGGTCATGGACCGTTGCTTTACAGGGACATCCAGTCGGCTACAAGGAGTCGACTTTGACGTGCTCGCCGAGGAACTGCTGCGCCGTCATGCCATCGGTTATCCGTCTCAGCATCCGCAAGGACAAACACTCCTGCCAAACCCTGGTGAATTCCACTGGCGAGCCGAGGGTGAACGTCACATGTGGGACCCTCTGTCGATTGCCGACATCCAACTGGCCGCCCGCAATAATGACCAGGACGCTTATTGGCGATTCGCCAAATATGCCAACGAAGATGCCCGTACACGGTGTGCCTTACGCGGACTGTTAAAAATCCGTTCGTTACCGGAAAGCGAACAAATTCCACTCGAAGAAGTCGAACCCGCTCAGGAGATTGTGAAGCGTTTTTGTACGGGTGCCATGAGTTTCGGTTCTATCTCCGCGGAAGCTCACGAAACACTGGCAATTGCCATGAACCGATTGGGCGGTAAAAGTAACACCGGCGAAGGCGGAGAGGATCCCAGCCGATTTCAGCCGCTGACCAATGGTGATTCCAAACGCTCTGCAATCAAACAAGTTGCCTCCGGCCGTTTTGGAGTGACAATCTGGTATCTAACCAACGCAGACGAACTACAAATCAAAATTTCACAAGGAGCCAAACCGGGTGAAGGAGGAGAGTTACCCGGTCGCAAAGTTGACAATAATATCGCCCGCATTCGGTATTCCACACCGGGTGTAGGACTGATCAGTCCACCACCACACCACGATATTTATTCGATCGAAGATCTCAAGCAGCTGATCCACGATTTGAAAAATGCCAATCCTACCGCTCGTGTCAGTGTGAAACTGGTATCCGAAGTTGGTGTGGGCACCGTTGCCGCTGGAGTCGCCAAGGGTTTTGCAGACCATATTCTCATTTCCGGGGATAGTGGTGGTACAGGCGCATCACCGCTCACCAGCATCAAACACGCGGGCCTACCGTGGGAGCTGGGCATCGCTGAAACACATCAAACACTCGTCCTTAACGACCTTCGCTCTCGGGTTGTACTGCAAACCGATGGCCAGATCAAAACAGGCCGTGACGTTGTGATTGCCGCCATTCTTGGTGCCGAAGAAATGGGTTTCTCCACCGCGCCCTTGATCACGTTGGGTTGCATCATGATGCGCAAATGCCATTTGAACACTTGTCCCGTTGGTATCGCCACTCAAGATCCTGAACTACGCAAACAATTTACTGGTCAACCCGAACATGCGATCAATTACTTGTTCATGGTCGCTGAGGAAGCTCGTCGCATCATGGCGAGACTGGGTGTGCGGACCATTAATGACTTAATCGGACACGTTGACTTTCTGGTAGCCGATGATGCGATTCAACACTGGAAGGCAGACGGTATCGATTTAAGTCCCATTCTGACAGAAGCGGTCAAGCCACATGAAAATGTGGAAGTCTACTGCCGAAAGAAACAGCAGCACGGTCTTGAAAAGGCGCTGGACAACCAGTTACTCGAACTTGCCAAGCCAGCAATCGAACAGGGCGAATCCGTCCGCATTGAATTACCGATTGTTAACACAAACCGGACGGTTGGTACCATTTTAAGTCACCACCTAGCCAAGCGCTGGGGAGAACAGTGTCTACCTGATGGCACCATTCATGTGAAATTGAATGGATCGGCAGGACAAAGTTTTGGCGGATTTCTGGCCCGTGGTGTTACATTGGAACTCGAAGGAGACGCCAACGATTACGTTGGTAAAGGACTTTCAGGAGGTCGTTTGATCGTCTACCCACCGCGGCAAAGTACATTTGCCGCAGAAGAAAATATCATTGTCGGTAATGTTTGCCTGTACGGGGCTACTGCCGGTGAAGCTTATTTTCGAGGTTGTGCCGCGGAACGATTTTGCGTCCGCAACTCCGGGGTCCGTACTGTCATCGAAGGAGTTGGAGACCATGGCTGTGAATATATGACCGGGGGGCGTGTCGTGATACTCGGACCTACCGGACGCAACTTTGCCGCCGGCATGAGTGGTGGCATCGCGTACGTCTGGGCACCCAATCGCGACCATTTTCGCCTGCACTGTAATCTTGGCATGGTCGAATTAGAAGACTTGCAAGACGACGATGATATCGCCGAGTTGCATGACATGATCGTCCACCATGCCGAATTTACTTCTTCCGCCGTCGCACAAAAGATCCTGGAACAATGGGACAACGTGCTACCGCAATTCGTAAAAGTGATGCCTACCGATTACAAACGCATACTAGCAGAAATGAAAAAGGAACTTGCCGTGGGCTAACCGTCGTTGCCAGGAGCCAAGTAGCACCAGCACGATTACTGCCAGCGGCACAACATCATATGACACTTGTCAAACGTGACCTGCAACAACACACTGGTCCACACGCAAGACGAGGCGACGAGTAATATCGGCGAACATTAAGGATCGCCTTATTGGGGAGATTGCATGGGAAAGCCAACCGGGTTTCAAGAATTCGAACGGGAAGTGGTTCCTTATCGGGATCCGCTCGAGCGAGTGTATGATTTTGGTGAAATATTTACCGAACCGGTCGAATCACAGTTGAAAACACAAGGTGCCCGCTGCATGGATTGCGGTGTTCCTTTTTGCCAGTCCTCCAACGGTTGCCCGATCGACAATCTCATCCCCGAATGGAATGATCTGGTATATCAAGGTCGGTGGCGTGATGCGCTTGACCGCTTGCACCAAACCAACAATTTTCCCGAATTCACCGGCCGGACTTGTCCTGCTCCGTGCGAAGGGGCTTGTGTGCTGGGAATCGTCGATCCGCCCGTTACCATCAAAAATATTGAAAATGCCATTATCGACCGCGGGTTTTCCGAAGGCTGGGTCAAGCCACAAATACCCAAATCACGAACAGGTAAGAAAGTCGCAATCGTCGGCTCTGGACCTTCTGGACTGGCAGCGGCAGCACAGCTTAACAGCGTAGGCCACGAAGTGACGGTTTTTGAACGAGCCGATCGCCCCGGTGGCCTTTTGATGTATGGAATACCCAATATGAAGCTGGACAAAAAGGTGGTCGAGCGACGTATTAATCTTTTGCGGAGTGAAGGCGTCCGTTTTGTGAACTGCACCCACGTGGGACAGCGCGAAGATTTTTCACCCGGCCACATGACAACCATCATGCAAGAGCGTGGCTGTAAAATTCAGTTCATTGACCCGCAAACGTTACTCGACGATCACGATGCCCTGCTGCTGGCAACCGGGGCAACACGTCCTTTTGACCCGGTCGGACGCTGTCCGGGTCGCAACCTAAAGGGCATTTATTTCGCCATGGATTTTCTGACGCGAAACACAAAAAGCCTTCTCGATTCTAACCTAGAGAATGGTGCCTACACTTCGGCCAAGGACAAGCATGTGATCGTGATTGGTGGTGGTGACACTGGCGCAGACTGTATTGGTACATCGCTACGCCATGGGTGTAGTAGTATGGCCAATTTTGAATTGCTGAGCCAACCTCCCCAACAGCGGGCAGCAGACAACCCCTGGCCTACTTGGCCGCGCATCTATCGTGTTGATTATTCCCACGCTGAAACTGAGGCCAAATTCGGTGATGACCCACGAGCCTATGCTGTTTTGACAAAAGAATTTGTCGATGACGGAAATGGTCATGTACGAGCCGTCCGCACAGTGGAAGTTGATTGGACAAAACCTGGAGACAAAGCACCCTTTAGTGAAGTTCCAGGAAAGGAACGGGAATGGCCAGCCGACCTAGTACTGTTGGCCACCGGTTTCCTCGGTCCCGAGACAAATGTCGGCCAGATGCTGGGACTGCAGATGCAGAATCCTCGCGGTAACTGGGAAACATTTCAGGCTGATCACGGACAGTTTGCTACCAACGTCCAAGGAGTCTTTGCTGCAGGTGACTGTCGCCGCGGTCAATCACTTGTCGTATGGGCCATTAACGAAGGTCGCGGAGCTGCGCGGGCTGTCGACGAATATCTCATGGGCGAAAGTTCACTGCCCGCCCCAGGATGACCCAACCAGTGGTATCAAAATGATCTACCGGGGATCATTCCAAAACCTACCTACCGAGAACCATGGCCGGTTCTATATGATTTCCGGGATGGGATTCAACGACAGATCGACTGGATAGTGCGGTCGGCCCTGCGCATCCCGAATGGGAGTATGTGGATCAATCCCCAGACAATGGTAAAGTGTGGCATGAACTTCACCAAACGTTACAGGCCGGTCCACCACTTCGCCGGCCTGAGCATCCGTACTACCAATGACTTGCCCGGTCCGCATTCCACCACCCGCCAACAAGGCACTGTTGACTCGTGGCCAATGGTCACGACCGGCACCCTTATTGATTTTGGGCGTCCTGCCAAACTCACCCCACACAATCACCGTTACATCCTGCTCCAAACCGCGCTCACGCAGATCTGTCAACAATGCCGAAACGGCATTGTCGATCATGGGCATCTCACGCCGCCCTTGAACAAAATTACTCCCGTGCCAGTCCCAACGGCCAAAATTCAGCGATACAACACGCGCCCCAGCTTCAATTAAGCGCCTGGCAATCAGGAAATTAGTTGTCATGCGTGGTGCCGAATCGGCCAAATGTTGCGGGATACTGCTCCCATAACGCTCAACAATTTTGGGGTCCTCACGTGAAATGTCAAAGGCATCCATCAAGCGGCTTGTCGTCAAAATACTTAGGGCGCGGTCGGTAAAGACGTCTCGCGCGCCGAGTTGGTGTGAATCAACGATAGCACGACGCCAAGTATCAAACGATTGAAGCAACCGCCGCCGATCTTGCATTTGTTCCAGAGAGATTTTTTGCAACACAAGGTCTTTTGGTCTGGGCCTCACATCGTCTGCATGTTTCACTTTCTTTCCGGGATCGACATAGTCCACCAAACCATGAGGTGCGTGGGCGTCACCTAGAAAACCTGCTCCACTCGGATTGCCCCAGGGACCATGTCGCGTGCGGTAAAATAACGACAGATTGGAAGGCACACTGGGGTGAGCTGATCCTTTAATCCGTGATACCCAGGCACCTATGTTGGGATGGCTACCTGGGCCACTCGAGGGCCCAGTGCGACCGGTCATACACTGCGTGGCGTAGTGTGGGCCCCGTGCACCCACAATGCTGCGGAGAATCACCAAACGATCCATCATCGTCGCCAGCTTGGGAAATAATTCACCGATCTGGATGCCGGTGACATTCGTATCAATCGGCTGAAATTCACCGCGCACCTCGGCAGGAGCGTCTGGCTTGAGATCCCACATGTCTTGATGCGGTGGGCCTCCCGGCAAAAACACGTGGATCAATGATTTGTGAGGCGACGCTGCAATTCCCTGTGTCTCCGCGCGCAGCAAACCCTGTGTCTCCGCGCGCAGCAAAGTGGGCAAGGTCAGCCCGCCGTATGCGACACTTCCCACGGTAAGAAAATTACGTCGTGTGACCCGGTCGCAAAAGGTTGCTCTATCAGGAGAACGGCCCAAAATGGTGAACATGGGAATTCTTTCACCTCGACATATCTAAAAACTTTTCGCGCAGAGGACTGCATAGCAACAGACCTTATATTCTATATCGTCCTTGCACCCTATCAGAATCCCCTTTCCTAAGCAACAAATGTAGCGGCCCTGTGGGACCTGGCGGCTAAATCTACTGAAATCTCAGGGATTTCGCCTTAAATTCCTACAGATAAAGAAGAGGCGCAGGATCCGTTTCACTTCCTTATGGATTTGGCATCTTGATACTAGCGTTTACTAGTGCAATTGTTCTCCGGATCAAACGATATGCTTTGTAAAGAACGACACGAGATGACTGGATTGGTGGACAAAGTGCAAATTGCCCACGGCCATGCCCGGACGTGTGTGGCCACACGGATTGTCTTCACTCCGTCGCATTAGGCTACACGATCCTCACAGAAATGGGTGACTAAACAGTCATTAAAATTCAAACACCATGGCGACAAGAACGGTGTGGCTGGTGGCAAAATACAACCTCTTCCCGTGGCAAGAATATCAGAAGGAAACGCTTTGCCCAGGACATCTGACGACCGTCACAGTATAATTTGTGAAAAGCACGGTAAGTGTATGTTCTTCTGGTAACAACGGTACGGAATCCTGTGGTTGAACTGCTCTTTTTGTGCCTGCTGGGAGACAACATGCCAAACGTCCCTATCGACATTAAGCTAATTCGTGAGGAAAACATCCTGGAGATCACTTGGCCAACCCAATCACCCATGCGCTACGACATACAACAGCTTCGCTGTGCCTGTCCCTGTGCCCACTGTGTGGATGAAATGACAGGCATTCGGACCCTCGCCGTCGATACGGTCCCCGTGGACATCAGCATTACAGAGATGGAACTGGTCGGTAATTATGCGATCAAGTTTACCTTTTCTGACGGCCATGACACGGGAATCTTTCACTGGGATCGGCTGGATGACCTGTCACCGATTTTGTAAACATCAACGAATGATACCAATCGGAAGCGATATCAGCGTGTTTATCGAGCCGTGTCCATAGGTTCTCTGCGGAAAACGTCGAGATAAAAAGCAACGTCTGGATAACCGGTAAAAACAACAATCACTCACCCAGGAAATGAAGTTGCCGGTTCATACGACAGAAATCGTCCATGCCACCACAGTTGTTTCCGAAATAACTATCTTCTTTGACCGGTTATTACACGGTACTAACTTTTAACGATGACAATTGGGGTGCAACTAAAATGACAATTCAACGACATTTTTTTTCAGCCGCTATATTGGTTGGATTATTTTGCCTTTGCCCTTTGACTTTCTTTGCCGAAGACCGGGTTAGTGACCTGTGGATTCTTTCTGGCCAATCCAATGCGTGTGGCCGTGCTAAACTACCGGGTCCTGATCCCAATCTTTTGGTTTCAATGTTCAATCCTGCAAACGATACTTTTGTCATTGCCCAAGACCCATTACCCCACATGGGTACGACAGGAACTGGCCCCTGGGTTGCTGCCGCAATGACCGTTGCCAACCATAGCCAGCAACCTGTACGGATGTGTGGATTTGCCCGTGGCGGCAAGCCGATCGAGTTTTGGTATCCAGGGGCTCCTGGCCACCAAGGACTGTTTTCGATTATCAAAACAGCTGGTCAGAAGGCAGACGTATTCCTGTGGTACCAGGGAGAAAGCAACGCGACCCTGACAGACACCTCTGACCAATATCGCCAAAAACTGGTAGAGCACGTTGCACGGGTTCGCATCGCAGCAGGAAATCTCAACATGCTGGCCGTGATTGTTCAATTGGGCCCTGCACTGAGAGAAGATATTGGTGACTTTACTATCATCCGAGAAGCACAGCGACAATTTGTCATGAATGATTCGAATGCCATCCTGGTACCCGCCTTGGGGCGAACCTTGAAAGATACTGTTCATCTGGACAATGAGGGATACCGAGAATTGGGCCGAGAAATCGGCCGCGGCGTTTTACGGGCACACCACAACAATCCTGTGGGTGACTGGCCAGGTCCAGTCCTCGACGCCGCTGGCATGGCCCAAAACAGCAAAAACACCGTGATGGTTCATTTTGCGGAGGTCAGGCAGTTATACAACGTAGCGGCCGAAGATTTTGTGATTGTTCATGCCGAGGGCACAAATCGCTGTATCAGCATTGTGACTGGTAAAACGCTTGCCACATTGTCCTTCGAAAAGAACATCTCCTTGCCGGCTCGAATTATTTATGGTTTCGGACAAAATCCCCAGGCGTCCCTGGTTGATGAATCTGGTAACCGTGCTCCGGCTGTCCAACTGGTGATCGATACTGATGCCGTTCCTATAGACAAGCACACCAGGATGGCCAATGGGGCTGGTCATTCGGCTCGATAAGTTTCGACCTGGACTCCATAAAATGAAATCAGCACTCCTGGGACGTGAACACAGTCTGATTCACCGTGTGATAGAAAACGGCAAACACCCTGACCAACTAAACTGCCAGCCGCGTGTGAACGATTAGGAGAACCGGCTGATAGCCAAGAATGTCCCCATTAGAAATTTCAAATGACAGGATTTAGAATCCGTGAACGAGAAACAGTGAAAACACCATAACACAATAGTGGGGCCGACAGGACTCGAACCTGCACTCCGGTAAAGGAACTAGATCCTAAATC